>JAYZLL010000012.1:0-24087 GCA_036154315.1 Pseudomonadota bacterium
AAGATGACGACGGGTCTGGACTATGAGGCAGTGTCTTGCAGTCTTCCTGATCATCATGAGTGCCGTTCCGAGCACAGCGGAAACGAACTTGAAAATCCCACATACCGCCGAAGCCACGATCTGTCCGGATCGCCCGGACGAGCCAGACTGGTTGAAAGACTTACCCGCGCAGGACGCCTACATTCGTGTTCTCGTGCAGGACATCTACCGTACCCGAGCATTCGAACAAATCAATCTAGGAGGCACCTGCCCTTGCGATGTACGGTTCCCAAGCTGGGCTACCGCGGAGCGGGAGTTTCGGGGGCGTTTTGCGGACGCCGACCGCTGGGAGATGCTTGAGGCGTCGCGCGGGTTCAACGGACGCGCCAACGAGTTACGGCCAGCGGTCATGGATATCTGTCTTGCCGACGGGAATTGGTAGCGCAGCCCCGTCATGAGCGTTGTCACCTACTTTGTAGAAACCGCACAGGGCTACCTCGACTCCGCCGCCGAGACACAGTTCGGCGCCGTTGCCGCGACCGTGGGCACGGTGCTCGTCCTAGGCGCGACGCTTGTCTTTATGCTGGTCTGCATCAACATGATCTATCAGTACCGCGCCATGGATGGCCGGACCGCGTTTTGGCTGGCCATAAAGACCGCACTGATCGGCGTGTTCGCAACCAATTGGGTACAGTTCAACGCCGTTTCCACCGCCATCCTGCACGGCATTGACAGTATAGCCGGCTCGCTCGTGGCCTCGGTCGGCGGCGGCACGCCCGGCCCTTCCGGCACCTTCGCTGAAGAGTTCGACCGGCTCATCGCGGAGCTCGGTGAATATCTCAATGCGGCAGGTTCAGAGCTCAACTGGATGGCAGGCGCGCTTATGGACGTCTTGGGTGTCCTTCTACTTTCAATCCTCGGCGGACTAGCGGCCTTCGTGCTCGTGGCCTCTCGCCTTATGATCGCGCTGCTGATCGGGATCGCGCCCGTCATGATCTTTCTCACGCTCTTCGAGGTTACAAAGGATTACTTTGCGCGCTGGCTTTCCGCTCTCATATCTTTCGCAATTTACCCGATTGTGGTCGCTGGCGTGTTCGCGACCATCACCGGCGTCGCGACCGCACTCATGGGCGAACTCGGCGACCCGGATGGCGCCTCCAACATCGGGGCTCTCATTCCGTTCTTCATGATGATCTTGATGGCCAAAGGGTTCCTCTTTGCCACACCGTTCATCGTCCGCTCGATCTCCGGAAACATCATGATGCCCGCCCTCTCCGCTGGGCTCGGAGGCGCCTACGGGTTTGGTCGGGCCCTTCTTGGCAGTCCGCAAGCCTACAACCGCTACCTCACCGGCGGGGCCAGCGGCGCAGAATACGCTGCTCTTCGCACAAGGCAGATGATGGGGGTGCAATCTCTGCCGCACAGGCCCGGCATGGCATTGGACCCCGCAGCATCAGGCTCGGCAACCACCGGGGCCAAGATGCTTGCGCAACTCGCTAGACTGAAAAGGTTAAGGCGGCGGTAAGGGCCAATATTGCATTTCTGGCGAACAATAACGCACAAGCGCATTCCCCTGTAGGTCGCAGTGGTATCGCAAATGGTAAGAGCTAATGAACTTTGAAATGCAGTAACGAGAATAGTGCCATGCGGCCAAGTGAGCGGCGCTATCCCTCAATCCTACTATACCCATCAAATGCTCGTTTCCGGACTAGCCCATTTTAGATGGAGCCCACAAAATCTTCTTAATAGCGTAGGATACTGCGGCCCCAGAAGAAACGAGCGCTAAGGGGCAATGCGAATGTCGATTCGGCGTGTCCTTAACCGCGATCTTGTACCAGTTATACAATCAGCCGGATCCAAGTGCCGCGAGCGCTGCTGTCGCGACCTCGATATCCTGATCTTCGGAGCCCCCCGAAATGCCGATCCCGCCGATGGTCTCGCCGCCCTCGCGGATCGGCAGACCGCCACCCCAGACAAGAAATCCGGGCCGACCCGTCATCCCCATCTGGAGCGACGGGGACGAGGCCATATGCGCGTGGAAATCCCGCGTCGCGGCCCCGGTCACGGCCGAGGTATAGGCCTTTTCCGAACAGAACTCGGCAATCGGCGCGCCCACTCCGTCCATCCGCATGAGCGCAACGGGCGCACCTTCGACATCCGCGACGCAGACCCCGATGGCAAGGCCACGCTCTTGGGCGACGGCAATGGCCGCTTCGGCCAGCGCCTTGGCGGCGGCAAAGGTGACGGTCTTTCGCGTGCGCGACATTTGCATGGTTCAGGTCCTTGCTGTCAGGGGTGCGTGGCCACGGATCATGTCCGCGGCCTTCTCCGCGATCATGATCGTCGGCGCGTTGGTGTTGCCCGAGGTGATCGAGGGCATGACCGAGGCATCGACCACGTGAAGCCCGTCGACCCCATGCACCCTGAGCCCGGCATCGACCACGGCCTCCGGCCCCTCGCCCATCCGGCAGGTGCCGACCGGGTGATAGACCGTCTTGACGTAATTGCGGGCATAATCGCCGAGCTCCGCATCCGTCACATCGCCCGACAGGATCAGCTCCCGGTCGATAAGCCCCGCCATCGCGGGCATCCTGGCGATCCGGCGCACGAGCTTCAGCCCGCGCACCAGCGTCGCCACATCGCGCTCGTCCGACAGCGCGTTGCCCCGAATGCGTACCTGTTTGCCCGGATTGGCAGAGCGCAGTAGCACCTCGCCGCGCGAATGGGGGCGGATGTCGCAGGGTGCGATGGAAAAGCCGTGCCCCTCGGGCGGGGCGCGTTCGTGATCGGGGACAAAGATCGGGAAGCAGTGGATCTGCACATCCGCACGGCCCGTGCCCTGCGTATCGGCAAAGGCCGCGACTTCCCCCACGTTCGACGTGAGCAGTCCCGAGCGGGTGAGCAGCCATTGCAGCCCGTGGCGGAGGGCGGCGATCCCCTTGTCCTGCCCGAGCAGGCTGATCGGCTCCTTCGTGGCATAGTAGTTGGGCGCCTGCAGGTGGTCCTGATAGTTCCGGCCCACGGGCAGGTCACGGAGCACCTCGATCCCGCTCTCGGCCAGATGCGCGGCGGGTCCGATGCCCGAAAGCATGAGCACCTTGGGCGACCCCATGGTCCCCGCGCTCACGATCACCGACCGGGACGCCCGCGCCTCCTGCCGCCCGCCCTTCTGCCAAACGACGCCGGTGGCGCGACCGTTTTCTATCACCACGCGCTCGACGGTGGCCTCAAGCTCCAGCCGGATATTGCCCCTCGCCATGGCGGGCCGCAGGAACTCCCGCGCGGTCGAGGCCCGTTCGCCACCGCGCTGGGTGACTTGGAACCAGCCGACGCCCAGCTGGCTCGCCCCGTTGAAATCGTGGTTATAGGGTATGCCCGCCTGTTGCGCGGCAAGGACAAAGGCCGCGTTCACCGGGTGGCGGTGCGGGATGTCCATGACCGACAGCGGGCCATCGGTGCCGTGGTAGCCATCTACCAGCCGTTCGTTCGCCTCCGAGCGGATGAAATAGGGCAGCACCTCGTCATAGGACCAGCCGGGCAATCCCCAACCGTCGAAATCCTGTTGGTCGCCGCGAATATAGATCATCCCGTTGATCGAAGACCCGCCGCCGGGCATCCGCCCCTGCGGCACGTGGATGCGCCGCCCCTTCGCACCCGGTTCCGGGTCAGAGACATAGGGAAAGGTCCGTGCGGTATCGAAAAGCCGCACAAAGGCCCCCGGCGCGCGGGTTGAAAACACCCGCTCGTCCGGCCCGGCCTCGAGGACGAGGATGCGCACCCCCGGGTCCTCGGACAGGCGGTTCGCGAGCACCGAACCCGCCGATCCGGCGCCGATGATGATGTAGTCGTAGGTCTCCATCAGCGGGCGTCCTGCCTCACAAAGTCCGCCGCGCGTTCGCCGATCATGATCGAGGGTGCGTTGGTGTTGCCGGTGACAATGCGCGGCATGACACTCGCATCGGCCACCCGCAGGCCCCGGATGCCACGCACCCGTAACCGTTCGTCGAGCACCGCCATGGGCCCCTGCCCCATCGCGCAAGTGCCCGACTGGTGGAACGTGGTCGCCCCGGTTTCGCGAAGCCATGCCGTGATCTCGGCGTCGCTGTCCACATGTTCGCCCGGATTGACCTCGCGCCCCCGGTAGGGGTCGAAGGCGGGCTGAGCCACCACACGGCGCAACGCACGCACACCTGCGATGGTGGTGTCGATGTCGGACTGCGCGGCGAGGTAGTTTCCGATCATCGAAGGCGCCTCTTCGGGGCTCTTTGACCGGAGCTTGAGCCAGCCCCGGCTTTCGGGACGGGTCTGGGAAATCCGTACGGTGAAGCCATGGTGCGCCTCGATCTTGCCGGGCAGCAGATGCAGCTTCGACGTGGCCTCGCGCCCATGCATGAAGTGGACCTGAATGTCGGCATCCTCGGACCCCGGGTTGACCTTGAGAAACGCCCCGCCCTCGTAGGGAAACACCGTGGCCGGGCCGACACCGGCCAGCGCACCGCGCAGGAGGTTCACCGCAACCCTGTCGATCCGCAGTTCGGCGGTCAGAGATACGGGCTGCGTCGCCTCCCATTCCAGTCCGCAGTCGAAATGGTCTTGGAGGTTTTGCCCCACGCCGGGGAGGTCGAGCACCGGGTCGATCCCCATCTCGCGCAGGTGTTCGGCCGGGCCGATACCAGAGAGCATGAGGATCTGTGGCGAGTTGATCGCCCCGCCTGATACGATGACCTCGCCCGTGACCCGTGCCCGTTTCAGTACCCCGCCCTGCTTGTATTCGACACCCTCGCAACGCCCGTCCTCGATGAGGAGCCGGGTGGTCAATGCGCGGGTGCGAAGCTCCATATTGGGCCGGGACATGGCGGGCCGGACATAGGCGCGCGCGGTTCCGCAGCGTTTGCCGTCCCGGATGGTGAAATCGAAGCGGCCAAAGCCCTCTTGGTCCGTGCCGTTGAAATCGTCGTTGACCGGGTAGCCGGCTTCGCCCCCCGCCTTGATGAAGGCATCGGTGAGCTTGTTCTTGCCGCGCGCGCGGCGCACGGTCATCGCGCCGTTCGTTGCATGAAGCGCGCCCTCGCGGTCCTCATGCGCCTCGGCACGACGGAAATAGGGCAGTACCTCGTCCCAGCCCCAGCCCGGCAAGCCCATCTGCGCCCAGCCGTCGTAGTCGCCCGGCACGCCTCGGATATAGACCATGCCGTTGAGCGTCGACGACCCGCCAATCACCTTGCCGCGCGGCCACGGGATTTGGCGGTCATTGAGGTGTGGTTCGGGATCGGTCTGGTAGGACCAGTTGTAAACGCCCGAACGGACAAAAGCCCCCATGAGCAGCGGCAGGCGAAACCCCGGATGGTTGTCCATGCCGCCCGCCTCGAGAAGGAGGACGCGGACCTTGGGGTCTTCGGACAGACGCGACGCGACGACAGCGCCCGCCGACCCTGCCCCGATCACGATGTGGTCGAAGGTCTCGGTCAATTGTAAACACCCCCGTCGACCGACAGCGCCTGCGCGGTCACGTAGCTTGCCTCGTCCGACAGCAGGTAGACATACATCGGCGCCACCTCGTCCGGCGTGGCCTGACGTCCCATCGGAACCATCGTGTCCACCGTACGTGCCTGCGCCTCGCGGCCGCCCATGAAGCCGATGGCGGGGTCGTTGAAAGGGGTGTCGATGAAGCCGGGACAGACCGAATTGGCCCGGATGCTCTCGCGCGCGAGCTCCAGCGCGGTCGCGGTGGTGAAGGCCATAACACCGCCTTTCGACGCGGCATAAGCGCCAATACCCGGCCCGCCACGCTTGCCGGCAAGGGACGCGGTGTTGACGATCGACCCGCCGCCAGCAGCCTTGAGATGCGGGATCGCCTCTCGGGTGGCGAGGAAAACGCCCCGGATGTTAACCGCCATGAGCGCATCCCAATCGGACAGACTTGTGGTCTCGATCGGGCCGGCCTTTTGCAGTCCAGCGTTGTTGACCAGACCGTCCAACCCGCCCATCTGGTTCACGGCTTGCCCGATCATTGCCTTTACGCTTGCCTCATCCGACACGTCGCAGGTCACGAACCACGCGCCCATTGCGTCCGCCGTGGCCTGCCCGACCTCGGAATTGAGATCGGCGATCACCACGCGCGCGCCTTCGGCGATGCAGGCGGTCGCCACGGCCTTGCCGATACCGGTCGCGGCCCCCGTGACGATGATGCGCTTACCTGTCAGTCGGTTCATCGGTTAGCCTTTCTTCTGTGTGTCGAGGCCGCTCGTGCGACGGGCACCGAACAGGTCGATCCCGGTGCGATCGCGCAAGACGCCCCAGATGCCCTTGGAGGAGACCATCATCACGGCAATCGCCGCAGCGCCGAGCAGCAGGAGGTAGAGGTTGCCGGTGCCCGAAAAGAACGCCCGGAGGAGGAAATAGATCGCGGTGCCGATAATCGGGCCTTCGACTGTGCCGACGCCGCCGATGATCACGATGAAGAGCATGATCACCATCCAGTTCGGGTCAAAGGCTCCGCCCGGCTGCACCTGAAAGACCGACATGTAATAGACGGCCCCAGCAGCGCCGGTGAAACCGCAGCCGATGACGAAGCCCGCAAAGCGCGTCCACCAGACGTTGATCCCGATCGAGGCTGCCGTCCTTTCGTTGTCGCGCACAGCGGCCAGTGCGAGGCCAAAGCGCGAACGGGCGAGGTAGTAGAGCCCAAAGACCGCGAGAAAGGCAAAGATCGCAGCGCAATAGAATGTCCACATCGACACGGTGCCTCGGTCCATGCCTCGGGTTGCAATGAGCGGCAATCCCGAGACCGAACCGAAAAAGTCGCGTTGCGCGATAAAGAGCCGGACGATTTCCGCGATCACCCAGATCGAGATCGCGAAATAGGCATCGCGCAGCCGGAACACGAGCGGCGAGATGATCGCGGCGAAGGCCCCTGAGAAGACAAAGGCGAGCGGCACCATCCAGAACGGGTTCAGGCCCAGCTTGTTGGACAGCATGAACACGAAATAGGAGCCTAGTCCGATGAAGAGCTGCTGGCCAAAGGACATGAGCCCGACATAGCCGGCGAGGAAATTCCAGCTTTGCGCAAAGGCAAAGACGCAAAAGATCTCGACCACGTAGCGCAGGGTGCCCTCGCCAATGACATGGGGGGCGGCGATCAGGACGGCGGCGCTGATGAGGGCCGCAATACCGGCGAGTTTCGGACGAAGATCGGTCATCGGCGCACCAGTCCGGCAATGCCATTGGGAGAGAGGAAAAGGATGAGCAGGAACATAAGGTGCCCCCACATGAGACCCGAAGACGGGTCGAGCTTCAGCGCGACGAGCTGCGTGACGCCAAGGATCATGCCGCCCGCGAACATACCCCAAAAGCTGCCAAGCCCGCCGATCACCACGACCTCGAAGGCGATCAGCAACCGGTCCGCCCCGGAATAGGGCGTGAAACTGCCGCGCATCGCGAGCAGGACGCCCGCCACCGCCGACAGGGCCATCGCGATGCCCATGGCGATGCCGTAGACCCGGCGGTAGTCCACGCCAGAAAGCTGCACGACCTGATAGTCGTCGGCCGTTGCCCGGATGATTCGGCCCATCCGGCTGTGACGCATCCATAGGTGCAACCCGGCGAAAAGCGCCACCGCAATGCCAAGAATGACGACTGGCAGGACGCCAAGCCTGAGGCCGAGGAAATCAAATCCCATAAAGCGCAGGTCGCCCACGTTGATCGACTGGCTGTTGGCGCCGTAAAGTTCCACCATGCCGTTGCGCAGCACGATGGCCATGCCAAAGGTCAAAAGGATCTGCGGGATCTGATCCTGCCCGAGCACACGGTTGATCATCAACCGTTGCAGGAGGATGCCGAAGATGAACGAGATGATCGCCACCGGCACAACGACGAGCAGCGGGTGCACCGGCGTCCACGGCACGAGGAACACACCGAGAAACGCGGCGGCGACGATGAAATCGCCTTGGGCGACGTTCACGATCTTCATGATCCCAAAGGCATAGCCAAGGCCAAGGCCGACCAAAGCGTATAGCCCGCCCAAGAGCATCCCGTTGACGACGGTTTCCACCCAGATCATGCGGTTTTCTCCGTTCCGAAATAGGCCGCCGTGATGTCTTTCATCGCGAGCGCGCTGGTCGCCCCCTCTAGGCTCACCCGGCCTTCGAGCAAGCAGTAGGCATAGCCCGCCGCCGTCACGGCCTGCGCGACGTTCTGTTCGATCACGACAATGGAGACGCCGGTGTCGCGGATACGGTCGAAGCAGCGGTAGATGTCGTTGATGATCGCCGGTGCGAGGCCCAGGGATAGCTCATCGCACAGGAGCACGCGGGGGTTGGTCATCAGCGCGCGGCCAATGGCCACCATCTGTTGCTGGCCGCCCGACAGGCTCCCGGCGGCGACGCGGCGCAATTCGCCCAGTCGGGGAAAGAGCGCATAGACTTCCTGCACCGTCCAAGGCCCCTTGCGCGCGGCGCTTTCCCCCATTCGCAGATTGTCCTCGACCGAGAGAGACGTGAACAGGCGCCGCCCTTCAGGCACCATGGTCATACCGGCGCGGGCGATGCGGTCGGCGCGAAGGCGGGTAATATCCTCGCCCGCAAAGCGCACGCTGCCCTTCTTCTGGCCATTGATGCCGGATATGGCGTTGAGGATCGTGGATTTTCCCGCTCCGTTCGCGCCGATGATGGCGACGGTCTGGCCCTCGTCCAGAGACAGGCTCACGCCGTTCACGGCCTGAAAGTCGCCGTAAAAGACGTCCAGGTTCTCGACCTCAAGCAGGGGCATCCATCACCGCTCCCATATAGATTTCCAGAACGGCGGGGTCGCGCATGACGGCCTCGGGCAGCCCGCTCGCGATCTCTGCGCCGAAGTTGATGGCAAGGATTCGGTCGGCCACGGCCGACAGCGCGTGGGTCACATGTTCGATCCAGACCATCGCCACCTCGGGCTTGAGCTCCTTGATGAGTGCGACGAGCTCGTCGACCTCGGCTTCGGTCAGCCCGCCTGCAATCTCGTCCAGCAGGAGGAGCCGGGGCTCGAGCGCCATGGCCCGCGCAAGTTCCAGCCTCTTGCGATCGAGGAGCGGCAGAGACCCGGCGGGTTTGTCGGCCCGCGCGGTCAGCCCGGTGCGGCGGATGACGTCCCGCGCCCGGTCTTCGGCCTTGGCTCCCGCACGTCCGCCAAACGCGGCAGCGGCGAGCACGTTTTCATAGGCCGTGAGCTGTCCAAAGGGCTGCGGCACCTGATAGGTCCGACCGAGGCCCGCCATGGTCCGGGCATGAGGGGTCGCGCCGGTCACATCGCGCCCATTAAGCCTGATGGAGCCGCCTTGCGGTTTTATGTTGCCCGTAAGCATGTTGAAGACGGACGTCTTTCCAGCCCCGTTGGGACCGATGATCCCAAGGCATTCGCCCATGGCGACATCGAAAGACAGATCTTCTGCCACCGTGACCGCGCCAAAGCGACGGTTCAGATTGCGGACGCTCAATACCTGCAAGGCACGCCTCCCGTAGCGCAGAAAAAACCCGGACGCGTCGCCGCGCCCGGGCACACTCTAGACTTTACGTCAGTTGAACTCGGACAGTTTCTGGAACGGCTTCTGCACAGGCACATGCGGCGCAGTGACGTTGTTGGTGACATAGAGCTCGTAGGGGAAGGCCGACCCTTCGGGGTTCTTGTGCCACTGGCCCATCGTGACCCAAGTGGTCGCAACCGATTTCATCGGCGAGTTCTTGAAGTCCACCTTACCGACGATCGTGTCGATCTCGAGCCCGGCGATAGCATCGCGCACGGCATCGCGGTTCTTCGGGTCGCCCGAGGCCTTGAGCGCCGCGATACCGACCTCCCAGATCGCGTGGTGGTAGCCCATCGGCTGCGCCCATTGCTTGCCAGTCGCCTCTTCATAGGCCGTGCAGAATTCATCCGCCGTCTGGCCGGTGAGGGTCGAGGCATAGGGAAGCTGGCGGTTGAACCAGACCTCGGTCGACATGCCTGCACCTTGGTCGCCCAGTACTTCGACGCCCGAGGGGAACACAAAGGCGGCGGCGATGGACACCGCGTCAAGCTCGAGCCCGGCCTGACGTGCCTGTCCGTAGAAGGTCGCGAAATGCTGCGGGAACACGAGGCCGGTGACGATTTTGGCTCCGCCGTCACGGAAAGCCGCGACCTGGTTCGAAAAGTCGTCCACCTGTTCCTTGAAGATGCCGCCCGGCACTTCGGTAAAGCTCGCATCCGCAAGCGAGGCAGTCATGCCTTCAGAGAAGCCGCGGCCAAAGTCGTTGTCCTCGTAGAACGTGCCCACGACCGGGTCGATGCCGCTTTCTTCCCACATCCCGATGTAGTTCTTGATGATGTCGGCGCCCGACCAGAAGAACAGGAAGCTATAGGGATAGCCGGTTTCCGGCGTCCCGCCGCGGGCCGCGTAAAAGGGTTCCCATTGCAGGATGGTCGAGATGCCGGGCGTGCCGTTCTGGTCGCAGATTTCCAGCGCCGGGGCGGCCAGACCGTCCGCGACGAGCAACAGATCGACGTTCTCGCGCAGCACAAGCTCGTTGCCGAGCGACCCCATCCGGTTCGGGTCGGATTGGCTGTCACGGACGAGGATCTCCACGTCCCAGACCTCGCCATTTATCTCAAGACCTTCGTTGAGCAGCGTTTCGACCTGCTCGATGACCCATGGTGCGGTCTGGCCAAAATCGGACCGCATTCCGGTCAGCTGATCAATGTACCCGATCCGGATGGTGCCTACACTTTGCGCCTGTGCGATTGACGGAAGGCCAAGTGTCGCAACACCGGCGCTGGCAGCCATTCCTTTCAGCACGTCACGACGGCTGGTCAGGGTGAACCCCTTGGTCATCTCAAACTCCTCCCAATGACTCTGATCGTAGTATTGTATTACGATCTATAGTCAGTCAATATGATTCGTATGTTTGTCATACAATTAGATTGGACGGTCGGTTGTGGGCTGGAAATGAGGCTACTTCTGTGACCGCATTTGTGACGTGGTGCTCGAGTACTCCCGCCATTGAAAGTCTCGGAAACCGATTTGCGAGTGCCGCGACGGTCTCTTGCAGTTCGACGCGTGCGAGCGTTTGGCCAAGGCAGGAGTAAGGGCCGCCGCCGAACTGCAGAGCGCGAACCATGCGACGATCGAACTGGAATGTATGAGGGTCGGGAAACCGCACAGGGTCCCGATTTGCCGCCAATGTCGAAACAAAGACCCATTCCCCTGCATTCAAAGCCTGCCCGTTAAGCTCTAGGGGTTCACTGGCCTGCCGGAAGACCGTGTTGAACCTGGGCGCGAGGCGCATTGCCTCTTCGATCGCGGCCGGAATGCGCGCGGGTTCCTCCACCACGGACTGCCAGCGCGCTGGATCTGACAGCAAAACGCCCAGCACGAGGCCAAGTTGATGCACCGTGTTATCCACGCTGGCCTGTAGCAGCGCGATGCCTTCGTAGATTAGCTCCTCTTCGGTTTGGAGCCCCTCGATCTGCTGGCGGACCATGATCGAGGCAAAGTCCTCGCCCAGCCCGTCGCGCCGCCGCCTCCCGAGGTGTTCGCGAACGAAATCGCGCGTGGTGTTGAAAGCGTCGATACTATCCTGCCTACGGGTTACGTCTGACGTCAGAATCGGCGCAAGTGTCCGGTCTGAAAGACTTGCCACCAGCGGGGCCTGATCAAGCGGCGCGGCAACGAGGTGGCAGTAGACGCGTGAGGGTACTTTCCACGCGATGTCGGCCATCACGTCGATATGTGCTGTGTCCGGTATCTCGTCCAGAACGTCCTCGATGATCTGGCGCACGTCGGCCGTTAGCCGTTTGACCTGTGGACCAGCCAGAAGCACCGCGAACGGACGCCGAAGTGCCCGCCGGTGCGCGCCTTCGGTCGTCACGAGCATTTGCTCCCAATCGTCGCGCGCAGGACCGTCTGTAATTCCCAGATCATCGAGCCGACGTTGGAACGATACGCCTTTCGCAAGCGATTTGTGCTCCAGCGCCGCCACCGCGGGCTCGAAGTGCAGCACCTCGAGACCCCGGTCCGACGTCACCGCCCAGGACTGAGCGCTCAACCGATCAAGGCTTTCGCGATCCGTTCCCAGCTCGGCGACATGCGGGAGCACCGCCATTGTCATTCGACTTGGCCCATATCCTTGAGCACTTCGTTGGCCGCTTTGAACGCGTCGAGGCCGGCGGGAATCCCGCAGTAGACCGTCGCGTGCAGCAACGTCTCGCGGATTTCCTCAACGCTCACGCCATTATTCACCGCGCCACGGACATGGAGCTTGATCTCTGCCGCGCGGTTGAGCGCCGTCAGCATGGCGAGGTTCAGCATCGAACGCGTCTTGCGGTCGAGCGTGTCGCGACCCCAGGCATAGCCCCAGCACCATTCAGTGGTGATGTGCTGAAACTCCATCATAAAGTCGTTGGCGCGTTCGATCGACCCGTCGACATATTCCGCCCCGAGGACTTCGCGCCGCAGGTTCAGACCTTCGTCAAAAAGCTGGCCGATCGTTTTTTCTTGGTTTGTCATGGTGTCTGACCCTTGTTTTTTGCCATACAAAAATACAATGTGATCGCAAGGCCTGTTCGCAGGACCTCGCTTTCACGTAAACCGGCGGCACACTGCCCCGGTCCAGTTTTCCGCCCCGCACAGGAGCCGCCCGATGCCCGCAGATACGACCAAGTCACAGGACGTGAACCTCCGTGTGGAAACCCTTCCCGGACTGCGGGAACAGGTGGCCGAACGGCTGCGGATGGCCATCGTCGTCGGGCATTTCAAACCCGGCGAACGGCTTATCGAACGCGAACTTTGCGACATGATGGGCGTGTCGCGCACGTCGCTGCGCGAGGCGCTGCGAGAGTTGCAAGCCGACGGGATCATCACGCTCAAGCCGAACAAGGGCATGAGCGTCTCTGTCCTGACGCAGGAAACCGCGCGCTCGATCTATGAGGTGCGGCAGATGCTCGAAGGGCTGGCGGCAAGGCTTTTTGCGCGCAATGCGACCACCCAACAGATGGCCGACCTGCGCGCCAGTGTCGAGGACCTCGCGCTCGTCTATCAGGATTTCTCTGCCGAAGCCTTTATCGAGGTGAAGGGGCGGTTTTACGACATCCTGCTCGCGGGTGCCGGGAACGAGGTTGCCGCGGACATGCTTCGTCGCATTCACACCCGCGCGTCCCAGCTGCGTGTCGTGTCGCTGTCGCGGTCCGAACGTGCGCAAGCCTCGATCCGCGAGCTTCGGGCATTCTGCGATGCACTCGAAGCCCGCAACGAAGACCTTGCGTGGGAGCTGTGCCTCGATCACGTGCAGAAGGCGGCGCAAGCGGCCCTGAACGAAATCCCCGAGGTGTCGTCGAAGGACGCCTGAGGAAAACGGCGTATGGTGCGTGGACGCGATCATCTCAGACCGACTTAATCGTGATACCGCCGTCGGCCCGTAGGATCGTGCCGGTGACAAAGCTCGCGTCTGCGGACAGCAGGTAGGCAATCGCGGCGGCGATGTCCTCTTCCGTGCCCAAGCGCCCGAGCGGCGTCTGCGCCCGGCGCTTGTCATAGCCCGCCTCATCCACGATGGTTCGCGCGCCCGGTGTCGGGACAGCCCCCGGGGTCACAGCGTTCACCCGCACCCCCTTGGGGCCAAGTTCCACGGCAAGCTGGCGGGTGATGGCGGCGATCGCGCCTTTAATCGCGGTGTAGGACGACGTGCCTGCCGAACCAACCTCGGCCACGGGGGACGTGATGTTCACTATGGCAACCTCGGTCTCCGCCCGGTTGGCGAGGAGCGCTTGAACACCCCAGAACGGCCCTTTGACGCCGACATCCAGCATCCGCCCGAGGACGTCGTCGGTGACATCTTCGACGGGTTCGTAACGGATCCAGATCGCGTCATTGACGATGCCGGTCAGCGGGCCAAAGGCTTTTGCGAGGCTTTCGGCAGCCGCCATGACCTGCCCCCGGTCCGACGCATCGGCCACGAGGGCAAGCGCCCGACCGCCTGCGTCGTTGATCGCGCCAGCGGTGCCGGTGGCAAGGGTTTCGTCGATGTCGAGCACGCCGACAGCTGCGCCACGCGCGGCGAGCAGGCGGGCGGTTGCGCCACCAATGCCGCGTCCGGCACCGGTGATCAGGACCACCTGTCCCGCATGTCTGCCTTCGTTGTTGTCTGTCATGTCTTCCTCCCGCTGCGCGGTTTCATGGGGTATCTCAGCCTGCCGTCTGGTCAGGTACGCCGCCGTAGAGCGACCAAAGCCCGGTCGCGAGTGTGCCGCTGTCCACGGGCAGTTCGATGCCGGTGATCGCGGCCGCTTCGTCTGAGAGCAGAAAGTGAATGGCATTCGCCACATGCTCGGGCATCACGAGCCGGCCGAGTGCCGTTTGCCGGATCATCACGTCCGGGCTACGCTCGCCGCGCGCATAACTCGCCTCGACTGCCGGGGTGCGGGTCGGCCCGGGATGCACGACGTTGAGCCGCACGCCCTCGCGCCCCCATGCCACCGCAAAGTTACGGGTCATGTTAATGATTCCGGCCTTTGTCGGGCCATAGGCCATGAGCGGGCTGGAATTGAGCGAGGTGATAGACCCGACGGTAACGATCGCGCCTTTGCCCCGCTTGCGCATCGGATTTCCAAAAGCGTTGAGCGTCTTGAAGGTGCCGGTGAGGTTCACCTTGAGGATCGCCTCCCATTCCTCGGGGCTCTGATCCTGTGGATTGTGCGGATTTTCAAGGTGGGCGGCGACACAGGCCAAGGCCTCGACCGGACCCATGTTCGCCTCGACCCAGTCGGCGGCGGACTGGATGCTGTCGCCGTCGCCAAGGTCGATCTCGTGAGCCACGCCCCCGGTGTCATCCGCGATCCTGCGGGCAAGGTCCATGTCACGGTCGAGGATCGCAACCTGCCATCCGGCGGCGCGCAGTCGGGCGACGGTTGCGGCACCAATGCCCCCTGCCCCTCCGGTCACGGCGGCAACGCGGTTCTGTGTCGTCTCGCCCATCTTCAAAGCCCCGCGTAGAGGGCTTCGATGATGCGACGGGCACGCGGGCCATTGTCGCCGCGCGCGTGCATCTTGTTACAGGAATAGGCAAAGCCGATCTTCGCGTCCGGATCGCCGAAACCGATCGAACCGCCAAAGCCATGGTGGCCAAAGGAGCGCGAGTTCGGACCCATCCAGACCGCCTCTTCGGTGTTGAGCAAGATGCCGCGGCCCTGATGATAATGGCGCTGCTGCATCTGTTCGTATTGGTGATGTTGCTCTGTGATCATGTCCTCGACCGTTTCCGGCGACATGAGCGTTACGCCATCGAGCGACCCGCCACGTGCGACGGTGCCATAGACCTTCGCAATTGTGCGCGCTGTGCCGTGGCCGTTCGCGCTCGCGATTTCTGCCGTGCGCCAGCCGTGCGAGTTGAGCGTGTCGCCGATAGGTTCATCCGGGTGCTGGGCAAAACCCTTGGCAAGTAGGGTATCGGGTTCCGTGTCCTTGCGCTCCAGCAACGTGCCGGCGAGGGTCGGGACCAGCGTGGCAACGCGGCTCTCGATCTCGGCTTCGGTCAGATCGCCGATTTTGTAATCGCCGCCAAGCGGCTGGATCACGCGCTCCTGAATAAGGTCCTTGAACCGCTTGCCGGTGACGCGCCGCGCAATCTCGCCCAAGAGGTTGCCCTGCGTGTGGATGTGGTAGGCGGCAATCGTGCCCGGCTCCCACAGCGGCGCCTGTTTTTCCAGCGCAGACACGATCAAATCGCAATCAAAGATCGCGCCCTTGTAGAGCGGATCGAGAACCACTGGCAGGGCGCAGGTGTGGTCGAGCACCATGGCGACCGTGATGTCCTCTTTCCCGTTCTGGGCAAATTCCGGCCAATAGGTCGCGACCTTTTCCTGCGGGTCGATCAGCCCTTCAGAGATAAGGCCGTTGAACGTGATCCCGGAGATGCCTTTGGCCACCGACATCATGCAGACGATGGTGTCTTTGTCCCAGGACTTCGTGAAATCCGCATCACGGTAGCCACCCCATAGGTCGGCGACCTGCTTCCCATCGACAAAAATCGCGGTCGAGGCCCCGATCTCCTCTTCCACTGCAAAGTTTTCGGCGAAGGCATCTGCTACGGCCTCGTGGCCGTCCGTTACCCATCCGGTCAGGTGGAAATCGTGGCCACGTGCGGTCACGGTCTTGTCGAATTGCATTGGGGTTCCTCCGAATGTTCAACTGCTGATTATCTGTTTGTATGACAATATGTCAACAGACAGTATTATGAGGTGCGGTGCTGTTTATGCGATTGGGGCGACGTCGAGCCGCAGAATATCGGGCTCCTCCGCGCTGATTGCAGGCCAGCGTCGACGGACGTCCGGATCGTGGCCGGGAATCAGCAAATCGGGATTTCCACCCGCAAGCGCCTCGCAGCGGACAAAGCCTTCGAGCATATCGCCCACGTTGTAGACCAATGGGAATGGTGCGCGCCGGGTCCGGTTTTCTGAAAAGTGAAAGGCGTCAGACGCGAGCACGAGCGGTCCGCGCGACGTCATCACGCGCACGACTTGAAGCCCGCCAGTGTGGCCGCCGATCCGGTGTAGGGTGATCCCCGGCGCGAACTCCGCGTCGCCATTATGGAACGTCATTCGTCCGCCATAGACGAGACGCACCGCCTCCAGCACATCCTCGACATTGAAGGGCGCGGAGAGGCAGGCGTGGCACATGGGCCGCCCTGTGGCATAGGCCATTTCCGCATCCTGCAGGTGAAACTGCGCGTTTGGGAAATCCGACATCGTCCCCGCGTGGTCGTAGTGCAGGTGCGTCAGGATCACGTGCTGCACCTCTGCCGCATCGATTCCGATTCTCGCCAGCATCTCGGTCGGCGAGGCAATCAGAATACGCCCCCGTTTGGCAGCCTGTTCGGGGCCAAAGCCAGTATCAACGACAATGTCTCCTTCTGGGCCGCGGATCACCCATACATAGTAGTCGAGCGGCATATGTCCGTCGTGCAAGTCCATGCCCGGCAGGAAGTTTTCGCGCCTCGACCGCTCCGGGGGCATGGTTGCATAGCGCAGGGCGTAAACCTCATACATCGTCGGTCCTCCGGTGTTCACTTTGCGATTCCTTCTTGAATTAACATATCGTCATGTTGTATGACAAACTGCCAATGTGGCAAAAACGATTTTCGCAACGTCAGCTTGCGCGTCACCTTCAGGGGAGGAAACCATGAAATTCACAACGCTCGTCGCGTCGACGATCGCGGCACTGTCCTTTACGACCACCGGCTTCGCGCAGGACTACCCGGAAATGAAGCTGCGGTATTCCTCGAACATTCCCGAAGTCGTGAACACGTCTGCCATCGACACTTACTTCTCGTCTGAAATCGAAAAACGCTCGGGCGGCAAGATCAAGATCCAGCACTTCTGGGCCAACACACTGGGCGGCGAAGCTGAAATCGTCGACCTCGTTGGGTCTGGCGCTGTTGACCTCGGCCTTATCGTGATGGGCAACCAAGCTGCGCGCCTGCCGTTTTCAGCCGTGACGAACGCGCTGCCCGTAACCTATACCGACGGTCCGACGGTCAACGAACTGACCCGCGCGATCATGACCTCGGACGAAACCGCGAAAGCCGAACTGGATCAGGCGAACCTGCATCCGCTTCTGTTCCGTTATCTGCCGGACTACCGGATCTACTGCACGAAGCCCATCAAGACGATGGAAGACTTCAAGAACACCAAGATCCGCTCCTACGGTGCCTTCGTTCCGAAGATGTTCGAAGCCCTCGGTGCGATCCCGGTGAACATTCCGCCGACCGACATGATCCAAGCGATGCAGTCGGGTGCGATGGATTGCACCTACATGTTCAACTCTGCCGTCAAGGCATTCAAGGTCGATCAGGTGGCCGACTACGCCACCGACCTGTCGTTCGGCGTCATCTCGGCCCACACGCTGTTCATTGCCAAGGACAAATGGGAAAGCTGGCCGGAAGAGGTGCGGACCCTGTTTGAAGAGGTTGCCGCCGACGCAGAAACCTATGGCAACGACCTGATCGCCAGCGACGAAGCCAAGGCCGTGGACGCGATCACCGAAGCCGGTCTGGAAATCGTGGAATTCGAAGAGAAAGACGCCTTCGAAGCCGCGCTGCCGGATATGCTCGACCTCTGGGCCGAAAGCATGGCGGGCAATGGCAAAGGCGATCAGGCGCAAGCCACGGTTTCCTATATCCGCGAAAACAACTGATCGAACCTACGATTTGATCTAAGGATGAGGACGGGTTCGCCCGTCCTCGTCGCCCTACCCGGAGCCTGGCGACACCTGTTCACCTGTGGCTCCGACCGTTCCCCGAGGTCTCCATGATCCTATTCACTTCGATCGACTGGCTTTTGCGCAAGCTGGCCTATGTCGGGTTCATCGCCGCATCCCTCCTGCTGCTGGTCGTTGCCCTGATGGGCACGGCTGACGTGATCTCGACCAATCTGTTCTTCAAGCCGATCCCGGGCATGGTCGAACTGTCCGGTGCGCTGCTTGCCGTCATCGTATTGCTGGGCCTCGCGCAGGCACAGGCGCAGGGCGCGCATATCGTGATCGACGTTGCCACAACGGCGATGGGGCCACGGATGCACAAGATCGCTATGATCTTTGCGCTCGCCGTTGGTGCGGCCTTTATGGCCACCGTCGCATGGCGAACCACCGACCTCGCGCTCAGCGCCTACAGCTATAATGAACGTGCGCTTGGGGCGCTCGCGTTTCCGCTGACCCCGTTCAAGGCCCTTGGCGCCTTTGGTGCTTGGCTGTCTGCGGCCGAGTTTCTGCGCCAGCTGGTGATCCGGATCGTGACTCCGGCCTCCATCGACACCTCGCCCACATCCCACACCGCTGACGTTTCCGAGGATACCGCAGATGTTTGATCCCCTGACGCTTGGCGCCATCGCCGTTGTCGCGATGCTCATCCTCGCCCTCGCGGGCGTGCCCGTGGGTATCGCAATGGGTGCCGTGGCCGTGGTCGGCCTTTGGATCACGGGCGGCCCAAGCTTTGCGCTGTCGGTGCTGACCAACCTGCCCTTCGCGACCGCATCGGACTATGCCTTCGTCGTGATCCCGATGTTTGTCCTGATGGGCGCCATCGCGTCATCCTCCGGTATCACCAACGAACTGTTCCGCTTCTCGAACCTCATCCTGCGCTCGACGCGCGGCGCGCTTTATCAGGCGACGATCCTGTCATCGGCGGGGTTCGCCGCGATTTCCGGCTCGACGCTGGTGAACGCTGCGCTGTTCACCCGGATCGCGCTGAACGAGATGCTGAAGCTGGGTTATGACAAGGCGCTCTCTGCCGGTGCGATTGCCGCTGCGGGGACCATCGCCGCGCTCATCCCGCCGTCGATCAGCTTCGTGATCTATGGCCTTTTGACCGGCGAAAGCGTCGCTGAACTGCTCATCGCGGGGATGCTTCCGGGGATCTTGACCGCGGTTGCCTATATGGTCGGGGTCTATATCTTTGTCCGCGCGCGCCCCTCGCTCGCCCCGGAACCGCAACCGCGTGCCTCGCTGCGCGAAATCGGCCGGAGCGCGCTGAACCTCTGGGCGACTTTCCTTCTCGCTGCCGTGGTGATCGGCGGTATCTACCTTGGCTTCACGACGCCTTCGGGTGCCGGTGCGCTTGGTGCCGCGGGTGCCTTGGCCATCGCGCTGTTCCGCCGGAAGCTCACATGGGCCTCGTTGGCAGAGAACCTGCGTTCGACCGCGGCGATCACGGCGGCGCTGTTCATCGTGATTATCGGCGGGCTCATGTTTACCCGCTTCTTCCTCGTCGCGGGCACGGTGACCGAAGCCACAGACCTCATGCAATCACTCGACATCTCGCCCATCGCCTTCATCATCCTGCTGGCCGTGGTCTTTACGATCCTCGGCATGTTCATGGACCCGATGGCGATGCAGGTGATGACGCTGCCCTTCGTCTATCCCATCGTCACCTCAATGGGTTTCGACGGGGTCTGGTTCGGCGTCATCATGGTCAAGCTCGTCGAGCTTGCGGTGCTGTCGCCCCCGGTCGGCATGAACCTCTTCGCCGTGATCGGCGCGGCGGAAGGCCGGGTGAAACTGCCCGACATCTACCGCGGTATCGTTCCCTTCATCATCATCGAGATCATCGTTCTGGCGCTTCTCATCGCCTTCCCCCAGATCTCGCTCTGGCTGCCCGGCCAGATGATGTGACCAGACCAAAAGGACAGTGACATGACACAACCGAAAGTGGGCTTCATCGGCCTTGGCGCGATGGGCGACCCCATGGCGAAACGCGTAGCGGGCGCGGGCTTCCCCCTCGTCTTGCTGGACGCGAATGCGGCGAAGGCCGAGGAAATCGCCGCCGCAACCGGAGGCAGCGCCGCCACCAGTGGCAAGGCCCTCGCTCAAGCCTGCGACATCATCGTGACGATGTTGCCCTCCTCGGCCATCGTGCGCGCGGTGCTCGAGGGCGACACCGGCGTGATCGCAGGGCTGAAGCCCGGCACCGTGATCCTCGAGATGTCCTCGGGCGTTCCCGATGTGACGCGGACCCTGGCCGAGGCGCTGGCAGACCGCGACGTGACGCTCCTCGACTGTCCCGTGTCTGGCGGCGTGCCGCGGGCGATCACCGGCGAGCTTGCCATCATGGCCGGCGGCGAAGATGCGGGCTTTGCAATCGGTGAACCGGTGCTGGCCACCATGGGGTCGTCGATCACTCGCACCGGCCCGGTGGGCTCGGCCCATGCAATGAAGGCGCTCAACAACCTCGTGTCCGCAGGCGGCTTCCTGATCGGGATCGAGGCGCTTCTGATCGGCAGCCGCTTTGGCCTTGACCCTGCGCTCATGACCGACGTGCTCAACGTGTCGACCGGCATGAACAACTCAACCCAGAAGAAGTTCAAGCAGTTCGTCCTGTCGCGCGAATTCAATGCGGGCTTTGGCCTCGACCTCATGGTCAAGGATCTGGGCATCGCCATCGGCGTCGCGGAATCGACCGGCACCACCGCGCCCTTCGCGAACCTTTGCCGCGAGATGTGGCAGAGCGCGCAAAAGGCGCTGGGTCCGGGGCTCGACCACACCGATGTCGCGCGGTTCTCGGAGCTGATCGCGGGAAGCGAACTGCACCCGGCGGACAAATGAGCCTCGTCGGCTCCCGCGTCGCGCTTTTTGGTGGCTCGTCCGGCATCGGGCTTGCCACCGCGCAGGCCGCCCATCTGGCGGGCGCCGAGGTCACCCTGATCTCGCGCACCGCCACCCGTCTCGCAGCCGCTTCCTCCTCCCTCGGCGGCTGCGAGACTGCGGCGCTCGACGTGACCGACAGCGCGGCCGTGTCCGCGTTCTTCCATGACCGCGAGCCTTTCGACCATGTGGTGGTGACCGCCGCCGCGCTCGACCCCGGACCGCTTCGTGCCCAGAGCCTCGCCACCGCCCGCGCGGCGATGGAGAGCAAGTTCTGGGGCGCGGTCCATGTGGCCCATGCCGCGCGGATCACCGAGGGCGGTAGCCTCACACTCGTCTCCGGGATGCTCGGCAAACGTCCGGCGGGCGGGGCTGCGATCCTGTCGGCGATCAACGCGGGCCTCGATACGCTCGCGCAGGCGCTGGCGCTCGAGCTTGCGCCGACGCGGGTGAACTGCATCTCGCCCGGGCGCGTGGATAGCACGTGGTGGGATCACCTCTCGCCCGAGGACCGCAAGGCGCTGCTCGACGCGACGGCGGCCAAGCTACCCGTGAAACGCATCGGCCAGCCCGAGGACATCGCGCAGGCGATCCTCGCCGCGATGACCAACACATTCATGACCGGGGCCGTCCTCATGGTGGACGGCGGCGGCCAGATCGCCTGACCCGCTTACCTGAAGGACCTCCCATGACACAGCTTGCCCTCCGCGACCCGTCGCTTCTGGAAACGCGCGCTCTGATCAACGGCGACTGGATCGCGAGCGACGATGCCTATCCGGTGACGAACCCGGCGAACGGGGACGAGATTGCTCGTGTCACGGCGATGACCCTCGATCAGGCCGAGGCCGCGATTGAGGCGGCGCATCGCGCGCAACCGCTCTGGGCCGCGATGACCGGCAAGGAACGCGCTGGGATCCTGCGCAGGCTTTACGACCTGACGGTCGAGAACGCCGACGACCTCGCCCTGATCCTGACCTCGGAGATGGGCAAGCCGCTGGCCGAGGCGAAGGGCGAGGTGCTCTATGGCGCGGCCTATGTCGAGTGGTTCGCGGAAGAGGCGAAACGGATTTATGGCGACGTGATCCCCGGTCACACTCGCGATACGCGGATTGTGGTACTGAAACAGCCGGTGGGTGTCGTGGGGGCGATCACGCCGTGGAATTTCCCCAACGCTATGCTCTCGCGCAAACTCGCCCCGGCGCTGGCCGCGGGCTGCACCATGGTCGCGCGTCCTTCGGAGCTGACCCCTTTGTCCGCCCTTGCGATCGGCGTGCTTGCGCAGCGCGCGGGGCTTCCCAAGGGCGTGCTCAACATCCTGCCCAACCGCCGCGCGTCGGAGTTCGGCCAGCTCCTGTGCAACCACCCCAAGGTGGCCAAAATCACCTTTACCGGCTCGACCCGGGTTGGCGCGATCCTGATGGAACAGGGCGCCAAGACGATCAAGAAGTTCTCGCTCGAACTGGGCGGCAATGCCCCCTTCATCGTGTTCGACGACGCCGATCCCGAGGCCGCCGCTGAGGGCGCGCTCATCGCTAAGTTCCGCAACAATGGACAGACCTGCGTCTGCGCGAACCGGCTTTACGTGCAGGCGGGCATCCACGACGCCTTTGTCGCGGCGCTCTCGCGCCGGATGCAGACGCTCGTCGTGGGCGACGGTACCGCCGAGGGCGTGACCACCGGGCCGCTCATCAACGACGGGGCGCTGACCAAGGTCGAGGCGCATATCTCGGACGCCATCGGCAAGGGCGCGACGCTGGCGCTCGGCGGGACGCGGCACGATCTGGGCGGCACCTTCTTCCAGCCGACCCTAATGACCGGCGTCACGCAGGACATGCAGGTGGCCCGGGACGAAACCTTTGGCCCCCTCGCCGCCGTGGTGAAATTCGACACCGAGGCCGACGCGGTCGCCATGGCCAATGACACCGAGTTCGGCCTCGCTGGCTATTTCTACGCAAATGACCTCTCACGGGTCTGGCGGGTCGCCGAGGCGTTGGAATGTGGCATCGTGGGCGTGAACACGGGGCTCGTATCCACCGAAGTCGCGCCCTTTGGTGGGGTCAAGCAATCTGGACAGGGGCGCGAGGGGTCGAAATACGGGATCGAGGACTACCTTGAGATCAAGAATGTGGTGATGGGCGGTTTGTGCGGAGCCTGAGGCCGTATTTTTCCGAAACTTAGAATTTCGGCCCACCCCCCACTGTCGGGACTAAACACCTCATGCGCTCAACCGCCTAGGGCTTGACCGCTTCCAAAGCTAGTTGCACTGCCATTCCGCGAGAAGTATTGTGCCGTCGCCCGAGGAGGCGATCAAAGATCCGGAGGAACACATGGTACGCGAGTGGAAGAACTTGCAAATCTTGGAATGTCATACGGATAACGGCGGCACGGCGACTGTGTTTTTGCAGACGGACGGGGCGCGCCGCAGGTATGTTTTGGGCAATGGTATCGAACTGCAACCCAACGGGGACGGCAGTTTTACCGAGCCTCAGCGACGTGAAACGCTAACAGTCTCCCATATATGACGCAAAACTACCTGTGCTAGCGTGGTCGAAGCGACCCGACTAAGGCATATTGGGGCACCCAAAAGCAAATTGGCGCATCACAAGCCGTATAACGCTCGTCGTGCCATCGCAGCGACCAAATCGGTTTGTGTCACAATCCCGACGAGCCGATCGTATTCTAGGACTGGTACAGCGTCGACCTGACCGTCAGCCATCATTGGAAGAAGGGCCCCGATTGGTGTGCTTGTGGTGGCCCTAGGGACAGCCACATTCATGATGTCCCCTGCGGTCACCGACCGTTTACGGCGTGGATCGAGCAACCGCTTTATCGCAGCGTTGAATGTCCGGTTCAAACGAAGCGCATCTTCACGCGCTTGCGTGATCAGATGCAGTTGGAAAATGATCCCTTGGAAGCGACCACTTGCACTGATGACAGGCAAGGAAGTGAACTTGTGTCGTTTGAACAGGTCCGCGACC
>JAYZLL010000013.1:0-28592 GCA_036154315.1 Pseudomonadota bacterium
CAGGGCAAGTTCACGTTGCAGGTTCTGGGCGCTGCGGCTGAGTTCGAACGCGCTCTGATCCGCGAGCGTACCAAAGCCGGACTTGCCTCGGCACGCTCAAAGGGCCGCGTCGGCGGCAACCCAGGTCTTCGCGCCAAGGACCCTGAAGCGCTGCGCAAGGTGCGGTTGGCGCGACAGGACGGCTACATGGAGCGCTTGAACGAAACTGCGCAGGATTGGGTGCCCCATGTGCGCCGATTGCGCCCCGATATGGCTTGGGAAGACGTCCTGCGGATCATCAATGGCCCCCTGCCCCATGATCGGCGCTGGACGCAAAGCCGCCTGCTCCGCGCCGTGAAGGCATACGTGGCGGACGGATTCCTGCCCGCTGAAGTGCTTGGACGCGCTGGACGTCGCGAAACCGACGATCGCCTGCCCGCGATTGTCGCCGCAATCAAAGGTGCTGACCCCGAGATCACCTTGCAGGCAATCTGCGACCGACTGGAATCCATGCGTGAGCGCACCCCTCGCGGTCGCACCAGCTGGCAGCCTTCCTCAGTCAGAATGCTGCTGGAGCGGGCAGAGAGTCTCGGCCTTTTATAGGCCCAATGGTCGGCAAACTACTCTTGTCGCTTAGCCAAAATCTTCCAGAATCATCGCCTCAATTGGACTAAGATCACCTAAATATCCAACAAAGCCTTGGGGTTAGTTGGCGCGAGCAGAAAATATCTCGAAGGATACCAACCTCGCCAGATTCGGTCTTTATCGTTAGTAATCAATGCGTTAGACAGCACAGGCCCCACGCGGCCAAATTGGTGCTGTGGATAACTTTTCCACTACATTTAGATTCTTCTTGCCGGACTCAGATGTTCGTGGCATTTCCATTCTGACGGCAAAACGCGTCAGACGCGGATTCGACCGTCAGAACGACGAAGAGCCTTAGCAAAGGCCATGAGAGGCGGCAGAACATGAATGATCGAAATACGGGCTACGCGCAAGGAATAGGCTCTTCCGACATCGGAGCATTTGCAGACAGTCTTGCTGAGTCGCTTGACCGGCAGATGAAAGTTGCGTTCGAGCCAGAAGAACGCAAGTCCTTGCGCCGCTTCAGCTCGACCGAGGTCGCCGAGTTGCTGCGCGTTAGTACGTCGAACCTGCGCAACCGCCACAAAGATGGCAGCTTCCCAGAAGTTCACACTGACGGTCGTGGTCATAGGTTCTACACAGCCGAAGAAGTTGACGACCTCCGCAACATTTTGGCGCGGACAGGCAAAAATGCCGACGCGTACAGACCTGGCCGCCGAGACGGCGACCGTCTTCAGGTCATTTCGGTCGTGAATTTCAAAGGCGGCAGCTCGAAGACAACAGCGACGATCCATTTGGCACACAGGTATGCCCTTCGTGGCTACCGCGTGCTTGTGCTGGACCTCGACCCACAAGCCAGTTTGACGACATTTTTCGGCTTCCGGCCTGAGCTCGAATTTGCCGAAGGCGGCACAATCTACGACGCATTGAGATACGATGATCAAGTTCCGCTCTCGGAGGTCATCCAGAAAACATACTTCCACAAGCTCGACATGGTCCCGGCCGGCTTGATGTTGTCCGAGTACGAAACCGAAACAGCGAATGCCCTTTCGCGCAGGGTTCAGCCGATTTTCGCAGAGCGTCTTGCTCTGGCGCTAGAGGAAGTCGACTCAGACTATGACATCGTGCTGATCGATTGCCCTCCGCAGTTGGGCTTCCTGACATTGACAGCATTGGCAGCGTCCACGGGCTTACTCGTGACGGTCGTCCCCGGCATGCTCGACATCGCTTCGATGAGCCAGTTCCTCAAACTCGCTTCGGAAACGGTCAAAGCCGTCGAAGAGGCGATTGGACGACATGTCACTTGGGACTTCGTAAAGTTCCTGATCACACGCTACGAGCCGTCGGACGGACCACAAACGCAAATGGCCGGGTACCTGCGCTCAATCCTTGCGGGCCAAGTCATGACTGAACCGATGCTGAAGTCGACAGCCATTTCTGACGCCGGCATGACTCAGCAAACCATCTATGAGGTAGACCCGAGCCAGCTCATTCGGAAGACCATTGATCGGGCTTTGACCAGCGTGAACAGCGTTGCCGATGAGCTGGAGCAGACAATCCAAATGGCATGGGGGCGTCGCTGATGGCACGAAATATCTTCAACCAGCCACCGAAAGTCGAGAAAGAGTCAGCAGCCCCCTCCCCTGCCCCGGTCAAATCCTCGAAGCTACCTGGCTCGGTTGGCGGATTGCGGGATTCTCTCCGGGAAATCACTGCCAACTCAATCCGAGATATCGAACCCGACCGGATCGATATGGATGGTCTCCGGGATCGCCTGATCCTGGAAGATAGTAGCATTGAAGATCTCGCCGAAAGCATTCGCAAGCATGGTCAGCAAGTGCCGATCATGGTTCGCCCCTCTGACCAACCGGATCGATACCGCATCATCTACGGGCGTCGCAGACTTGCAGCCATTCGAAGAGTTGGTGGAACCGTCAAAGCGATCGTTCGAACGCTCGATGATGATGCTTCTCTGATCGCGCAGGGTCAGGAAAACAACCTGCGGCTGGATCCGTCCTTCATTGAAAAATCTCTTTTTATCAAAGAGATGCAGGAGGCCGGTTACAAGCCTGGCGTCATTCAGGATGCCCTAGGCCTCACCCGGCAAGGTGTGTCGAACCATCGTGTAGTCATCGAGCAGCTGCCTGACGAACTTGTCCGGCTTATCGGACCGGCTCATGGCGTAGGTCGACGGCAATGGGGTGATCTTGCTGCACTTTCAGAGAAGGCTCCGCTTGTCGACATTGCGCGTGAGACACTTGCCTCTCTGCCTGACACCACTCCAAGCTCGGACAAGTTTCAAGCCGTCTATGATGCGTGCTCCAGCAAGGCGCGTGGCGCAGCCAACCAAAGCGCCCGTGGCCAAACGACCGTGGTAAAGGACAATAGTGGTAGCCCTGTCGGCACACTTTCAGTCGATGACAAGTCGATCGCTATCAAGATCACCCGCAAGGACAACCCGGAATTCGGCCAATGGCTCGAAGAGCGCGCGGAAACCACGCTGCGAGAGCTTTTTGAACAATGGCAAAATGAGAGAGGCTCGGGGAGGTGATCCCCGGTCATAACCAAAAACACGAGCAGAGGAGAAAGGCGAAGACCAAAAAGAAAAGAGCCCCCCAAGGTTTCCCTCGGAGAGCCCTCATCATCTGATTAGCACCTGTGATGTAGCAATCTCCGACATACCGGTCAAGAGTCACCGATTCGGTGGACTTCTTTTTGTTGCCTTTTCTCGCCAAAAACAGCGGGAAGAGCCGGGGAAGTTGTGGGCCGCAACGGTCGTCGTTCAACAAACATGGCATTCACAGAGCTTTCCGTTCAGACCTTTGGCGTCGGCAAGGGCACCCCCGCCACGTCAACACCTGAAACCGACATCTGGGCAGTCTTCCGCGCGCTCAGAGATACTCGCAGCCTGTTCGGTCTCCGTCCAGGACATGTTCAAACGCTCCAAGCGATGCTGAGCTTTCTCAAGCCTGGGCATGGAGACACAGTCTTCGCTTCCAACGACGAGATCTGCCGTCGAGTTGGCGGGATCGATGAACGAACCCTCCGTAGGCACATCGATCGCTTTGTTGAACTCGGTTTCATGAAGCGCCACGACAGCCCAAATCGCAAGAGATACCGAGTGAAGTCCTCCGAAGGTCAGTCCATTAGCTATGGCTTGTCGCTGGCTCCGTTGCTCGCGCGTGCCGGCGAACTACTTGCGACAGCCCAAGCGATGGAAAACGCTCGTCGGGATCGCGTGTTTTTGCGAAAGCAAATCCTAACCAAACTTGCTCAGATCGACGAAGCTGACCCCGAGAACGAACTCACTCATCAGGTACGCCGATTTCTTCGGAGGAAGCTCTCGATCGCGGAGTATCGTGCTTTGCTCGGCGAACTGGAGGCTCAGTGCAAACAGATGTCCACCGCGGTGGACGCACCAGGAACAATGAAACTGCCCGCCAATGACGGGCAAACTGTCCGCCACCATTCTAAGTCTAAAAAAGAACAAAAAGATTTAGAAAGCGGGACCAACGGCGAAACACTTCCCCTGCAAACGCTCACAAGCGTTTGTGACCAGGCTACATCGTTCGCAACCAACACGCTTAGGAACTGGCACGATGTCGAAAGCCACGCGAGAACACTCGCTCCAATGATGGGAATCCACGAAAGCACCTTCGAAAAGGCTGCTAGGAAGATAGGCTCTCAAAAAGCATCATGCGCCATCTTCATAATTCTCCAGATGAGCAATCGCATCCGAGACTTTGGAGCGTATTTCCACAGCATCACGCTCGGTCGCAGAGAAACTGACTTCAACCCATCACTGTTGTTGGAGAGGCTTTCTCGTTCTGGGACAGCAACTGCATGATGTCCACCGCGGTGGACATGTTGAGAGGGAGAGATGGGCTGTGAAAGGGGTGACAGGAAGTGAGATCGCAAGAGTGGCTTCCGGCGCCCGTCGTGGAGAAGAACTGATGGCGAAATCTGCCCAGAAAGTCACACTGTCCCCGTCTCGGGACATTCCCTTCGACAAGCTCGTGCTGAGCCAGTCCAACGTCCGCCGCATCAAGGCCGGCATCTCGGTCGAGGAACTGGCCGAAGACATCGCCCGCCGCGGGTTGCTGCACAGCCTGAGCGTTCGGCCCGTTCTGGCTGATGATCGGTCCAAGCCCGGTAAGTTCGAAATCCCCGCTGGCGGTCGGCGCTTCCAAACCCTGTCTCTGCTCGTGAAACAGAAACGTTTGGCCAAGACCACGCCCATTCCCTGCATCGTGCGGGATGCCAAGTCCACGATCCTTGCCGAAGACGACTCTCTGGCTGAGAACATGCAGCGTGCGGCCCTGCACCCGCTCGATCAGTTCCGTGCCTTCGTGGCGCTTCGGGAGAAGGATCAGGGCGATGAAGAGATCGCCGCCGCCTTCTTCGTCACGCCGCAGGTGGTCAAGCAGCGCCTGAAACTCGCTGCCATGGCCCCTGCCCTGCTCGAGCTTTGTGCCGAGGATGAAATGACGTTGGAGCAGCTAATGGCCTTCACGGTCAATCCAGATCACGAGCGTCAGGTTCAGGTCTGGGAGGCGATCAAGTCGTCTTGGAACAAGGAGCCGTATCAGGTCCGGCGGATGCTGACAGAAACCTCTGTGCGCGCCTCTGACCGTCGGGCCGTCTTTGTCGGCGTTGAGGTTTATGAAGCTGCTGGCGGTACCGTTTCGCATAACCTTTTCCAGGGCGATGACGGCGGTTGACTGGAAGACCTTCCCCTTCTCGATCTTCTGGTCAGCGAGCAGTTTCAGACTGAAGCGGAAGCCGTCGCGGCGGAGGGGGGGAAGTGGTTCGAGGTCTCGCTAGACCTGCCCTATGGCCATAGCCACGGTTTGCGGCGGCTGAGCGGAGACCCGGCGCTGATGAAGGATGACGAAGGCGCGGCCCATGCCAAGCTGCTTGCCGCGTACCGAGCGCTCGAAGAGGAATACGAGGACCAGGATGAGTTCTTCGAAGAGAATGACGCGCGTCTTGGCGTGTTGGAAGTCGCGATGGAGAAGTTCGAGGCCCAGCCGCTGAATTTCGAAGCGGGTCAGATCGCAAGGGCAGGGGCTTTCGTCACATCTACCTGTCCGCGCAGGCGAGCGACCTGAAGGACAGCGTGGTGGCCAAGCTGTTGGACGATCGCCAAACAAAGTGAGAGGCCGACCTGCCGCTCGACGACAATGCCGCTCGCTGGGACTACTTGGCTTCGCTCGATCAGGCGAGCCGGCTGTCCCTGCTCGCGCATTGCCACATCTTCGGGATCAACGCGTTCCACGAGAAGGTGAACTCCTACGGTGCTGGTATCTTGGCCAACGGTCTGACCAAGCGGATGACTCAGTCCGACTTGGTTGCATGGTCAGTCGAACTTGGCATGGACGTGGCGGCGGGCTTGGAGCCGGCGGCTGATACCTAGCTGAACCGCGTGCCCAAGGCCTCGAAATTAGAGGCAGTGCGCGAGGCGAAAGGGGAGGGTACGGCGCAGCTCGGCGATCATTACAAGAAGGGTGAGATGGCGACTGAAGCCGAGCGTCTGCCGAATGGCAGCGGCTGGTTGCCGTGTGTTCTTCGCCGTCACAATTTGGATGCGTTCGACGGTTTGGAAGGGCAGGGGGCGTCTGAACCCGTTTCCGACACCGAGCAGGCAGAAGATGTCGACTGGCCATCCATCCGTACCGCTGACCCGCCAAGCGATCAGGCATAATGGTGATTCGGAAGATTACAACCCAGCAGCCTTGGTCAGGTTCACCCGGAACCGGTCGCGCCGTCGCTGATAGCGGCGAGTCATCTCGGCCGAGGCATGGCCCAACTGCTTCTGGACGTAGCGCTCGTCGACCTCTGCCGAACTGGCGAGACCGGCGCGCAGCGAGTGACCGGAGAACAGCGCCAGACGCTCCTTTTCTGGCAGGTCGGATCGGATACCCGCGTTCAGGACCGTGCGTTTGATCAGCCGCGCGACATGTTTGTCGTTCAGCCGTGCATCGAGAGCCCGCTTGCCATCCCGAGAAGTGCCGACGAAGATTGGGCCGAAGTCGATCCTAGCGAAGTGCAGCCATTGCTCCAGCGCATGCACGGGGCAGGTCTGCTCCTTCGAGCCACGGCCGATTTCGACCTCGCGCCAGCCGGTCTTGGCATCGAGGGTCAGAAGGGCCCCCTTCTCGAAGATCTCGATCCAACCGCCGGACTCCGGCGTATCGTCTTTGTGCACGTCGAGGCTGACGATCTCCGAGCGGCGCAAGCCTCCGGCGTAGCCGAGCAGCAGGATCGCGCGGTCCCGCAGCCCACGCAGGTCGAAAGGAAGGGTGGCGACCATCGCGAGGATGTCCTCGGCCAGGATGGCCTCCTTCTGAACCGGCGGGCGCGCGTGTTTTCGCTTGATGCCGGCCAACACCGTGGCGATGTGCCGGTTCTTGCGATCGAGCGAAAAGCCGCGTTGTGCGTAGTTCCAGGCGAGACCCGACAAGCGGCGGTCGATCGTCGACACCGATAGGGCAGGGGAGCGCCCGGAACCGGCCGCTAGATCCGCGAGGTAGAGGCCGATCATTTCGGGAGAGGGAGGCAATGGCTCGGCGCCCTTCATCCGGCACCACCGGGCAAAATGAGCCCAATCCTCCGCGTAGGCCTTTAGCGTGTTGTCTGAGGCCGCTGCGCGCGCATAGTCGCGGGCCGTATTGACCAGCCGATCGAGGGTGCCAGAGCCCGCGACATGGGCTGGAAGATCGATTGAGGCAGGTTCTCTCTCGTCGCGCTCGTGTTCGTTTGCCGCATCGGAGGCTGCTGAGCGTGACTTCTCGCCTTCAGGAAGCCTGTTTTCGGGTGTTTCACTCATGTTTCTGAGTGTATCTCATAAATGTCCGATAATGCAAACTTATTGGACATGACGCAGCACTGCAGGGCGGGGCGGTTAGAACATCATATTGTAGACGAAAGCGCCGCGAGTGATTAGTCTTGTGGTATGACATACCAGGTGGCCACCATCTCTGACGACCTCAACACCTTACCGCAGCTGCCGGGCTGGGTCACCTCCGGACGTGCGGAAACCCTTGAAACTGTGGCCTTTCGGTCGGGGGCGGCGCTGACAGTGATCGACCAGCTGGTCTCCGATCCGCGGCATGGTGTGCCGGTGACGCTGCTGGCCAATCGGCTGGCGCTCCGTTCCGCGACGGCGACCTCAAAACTGGAAGGGCGGCTGGCGCGCGAGGCCGATATTCGTGACGCCTATCACCTGACGCCGCCCGGCCAGGCACGAGGTCCCGATGGTGATCTGCTGGCCTTCTGGCGCGAGGCGGTGCGGCTTCGGCTGGGTGGACCCGGCGAGATCGCAGATTTTATCGGCATGGACCTCGCAAGCGAGGTGGGTGTCTGGCTGGACGCGGGCCAAGAATGTGCGCGGACCCAAGGGCTGCTTGCGGGCTGCATGTCCGTCCTGCGGTCCGTGCTTGAGGCGGACGATCGCGCGGAGCGCATCGCCTGCCTGCTGTCGGATTTCGTCCTGGCGCGGGCGCTCAACTGGAAGACCGTGTTGCCGATCTCGGCACAGCGGCTGACAAATGCAACGCTGCGCGATCTGGCCGCAGACGGGCAGGGGGCCGAGCTGGCCGTCCAGGTGCGCATCCTCGAGTCCATCGATGAGACGATCCGGTTGGCACGGGACCTCGCCCGCCGTGGTGAGGCCCTTCGCACCGTTTCGCCCAAGCTTAGGGCAAAGGGATCGGCGGCAGCGGTCGCACTGTTCCTGACCGAGGATGCCGTGGCTCCGGCGTCGATGCTGTCCCCACGCATTCACGGCACCTCGATCCCTATGACCTCCCGCGCCGCGCGGCGGTTCTGCGATCGGCTGGTCGAGCTGGGCGTGGCGCGGGAGTTGACCGGGCGGCCGACGTTCCGCCTTTACGGAATCGGCCAATGACGGCCGCAATCAGGAAAAGGAAACCGGCGGGCGACGGTGGTGGTGCGGTTTTTGACCGCGATCTCGACGATCTGCCGCAGGAGCTGCGCTGGCGCGAATGGATGGGGCGGATCGAGGCGGTGCTCTTCGCCAGCGCTTCGCCGGTCGGTCGCGAAGATCTGGCCCGTGTCGTGGGGCAGGGGGTGTCGGTCGAGATGCTGATCGACGACATCCAGGACGAGCTAGCAGGCCGTCCCTACGAGCTCACCTATGTTGGACATGGCATGTCGGGCAAAGGCGGCTGGATGTTCCGGACCCGAACGCAATTCGCCGACGCCATCAAGGCTGCAGCCGATCTAGGGGAGCAGTCACTTGCCTTCACCGAGATGGAGATGGGCGTGCTTTGCGCCATCGCCTATCACCAGCCGATCGACCGTGCCGGCCTTAAGGACATTTTTGGCAAGGAGGTCAGTCGGGATCTGTTGGCCCGGTTGCGCTACAAGGATCTGATTGCATCTGGGCCGCGCTCGCCACGACCGGGGGCACCGCATACATTTGTGACGACGGAGACGTTTCTGGTGACCTTCGATCTGCAGAGCTTGCGGGATTTGCCGGACATCGAGATCACATCTGATCTAAAGCACGAAAGCGGTTCACCTTCGCAAACTCAGGACAAGACCAGGTGAGTGATACAGTCTTTTGGTCATGGCAGAATGACCTGCCCGCATGCATCAATCGGCAGTTTCTCCGAAATGTTCTCGAGGTCGCCGTCGATAAGGTGAGCGATCTACTCGATGTCGAGGATGCGCCACGGATCAACTTGGATCATGACACTAGGTCGACACCGGGTATGGCTGACATAAGTCAGACGATTTTCGAAAAGATCACCGACTGCGCTGTCATGGTTGCGGACGTCACACCAATAGCCAAGACCGAGAGCGGCAAGGCACTTCCCAATCCGAACGTCATGGTCGAGCTCGGCTTCGCCCTCAAAGCTTTGGGTTTTGGCAGAATAATTGCTGTTTTGAATACTGCGGGCGGGATTTCGGTCGAAGATCTGCCGTTCGATATACGACATCGACGCATTCTGACATACGAACTGGAAGAGGGTGCAAGCAAGGCAATCCGCCGCGACGTCAGAAGGGCGCTTACTGACGACCTGACTGCCGCCATCCGGACGAACGTGGAAGGTGTTCGCGGTGAACGACGCGCCGCAATTCCGATCGAGGGAGTTGCCAGCGACCCGCAGTCGCCAGGCCTTTGGCTGGCAGAATGGCCCTTAGCCCATGAGGACACCTTTGATGAGGAACTCAGCGTGCTTCCTCGGCAGCTGTCGCGCGCGTGGCTTCGTATCATTCCCGAAGGATATCCAGACGGTTTTCCGTCAATCGCGTCGGTTGAGCATTTGTCTGATAGCGTGAGGTTAAGAGCTCCCTCGGCCGGAGCGGGGGGTGGGAATTTTGGCGTCTGTGAGCAGGGGTTTATTACCTACTGGCTTGCTGGTCGCGATGAGGGCGGGACATGTAAGGCCCGAAACCTTGCGGCCTATCTGGAGGAAACCGGTGAGGTCTGGATGTCTGACGGAACGGCGTTCGAGCAGGATCAGGGCAAGACTTACATCTCGTATGCACGTTTGCTTTCGAACTGGGCAAAAGGTTTTGAGAGTGGCTCAGCCTGTCTTGATGCGCTCGGAGCCTCCGGTCGCCGACGAGTGATCCTGGGAATCGAAGGTATGAAGGGTTCGCTCTGGAGGGTTCAACAGGGATATAGGCCCATGAGGTCTCGTAAGGCGGGGATCCTATGTGATGAGACGCGTACCAACTGGACTTCAGATAATCGTATCGAATTCCTGCATGGTGCCTGGAATGAGCTTCTGGACGCATTCGGCCATCAGCTCATGGATGCCGAAGAATTCAGGCGCTACCGCGAGGTCCGGCTGCGCAACTGAGAGTACATAACTCGCTCCCTGTCTCTTTGTGAGAATGTTTTCGGGTAGGGACTTAGCCGAGGAGGGTCGCTCCAGTGAGTTAGAGGATGGTGCCTTTCAATCGGTCGGGGCTCCTCTTTCAGATGGTCGGCGTTCAAGCCTCCAACCGGTCGCCAACACACTTTCAATTAGTCGAATCTTGACTTTCAATCGGTCGTGTTTGTACTTTCAACCGGTCGAAAGGAGCCGCACGCCTATGTATCCTAGATTTGCCAAGGCCAGGGTGGAAGACGCACTGTCAGACACCCGTGTGGTTCTCATATCGGGGCCGCGTCAGTCCGGCAAAACGACGCTTGCGACCGAAATCGCGTCGGACAAGATCCCGTTTCTGACACTGGACGATGCCAACGTTTTGCGGTCGGCGATCGATGATCCGGTCGGGTTCGTTCGCGGATTGGACCGCGCCGTCATTGATGAGGTTCAACGTGCGCCCGACCTTCTGCTAGCCATCAAAAATCTAGTCGATGACGACAAGACACCGGGCAGGTTCCTCCTAACGGGCTCGGCCAACCTGATGACCATACCAAAAGTGGCGGACTCTCTCGCGGGTCGCATGGAGGTCGTTCGGCTATTCCCTCTATCGCAGGCGGAGATCTTTGGGACAAAAACGAGATTTATTGATCAGGCCTTTGCGGGACAAACGCCAAAAACCGGTAAAATGATTGTCGGGGACGACCTTATAGAAAACGTCCTTTCGGGCGGTTATCCCGAAGCACTTGGTCGCGCTCGATGGTCGCGAAAGCAGGATTGGTATCACGGCTATCTCGATGCGATCGTGCAACGAGATGTCCGAGACGTCGCACAGATCGAACAACTTGCCATCATGCCAAAACTGATGTCGGCGCTTGCCGAGCACGCCGGGCAGTTGGTCAACTACACCAGGATCGGGGCGGGCCTCGACCTAAACCATGTCACCACGCAGAAATATGTGAGCGTCTTCGAGAGCCTCTATCTCGTTCACACGCTCCAGCCTTGGTTCACAAATCGCCTGAAACGTCTCACAAAGTCGCCGAAACTACACTTTCTCGATGCGGGGCTCCTTGCTGCGATGCGGGATATCTCGCCGGACGTAGTCAGTAAGGACAAAACGAGTTTTGGCGCGATTCTGGAGACCTTCGTTTTCAGCGAACTGCGAAAGATCGCCAGTTGGAGCGAACAGAGATGCACGTTTTCTCACTTCCGGGACAAGGACAAGAACGAGGTCGACATCGTGTTGGAGAACCGTCGAGGCGAAGTGGTCGGGATCGAAGTGAAATCTTCCGCCACCGTTGCGGCGGCGGATTTTTCGGGAATGCGCAAACTGGCGGACGCTTGCGGCGAGAAGTTCATCCAAGGCATGGTGCTCTATGATCACGACAAGGTAGTCCCATTCGGCGAGAAGATGTTCGCGGCCCCGCTGTCATGCCTGTGGGGTAGCCAATGAACCTTGTTGAGGAACAATGCGTCGAGGATCTCGCGGATCTACTCTACAACTTCCTTCCGGGGAGCGGTAACACCCGGACCGCATTCCCTTTGGCAGCGGCGAAGGTCCAATGCGAGGACTTCTGGGTTGGCGGTAGCAAGCGTCCGGCGATCGTCCAGCTGTTATCATCAACATTAGGTCAGAGAAGGCACAAATTGAGCCCGCTGCTGCTGTCGATCGTAAGGCAATCGATAACTTGGCGAAGAGGCAAGGGAGAGCCGCTCACCCGTGCAGAAGTGGGCGCGTTGAACGTGCTCCTCCTCCGTTTGTCACTAAAGGTTCCCGAGCTGAACGATCCCGCGTTCCTTGAATCCTTGCCGGGAGACTTGCCCGAGTCGGATGTGAGCCCGAAACCGAAGACAACAACGGTGTCGGACGAACAGGCCAAGACGTTATCAGACCGTCTGATCGGTCTCTTCGAACATGCCCCACAGCGTCGTGGGTATGAGTATGAACGATTTCTCACCGAACTTTTTGCCGCATATGGGCTTACGCCGCGATCACCTTTCAAACTTACGGGCGAACAGATTGACGGAAGCTTCAAGCTGCACGGTGAGACCTATCTCGTCGAAGCAAAATGGCAGGCCGGTCTCACGGGGCAGGCCGAATTGTTGACCTTTTCCGGGAAGGTCTCGGGCAAGGCGACGTGGACGCGGGGCCTCTTCATCAGCAACTCTGGGTTTTCAGAAGATGGCCTTAAGGCCTTCAGGACTGGTAGGCGTACTAACATCATTTGTGCTGATGGCCTCGACCTACATCAGGTCGTCCATAACCGTCTCTCGTTGATCGATATTCTTGACGAAAAGCTGCGCCGGGCGGCCGAGACCAACCAGGCATTCGTCCCCGTTCGGGATTTGCTGCCATGAGATCAAACCAAAAAGGGATTGGCCAAGGGGGCGCGAAAAGATGCTGGGGCAGGGCATGGCGAGCCGGGCAAGACAGAAGTTGCGCGAAAGAGAAAGTATTGAGACCTTAAAATTTTACGGAAAAGAACTTCCATGATCATACCTGACAATGAGACCGCAGTTGACTTGATATACTCCGAGGCCGTTTCGGCCACGGTCGCGAAAGTGATCAGAGACTCGGGGACTGAACCTCTCACGGTCGGTGTCCATGGGGATTGGGGCGCGGGAAAGTCGAGCGTGTTGCTCATGCTGGAGGAAGCATTTTCAGAGGATGATCGGACATCAGTCGTTCGGTTTAACGGTTGGCTCTTCCAGGGCCTCGAAGACGCAAAGACCGTTGTCATCGAAACGATCGTAGAACAATTGTTGCGGGATAGGGCGCTCACAACAAAGCTGAAGGACGCATCAAAGAAGCTGCTGAAACGCGTCGATCTGATGAAGGTCGCATCCAAGGCCGGCGGCCTCGCACTTACCGGTCTCACAGGTATTCCGTCGCTGGACATGCTCGGTGGACTTATGGAACAGGGCAAGAAACTACTCGCCGACAGTTCCGAAATTACCGTCGGCGACATGACAGGGTACGTCAGAAACGTCACGGATTGCCTCAACGACCCTGATGCCGAAACCCTACCGGCCCACATTCATGCGTTCAGGTCAGAATTCGAGGAGCTTCTCACGGCGGCCGACATTGATCGTCTCGTCGTTGTCGTGGACGATTTGGACAGATGCCTTCCCGCGACCGCCATCGAGACGCTTGAGGCGATCCGGCTGTTTCTTTTTGTACCGGGTGCAGCCTTTGTCATTGCCGCCGACGAGGGGATGATCGAATACGCCGTCAGGTCCCATTTCCCTGATTTGCCGCTGTCGTCCGGACCGTCGACCTACGCCCGGAACTACCTCGAAAAGCTCATCCAGGTCCCATTCCGCCTACCTCCATTGGGATACGTCGAAACCAAGATCTATCTGACGTTGCTGGTGGCAGGCAGTTCGCTCGACACCGGTTCGCCATCATTCAAAGCGCTACTTGACCTCGGTCGCGAGGCGTTGAGACGGCCCTGGGATGGGAACGGGCTCAGCCGGGGCGCGATCGAGGAGCGTCTGGGGACAGTTTCACCGGAGCTGGAGAACGCGCTCATACTCGCCGATCAGCTCGCGCTGCCGTTGGCTGAAGGCGCTCAAGGCAATCCGCGACAAATCAAAAGGTTTTTGAACACACTCAACCTCCGCCTCGCGATAGCGGACGCGCGCCGCATCGGCGAGGATGTGAACCCCGCTGTTCTTGCCAAACTCATGCTCGCGGAGCGTTTCAAGGCTGACTTCTTCGAAAGGCTTGAGGCGGAGGCGGCCGTTAGCGGCGCTTCGAAAACAGTCGCCGCACTCGAAGCCGCGCTTCGGACAGACGACGAGGAGTCCGAAAAAGCCAAGAAGCCAGCAGCCTCGATGGGTGGGGACAAAAAGGAGAGACCCCTGGACGATGATCTCCTGGATAGCGAGTGGATCAGGCGGTGGGTATTGGTGGCTCCGGCGCTCGCGGATGAGGATCTGCGACCGTATCTGTTCGTATCGAGAGACCGCAAAGCCTTGTTCACTGCCGGTTCCAATCTAGCGTTGAAAGAGGATTGGATCGAGAAACTTTGCGGAAGCACCTTGGGTGCACGCGCGGCGGCAGTAGAAATCGCGAAGCTCACACCCGGAGAGGTCGAGCAGATATTTGACGTCGTAGCCGCTAGGATCAGGGCTTCTACAGATCTCAAGAAACGGCCCGATGGCATCGAAGGCCTCGCGGAACTATGCAAAATATCTCCCAATCTTCAAACGCCGACGGTTCGCCTCCTCGCTGACCTTCCAAACGGCCAGTTGGGTCCGTGGGCTGCCACGGGTTGGGAAAAGATCTTTACCAGTACAGAGGCCAAGCGCGAGTTCGCTAAACTCAAAGAGGGCTGGGCCAAGCTCGACGAGAACAAGCCGCTGCAACTCGCCGCAGCTAGTCGCAAGAGGAGGGGCGGGTAGTGGGAACGTCGAGTTCATATGGTGGACCGTCATCGGGCCTTGTCCCGGACTGGGTGGATGGCGTCGACCCTGGCATGGGCGGTGACGACGGAAGCGCCGACAGTTCTGACGCTGACAATCCGGCTCCGAACGATGACGGGAGCAAGCCCGAGGCAACGCCCACCGTCGCACCACCTGGGGGCAAGTTCACTTATCCTCGAGGACAGTTCACCCGGTTTACGAACGGGGGTGGGAGCAGGTCGCTCGGACGTGCTCTGAAGGGCTATGTCAGCGCCGCGGGCGGCGGTGCCGGTGCTGCGCGTCGGATGCCACACTCAACCCGGGTCGCATCCGGTGTCGCGGGGCTCGCGAGCGCGGTCGCGAATGACGGCGCCGAGGCGGCGCTCGCCCGATTCAACCTTCAAGACCTCGCCGGCCGTCCCGCCGCAGAGGTCTTGGAAGCGGTAGCTGAGGTCATCTGCCCGGATGGCGGGACGATCGACGAGTCGATCGCTCGTGACGCGATGCTCGAAGCCATTGCAGAGGTTGCGGAAGATGATCCGGGCGCGTTCGATGAGCTTTCAACGGATCAACTGGACGCATTTCTTTGTGACGTGATCACCCGAAGCGTTGTGACAAAGGTTCTAAACGAGATCGGGACGAACGCGTTACACGGATCGGCGTCAGATGCAGATTTCCGGGAGGCCGAACGCATTACGCGAGATTTTACGCAAGGGAGGGTGCGGGACGCGCTCGGTAACAGGTTCGATGCTGAAACACGTCCGACACAAACCGAAATTGATAGGAGCATATCTGAGGTTTATGCCGACACCTTCGACATGCTCGGCGCAGTTCTGGAGACCATGCAATGAGACGGAGCATCTTTGTACGGTTGGGCGGGAAGGACGAAGAACCTGCTGAGGGTACCGCCGATATCACTATCGATATGGTCGACAACTTTGGTGATCTCGACAGGGGACTAGGCCAGTTATTGGACCGGTTGTTCAAATTGGGAGCGAGGCCAAGCGAGGCCGCGGTCGATCTAATGATCTTGGCGACGGCTGTGTATGCGGCTGATACCGGTGTGTCGCGGGTCAGATATGCCGATGATGGCTGGACGCGTATGATCGATCTGAGCGTTCCCGTGTCAGATCCGATGCTCTGGCGGAGCCGCCAAGACCACCTCTCAAGTATGCTTAAATTCCTGACCGGCGATCATTGGGGTTTTACGTTTCGCGATAGACCGGATCACCTCTCATCCTTCACGAAACAACCCGAACAAATGGATCTCACGGACTTCACGCAAGTGAGTCTCTTCTCGGGCGGATTGGATAGCCTCATCGGTGCCATTGACCTAATCGCTTCCGGGCAGCGTCCTCTGTTGGTTAGTCATTATTGGGACGGTGAGGCGTCCAGCGCGCAACGTCAGCTGCTCGAAGTATTGAAGGATCGTCACGAAGACGCCTTCGAGTCCGTTCGGGCCTATGTCGGCTTTCGAAAGAAGGATTTTCCGGAAGCTGGCAGCGACAACAATCAGCGGGCGCGCTCGTTCCTCTTCTACAGCCTCGCAGTGGTTGCGGCCGACGCGGTCGCCTCGACTAACACAGTGCTTATCCCCGAAAACGGCTTGATCGCTCTCAACGTGCCCATGGACGCTCATCGTCTCGGATCATTGAGTACGCGGACAGCCCATCCACACTTCATCCGGTCAATGTCCGAACTGGTAAACGGGTTGGGCGTCGACGTCATTCTTGAAAACCCTTATCGTTTCAAGACGAAAGGGGAGATGGCCAGAGAGTGTTTGGATCGCGACCTACTCGCCGAGTTGGCCCCCGCCTCGATGTCATGTTCCCACCCGGCGCAGGTCCGTTTCGAGAGGGCACCGCCGCAGCATTGTGGGCGTTGCGTGCCGTGCCTGATACGTCGCGCGTCACTCGCGGCCGGCCTCGATGGGGCAGATAAGACGACCTACTTTCTGGATGATCTGAAGAATGGTGTCCTGGATTCGAAGTCGGCGGACGGGAAGAATATCAGGTCCTTCATGTTCGCTGCCGAAAACCTGCGGAAGAACCCCAGCCGGGCGAGATTTCTGGTGCAAAAGCCGGGGCCGCTGAATCGAGATGATCTGGACGCTTATGTCGACGTGTATCGCCGCGGCATGGATGAAGTTTCGGAGATACTTCAGGGAGTTAGGGCAAAGCATGTCTAATATGGATGTGCCAGATACCGTCGACTTCCATTGCCATCTTGATCTCTGTCAGGACATGCGAGCGGCTTATGCGCGTTGTGAGTCCGCTCGTTGCCTCACACTTGCGGTTACGACGACACCGAAGGCGTTTGCCCGAAATGAAAGTTTGGCTCAGGATGGCCGGTTCGTGCGCGCCGCCCTCGGTATTCATCCGCAGCTGGTCGCTCAGAGAGCGTCGGAACTCTCCCTATTCGAAGAACTCGCACCCTCTACGAGGTTTATCGGGGAGGTTGGCCTCGATGCTGGTCGTCGGTTTTACTCATCATTTGAGCGTCAGAAGCTCGTATTTGAACGTGTGATGCAGCTCTGCGCGAGGCTCGGAGACAAAGTCATAAGCATTCATAGCGTCCGAACCGCCAAACAGGTGCTCGACGTCGTCGAACAAGCCGGGACTCATCGATCGTGTGTTCCCGTGCTGCACTGGTTCAGCGCATCGAGACCAGAGATCAGAAGGGCCCTCGATCTCGGCTGCTACTTCTCAGTCAATGAACAGATGATAACGGCTCCGACAGGACAGAAATTGCTCGATACCGTTCCGTTGAGCCGTGTGCTTACTGAAACGGACGCACCGTTCCAATCTGGTGAGTTTGGCGGAAAGTTTCCAGGTGACGTTAGCGGTGCCATCCGGTTGATTGCGCGTGCATACGGTATGGATCAATCGGCGACCGCAGCCCGGATAAGGCGAACAGCGATGGAGCTGCTAACTGTTTGATCGTTATGGCACAGAACACCGGCCTTGCTTCGACGCGGTGCCAGCTGACCGAAGTCGACAAAATTAGTGCACCAACGGCGCGCGAAATGGGAGAGGCATTGTGTCTTCTTACAAAATCAAGAGGCTCTACGAGTTGCGGGAGAGCGATCCACGAGAAGCGATCGAGCTCGCACGTGATCTGGATCCGGGCCTTGGCCCGGAAGAGAGAGAGGCCGCGGCGGTTGTTCTCGTAGATTGTGGCGACGCGGTCGGTGATTTTTCTTCGGTGAGCAAAGGCGTCGAGATCTTTGACGAGCTTGTGGCATCTGCCGGGTCCCATCCCGGCCTCTCATACAACCTCGCGAATGCCCTGCAAGTGCGTGCCCGTCTCGTACATGGGCCACTGTCCCCAATCTCTGGCAAAGCTTTCGAAGACCGTTTCCGGGCAAGAGTCCAGTTCGGGGCGGTGCTACGTGATGGCACTGCATCGCCCGAGCTGAAATCTCAGGCGCTGACAAATATTGGTATCCTCCTATTGGACACATCTCGTTGGGTCGAGGGCCTGGACTGCTTCCAACGTGCGCTGAAGGTGCTGCCCTGGAACGGAGTCGCAGCCTATCAGGAGATGCGGCATTCAATGGGACTTGCTGGGCTGTTTTACAGAAAGCACGAGACCTATCAAACCTACTGCCACATCGATACGCTCCTCCAGCGCATACGTCAGCTTGCCGACGTGGTGATCTCGAACCAAGAGGCCATTATCGATTTTTCTGGGAGGGAGGCCTTGCGAACTGTGATCGACGCTGCAAAGGATGCCGCCAAGATCGAGCCAATACCTCGAAAGCTGATCGAAAATAGTTATTTCGAGTTCATCGACGCGGAGGCTTTGGCGCTATCGATCTGCTGCAGTGCCGAAGAGTACCAAGCCGGTCGCTTCGATTTGCTAACCGTTCCATCGATACGCGCCAAGAAGTCGGACGGGCACGGCGTACCGGAAGTTTTTGCGATGATAAACGTGATGAAATCAGACTATGCGTTCGCCCGGCAGGTCTACTATAGCGTTAGGGAGCATGGCGTTGAGACGCCATACTCGGAGACCACCTCACACGCAGACACCTTGGACTACGCGGTGTACGGGGTCCGTTACTCGGCTCTGACGAGTGCGCAACGCATTGCGTTCGACGTCCTCGACAAGATCGCTGTCGCGCTGGCGTGCTATCTTGAAATGAAGAAAGCGCACAGATCTAGCTTTGCTGACGTGTGGGGCAAGACAGGAAAAGGGGGAGCGATCCAGCTCCACGATGAGATATTGGCCCACCTAAGAGCAGGAAACCCTGGGTTGATAGCGCTATACAACATCTACCATGACATCTCGAAGGACCAGAGCCGGGGCGACGGATTCATGCAGGCTCACAAAAGCTACAGGAACAGCTCCACTCACCGTTTCTCAGTCTTGCATGATGACATGTTTTCGGACGACAAGTCTTCCGTGTCGTTGGCGGTCGATCACACCCGCCTTGATCGGTTTGAGCGCCTGACGCTCGATTCACTGAAACTAGCGCGCGCGGCCTTATTCTACTTCGTAGACTTCATAAACTTTGCGGAGGATGCACTTCGGGACGAAAATGGCGTTATCGTTCTCTCTTCTAAGGTTCCAGATCATGATCACATTCGAGGTCGATAATGGGCCTTTGTTGATCGGCCCTCTCCGCACTCCGACGGCATCTTCGCTGTCCGATCCTCCAATCAGTTTTGGCAGCTTGCAGAACAAGTCCTTGCCAAGGGTCAGTGCGGTCATACACCTTCCGGCGGTTCCGGCCAGCGGCGAGTGACCGCTTCCCTCACCTCGGTCTGTACGGGGTCGGGTGCACGACGAATATACTCCAGTGCGATCGCGAGATTGTCTCTTGGTAGAGCTTCGAGATATCGTATGGCCGCTTCGACCAAGAATGGTTCATCCCGCACATCCGCAAAGTTGTTCGCAAGTGCGGTCCAGATCGCGGCATCAAAGCCATTCTCCTCCAACCATGCCCGCACCGTGTCGACTGCTTCCGGGTGACGTTCAACCGCACGATCGCTGACGTTGCCGGACGACAGGTTCATAGCCCACACCGTTCACGTGCTGCATTCCTTCGCGCACGCGAAGATTTTCCTTGGCTTCACCAAGATCCTTGAAACTACTCGTCGCAGAAAATGTTGGGCAAAGCACCCCGTTGGCCTCGTCAATCACAAGGGTCAAGCGAGGTGTCGGTCCGTTCCTCCCTGAGATCCGGCTGAATTCGATGGGTATCAACGGCCCGATGGAAACAAATGAGTCAGAGATTTCAAGACATCTAGGATCCCATTGTAAAGAGCCCCATGCCAAAACACAGATTTTCAAAAATACGCCTCGTAACGAAGTTCTCGAATGGCTGTGACACTCTTGCTTGTTGGATCGTCTTGATGAGCTCAGACTGACGAATGAGCAAATAGGAGGTCAAGCGACGTTCTTTCGACGAATGTTTTTTGATGCGCGTACCGCGTCTGTTACACCAACCCGATACTGATAGAGTTGCCAGCTAACCTGGTATTCACTTTCGATTTGTGGTCTCGAGTAGCTATTCATCACCATGAAAACCGTTGCCTTTTTGGGCAACAGAAGGGTCGCACCAAACCACTTGGCCTCTTCTTCAATGTTGCGATCATAGGCGCGCTCGCCGTTCTCTTTGATTGGAACGTCCATGTCGTGCCCCAAAATGATATGAGCAAGCTCGTGGGCCAAATCCGAATTTTGCCGACGTGGGTGACTGAAATCGTTGTGATGGATTTCCTTGTAGCTACCGTCAGATATGATTAATCCTGAAAACGGATCATCGGGATGAGTTGCCCAATAGTTTGGGATTTCCGGCGGAAGGCAGCTATTGGTTTTGATCCCAAAAATCGGCACTTCTAGGTGGTCGGCGAGTTTTCGCGGGCAAAGCGGAGCATGTGGCTCGAGATTTAACTCACCACGAAACTCTTCTGCATATCGCTCCGCCTCGGCCTTGAAGCCGTACTTAAACTTGTGTGCCATCCGACCGACGTTTCCTCATATCTTCATATAGAGTTTTGATCATCAGCTCCATCGTTTGGGCATCTTCGCCTTTGATGTTCCTGTCGGCTCTTAGGAGGGTCGTGATCTCGGCCAAAGTGTCCTTTTGCGCCCGGGTCATCGTTTCTGTCCGATAGAACTGGCTAACATCGAGGCTAGACCACGAAGCGAGGGCCGCGAGGCTATCAACATCGGGGCGTTTCCCTTGTCCCATACGGGTAAGGGTTGAGGCAGACACCTTAGCTTTCTCTGCGACTTTCTTCCAAGATATCTCCCGGTCGCGTCTGATGGCGTCGAGGGCCGCAAAGAATCCTTCAGCATCAAAGAAATTCGACATGTGATCTCCCGTTTTACTGTTGCAATACCCCGAGAATCGGATATACAACAATTGCTATCTAGCAACATAACGTCAGCCTAGCAAGTGAAAGGAAATCAAATGGCTAAGAAGGGAAGTGGCACTCGTGCCCGGAGCACCATATCTGGTCGCTTTGTTACAAAAGCACATGCGAACCGTAGCCCGCGCACGACTGTGAAAGAAAAAATTGGTGGCGGGTCAACTCACGGTGCAACACGTAGTGCGGTCTCCGGCAAATTCGTCAGCGCAAGCTATGGTGCTCGCAATCCCCGTACCACGATGCGCGACGGATGAATTTCCGAGCGATGTGTGAAGCGAGCGATGGCAATGTTGCGCCTCTATCTCCCGCAGCGTTGCCATCAATTATTTGAGCAATTAGTTAAATCAGAGCACGTTATGGTCGGGGAATTTACGAAAGTTGGCGAACCGCAGTAGCCAAGTCTGCCTGCCGGTAAATTGCTGCGCATTGATTAGGATTTGACAATGAAGAAGAGTGAGGCGGAATCTGCGATAAGGCACCTGTGTCATGTTTGGGGAGATGAGGTCGGGATGCCACGCGCAGCAGAAAGCGAACCAAGTTTCTTTGCTTTCAAGTCTTGGGTGGATCAAAAAGGATACGGCCACTACTTGAACTTTCGCTCCGTTCGTGGAGCGTCGGTGGATGCTGAGCTCTGGTTTGATGAAGAATTTAAGCAACAGTGGCGAAACTAGGTGACGCTGGGCCTTCGGTATCATTCTGCTAACGAACTTAAAACGTTGACCCTTTCAAGTGCCGACCGAAGCGCGTTGTTCGAAACCCGCACATAGATCTCGGTCGTCCTGAGACTGGCGTGTCCGAGTAAGGCCTGGACCATCCGGATGTCGATTCACTCCTCGATCAGCAGCGTCGCCGCAGAGTGCCGGAACCGGTGCGGCGTCAGGTGCGGCTCGATGCCGAGGCGCCTGGACGACGCCCGCAGCCGCTTTCGGAACGTGGCCGAGCGAAGTCGGCGACCTTCCGTGTTCAGAAACAGGGGTGCTGCGACGGAGCCCTCCCTGCGTCGTACCTCGGAATGTCGCCTTACTTCCTCCTGTAACTCATGGTTCGGAACAAAGACGATCCGCTCCTTGTTGCCTTTGCCCCGGACGAGGATTTGGCTTCCGTCATGCGAGACGTCGCGGACCTTTACATTGGTCAGCTCGCTGATCAGGAGGCCGGTCACGATGAGCAGTTTGATGATCAGGATCGTGACATCGTTTTGTGAGGCAGGGGTCGCGGGATCCTCACAGAGATGCGGATATCCGCGAACGGGGAGGGCAGGGCGCTGTTTCGATCTTCGCGCCAGGCAAAGTAGGACTTGAGCGTCACGAGCTGCCGCTCGATGGTCGCGGGTTTGGCGCCCAACTCATAGCGCAGATGGCGGTGGTAGGCGAGGAGGTCGTCTTTCGACAGCGGGTCGCTGAGATGGTGGGCCTCGGTGAAGCGGGCGAAGGTGCGCAGATCCTGGGCAGAGGCCCGCAAGGTGTGATGTCCGACGCCGCGCTCATCGCGGCAGGCATTGACGAAAGCGGTGTGATCGAGGTGGGGCATGCTGAACTCCTTTGGTGGGGTTCAGCCAGTTCAGCATCTCGTGACTTGGGTCTCTAAATTCGCTTCCGCTCCGGTAACGAGAATGGCCCCTCCTATTGACCTGAACTTCGTTGCAGGTCGCTTGCTGGCCAGTTTTTATCAGGGTTCGAAAAGTGCTGCAGCGTTGCGGGGCCGATTCTGGTGCGGACAGCGGGACTCGGGCCCGCACGCTCGATTGAGCAGGAGATTTTAAGTCTCCGGTGTCTACCATTCCACCATGTCCGCGTGGTGCCTCGGGCAGGATTCGAACCTGCGACCTAACCGTTATGAGCGGTCAGCTCTAACCGCTGAGCTACCGAGGCACGCGGGGACCATTGAATGAGCGAATTCGGTGTGTTGCTCAAGGGTCTTTGGGTCAGCTTGGCGCGATTTCTGGGCTTCCGCTGGACGGGTGCCGTAAGACATTTCGTGTCAGTGATATGAAAAAAGTAAAAGCAAGCTTTGGGTTTTACCGGATCCGGAGCCAAGGGGTTGGGGGTCTGGCAGGGTTCTGGACGGACCCTGCCGTCCCCTCCAAGGGTGTTTCCCTAACGGTACCTCCGGGTCTGCACACTTCCCAGACATCGGAGATCATCATGGCCAAATCCAGCAAGCCAAAGTTCGACGCCGCGGCGTCGATCACCAACGAACTCATTAAGATCATCGACCGGGGCGTGCTGCCCTGGCGCAAGCCCTGGACGGTCGGCGGCAGTTCCGTGCCGCTCCGCCAGAACGGCGAACCCTACCAGGGCGTCAACAACTTCTTGCTGACCATGCGCACCATGATGGCCGGATACGCCTCGCCTTACTGGATGACGTTGAGGCAGGCGAACGAGCTCGATGCGAAAGTCATCAAGGGCTCGAAGTCGTCGGTGGTCGTCTATTACGGAACGGCCGAGCGCGAACAGGCCGAAAGCGCCCACGGCGGGGAGGCGGAAACCGAAGACCCCAAAACCATTCCCTTCATGAAATCCTACCGCGTCTTCAACGCCGACCAGATCGAGGGGCTGGACCCTCGCTTCCATCCCGCTGCGGCCGAACCGGAAATCCATCCCGAACGCGCACCGATCCCGCATATGCAGAGCTTCTTCGAGGCAATCGGTGCCAATGTCAGCTTCTCTGGTCGGGAAGCATGTTACGTCCCGAACCTCGACAAGATTTACATGCCCCCGATCGAGCTCTTCGAGAATCCGCGGAATTTCTACGCTGTCTGGGGCCACGAGCTGGGTCACTGGACGAAACCCCGGCACCGCCTGAACCGGAGCTATGGCGACGCTCGTTTTGGAAACACGGCCTATGCACGGGAAGAAATCGTGGCTGAGTTTTGCACGGTATTTCTGGGGCAGAAGCTCGGGTTCTCCGCGCATACGCTGGAGCTGAACGCGGCCTATCTCGACAACTGGGTCCGCGTGCTACGCTCGGACAAGCGGGCGATCTTCAAACATGCGGCGGACGCGCAGCGTGCCTGTGACTATCTCGTCGCCGCGTCGGAGGCGGGGCAGGGGGAACAGGCCGCTTGAGGCCGGGGCTGTCCGGGCTGGTAGGGCGTGGTGAAAGGAAAAGCTGGCTTTGGGTCTGGTGGTTTCAACCCATCCCGAAAGGACAAACCCATGATCACCCCCGAACCCGCCGAGCTCTCCCCGCCCGACGCCGCCGCCATTGCCGCGCAGAACGACGCCTTCCGCTGGTTTGCCTGCCTTGGCATCACCCCGGATCAGCCGATCCAGGGCCGCCTCGTCGTAACCCAGTCCCTGATCGAGGCGGGCGATGGTTTCATGACGGAAGCCGTTCAGGCCACTGGTGCCTTCGACACCTTCGAGCCCGAGAACGATCCCGCGGGCTGGCACGATTTCGGGGCCGTCACGATCCGCGGCGAAACCGTGTTCTGGAAGATAGATCTCTACGAGGCCGATTCCGACTTCCGCTACGGCGCCGAAGCCCCCGACAATCCCGAGACCACCATGCGCGTGCTGACCATCATGATGGCGCGTGACTGGTAGGGCAGGGCGCACCTCCCTCTTCAATACCGACAGGCCCACTGACCCTCCGAAAGGGAAAGTGGGCCTCCTGTCCTGTTGATCCCCGGATCCGGGGATCGGTCGCGCGAAGACCCGCGCGGCCCTCTCAAACACGTCGATAAGGACATGTCATGACTCAGTCGTTCAAACCCGTTTCCGTCGCCATCGGCGATCTTGTCGCTCATCCGGCAAACGTGCGGACCAATTCCCCCGAGACCTATGCCTCCGAGAACATCGCGCATCTGAAAGCCAGCATCGCCGTCCTCGGCCTCCTGCAGCCGCTGCTCGTCCAGAAGATCGACGGCAAGTTCGGCGTGCTCGCCGGCGGCCGGCGTCACGCGGCGCTCCTGGAGCTGGTCGCGGACAAGACCGCCAAGGGCTTCTCCAACCGCACGAAAATGGACTGCCGCCTGGTCCCGGACGATTGCGATGTGACCACCGCGCTGTCGCTCGCCGAGAACATCACGCAGGCCCCGATGAACGCCATCGATGAATTCGAGGCCTTCGCCCGGATGATGGAGGTCGACGGCCAGACCCCCGAGACGATCGCCAAGACCTTCGGCACGACCGTGACGGCCGTGAAGGGCCGTCTGCGCTACGGGCTCATCCATCCCGACATCCGTGCCGCGGCGCGCGCCAAATCGATCACGCTCGATACGATGAAGGCCTTCGCCGATCACCCGAGCCAGGAGGTGCAACGCGAGGTCTTCGAGGCGCTTACCAGGGAGGACAACTATGTCCAGGCCCATACCGTCCGCAACGCACTGAAGTCCCGCGGTGTGCAGGTCAGCGACGATATCGGGGCCTTCGTGCGCAAAGACTACGAGGCGCGTGGCGGCGCCATCGCGGCCGATCTACTGGACGAGCATTCCGTGCTCGAGGACTCCGCGCTGGTCGAAACGATCCTCCTCGAAAAACTCGCCGCCGCCGCCGAAGAGGCGCGGGCAGAGATCGGCTTTGCCTGGGCCGATGCGGTCATCCAGTACGACTATGCCGCCATGGCGAACTACGGCCGGGTCTATCCGGGTCCGGTCGAGCCCGACGAGAAGGGCCAAAAACGCGTCGATGAGATCACCGCCGAACTCGAAAAGCTCGAACATGAGATGGAGAACGAGGAGCTCGAGGACGAAGCCTACAATGATCTCTACGATCGGGTCGACGAACTGGAGGCCGAGGCACGGGATCTGCAGGAGGCCTATAGCGCAGAGGATCTTGCCCGCTCCGGTGTGATTGCTGCCTGGTCGCATGGCAAGATCTCCCTGCATGTCGGGATGGTGCGTCCTGAAGACAAGGCGGGGAGCTCCGGCAAAGCTGCTTTCACCGCGCCGGGCGAGAAAGGCACGGCGGATAGTGATGAGGTCACCTATCCCGCCTCGCTGACCGAGGATCTGAAGACCGAACGCGCAATGGCGCTCGGCGCCGCCATGGCGATGCATCCGGAGGCGACGCTCGATCTCACGCTTTTCAAGCTCGTCACCGATGGGCTGGGCCACAGCATGAGCGTGACCGAAGCGATCAAGGTCGACGCCCGCCAGGAGTATCGCAGCCACGCGAAGATCGAAGAGATCGACACCACCTCGCTCGAGCAGGTGGCCGAGGCCCGTGACGCGCTCAACCTCTCCTGGGCAGATGACGCGAAATCCCCAGCCGATCAGTTCGCCCTGTTCCGGGCCCTTGATGCCGGCGAGAAGGCCAAGCTCGTGGCCTTTGTCACGTCCAGTACGACACGACCCTGCTTTGCGCGGGACAGGCAGCGCGACAGCCTGATGCACGATTTCGAGGTCGAGATCATGCCGGACATCCGGGCGCATTGGACGCCGAACGCGGCGCTTTTCAACCGCTTCAAGAAGGCCTGGCTTCTGAAGATCCTCGGCGAGGAGCTGGGGCTCGCACAGGAGGCGGTGACACTGGCTTCCTCGACCAAGAAGGAAGTCGTCGCCTTCTGCGACAAGCTCTTCGCGGAGCCCTTCGCCACGCTCACCGATGCGCAGCGGGCGGCGGTCGCGGCCTGGTGCCCGCCGATGATGCAGACGGCAGGTGTCGAGCCGGTTGATGCCAGCGAGGCCGAGACACCCGGAGACGAAACCGAGGTCGCCGAAGCGGCCTGATCGAGCAGGCGACCCGCACCGAAACGCAGGCGCGGGTCGCACCCCTCCCTCCTACTCACAGGTAAATCCCATGGCACTTCTCAGCTTCACCGCGGCGAGCGTCGCGGCCCAGATCGCGCATGCGCGCGGCTGCTCCACCTTCCTGCCCAACTGGAACGGCCCGGTCGGCAAACCTGCCCTGATCCTGATCGTCGGCACTGGCGTCCACCTGCGCTCGAACGGGATCGATGGCACGACCACGCGGATCGTCACGACTGAACACGCCGATCCCTCGTTCGCATTTGCCGAGGGCATCGACCCGTTCCGGGATCCGGATTGGATGGCGGCTCGGCAGGCGGCGTTTCGCGATCTAACGGGCCAGTTCTACACCGACATTCTCGATGACGTGCAGATGCTCATCGACCGCGGCCATGACACCATCCGGCTGGCGACCGACGGCCACACGATCCGCGTCTTCCTGCGCCGCGCGGCCGACTACCTGATCGGCGGGACCTATGATGTGCCCTCCGGTCTCGGCGGCGCCTTCCGGGTGATCCTCAGGGACGCCACCGACACCCATGCGGTCGTGCAGAACCACGGCAATTGCGAGGATTTCGACGAGATGCTGCCCTACCGGGTGCCGCTCGATGCGCTCATCGAGATCGATGACAGGAGGGCGGCTTAGCGCCCTTTCTCGCATTCGCGTCACCAATACCCTGCCGCGCTTCGCGCTCTCGGGACATTGGCGACCAATATTTTCCCTCCAAGAGAAAGGACACTGAAATGGGTTGGCTCTTTTACACCGACCGCTGCGTCAAAACCTACTCGGACGAGAAAGCGGAAATCGCCCGGCTCTGTACCTTCGAGACCGACACCCGCAAGACGGTGCTGCTCAAGGCCTGCAAGGTCGGGTCGACCTGGTACGCGGCTGCCAAGATCACCAATATCGACGGCTCGCCGGTCGAGGACGCGACCCATGTGACCGACGATGACGGGTCTATCACCTTCGCCGTCGTCTTCCTCACCCGCTATGACGAGGGCAGTTGGGGCTACAAGGGCGTCGAGGAAAGCGCCGGGCCGGTGGAGTCCCGCGCGCCGCTCAGCCTTCTCAGCCTCCTATCGGTACTGAAGGACCCTGACAGCTATGCCCATGCCTGGCGTCAGCGTTGCCGGGACTGGGCCGGAATCCCGGACTACGACGAGGGTGACAAGATCAAACTCGCCGCGCCGGTGACGCTGACAGATGGCAGCACCTGCCAGATCGTGACCGCCACCCATTACCGGCGCGGAGGGCAAAAACGCCGCGGCTACCGCATCGAGGAGACCGGCGGCCTCGTGCGTCTGTCGAAAGCCTCGCTCGCCGGGTCCGAACTCCTCTGCTCGGCGAAGAGTGTGGCGAGTCCGGTCCTTGCGGAGTTTTTCGCCGGGAAGGGTTCCTGACCGCCGCCAGCGTCGTCATCTGTCCAGCTTTGAGCCGCCTCCGCGCACGTGAAAGCGCAGAGGCGGCTTTTTGTCCTGTCGGACCCACAACCTGACTCAAAGGACAGACGATATGGACAACCGAAGACTGGCACTCGCACGCGATTTCCCATCGAAACCTCACCTTCTGCAGGCCATTCGCCTGATCGGCAGCGAGATTGAGAAGCAACCGCTCAAGAGCTCATCGCTCGCTCGGATCATGCGCGAGACCTTCGGCGGTAGCGATGCCGGCGGCGCGTGGTCGTGGCGCATGGCCTATGA
>JAYZLL010000014.1:0-74164 GCA_036154315.1 Pseudomonadota bacterium
GCAAGGAAGTGAACTTGTGTCGTTTGAACAGGTCCGCGACCACGTTCAGACCCGTATCCGGTGTGATCGAGACAACATCCCTCGACATAATTGTCTCTGCCGTCATCGGCCCCGTGCGGTGGGCCGCTGCTTGAAGCTCGGCGGCGCCGATCATTCGGGCGAGATCTTCCGCGCCGATGTTAAAGGACTGACGATAGCGCTCCAGGATCTCGGTCAGCTCATTTTCTGCGAGACCAAGCCTGACAGACGGGTCTCGATCAGCCGTCCCATGAGAGCCTTTGTCCTCAAAGTGCCGGAACGGATAGTGGCGGCCAGTTATGCGCGCGTAGATAGCCGCCAAGACAACCAAAGCGACGGTGCCAACGGCAATTGGCGTCAAAGCAAACCAGAACCCAAGCCGTTCAATTGTCTCGGGACTCATCGCGGCCGTCATAGCCACCGCGCCAGCCGGTGGATGGACCGCCCGGCACAGAATCGTCGCGGTGATCGCCCCACCCACCGCTACAGCTATCCGAACGGCAGGATCCGCGATCAACAGGCAGGCAGCTACACCAATTGCAGCCGCAACTGTATTCCCCACAACAGCCGACCAAGGTTGGGCAAGCGGGCTGTTCGGGACAGCGAAGAGCAAGACAGAGCTGGCCCCGAAGGGCGCCACTAGGAAGAGCCCCAGTTCTAAATCAACCGTTGGCGACAGAAGAAACAACCCAGTGACGCCCAGTCCAACCAACCCACCAATACCAGCCCGTACCGCTTCCAACGGTGTGACATGTGCGACGGCGGGCCCGAGAGAGCGTCAAATGTGCAATTGCGATGCCTGTTTCAATTTTGCCTAAAGTTTCACCTATATGAATAGATTTCAATCGTTATAGACTGTCTTGTCAACTCCGCAACGGCTTAGAATCGCTCCCGGCCATATTTGAAGATGAGAGAAAAAGAGGCGCCCACTCTAGAATCTCGGAGGGGTCTGGGCGCTACGAGTGGAGTAGTCGATCTGCGGCACGCGGGGAGCGAGATCATGCTTGCATTAGATACCGCAGCTCCGTACCCGCACTTGAAGCTGGCCGGTCTTACGACTGCAAGGCCCTCGTTCGGGTCTGTCGAGGCAATGATACCAAAGCGGTCCAAGTGTGGAAGTCGCCGGAGCAATCATCGTCCATTTAAGTTCTATAGAGGTCAGCGACATCAAACTGCCAAGCAAGCCGTCTGTTTGGAGCGTCATTATCGGAGGCACTGTATAAGCTAAACGGCTTAGCGGTCTGGCCGGGAGCTGACGCACCGCTCCGCGCACGCTCAGGCCAAATGTGGTTGGCCGTTGCCCGCCGTGACACCTCCATCTACCGGAAGCGCGACGCCAGTAATGAAGCTTGCATCTTCCGACGCCAAGAACAGGATCGCGGCGGCCACCTCGTCCGCTTCCGCAATCCGACCCAGAGGGATCGATTTTTGGAATGCGGCCAGCTTGTGGGGCTGTGCCTCCACCGCTCTGCTCATGGCCGTGTGGGTCAGGGTTGGGCAGACGGTGTTGACGCGTATCCCACGGGGCGCGAGGTCGATGGCGAGCGCATTGGTTAAGCGCACTGCGGCGCCTTTGGCAGCATTGTAGGCCTCCATGGCCCGATCACCGCCGAGACCCGCAACCGATGTCGTATTCACGATCGCGCCTTTTGCTTCTTCCAACCAGGGACGCGCCGCTTCGGTCATGTAGTGCAAGCCATGGACGTCGGCCTCGAAATGGGCGCGCCAAGTGGCATCAGACATGTCGCTGTCGAGGTCAGTCACAGGATAACCGGCGTTGTTCACCAGAATGTCGATGCCCCCCATGATCGCGGCGGCCTGACCAACACTATTCCCGGCCGCCTCGACATCGGAAACGTCGCAGTCAATGCACGGCACACCCTGATCGCGCCAAGTGCGCAGGGCATCATCTGCCCACTCGGTATCGAACAGGCACAGGCGCGCGCCTTCGTGCAGGAAGCGAACAGCAGTCGCCGCTCCGATGCCCGAAGCGGCTCCTGTTACGATCACGTTGTATCCGTTGAATCGGGTCAAGGAGACGCCCCCTCTTACAGTGGTGAAACCTCCTTAGAAAAACCGACCAGCCCTGCGATTGTTCCTGCTCAGCAGGACCAGAAACCGCGATAGATCGCGGTCGGCCCCGGATCGAGCTCAAAGGTCAGCAGACTACTGGAGCGGCCCCCGCCGACCTCGCTGACTGTCATGCGCAAGCCATCCGTTGCCCATACGCCATCACCGTCTGCCTCTAGCGACAGGATCGTGCCGTTGAGAAGCATGGCGGCAGTGGTGCCCCCGGAGCTGGCGATCAGAACGGGCTCTTCGTTCCGCGTCCGCCGGAACGCACAAGTCGCGCCATCGGGGAGCGCATCGCCCGCCTGTTCGGCCGTCAGGGGCCTGGGGTCGAGCTCCGACAGAAGCGTGTTGTTCAGGGCGTCCTCAAGCGAACCGGCCGCGGGCGCAGGGTCGTGATAAATCTCACGCACGAGATTGCCTGTATCGACGTCGGCGATAAGCGCCCGCATCTCGGAAATTTCCTTCTTCTGCGCAGCACTGATGCTGTCGGCGAGTTTCGCGACGCGCGCATCCTCAATCGCAGCGCGTTCCGAGGTCATGATAGCGATCGAATGATGCGGGATCATAGCGCGCATGTAGCTTTCCCCATCCACAGTGGTCTGGCTGCGCACCAGCCAGAGCGAGAGGGCGAAGACCACGACACTGCCCGCAAAGATGCAGAGATTGACAGCACGGCTGGGATACATCGACATCATGAAGGCAAGCATGACGAAAGCCATTGTCGCGCCCATGAGGATTGCCATGTAGGTTCGGGTTTCGCTGAAAAAGACGTGCTCGAACGCGTAGGTATTCAGATACATGAGCGCGAACATGACGACCGTCGAGGTCGCAATCATGAGAGCGAAGCGTGTGTAGGTCATTTTCTTCTCCTGCGGTATTTCAACAGAACAATGACCTTCCTGCGCTGGAAGGTTCCATGTGCTCGCAAGCAGATGGCCAAGGAAAAGCCCACCATCACGCAGCCTCGTCGGTCAGGTTGACCGCTCGGCATGACGTGGTCAGTCGATCCAGTCCTCGACCAACGTGAGGGAGGCGTGAAAGATGGGGCGCTTCTCACCGTCCCTGACGGTCACGGTGACAGGACAGGTGAGGTGATCAGGCAAGCTTTCGCTCGCGATCGGCGCGAGCACGGCCAGAGCCTCCTTGCGGGCTTCGTCCCGGTTCGACAGCTCGGTGCCGATCCTGTCGGGCATCGAATGGTCCCCATCGTTTATGTCGAAATAGAACAGGGTCATGTCCGGCTCTCTGGACCCGACTCCGCGTGCGTTCGGGAACCCCGGACCGCCGTCATTTCCCCCAAATGCAGGTAGTCCGCCTCGAACTCGGCAAAATCGCTGAGCGCGCCGAAATCCCTCACCGATACGCGGCTGTCCTGCACATTGATCAGCCCGAGATGCCGCAAACTAGATACCACGCGCTGCGCGTGAACCGACGAGATGCCGAGAATGTCGCCAAGCTCCTCCTGCGTCAGTGGCATGAGGGAGTCGTTAAGCTGGTCGACCGCTTGCAAACGGGTGTGAATTTCGCAAAACAGATGCGCCATCTGGTGATCGGCCCGCCGGCGGCCCATATTCACAAGCCATTCTCGCAAGATCGCCTCGTCGACCAGCGTTGACCAAAACAACGCGTGGCGGATGCGGGGATAGTTGTCGAGTAGATCGTCAATGGTATCGCGCGGGATTTTGACGATCTGGCAATCGGTAAGAGTGCCGATGCTGTGATCCATGCGACCAAGAATGGCCACATGCAGATCGCAGATATCGCCGGGCAGCATCAGCGCGACGATGGCCCGCCCCCCGTCCGGCAAGATCTTGTAGCGGCAGGCCATTCCCCTGAGAATGAGATGCACGAATTCCGGATCGGCACCGTGATGGATCAGGTCTTCACGGCCTGCTAATTCGACTGGTTCAGATATGACCTGTTCGAGACGCGCCATGTCTTCAGGCTCCAGCGGTCCTGCGTTCTGAAGTTTTCGTGCAAAAACGTTCTTCATTCACCCTAACCAATGGCATGCCGTCCATTTGCATGGAATATATCATGATCAGTGGTCACCGGAAAGGAAACGGCCAGCAAGCATCCGCTCGGCTCACGGGGATGCCAGTGCGACTCGCCGCCGAGCTCTTCGGCCAGCTTTGCGATGATCGCGGTGCCTTGCCCATCACCGGGCGTGTCTTGCAGACCGACACCGTTGTCGGCCACCCGCAAGTCCATTCGCGTCGCATTTCTCAGCACGGCGTCTACCTCAATCCGGCCACCGCGATCGTCTGGAAAGGCCTGCTCCAGCGCGTTGGTGATTGCCTCCGTCAGAATGCGCGCGGCGTTCTCGGAGATATGTTTGGGCAGGTGTTGCGGCGTGTTGCGGGTGACCACAACCTCGATTCCCTGTCCTTCACCCAGGCGCTGCCAGTGCGGCTCGATCTGATCCAGAAACGCGCCGAACTTTCCAAGATCAGCTTCCCCCATAGCCGTTTGAAGGCTTGAGACGGATTGTATCTGCCGAAGAACACGGCCGACGAGTTCCCGTGCCTCGGGAGTTTCGCATTTCCTGAGTTGTTGTCTTGTGTAGGCCTGAATGAGTTGAAATCCATTCGTCATGCGGTGTCGTATTTCTGCAACCTGAAGCGGTTCCTGATAAGGTGCCGCCGTCATTGAGAATCCTTTCGCCAAAATCTGTATCTAGGATGTGGTATTCGGCGCAGTGTGTCGGCAACAATTGTTGCCTGATTGGGAAACGAGGTCGGCGGACCAGCCCGAATGCGTTCCGGTTGACCTTTCGCCGGACCTGATTGCCCCCTTGCCGATGGCGAAGATCAGGCGGGTGTATCGAGTCTTGGACCTGCAGCCGCGGCTGCAGGCTCGCGCCGCCGCATGTGGAACGCCTCGGCGCTGATCCGCCCAGTGCGATTGTGGCATGGCATCTGGTCGATGGCGCGTGCCCCAGGAACCTCCAACGCTTGTGCAAAGTGCCTCCCGACATCAGGCTCGAGCCTGGGACAAGCCGGGGCAACAAACGGCAGGAACACTTCTTCATCTGGCCGGTTCTGACAGACATGAGCCGCCGTAGCCCGCCCGGACCCACCGTCTCGGACGCCCGCCGACCTGCCCGTCGCGTCGGGCCAAGCGCCGTGGCGGCATGGACGCGCGCCGGGCCGTCCGCCACGTTGTTGCTTCTCGTAACAGGATGCGAGGGGCGTCAGTCCGCCTTGTCCCCCGGCGGCGCAGATGCCGACGCGCTCAAGCTTCTGTTCGTCGTGATGCTGGCAGGCGCCGGTATTCTCTGGCTGATCGTGAACGGTTTGTTCTACTGGTTCAGCCGCCGCCGCCCTGCGGCTTTTTCCGAACGCAGCGCCCGCAAAGTCGTCGTGTTTGGCGGCGTCATCGCGCCAACCCTATTGGTCGGCGGCGCGTTGGTCTGGGGCCTATCGCTCCTGCCCGATCAGCGCGCTCCCGGTGACGGTCTGCGCATCGCCGTGACGGGTGAGCAATGGTGGTGGCGGGTCGAATACTGGCCCAAGGGCGCCAAGGAGCCCATCGTCTCGGCCAATGAAATCCGCTTGCCCGCAGATCGGCGAACCGAGTTTGTGCTGACCTCTGACCGGGTCATTCATTCGTTCTGGATTCCGGCCCTCGGTGGCAAAATGGATATGTTTCCAGGCCGCGAAACGCGGATGAGTCTCGAGCCGCACACGCCGGGGACTTATCGCGGGCAATGTGCGGAATTCTGCGGCGCAAGCCATGCCTGGATGGCGTTCGAGGCGGTGGTCATGCCGCCTCAGGATTTCGATGACTGGCTCGCGGCCGAGCAAGAAGGCGCGGCCCCCCCGCAGAGCGCGGCCGCTCGGCGCGGACTGGGGGTGTTCGAGCGAGAAGGTTGCGGAGCCTGCCACACAATCCGGGGCACGGAGGCGATTGGTCTGGTGGGCCCGGACCTGACCCATGTTGGCTCCCGCCAGTCGATCGGTGCGGGGCGGCTAGGACGTTCCCTCGACGATATGGTCCGGTGGATCACCCATACCGATGAGTTGAAACCGGACGTCCGGATGCCCGCCTTCCCGCAACTCGGCGATACCGAGCAACGGGATCTGGCTCACTACCTCAAGGAGCTGAAATGATTTTCCGCCGACCCGCGCCTCCCGTCCGGCCCGAGCCGGACGGGCCCTACCCGCCGACGGACGAGATGCTAAGCACGCCGGTGCCCAAGGACGAGCAGGCCGCCCAGACCAAACGGCTGCGGGCGGTCTGGGACCCGCCGACGGGCTGGCGCTATTGGTCGGCGGTCAACAACACCGAGGTTGGCAAATGGTATTCCCTGACCGCGTTTTTCTTCATGCTTTGCGCCGGTCTTCTGGCGCTGCTCATCCGGCTGCAACTGGCGGTTCCGGAGAACGAGCTGCTTCCGGCCGATAGGTTCAACCAGCTTTTCACCATGCACGGCTCGGCGATGATGTTTCTTTTCGCCGTCCCGATGTTCGAGGCCGTCTCAATCCTCTTGCTTCCGGGCCTTCTGGGGGCGCGCGACATGCCGTTTCCGCGGCTCTCCGCCTTCGGTTATTGGTGCTTCCTGATTGGAGGCGTCTTCGTCCTCGGCTCGATCCTGTTTGACGCGGCCCCGCGCGCGGGATGGTTCATGTATCCGCCGCTGGCGACCGAGGATGAGGGGCCGGGGAGCGACATCTGGTTGCTTGGCCTCAGCTTCATCGAGGTCGCCTCGATCGCGGCGGCGGTCGAGTTGATCGTCGGCGCGCTTAAATGCAGACCTCCGGGTATGCGGGTCAACCTCATGCCGCTTTATAGCTGGTATGTGCTCGTGGTCGGCGGGATGATCCTGTTCGCCTTTCCACCGCTCATTGCCGGCGATTTCCTGTTTGAGCTTGAGCGCAGCTTCGACTGGCCCTTCTTCGACCCGACCCGAGGCGGCGATCCCATGCTCTGGCAGCACCTGTTCTGGATCTTTGGCCACCCCGAGGTCTACATTATCTTTCTTCCGTCCATCGCGATCGTCGCGATGATCATTCCGACGGTCGCCCGACGGCCCATCATTGGCTATTCCTGGATCGTTCTCTCGGCGGTGGGCACCGGGTTTCTGAGCTTCGGGCTCTGGGTTCACCATATGTATACGACCGGGCTTCCCGGCCTCTCACTCGGCTTTTTTTCGGCCGCGTCAGAGGCGGTGGTGATCCCGACCGGGGTCCAGCTTTTTGCCTTTCTCGCCACGCTAATTGCAGGCCGCATTCGCATGATCCTGCCGATGCTCTGGATCGCAGGCGCGTTGGCAATCTTCACGATGGGCGGGCTCACCGGAATCATGCTGGCGCTGGCCCCCTTCGACTTTCAGGTCCACGACACCTATTTCGTGGTCGCGCATCTGCACTATACGCTGTTCGGCGGGATGGTGTTTCCGGTGATCGCCGGCATCTATTACTTCTATCCGTTCATCACCAAGAAACAGCTGTCGGTACGGCTTGGGCGCTGGGCGTTTTGGCTGATCTTCACCGGCTTCAATATCACCTTTCTGCCCATGCATCTCACGGGGCTTCTTGGCATGCCCCGGCGCGTCTTCACCTATCCGGAAGGGTTGGGTTGGGAAGCACCGAACCTGATTTCCACCTGCGGCGCATTCGTCGTAGCTGCCGGGTTTGCCGTCTTTGTCTGGGACCTGATCCGGCCCAAGGCGTCCCAGCCACAGATCGAGCGAAACCCCTGGAAGGCGGGTACGCTGGAATGGACCCATGACGTTCCCGAAGAGGCCTGGGGCATGCGCTCGATTCCGCATATCACCTCACGCTACCCACTGTGGGATGATCCGAAGCTCCTGGAACGGGTGGATAGCGGCCGCTTCTATCTGCCCGACGCGCCCGAGGGCCGCCGCGAAACGCTCGTCACATCAGTGATCGACGCCGAACCCATCATGGTGCAGCGGGTCAATACCCCTACATGGCTCACTCATCTGGCGGCGGCCTTCACCGGCGGCGCGTTCATCTTTCCGACGTTTCATCTATACATTCCCGCGATCATCTCGGGGACGCTTGCGGTTGCTACAATTCTCTACTGGCTGTGGAGCTCCACCGCCCGCCCGCCTGAGGCCGATACAAAAGACGCAGGTCTTGGACTGCGCCTGCCCACCTATGTGTCGGGTCCGGATTCGACCGGCTGGAGCGCGATGTGGATCACCATGCTCGGTGATGCCACAGCGTTCGCCTCGCTTGTGTTCGGCTTTTTCTTTTACTGGACGTCGCAACCCGATTTCCCGCCGTCGGGGGCCGAACATGCCGCTCTGGGGTTCGTAGCCCTCGCCGCCCTGGGATTCATGGTCAGCTGGGCCCTGACGCTTGCGGCACGCGGGCTAAACCGCCGCGGCCAGGAATCCGCGGCGCGCGGTGCACTGATCTGCGGGCCAATTGCCACCGCTGGCGGTCTCGTGGCGCTCGTGTATGCCGTCCTGCCACTGGGCCCGACCACACATGTCTATCCGGCGCTTCTCTGGGCGTTTGCGATCTGGATCAGCGCCCATGGGGCGGTCGGACTTATCATGCAGCTCTACTGTCTGGCCGGAAGCCTTTTTGGCAAGCTGACCCCTCGCTATGACGCCGATCTTTGGAACGTATCGCTGTTCTGGCATTTCTTCCTCATTTCGGCCCTGGTCGCCTGTGCGCTTCTGGGTCCGGTAGCGAGGGTGCTATGACCGAGGAGGAGCATCCCCCTCAAGCCGATGAGGAACGGCACGAGTTCTCGGCGGACGCCGACAGCCTTTGGCGGCTGACCTTGGCACCCGCAACCTGGGCCCTGCATTTCGTGCTGTGCTATGCCACCATCTCGCTCGCCTGCGCGCGCGGGCTGTTTCCTGTCGGGGCGGCCCGGTTCTGGCTTCTCGGCCTGACGGTGCTGGCGCTGTTGGTGATCGGACGGCAGGGATACAAAGCCCTGAAACAGTGGAATGTGTTGGATACCGGGGCGCTGTCTCATCCCGACGGGCGGGCCGAGGACCGGCATCGCTTTTTGGGACATGCCGCCTTACTCATTGCCGTGATCTCGACCATCGGGACGGTCTTCACGTCGTTCCCGCTCTTGCTGCTGGAGGGCTGCCGATGAAGTCAGCCGCGCTGTTTCCGGGTCTTGGGCTGCTCACCGTCCTTTGGGGCGCGCCACTGGCGGATTGGCTGCCTGCTTTCCCGGTGCATATGCTCCGGCATATGGGTCTGGTCGCGCTTGCGGCGCCGCTTCTCGTCATTGGGCTGCCTGCATTGGCGAAGCGCCTCGCGATCCTGCCGCTGCTGGCCGCTGCGCTGGAATTCGTCGTGGTTTGGGGCTGGCATCTTCCTGGGGCACACGGGCTCGGTCGCACCGAGGCTTTGGGGTTTGTCGCCGAACAGTCCAGCTTTCTTGCAGTCGGCGTTCTGGTCTGGGCCGGTTGCCTTCATGCCGGTCATCCGCTGGCGGGCGCTGGCGGGCTGCTCCTGACCTCGATGCACATGACCTTGCTCGGCGCGCTTCTGACCCTTGCTCCGCGCGACCTCTACGCGGATATCTGCGGCACCGCGCCGGACCTTGCCGGACAACAGGCCGGCGGGATCCTGATGCTGGCGATCGGCACCCCCGTCTACCTTGTTGCGGGTTTGGCTTTGACGGCGCGGGCACTGGCTGAGGAGCGTCCGGCATGAGGCGGGTGTTCGTGACGCTTTTGGCGATGGCGGCGGCGGGTCTTATCTTCGCCTCTACTGTTATCGGGCTGGGTCTTTACAACGTCTCTGCCAAAGCCGGGCACCTGCCAGGCGTGAGCTGGCTCCTGCACACGACATTTCGCAATTCCGTGCGGCTGCGCGCGCCACCGGAAGAAGCTACCCCCGATCTGTCCGATCCCGCGCTGATCGCGCTCGGCGCGGGGCACTACGCGACTGCCTGCACACCTTGTCATGCCCGCCCCGGCGGCGAACGCACGGCAACCATGCGCGCGATGGTGCCCGAACCCCCACCGATCGACGAGGCCGTGGCGCGCTGGCAACCCAATCACCTCCACTGGATTGTGCAGAACGGGATCAAGATGAGCGGTATGCCCGGCTGGCCCGCCGTGGGGCGTGAAGACGAGGTATGGGCGGTCGTCGCCTATCTGGAAGCGGTCCGGCAGCGCAATGCACCGGGCCTTCGCCCGACGGCCCGCCCAGAGCACCCCGCCCCGGCGGGCGCTGCCTATTGCCGGACCTGTCACGGCCCCATCGGTCGGCATGTGCCCCGGCTTGACCTTCAAAGCGCGGAATACCTCAAACGCGCCTTGCTGGCTTATCGCCGCGGCGAACGTCCGAGCGGGATCATGCAGCAGGCCACGACCCGTGTTTCGCCTGAAATCTTGGGTGAGCTTGCCGATTATTTCTCGGGCCGGGCACCACAAGGAGGTCATCAGCCGGGGGCCGCGCCGACCGAGCTCGTCGATGCCGGAAAAATCCTGGCGACGGATGGGACCCGCGACGTACCTGCCTGTGTGGCCTGCCACGGGCCGGGTGCGCGGTCACCCGCGATCACACCCCGCCTTGCCGGACAGGACCGGGCTTTTCTGGAAACCCAACTGCGTCTCTGGCGCGACGGTCTGCGGCAGGGATCGGAAAAGATGAGTGCAGCAGCGAGGGCTCTGTCCGATGACGATATCGCCCGTCTTGCCGCCTGGTATGCAACGCTCGCGCTGCAATCGGAGACCGGAGAATGACGCAAAACGCGAACCAAGAGACTGCGCCGCCACCTCATTCGATGAGCGAGGTGGTAAACCGGCTGCATGATGCAGCAGCAGGCGAGGAAACGTCCCTCGGCGATGTGGTGGAGAGCCTTGGCAACGCCTCATTCGTTCCGGTTCTGATCACCCCTGCACTGGCTGTCATAACTCCGCTTTCGGGCATACCATTGGTATCAAGCCTGTGCGGTCTGTGCATCGCGCTGGTGGCAGGTCAGCTTCTTCTGGGTCGCAGGCAGCTCTGGCTACCGCGATGGCTGACCCGGCGCGCTGTGCCTTCGATGCAACTCCGCGATGCGGCCGATTGGCTGAAACGTCCGGCCAACTGGATTGACAAACATACTGGCCGGCGGCTCAGCGTGCTGGTCGACCCGCCTTTCGACCGGATGATTTACCTCGCCTGCACACTTTGCGGCGCGATCATGCCGGTCTTCGAGGTTGTGCCCTTCACCTCGTCTGTTCTGGGCGCCGCGGTCGCGCTGATGTCGCTCACGCTGCTTGTGCGCGACGGGCTTTTCGCCCTGTTGGGATTCGGCGTGATCGGGGCGGCCGTCTTAGCGGCGATCCTGACGTTCTAAGTTTAGGACTAGTCGGCGATCGCTGCGCCGCCATCGGGATGCAGGACATGGCCTGTCATGTAGGACGAATCCGCGCAGGCGAGGAACAGGACAGAGGGTGCCACTTCGTTCGGCTGCCCGGCGCGGCCAAGCGTGCTGGATTTCCCAAACCGCTCGACCTTGTCCGGCGGGAACGAGGCCGGGATCAGCGGCGTCCAGATCGGCCCCGGCGCGACCCCGTTCACCCGGATGCCGCGCGGCGCAAGCTTGTGCGCCAGTGCCCGCACGAAGGACAGGATCGCACCTTTGGTGGCCGAATAGTCGATCAGAACATCCTGCCCCCGATACGCGGTGATCGAGGTTATCCCGATGATCGCGGCGCCGGATGTCAGGTGTGGCAGCGCCGCCTGGACGAGAAACATCTGCCCGAAAATATTGGTACGAAAGGTCGCTTCGATCTGCTCTTCAGGCACGTCTTCAAACTCTGGCTGCGCGTGCTGCTCGGCCGCGTTGTTGACAAGAACATCGAGACTGCCAAAGCGGTCGATGATCTGGGCGACGGCCTCAAAGCAAAACCTTCGGTCCCCAATGTCACCGCGCAGCGCCAGGGCTTTGGCCCCTTCTGCGCGGATCGCCTCAACCGCCGCCTCGGCGTCTCGGTCCTCCGTCTTGTAGAGGATGGCAACCGCCGCGGCGCCCTCGCGGGCGAACAGCACCGCGCTCGCGCGCCCGATCCCGGAATCTCCACCGGTGATGAGCGCGACCTTACCATCGAGCCGCCCGGCACCGGGGAAGCGCGGCATAAAGTCGGGGCGGGGCGACATCTCATGCTCCAACCCAGGCTGCTGATTTTGAACACGGTCGTCGGAATATTGCGTCATGAAAGCTCTCCAGCATAGCGGCATGGGCCGCAGAGGACATTGCCCCCGCGCCCCGATGATCAGGACGGCGCGCGGCGTGCGCGCATTCCGTTCTTGCGCAGGACCGGCACGGTCAGCAGCACCAGGATCAGCACAACCGACGGCGCGACCAGACGAGGGACCTGCGCCCAGGGATCGAGCCCCCGTTCCCAAAGCGCCCAGATCAGCGTGAAGACGAAAGTCGCAAGATAGACCCAAAGCGCGGTCATGGAAGGTTGGACCAGAAACCATGCGGTCAGGCACAAGCCGATCCCGGCGATAGCGTAATACCAGCTTCCGCCAAGCAAGATCAGCCATACACCCCCGGCCAGGATCACCAGGCCAAAGACGCCCAGCACCACCGCCAGGATCAGCGTTGCAACATAGCCGCCAGACAAATTGCGGCCCGTGCTGAGATCGGTTTCGGCGAAATGCGTTTCTGTCATGACGAGCTCCTTTGAATGTTATCGACCCTGCTCCCCGAACAGGCGGGCGGCATCAATGTTCCCGCAGCCGCTCGCCGCAAAACGGCATGCAGACATCGTACCGGTTCGTCATGTCGCGGCGGCCCACAATAGCCCTGCCGGTCCAGGGGGCTGGAACATCGGCGGGCGGCAGCTGTTTCCGGAGGGACATGCCAAAACCCGGAGAAAAGGAGCGACCTCATGAAGCGTTTCGAGCGGAAATCAGTCATCGTCACCGGAGCGGCGTCGGGTATCGGGGCGGCCGTGGCACGCAGATTCCTCTCGGAAGGGGCTAATGTCGCTGTGGTCGATCTGCCCGATGCGTTCGAGGATGCGCCGGTCATAGAAGACGGCCATACGGCACTTCAGATCGGTGCCGATGTCTCGCGCAGCGATGAGGTGAACAACACCGTAGCCCAGACGGTGGATGCCTTCGGTCGGCTTGACGTCCTCGTCAATAACGCCGGCATCCTGGTCAACGGCCGGCCGGTTGAGATCGAGGACGCGGCCCTGCTCGACAAATTCTATGAGCGCATCCCGCTCGGTCGCCACGCCGAACCAGACGATATCGCCGGCGTCGTCGCCTTTCTCGCAAGTGAGGATGCCGGTTTCATCAACGGCGTCAATCTGCCTGTCGACGGGGGCCTGTCGGCCAGCAATGGGCAGCCTCCACAATAGGGGGGCCGGTCCAGGAGCCGTGGCGGGCCGCATTTGTTTGAACCTGTGGCCCGCACAGAGGCGTTATCCCGGCGCGAGGCAGACCGCCCCGTCGCACTTACCAGTATGAGGCCGGATCATGTCCGCAACCGAACGCGATGCCGAACTCGTCTATGCGATCACCCATTTGGGGCATCCACCCGAGCCGCCGGAATGGTGGCGCGGCGCGGTGTTCTATGAGGTCTACCTGCAATCGTTTAACGATTCCGACGGCGATGGGCTGGGCGACATTCGGGGTGTTATCGAGAAGCTGGGCCATATTCAGGGGCTGGGCGTGGACGGTCTCTGGCTGACGCCGCCCTATGGGTCGCCGCAAGAGGACAACGGATATGACGTCAGTGACTTTCGCGCTGTTCATCCCCCGTTCGGCACGCTGCAGGATGTGCGCGCGCTGATTGAGGCAGCGCACGAACAGGGGCTCAGGATCATGTTCGACTTCATCCTCGGCCATACGTCGGACCAGCACCCCTGGTTTGCCGAAAGCGCCCGGTCCCGCGACAACGACAAGGCGGACTGGTATGTCTGGGCCGATCCCACGCCCGATGGCGGTCCGCCGAACAACTGGATTAGTTCTTTCGGGGGCCGCGCCTGGCGCTGGGTGCCGAGCCGCGCTCAATTTTGCTACCGCCCCTTCTTGCGCAGCCAGCCGGCGCTCAATCTGGCCAACCCGCAGGTCCTGGCCGAGATGATTGACAACATGCGCTTCTGGCTCGATCTGGGCCTTGATGGCTTTCGGCTCGATGCGGTCCAGTGTCTCGCCTTTGACCGCGACCTACGCTCCAACCCACCAGCACGCGCGACCGAGAACCCATCGGTTGGGGGAGGCCCGAACAACCCGTTCAAGAAGCAGCTTCACCTCTTTGATCGCGACGTGCCAGAAGTGCTGCCGATCCTGCACCAGATCCGCAGGGTGGCCGAGGAATACGACCCGCCGAAGGTGCTGATCGGCGAGTTGGCCGATGTCGACAGCTCGCGGCTCGCACCGAAATACACGGTCGATAATGATCGGTTGCATGCGGTCTATGATTTCGACCTTATCAACAGGTCGGACACCGTTCTTGACTGGATCGGCATGCTCGAGATCCGCTCGCGCTATCTGGTACCGGGAGCAAGCCTCAATGTCTTCACCAACCACGATTCCGAGCGCGCGGTCTCAAACCTGATGCCCGCGGCCTGCAGAGCCGGTCAATCGCGCGAGGCGGCCAAGCTTTTGCTGTTCCTGCAAGGCACGCTGGCGGGCGGCGCGATTATCTTTCAGGGCGAGGAACTGGGGCTTGAGCAACCGGCGCTCGATCCCGACGACATCAAGGACCCTTGGGCCAAGGCGCTCTGGCCAGACTTCAAGGGGCGCGACGGCGTGCGCTGCCCGATGCCGTGGGACCCCGACGCCCCTAATTGCGGCTTCTCCGACGCCGCAGAAACCTGGCAGAAGGTCCCCGACGGCCACCGGGCCTTGGCGGTCAGCGTTCAGGAGGATGACCCGGCGTCGGTCCTTCATTTTACCCGAAAGCTGCTGCGCTGGCGCCGCGACGTGCCCCTGCTTCGGACAGCGCCAGAGATCATCCTGCCGGATCTGCCAGCCAAGGTCATCGCCTTTGAGCGCGAAAAGGCCGGCGACAGCTTGATCTGTGCCGCAAATTTCGGACTGAAACCCGCCGATCTGACGTTGCCCCGTGCCGGCCTGCGGCGCCAGTTTACCAATGGCGAGATCACGATCGACCAAGAACGGCTGACCCTGGGCCCGCTGGCCTTCGCCGCGCTTGCCTGACTTTAATCTGACCAAGGAACCTGACATGAGCGCCTTCGACCGCCCCGTTCCAGCCCCACCCGACGCGCGCGAGCGCACAGAACGCTGGTGGCACCGGGCGACCGGCTACCAAATCTATCCGCGCAGCTTTGCAGACAGCAATGGCGACGGCGTGGGTGACATCCCCGGCATCATCTCGAAGCTCGGGCATCTTGCCGATCTGGGTGTGGGCTTCGTCTGGCTCTCGCCGGTCTATGCCTCGCCCATGGTGGATAACGGTTATGACATCGCCGATTACCGCGCCATCGCACCGGAATACGGCACGCTGGAGGAGATGGATCGCCTGATCGCCGCAGCAGCCCAGCGTGACATCGGCATCGTCATGGACCTTGTGGTGAACCACAGCTCGTCCCGTCACGCCTGGTTCCAAGCCGCCCGGAAGTCGCGCGAAACACCCGAACATGATTTCTACATCTGGCGCGACCCTGCCCCCGGCGGGGGACCTCCGGACGATCAGATGGCCGCCTTTGGCGGCCCCGCCTGGTCTTGGGCCGAAGACGTCGGCCAGTATTACTTCCACTATTTCAGCCCCGCCCAGCCTGACCTCAACTGGCAGAACCCAGAGGTGCGTCGGGCGATATATGACATGATGCGATGGTGGCTGGATCGCGGCATTGCTGGCTTTCGGATGGATGTCATAAGCCTGATCGGCAAGGATGTAGACGCACGGCTTTACGAAGAGGGCCCCGATCTTCACCGCTTTCTTCAGGAGATGCACCGTGAGGTTCTGGCCGACCGTGATGTGGTGACGATCGGCGAAAGCTGGTCGGTGTCACCAAAGACCGGACTGCTCTATTGCAGGCGGGACCGCAAGGAGCTGGATATGGTGTTCGAGTTTTCGCATATCCGCGAAGGCTGGGACCCTGAGCATGGCAAATTCGCGCCGAAGCCCTTCGATCTTGTCGGCTTCAAGCGGGCGCTGTTCGACTGGCAGTATCTGACCCGCCATGACGGCTGGCACGCCCTGTTTCTGAGCAATCACGACCTCCCACGTCAGGTCTCGTTCTATGCCGATGACGGTGTATATCGGCGCGACGCCGCCCGGATGCTGGCAACGATGCTCCATCTGCTAAAAGGCACTCCGTTCATCTATCAGGGCGAAGAAATCGGCATGACCAATGCCCGGTTCGAGCGGATCGGCCAATACAAAGATCTCGAAACCCTGAACCATTTCGAGCAGCAGATCGCACAGGGCGTGGCACCGGAGGACTTCATCGCCGGGGCGAACCGCAACAGCCGGGACAATTCCCGCACCCCCATGCAATGGAGCTCGGCGCCAAATGGCGGCTTCTCGTCGGGCACACCATGGATCGAGGTCAATCCGAATGCCGACGAGATAAATGTCGAGCAGGACCTACAACATCCCGAGAGCATCTTTGCCCATTACCGGCATCTCATCCGTTTGCGCCGCGAACTGGACGTGATTGTCTTCGGCGAAACACGGCAGCTTTTGGAGACCGATCCGGCGATCATGGCCTATGAACGAAAGCTTGGCGAAAGCCGCGTCGTCGTCTTGGGCAACTTTACGGCCCAGAGCCAGGCCGTGGTTCTGCCGGAGGAGGTCTGCGGCACGGGACAATGCCTCGTCGCATCGCATAGGCGCCGGGATCGTCTTGGCCCAAATACCGAACTGGCCCCCTACGAAAGCCTGGCGCTTTGGATGGACCGGACCCCGCCAACGCAGGCGGGCGAATAGCATCTGGTGAGTTGCCGGGTCAGGAGGCGCTTGAGTCGACGTCGCTGAGCTGATCCTGCACCATCACTCGCGCCCGATTGACCCGGCTCTTTACGGTGCCAACCGCGATCCCGCAAAGCCGGGCAGTGGTCTCATAGCTTTCACCCAGCATCACCACCAGAATGAGCACCTCCCGGTAGTGGATGGGCAGCGTTCTGACAGCCTGCATAATCTCGGTTCCGCAGATGGCCCATTCCTGCGTGGCCTGAACGCTCGGCGACGCGGAAGCGCAATCCTCGCTTCCAGGCTTTTCGCGGTTTCGCTTGATGATCTCATTATAAAATGTGTTGCGCATGATCGTCATCAACCAGGCCCGCATGTTGGTCCCGGGCCGAAAGCGCCCGATATTTGCGATAGCCTTGGTCAGTGTCTCCTGAACCAGATCGTCGATTTCCTGCTGTGATCGGGTCAGCGTCCAGGCATAGGCCCGTAACGCCGGGATGAAATGTAAAACGTCTTCGGAAAGATCTTTGCAGCTTTGGTCATCCAGCATGTCTGCCCCCGCAGCGGTTGAAGATCCGGCTCATCCTGAAATTGAGAAATTTACGCGTTTCTGGGAACTCAACCAAGCTCACCACCGATAGGTTCCGGCTTAGTTTCGGTCCGGTCTGGTTGATGCGGCGGAGACGTGAAGCCCCGGACGCTCACATCAGCCGCGCCCGCGGCCAGCCGTCCAAGCCCAAAATCGTGCGCGGCATGGCAGATCAGCCCGAGTCCTGGCCGCCGAACCGTCAGCGGAGGCTCAGGTCTTACCGTGTTTTCGCAGGTCCGCCTGAAGCGCGCGCGCAAGATCCAGAAGCCGCTCTGGCACTTCTTCCTCACGGATCTTGTCCAATTGGTCGCGAAGGTGCCGGTCCAACGCGCCCGCTGTCGCAAGCTGTCCGGGCTGTTTTTTCATCTGGTTCATCTCAGGACCGCTCCGCTGCTTTCCTGACCAGATACGGCCGGGCCGCTCACCCGGACCAGTCAAGCGGGGTGAAAAACCTCTGGAACATATCTCACAAGCATCTGTTCCACGGACAGATAGCCCCGAACTCAGAACTGAAATTCAATACCAGGAGGAGACTTAACCATGATCCGGAGCTTATCAGCCTCATGTCTGCTCACGCTCACCTGCGCCGCTGGCCCGATGATGGCCCAGGACGATACCATAGCCCCCGAGCCGGGCACGGCCCCGGCCGCCGAGCAACAGCCAGGTCCGGCGCCGGAAGAGACCGGGGTCGATGAAGCGGAGGAGATCGCAGGTGCCCCTGCGCCGGACGCGCGCCCGGCAGCGGACCTGCCGCAGCAGGCTGGTGAGGATTGGCCGTTCTATGGCGGCGGCGCAACCGCATCGCGCTATTCATCGCTTTCGCAGATCACGCCGGACAATGTAACGGAACTGGAACGTGCCTTCGTCTACCGCACTGGCGATCTGCCCGAAGGGACCGCCGAAGGAAAATACTCCCCCGAGACGACGCCGCTCAAGATCGGTGATGATCTTGTCATGTGTTCGCCGATGAACGTGCTGATCTCGATCGACGCTGCCACCGGCGAAGAGAATTGGCGCTATGACCCTGGGGTCCCCAATGATGCCATCCCGTATGGCGCAACCTGCCGGGGCGTGGCAACGTATACCAACCCTGGGGCGGCAAACGACGGACTGTGCGCGACCCGCGTGATCGAGGGTACACTCGATGCCAAGCTCGTGGCTGTCGATCTGGAAACAGGGGCACCTTGCGAAGACTTCGGCGAGAACGGCACAGTTGATCTTTGGGAGGATATCGGCGAACGCGTGCCTGGCTGGTATGCCGTCACCGCCCCTCCGGCGATCGTGCGCGGTGTGTTGGTAACGGGCGCGCAGGTCAAGGATGGTCAAGCCGAGGACGCGCCGTCAGGCGTTGTGCGTGGTTATGATGCCCTGACCGGCGAGTTGGTCTGGGCCTGGGATCTCGCTGCGCCCGAAGCCAACCGCAACGGTCCGCCCGAAGGTGAGATTTATACCCGCGGCACACCCAATATTTGGACCACCGCCGTTGCCGACGAAGAGCTTGGATATGTCTATCTGCCGATGGGCAATTCATCGGTGGACTATTATGGCTCCAACCGCAGCGAAGCGGAAAATGAATTCGCGACCTCGCTTGTCGCGCTGGACGCAACCACCGGCCAAGAGGTCTGGCATTTCCAGACCGTCCGGCACGATGTGTGGGATTATGATCTCGGAAGCCAACCGACCTTGATCGACTACCAGGGTACGCCAGCCATCGTGCTGCCGTCAAAACAAGGCGATATCTATATTCTGGACCGCGAAACCGGCGAGGCCCTTACGCCGGTCGGAGAGCTCAGCGATCTGCCCAAGGGCCAGATCGAACCCGACTTCATTTCTGACACCCAGCCCGTATCGGAATGGCACACATTGCGCGGCGATGACCTTGACGCCAGGGACGCCTGGGGCTTCACGCCACTGGATCAGCTCTGGTGCCGGATTCAGTTTCACCGCGCGACTTACGAGGGTTTCTACACCCCGCCGTCCAGCGAGCGCCCTTGGATCCAATATCCCGGTTACAATGGCGGCTCGGACTGGGGATCGGTCGCGGTCGATCCAGAACGCAACATACTGATCGCCAATTACAACGACATCCCCAACTACAATCGCCTGCTCACGCGGGAGGAGGCCGACGACCGAAATCTCCAACCAATTCATGAGCAGCAGAGCGGCGACAGCTCGGGCCAGAATGCCGAGGGGGCCGGCGACCCGCAGGCGGGCGCTCCCTATGCCATCGACGTGAATGCCGGTTGGCGCAATTCGGTCACCGACATGCCATGCGTGCAACCCCCCTATGGTGGCATTCGGGCCATCGATCTGGAGACCGGCAATACCATATGGGATGAACCGCTCGGCACGGCACGGGAAAACGGACCTTTCGGCATTCCTTCGTTCCTGCCTTTCAAAATCGGCACCCCCAACAATGGCGGACCCGTTATCACCGCGGGTGGACTGGCATTTATTGGTGCGGCCACCGATAACCTGTTCCGCGCGATCGACCTTGAGACCGGCGAGACATTGTGGAGCGATGTGCTGCCAGCGGGTGGCCAGGCCAACCCGATCACTTACGAGGTAGACGGAAAGCAATACGTGATGATCGCTGCGACAGGCCATCACTTCATGGAAACCCCGATTGGCGACTATCTCATCGCATATGCGCTGCCTTGACGGGCATCCGGTCGGCGGCGCCCCTCGGCGGTGCGCTGCCGATGCCGCGTGGCCAGGACGCCGACCCAGGAACACCCGCGCATGCAAGGGGTTCGGATTCTTAGAAGATACAGGAAAGGCGGCCAAGATGAGATTACAACGCTATGTCTGGCTTGCGGCGGCGGCGCTCGGCGCTTTCGGCCTGAGCAAACGAATGCATGTAGACCGGCGGCCACGAGCCATCCGCGACGCAGGCCCCTCGGAGATGCGCAACCCACCTCGGCATTGGGATCTGGTGGATGAGGAAAACGACGAATCCTTTCCCGCCAGCGACCCGCCCGGAAACTACTGACCGCAGTGAGGAGATTGGGCGATGACCGGATCAGGTCCCAATAAAAGTGGCGCGGCCCAAGCCAACCAGCTTCGCGACCGGATTGATCAGGGCGCGACAGCCGACAAGGTGGATCATCCGGACCCTGCCGCCGCTCCGCTCGGCACCGACGCGGAAGCTGGGGGCGCGCCTCCGACGCGGGCGCAGGTGGCCCAAGCCATGCGTGACGAGGTTGCCCACGGCGCAGAAGCCGCTGGCACCGAACCGCTGGAGCCCGACCTGCCGAAGAGCTCGTCGGCCCCTGTGCTGGTGGCGCTGGTCTGCCTTGGCGCCATCGCAGCGGTGGCCATGGGGCTCTGGCTGATCTGAGCATGCGCCGAGCAGGAACATGTCACCCCGCTGCGGGCTGGCCAGGCACCAAAAGAATGGAGGCGTCATAACCATGACAAACACACGCAACGCTTCGCGTGGCCACGTGGCCCGGTCGGTCGCGGCGGTTCCCCGTCCCCCGACCGAAGTTCCCCCCGCGCCCGACCCCGTTGCACCGCCGGTTCCCCCCATGCCGGATGACCCGGATTTAACGGATCATCCTGGCGAACCGCCTTCACCGGACGAGGTGCCGGACCGGGATCCACCACCCGAAGACACCCCCGACCTCCCGCCGGAACTGCCGCCCGGTCGGCTGCCCCTGAGCCCGCCTGATGCAGCTTTTTGCCAGTAGGTGCAAAGGGCGGGGGTTATGAACCGGGTCGAATATCGGGCATTTGGGGTCGATCCGAAACAGAGCCGGAAGGCCCTGATGGCCGAATTGACGATATCCGGGCACGACTCGCGATGTGACATCTATCTGCTCTTGGCCAAGGCCTCTTCCGTTTTCAAGCTGAGAGACGGCACGGCGCTTGACCTGAAGCGATTGGTCGAACGACACCACAGATACGAACAGTGGGAACCGTCCGGATGCTGCTGCCTGCCCGCGACAGGCAAGGATCTTCGGGTCGCGTTCGGCCGCGGTTCGGGCTTGCCCGAGTTCGATCAAGATCGGCACCATGACCAGCAGGCGGTGCTGCATGTCTTTGGCGCGGCGGGTTTCCACGCCGTTCCCGTTGTCAAGCACCGCACCCGGTTCAAGCAGGGGCCCTGCGCCGCCGAACTCACGCGGGTTGACGCGGCCGGCCACCCAGAGACCTGGACGCTCGCGATCGAGGGGCCATCGCCGGACAGCCTGCACAAGTTGAGCACACGTATCGGACTTTCGACGACCGCAAATGTCAGCTACCCGGAATGGCTGGGAAGCCGGATTCATCCCGAGCCGCATTGAGACCCCGTTTGCGCCACGAGTAAAAAGGGAGCATTCGACGGCAGGACGTTTCCGAGCTTGGCCGTGATCCGCTTTTCCGGATCAGGAACATTCCCGGCCAGTCTCTGTTTCATTCGTCATACCACCGCACTCTAAATCCAGGAGGATACAACCATGGAAATCCGAGAAATCATGAGTTCGCATGTTGTCACAATAACGCCGCAGCAAACCCTCAAAGAAGCAGCAGAGGTCATGCGGCGCATAGACTCGGGTTTCATCCCTGTAGGTGAAAACGACCAACTCGTTGGGACCATTACTGACCGCGATATTGTTATCAACGGCTTGGCGAAGGGTAAGTCTTCGGACAGCAAGGTCGGCGAAGTAATGTCTAACGAGGTGCTTTACTGTTACCAAAACCAGGAGGTTGCCGAGGTCGCCAGAAACATGGGCGAGCAGCAGGTGCGCCGGATGCCAGTTGTAGACCAAAACAAAAGGTTAGTGGGGGTTGTGTCGCTGGGTGACCTTTCCAGCGACGGCGATCCTTCTGCTGCTGGCGTAGCCCTTGAACAAATTTCTGAATGAGTGATCGTGCTCACAGAGCTAGCCTGTCATCACGCCCCGCGACGCTAGTCAACGCCTACAACCTTGAGGTCCAACATATGCTCCTTTCTCCACCTATGCCTGCCACGACAGCACCGGGTTGATGCGAAAGCAGTTCATCCCCTTAGGTCACAAGGTCACATATTCTCCTTTTTTCGGATTCTGGCAGCCCCACGGCTTTCTATTGCGGGAAGGTTCCTTAGCGGCCAGCTCTTCGGCGCAGAACTGGCGCAAAGGCCTTCTTGTCAGTCCTGCAACCATTCTTCCAGCGCCTCGACCGCCTCGGCGCCGATGCCGCGCGGTTTTGTATCCGCAAGCGGACAGGACCGTGAAAGGCGATCCTGCACGTCGTCCATGTGAAAGCCGTCGGGCTGTTCGAGGTCCGCCAGCTCATCCCAGGTGACGGGCATTGCGATGGCTGCTCCCGGCCGGGCACGCAGGGAATAGGGCGCAATCGCCGTGGCACCGCGTTCATTGCGCAGCCAGTCGATGAACACCCTGCCCTTGCGCTTGGCCTTGGACATCGTCGCGGTGTAGCGGTCGGGGTGGCGCTCGGCCAGAACGGCTGCAAAGGTCTTGGCGAAATACTTGACCGTGTCCCATTCCGAGATGCGCCGCAGCGGCACGACGACATGCACCCCTTTGCCGCCGGTCACCATCGGCGCGCAGTCCAGGCCGCACGATTTCAGCCCCTCGCGCACCTCTTGCGCCGCAGCGCGCACTTCGGCGAACGCCAGCCCTTCATCCGGGTCGAGGTCGAACACCATTCGGTCTGGCCGTTCGATCCTGTCCCGCCGAGACCCCCAGATATGGAACTCCAACGTGCCCATATGCGCCGCGCCGATTAGGCCTTCGGCGTCCGTGACATACATGTAGTCCGCCTTGTCCCCGTCCTTTTCCTCGATGGGCAGAGACTTCACACCATCCGGGAAACCCCGGCCCGCGTGCTTCTGGAAAAAACAGTCGCCCGAGATACCATCAGGGCAGCGCAACAGCGACAGGGGGCGCTCGCGCGCGTGGTCCAACATCCGATCCGCGACGGCAGCGTAATAGGTGGCGACATCGCCCTTCGTGATCTCTTGATCCGGGTAGACAACACGGCCCGTGCTCGAAACGCGCACGCCGCCGATCGTCTTGTCGTCGTCACGCGTGGCGGAACCCGCCTCAGCCTTGGCACTCACGGCCCCCGCCTCCTTGTCTTCGCGAAGACCCTGATAGACCCCGTGGCGGATCCGGCCCTCGCTTGTGAATTCGGCATATTCGACCTCCACCACGATCCGGGGCGTGGCCCACTTCGCCCCTTTCGCCTCGGACGGGAGGTCGCCGTCGAACGGAGACGTCTTGCGCGAAAGTGGGTCCATCGCGGACCGAAGGGCTTCGAGATCCTCTTCGTCGAAACCAGAGCCGACCCGACCACGGTAAACGAAGTCGCCCCCCTCGAAGCTGCCCAGGATAAGCGAGGAAAAGGCACGCCCCCGCTTGTCAGACGGCGACCAGCCCGCAACGACGAATTCGGCGCGGCGGATGCATTTGGACTTGATCCAGCTTTTCGTGCGACCGCCACGATAGGGAGCGTCGATGCGTTTGGACACGATCCCCTCGCCCCCGGCATCGCACATCGCGTCGAGCGCGCCAGCGCCCTCGCCCTCGAGCACCGGGCTCAGGCGGATGGGGCCGCGTGGTGGCAAGCCGTCGAGAAGCCCCTCGAGCGCGGTGCGCCGGTCGGACAATGGCGCGCCCGTCAGGTCCTTGCCGTCGACGTTCAGGCAGTCGAAGGCGTAGAAAACGAGCGGATCCCCGGCCTTGAGCGCCTTTTGGAGCGCCGAGAAGTCGCCACCACCGCCGCCAGCGATGACCTCGCCGTCCAGCAATGCGGCGCCACAGTCCAGCGCGGCAGCCGGTTCGCACAATGCGCCGAACCGATCCGACCAATCCTTGCCATTGCGGGAATAGAGCCGCACGCCGCCCCGTCCGACCGCCATCAGGCAACGATAGCCGTCGAACTTGGCCTCGTGCTGCCAATCGGCGCCTTCCGGTGGGCGGTCCTGAAGCGTGGCGAGCTGCACCTTGCGAAACCTGGGCAGCGGTTTGTCATGCTTTGCGGGCTTCGTCGGCTCATGATCCTTGGCAATCGCGCGCATGGCACGCCCGGTGGTCACGCTTGTCCGGTACTTGTTCGTGAGCGCGTCGGCCGTCCGCCCTGCGAAATCGTCGCGTTCCTTGATCAGAAGCCAGTTCTCACGCGTTTCGCCCTTCTTTGCCCGCATGCGAATGAGCGCCCATCCCCCCTTCATGCGTGCGCCGTGCAGGCGGAAGTGCAATTTGCCCTGCTTCAAGCCCTCTTCTGGATCGTGCAGCGGCTCCCACCACCCGTTGTCCCACAGCATGACGGTGCCCCCGCCATATTCATCCTCGGGGATCGTGCCCTCGAACGACCCGTAGGAGACCGGGTGATCCTCGGTCCGCACCGACAGGCGTTTTTGAGACGGGTCGGTAGAAGGCCCCTTGGTGACCGCCCATGACAGCAGGACACCATTCCATTCGAGCCGGAAATCGAAATGCAGCCGCGTGGCGTCATGTTTCTGGACCACGAAGCCGAGCCGTTCGCCCCCGGCCTCGACCAGCTCGGCGCGCGGTTCCGGCGTGACGTCGAAGTCCCGCTTCTTCTTATATTCCGCGAGCGATCTCATGACGCCTTCTTACGGCGTCCACTCGATTTGCCGCCCTTGCTTTCTTTGAGGCTCTTCTTGAGCGCGTCCATCAGGTCGACCACGTTCTCGCCCTCGGCGCGACGCTCGTCATCCGCATTCTTGGCGCGGGGGGTCTTCTTGGACTTCATCTTTCGGTCAATGAGATCGCGCAGAGCTGCCGCGTAGTGATCCTCGAAGGCCGAGGCGTCGAAGGGCGCGGTTTTCTTGTCGATCAGTTGTGTGGCGACTTCCAGGAGCTCGTCGTCCGTCGCCTCGTCCGCGACTGAGGAGAACAGGGGATCGGCGTTCCGGATGTCCTTTTCGTAGTGCAACGTCTCCATCAGCAGGCCGTCGCCGCATGGTCGGATCGCACACAGGTATTCTTTGCCGCGCATCGTAAGCTGCCCCAGTCCCGCCTTCTTGGTCTGACGCAGCGCGTCGCGCACGACCCGGTAGGCATCTTCGGCGAGTTCGTCGGTGGGCACGACGTAGTAAGGGCGGTCGAACCAGATCGGTGCGATTTCGGTCGCCTCGACGAACTGGACCAGTTCGAGCGTCTTCTTGGTTTCCAGTTTGATCGCGTCGATCTCGTCGGGTTCGAGAAGGATGTATTCGCCCTTGTCGGTCTCATACCCTTTCACGATCTCATCGTTTTCGACCGGCCCAATACCCTGCACGGTCTTCTGGTAGCGCACTGGCTTGCCGGAGGGTTCGTGGATTTGACGAAAGGACACGCGCGCCCCTGAGTTTCGAGCCGAATGTATCTCGACTGGGATCGAGACCAGAGACAGGCGCAGCTGGCCTTTCCAGATTGCTCTCGAAGCCATCGTTCAATCCTTTCACGATCGGACAAGGTCGCGGTCCGGTTGACCGGTATGCTGCCCGCTGGTCCGTGGTAGTGAAGCGGATGGGCGACGGAAAAAGTTCCAAGATCGCGTGTATTCTTTGATCGTCTTCAACCGATCCAGTCTTCGACCAGCGTCAGCGACGCGTGGAAGATCGGGCGTTTTTCACTGTCGCGGACCGTCACCGAGACCGGGCCCGACAGGCAATCGGGGAGGCCCTCGCTCGCAACCGGGGCGAGAACCGCCAAAGCCTCCCTGCGGGCTTCATCGCGGTCCTTGAGCAAGATACCGCTATGATCGGGCATCGAGGCTTCGCCATCGTTTATGTCGAAATAGAAGCGGGTCATACCCGACCTCGACTGTCCATGCCTTCACCGGTTCGGGTACCCTGAACTGCCGTCTGATCACCAAGATGCAGGTAGTCCGGTTCAAATTCGGCAAATTCACTGAGCGCATCGAGATCGCGAACCGACACGCGACTGTCCTGAACGTTTATCAGGCCCAGACTTCTGAGGCTCGAAACCACCCTCTGCGCATGAACTGCCGAAATCCCAAGGATGTCGCCAAGCTCCTCCTGCGTCAGCGGCATGAGAGACGCGTGCAACTGATCGACAGCGTGCAGTCGGGTGTGAATTTCGCAAAACAAATGCGCCATCTGGTGATCGGCGCGCCGTCGGCCCATGTTGACGAGCCATTCGCGCAGGATCGCCTCGTCGACCAAGGTCGACCAGAACAGGGCGTGGCGAATGCGGGGATAGTTGTCGAGCAGGTCGTCGATCGTCTCGCGCGGGATCTTGACGATTACGCAATCGGTCAGCGTGCCGATACTGTGATCCATGCGCCCGAGAATGGCGACGTGCAGGTCGCAGATGTCGCCGGGGAGCATGAGCGCGACGATGGCACGCCCACCGTCCGGCAGGATCTTGTATCGGCAGGCCATGCCTCTGAGCACGAGATGGACGAATTCCGGATCGGCGCCGTGATGGATCAGGTCCTCGCGCCCGGCTATTTCGAAAGGTTCTGAGATGACCTGTTCGAGACGCGCCATGTCTTCAGGCTCCAGTGGCCCAGCGTTCTGAAGTTTGCGCGCGAAGACGTTTTCCATTCACCCTAACCATTTGCGTGCCGTCCGTTCATCTGAGTTATAGCATGATCAGGACTTACCGGAAAGGAGACCACCAGTATGCATCCGCCCGTCTCGCGCGGGTGCCAGTGCGCCTCGCCCCCGAGGTCTTCGGCCAGTGTGGCGATGATACCGGTACCCTGCCCGTGACCGGGTGTATTTCGCAGCCCGACACCATTGTCGGCGACGCTCAGGTGCATATGCGTCATGTCGGTCAGTTTGGCCTCTACGTCGATCCGACCGCCGCGCTGGTCTGGGAATGCGTGTTCCAACGCGTTCGTGACAGCCTCCATCAGGATACGTGCTGCGTTTTCGGCGACACGAGTCGGCAGGTGTTCGGGCGTGTCGCGGGTGACGGTGAATTCGACGCCCAGCCCCTCGCCAAGCCGTTGCCAATGTGGCTCAATCTGCTCAAGAAACCCGCCGAACTTCCCGAGGTCGGCTTCGCTCAATGCGACCTGAAGGCTGGAGACGGACTGGATCTGATCCAGCACACGGCCCACGAGTTCTCGCGCCTCCGGCGTTTCGCATTTCCTCAATTGTTGCCGTGTATAGGCCTGAAGAAGCTGAAAGCCGTTCTTCATGCGGTGGCGTATCTCCGCAACGTGGATGGTTTCCTCGTGCAGTGGCGACGTCATTTCGAATCCTTTCAACCAAAGTCGTTCCGACGATGGAAGATCCCTCGAAGTCTGTCGGCAACAATTGTTGCTCCTCCGCAGTCGTCGAGCGAAGTCTCGCCCGCGTTAGATGCTTTGTGATGGTTGGCGGATGAACCGGAAAGTCAGCCCTCCCACGAGCGCCACGAAGATCAGGCCACCTGCCACCCACATGAGCCCGCCAGCAAGCGCCTGATCGCCAAGGGCACTGAGCCCGTAAGGAGCCGTTGTGAGTTCGTGCCAGGGGTGCCAGAGCCGCGACGAGAGGATCAGCAGCACTGCAAGCAGGGTCATTTGCGCCCCCGTGCCAGCGGTCGCGAGCGCGACGAGGAATGGCGACTGCGAGACGGATGAAGCGAGCCCGGCCCAGAGATACGTCGCGGAACCGAGAAGGCTCAGATGCATGACCCAGTAGGCGATGTCGGACTGTAGGGTCAGGGCGTAGGGCCCTGGCACGTGCCAGAGCCAGAACAAACAGCCGAAAAGTGTCGCCGCAAGCGCGGGCGGTGGAGTGAAACGGACCAAGAGCGGCGCCAGGAGCGGTGCGGCCACCAACGTCAAAAGCAGATGTTGCGCGACGCGTGCCGAAAACAGGGCCATGGAGGCCGCGCAGAGTGGCGAGACGAACAGGATCGCGACCAGCGCCCAGCCGACCAGTGGCATCGGACGCGTGCCCGGCCCGGTGCGCCACAGGATCGCGGCAAGCGCGACCGCCAGCCCTGCCAGCAAAACGGGATCGAACGTCCAGCGCGACCAGAGGTCCGAGGGCAGCGGCGGGGTGCCGCAGAATGGCACGTACTCGTTCATGTCAGCCTCCACAGCTTTGGAAGAAGAACAGTGCGGACGCGTTGGCGAGTATCGCCATCGCGAAGATCAGGCCACTCCAGAAGGCCGCCCCCTTCAGGTCCGCCCCGGCCGGTGGTGCCGCCACCGACCACAGGCAAAGGCCGGCACAAATCACGGTGGCCATGCCGCCCGCAATGAGGAGAAATGCATAACCGAACAAGGCCCGCGCCGCGCAGGCGCCGGATATGAGTGCGTAGATCGCAATGAAATGCACCGCCCATGCAAGGCCCGGGCGCGCGATGGCAACGACTTGGCGGGTAAGTTCTGTCATCCGACACCTCCCATCGCGCCGACGATGAAGAAAGCACCGGATACAGCGACCATCAAGCCAGTTCCTTTCGCGAAGGTGGCGAGGTTGAAATCGGGCATCGACTGGCCCGGCCCCACGCGGCGCGACACACGGCGCGCGGCGTTGAACAAGGACCAGTAGGCTAGGACCGCTAGGACAAAGGCGACAAACCCGCCGATCGCCCAGAGCGTCGCGCCGAGGGCGCTGTCCCACGGGTCGATGGGCAACAGCGAAATGCCAAGCGCCGCGACGGACAGCAACGCCGACATCGCCGTGGCGAGCGAAAGCAGGGTGGCACCGATGAACCTGTCACTGACCGCAGCCCGCCGCGTGAGTTGCCCGAACAGAGCGACGGCAAGGCCCAGAACCACGGCGAACCCCGCGGGCAGAATATCGGGCCGCGAGAGTGTCTCTGCGCTCTCGGGGCGAATGTTCCACAAGTAAAGCAGCCCGAAAATCAACGAAGCGAATAGCGCCATGAGCACCAGCATCGTGCCCACGAGGGCCACATGCATGTGCGACCGGCGGTCGACCACGTTGACCGGGAGTTCGTATCCCATCCCCGCGTCACGGGTCACGCCACTGTCTGAGGGCTCCCAGGCCCAAAGTGTCAGGGCGACGAGGGCGATGGCCGCACCGACCGCGCAGAGCCAATACGCCGAGGCAAGCATCGCGCCGAACAGGACGGCGAGGCCAGCGGCGGCGATCATCGGCAGCCATGTAGGGTGCGGCAGGCGCAGGACGTAGAGTGGCGCACCGCTGACCGGATCGCAGCCCAGGGTTTCTCGACGACCATCGCGGATACCGCGCATGACGCCGTCGACCTCATGCGCCTCGTTTTCCAGCAGGTGCGGCTGATCCCAGAGGGGCTCGCGGCTTTCAACATGCGGGATCGCATGAAAGTTGAAACCGGGCGCGACCGGCGGATAGAGCCATTCCAGCGTCCCTGCCCCCCATGGGTTGCGTGGCGCGGGCGGGCCGTGGCGACGGCTGCGGAAGAAGTCGAAGACGAAGAGCGCGATCCCGGCGGCGAGGATGTAGCTGCCGATTGAACTGAGCATGTTCAGCCGATCCCAGCCGAGGCCCTCGGCATAGGTCGCCACGCGGCGGGGCATGCCGCGCAGGCCGGTCAGATGCATGAGGAGGAAGGTCGTGTTGAACCCCACGAACATCAGCCCGAAGACCCAGCGCCCGAGCCGTTCCGACATCATCCGTCCCGTGAAATGCGGCGCCCAGTAATAAAACGCGCCGATCAGGGGGAAGACCATGCCCCCGATGAGGACGTAGTGCAGATGCGCCACCACGAAATAGCTGTCATGGGCCTGAAAGTTGAACGGCACCGAGGCGAGCATCACCCCGGTCAGGCCGCCGAGCACGAAGATCGAGAGGAAGCCGAGGATGAACAGCATCGGCGTCGTGAGTTTCGGTCTGCCCGAGGCGAGTGTGGCAATGAAGCAGAACACCTGTATGGCTGTCGGCACCGCGACCATCGTCGAGGCCGCTGAAAACAGCGAAAGCGACAGGATTGGCAGGCCCGTCGCGAACATGTGGTGCGCCCAGAGGCCGAAGCTGATGAATCCCATCGAAACGACGGCGGCCACCGCGAAACCGTATCCGAAGAGGGGCTTACCGACGAATGTGGGGAGCATTGTGGCGACCATCCCGGCGGCAGGCAGGAAGATGATGTAGACCTCTGGGTGACCGAAGAGCCAGAAGAGGTGCTGCCACAAAAGCGGATCGCCCCCCAAAACCGGGTCGAAGAAGGGCAGTCCGAGGAGCCGCTCGGCCTCCAGCAAGATAGAGCCGATAATCAGCGGCGGAAAACCGATGGCGATCATGAAGGCGGTGATGAGGATGTACCACGCGAAGACCGGCATTTTGGCAAGGCTCATGCCGGGCGCGCGGGCGCAGAGGATCGCAGTGATGAGTTCGACCGCCGCCGTGACCGAGGCGATCTCGGCAAAGGTGATCCCGATCAGCCAGAAATCCGCCGACAAGCCCGGTGAGTAAGCCTGCGTCGAGAGCGGCACATACATGAACCACCCGCCGTCCGGCGCCGCGTCGAACAGGAACGAGGACAGGACGATGATGCCGCCGAACAGGTAGCAGTAGTACCCGAACTGCCCCAACCGCGGAAAGATCAGGTCGCGCGCGCCCAGCATGAGCGGGATGAGATACACCGCGAACCCTTCGAGGATGGGGATCGCGAACAGGAACATCATCAGCGTTCCGTGCATCGTGAAGACCTGACTGTAGGTCTCCAGATCGAGGAAAGTGTTGCCCGGCACGATGAGCTGCGTGCGCACCATCAGCGCGAGCACGCCCGCGATCAGAAAGAACACGAACCCGGTGTAGATGAACCGGCGCCCGACCACCCTATGGCTGACTGAGGAAAGGCGGCGGACACCCTTGGGCGTGTCCCACACATCCTCGAAGGTTGCGTCCTCGCCCTTACGGGCGCCCGAATAGGCTTCTTTCGTATCCGACGCGCTCATGTGAGGCTCTCCAGCCATGCGACGAGCGCGCGCAGATCCGGGCCAGACAACTGGTTATAGGACGGCATTTCAGCCCCCGGCTTCATTTCGCTCACATCTGCGATCCAACCGGCGAGGTTGCCGGTGTTCATGTCCCACATCCCGGCGCCGAGCGCGGCACGCTGACCCACTCTGGTCAGGTCCGGGCCGATCCGCGTGTCGGAAATTCCGGCGACGCGGTGGCAGGCAATGCAACCAGACGACTGAAAGACCTCGGCCCCACGCCGTTCCTGCGGGGTCACGGCATCGCGCGCTTCGCCGTCGAGGTCGGCGAGAAATGCCGCATATTCATCGGGAGGAATGACGACCGCCTCGAACGCCATGAGCGGATGCGCCAGACCGCAGAATTCGGCGCACTGCCCACGGAACCGGCCTTCTCGCGTGGCGGTCACGGTCAGCGTGTTCACCCGGCCCGGGATCATGTCCATCTTCCCCGCGATCGAAGGTATCCAGAAGGAATGGATCACGTCGCTGCTCTTCAGACGGATTTCCACCGGCTCACCCAGCGGCAGCACCACCTCGTTCGCGTCGCGAATGGCCCGTCCGTCAGGGTCGTGGATCACGTTCCACCAGAACTGCTTGCCCGTCACTTCGATGACGTGGGGCGCGGCGCGCGGTCCGGCCACGCTCTTGAGAACGAAGGTCGAGACGACGAAGAGCGCGCCGATGACAACGACCGGGAACACGACGCCTCCGCCTACGATCCACCATGTCCTTGCCCCGCCGCGCCCGCGCCATGCCAGCGCGACGAATACCATGACGAGTGCAAAAATGAGGGCGCCTGCCACCGACATCCCAATGGTCAGCCAGAGCGTTTCGCCCGCCGCCTGTCCGGCGATGCTCGACGTGTCCTGACTGCCGAAGGTGCCCAACGTCGACTCCATTTCAGCGACCCTCCAGCGTGTAGAGGTAGGCCGCCATATCGTCCGCTTCCGCCTCGCTTATGCCCATGTCCGGCATTACCGTTTCGGGGGCGTGGCGCGGTGGGGATTGAAGCCAGTCGACGAGATCGCCGGGGCGGTTCGGCAAAACGCCCGCGATGTAGGCCTGATCGCGGAAACCCGTCAGGTTCGGACCCACCCTCCCCCGTGCGCGCGCGATGCCGGGGATCGTGTGGCATGCGCCGCATCCGTATTCCGCGATGAGCCTGGCACCGGTTTCAGGGTCGCCCCCGGCCACCTCGAAGGCGAGCGCGTTCCAATCCGGTGCAGCATCGTCCTTGTCGGGAAAGACTGAGTCCCAGTATTCGGATGCCCGATCGACGAAAGTGTACGCCGCCGTCGTCACCGGGTCGGCCCCGGGCCGGGCGAGTGCCCAGACCGCGACAATCACGCAGACGGCCAGACCGGCGACAAAGCCGACCACTAACGCGAGAAGGCGCCCGATCCTGTGCGTTCCGCTCACCGCCGGTTACTCCGCGGCAGGCAGGTCGTATCCACCCTCTGGCCGCGGGCTTTCCGTATCGGGGTTCATGACGCGGGCGTAGTATTCGGCGACCGCGCGCATGTCCTCTTCGGTCATCTTGTCAGCGATCGTCGACATCACGTCCATCGCGTCGTTGTCCCGCGTGCCCTCTTTCCAGAGCTCGAGCTGAAGCTCCATGTAATCGGCATATTGCCCAGCGAGATACGGGACGGACGGGGGAAGCCCGGTGCCCTGTGCGCCGTGGCAATTGACGCAGGCCGGAATCCCGGCCTCGGCGGACCCCACCGCGGCGAGTTGGCCGCCCCATTGCAGGAGCGTGCCGTCGATGTCGCCATGCGCCTTGTCCAGCTCTCCTGCGGACATGGCGGCGTAGTATGTCGAGACCGCCTCGCGCTCTCGTTCCGTCAGCCTCTGCGCGATGCCGGACATCACCCGATTTGGCCGGTCCCCGCTCGCATAGTCCTGAAGCTGCTTGTACATATACCAGCCCGCCTGACCGTCGAGGCGCGGGAAGACGCCGGCGCCGTCACCCTGCCCGTCGACCCCGTGGCAGTTGATGCAGGCCATGCCTGAGCCGCCATTTTCGGAGCTGCCCATGGCGACCAGCCGCCCGAGTTCGAGCATGTCGTCGTCCGGCTCCTCGTTGATGGTCGCGTTGAATAACACGCTGTCGACATCGAGACGTCTTTCGAGTTCGGACGTTCCCGGCGCCTCGCCGCTGTCCTGTGCTTGAACGGCGACCGCAGAGCCGAAACTGACCGAAGCGATTGCGAGAATTGCGGTTCTTGCGAGTTTCATGTCGGGCCTCCTTCAGGCGTCCATCAACGGGCGAGGGTTCTGCAGGTAGTCGTTCTTCATGTGATCGAGCGTCCAGTAGGCCAGCCCCATCAGCGGCCCGGTCGGGTTGTAGCCGAGGTTCTGGGGAAACAGGCACGCGCCAAACACGAAGACGTTGTGATGATCCCACATCTGGCCGTAGCGATTGACGACGCTGGTGGCAGGGTCCGATCCGATGACGGCACCGCCCGTGTTGTGGGTGGTCTGATAGGGCACGACCGAATAGCTCTCGCCCTCGGCCGCCCGGTTGGTCGTGCCGACCGCGCGGACATGATCCATGTTGCGCGCGATCTCTTCCGCCTTGGAAAGCACGTAGGCGCTCATCTTGCGGTCGTTCTCCGGGAAATCGAAGGTCATCCGCAAGAGCGGCTGACCGTAGGCGTCCTTGTAGGTCGGATCGAGGTCCAGGTAGTTGCCCGGCACGGCGACCGAGCTTCCGTGACAGACGATCCCGACATGGTGGAGGTAGCTTTCGCGCACCGCCTGTTTCCACTCGGCGCCCCACGACGGGGTGTCAGGCGGGGTCGGCTGGTAATTGATCGGGCGCCCGTTGGTCTGGTTGGCGCTGATGTACCCGCCGCCGACGAAACCAAGATCGGTATGATCGAAATTGTCGCCGTTGAAATCGTCGATGGTCATGCCCAACGCGCCGGCCCCCATGAAGGGGTTGGACCAGACATTTTCGTCGAAGAAAACGCTGGCCGCCGCGATGGTCTGATAGGCATAGTTGCGGCCCACCGTCCCCTCGCCCGTCGCCGGATCATAGGGCGTGCCCAGACCGCTCACCAACATAAGATGGACGTTCCAGAGCGCATAGGCGTTAAGGCAGACGGTATCCGCCGGCTGGAACACCTCGCGCCCGTTTTCGTCGATGTAGGTCACGCCCGTCGCAATCTTGCCATCCGCCGACTTTTCGACGCGCAGAACCTGCGAGTTCATCCGAAGCTCGAAGTTCTCGTGGTCCTTCACCACGTCGTAAATGCAGATGATCGGGTCCGCCTTGGCGTAGTAACCGCAGCCGAAACGTTCGCAGAACCCGCAATAGGTGCAGGGGTGAAGCTGCGCGCCATAGGCGTTCTCGTACGCCTGCGTCACGTTCGCTGAAGGCATCTGGAACGGATTGTATCCCATCTGTTCGGCTGTATCGCGAAACATCTGAAGCGGCGGCGAAGCTTTCATCGGGGGATTGGGATAGTCGGCAGACCGTGGCCCTTCGAACGGATTGCCGCCCTCCTGTGTCTCGCCGTTCAGGTTGCCGGCAACGCCAGAGGTGCCGCAGACCCGATCGAAGAAATCCAGATGCGGCTCGAGCTCGTCATAGGTCATGCCCCAATCCTGGATGTTCATGCCGTCCAGAATGCTTTCGCCGTAACGCTCGGTGTAGTGACTGCGCATTTCGAGGTCCGAGGGCAGCGGGCGCCAAAGCTGGCCATTCCAGTGGATGCCGGCACCGCCCAGCCCCTTGCCAGGCAGGAACGAACCCAGCCGCCGCATGGGAAGCGCGGTCTGGTCGGAATTGTTGCGAAACGACAGCGTCTTGATCGGCGTGTCGATCATGTGCTCCTTGCGGCGGGCATACTTGAGCTCGTCGTGCTCTTCGGGCGCACCGAAGTTGCTCGCGTCATGACGCCAGTCGCCCCGCTCGATCACGACGCAGCTTTGACCTGCATCGGCCAGTTCCTTCGCGGCGGCGAGGCCGGTCCACCCGGCTCCCACGATCACGACGTCTTTTTTGGGAAGCTCTGTGACCATGGTTCAGCCCTCCTCTTGAATGGCACGGGTGTTTCTTTCGGACAGCACGCGCGTCGTATCCGCTGGTCTGCCGGTCCCGGGCTGGTGCGCGATGCCGCGCGGCGGTGCCCGGAACGGCGCATTCTTGTCGACGTGGTCGGTGTAGTAGGCGTGCGCACCGGGAAAACCGACCATGCGCCACCCTGCGTAATCCTTGTTCCCACCGTAGATTGGGTCCGAGAAGTAACCTTCTTTCACCAGCGCCCAGATTTCGTCGAAAAGGGTCTGAACCGGAACGTCACCCAGATCGAACCCGTCACCCTCCGAGAGCCGGGTCACGAATTCCTCGCGCTCTTGCGCGTCCAGGTCGACGAGATGGGTCTCCCCGCTCTCCAGCCGGGCGATGCCGTTGCGGATCAGGGACGCCGGCGTGTGGGCGGTCTGCCAACCCTGCTGCGGAGCTCCATCCTCGAACGGGCCCTCAAGAAAAAGGCCGGCACCCTGTCCATAGGGTCCGGCCAATTGGAGGTCAATGAAATCGACGACGCCCGCCTGCGATGCGCTCGGGGCGTCGTCCTCGGGGATGAGGACATCCGCCATCGAAGCTAGAAATCTCGCTTCATCCGCGTCGATGAAGCTCCACGGTTGACCGTCGAGTTCAGCATAGCGGTTCTGGGCAAGAGCAGAGCCCGGCGCGAGTGCGGCCAGCCCCGCCGCGCCCATTTGCATAAGCACAACCCTGCGCGAAAAATTCGGCATTTCGTCCCCCGTTGGTGAGAAAGTTATTACCTAGGGAACGAGGACCCCCCGCGCGGATGTTCCATATTTTTTTCAGTTTCTTTGGGTTTCGGGCGTATCGCCCGACCCCTCGCCGTCGAAGAAAGCGTCGAGATCATCGATGATTTCATCCTCTGCGACGATGATCAGCCGCTGTCCCTCATCAAGCTCAGTGTCATCATAGGCGAGCCGTTCACGATCCTCCGTCGCGACCCCCAAAACACGGCAACGATCCGGCATGTCGAGGTCGCCGATCCTCTGCCCGACCAACGGTCCGCCGACCGTGTAGCCGCGGATTGTCAGCCCGTTTCGGAACCTGAGTTCGAGCGCCGCATCGGAATGGTCCTCGATCATCCGAAGCAGTGAACGGGCGAGCGTCTGGTGCGGTGTCACCACATCATCAAGGCCGAGTTCTTCGCATACGGCGACAAGTTCCGAGCGCACGATCTGTGGCACGACACGCTCGAAGCCGACCGAGCGCCCGACGACCGCCGCCATGACGTTCACGTCATCCGTGTTTGTCAGAAGGATGAGCGCATCCGCATGGTCCCCGAACGCCTCGCGCTGCACGGTGGGCAACGACCCGTCGCCGTGAACCAGCCCGCAGTCCAGATCCTCGGCGACCTCGTCGAGTTTCTCCCGGTTCGTGTCCACGAGGACCACCTGATGCCCGGTTTCGATCAGCTGTTCGGCCGTGGCTATTCCAAAACGTGATGCTCCGACGATTACAATCCTCATGAGGTTCTCCTTAGCGCCACGTGGCCGGTGAAAGAGCGGCGATCACTGCAAGAAATTCGAGCCGGCCAAGAAACATCGCGACCGACAGGGCGAGCTTGAGATGTGGGGCGAGGTCGGGGCCGGTCACCCCCGATGAAAGGCCGACCGTGGACAAAGCGGATACGATGTCGAACAGAGCACCCAGTGGCGCTTCTCCAGACATCAGGAACACGATCCAGATGACAAGCGCGGTCACTGCGTAACAGGCTACCACCGCAACCAGAGAAACGATCCGCTCGGATTTGACGGGCTGCCCGTCCTCCTTGAGATGCGTGACGGCACGCGGCGGTGTGCGCATCCTGAGCAGCGTTAGCCCGATCATTCGCAGGACGCTCATGACCCGGTCAATCTTAATACCGCCTGCGGTCGAGCCGACCCCGCCTCCAACGATCATCGCGGTCAGCAAGAAAGCGACGACGCCGGGCACATCCGTCACCACGGCCACCGAAAAGCCCGCCGTGGTCAGTGCCGACGTGAAATTGAGCAGCACATCGAACAGCGATGAGATCGGCATTTCATCACTCACGAAGAACAGGCCTGTGAGCACGACGAGCCCTGCAACGAAACCAAAGAGCACACCACGCGCATTCGTGCGCCAGAGCGCGTGTTTGACACCCTTCCTGTACGACAAGACGTAGAACATGAGTGTCACCGTCGTAAACAGGCATATGAGCATGGTGACGACCTGGGTGAGCCGGCCGTAGCTTGCCAGACTGTCCGGTCGCGGGGTGAAGCCGCCGGTAGATACCGCTGCAAGCGCGATGCTCACCGTCTCTTCCCAACTTGGCAGAAGCGGCAGGAGCACAATGATTGCCAGAACCGATAGCGCCCCGTAGATGATCATCAACTGACGTGCCTGCTGACGCGTGGAATTGATCAGGTCGCGCTGGTCGATCCCTACCTTCCCCATCGCCTGGGCCGTGGCGCCCGGTCCGACGATCAGCGCCACACCGGCGACCGCAATTGCGAACCCGCCTGCCCATTGCAACCAGCTTCGCAGCAAGTGCCCGGCGAAGGGCCACTCTGCCGTTCCCGTTGCGACGCTCAGCCCGGTGGACGTGATCGCGGAGACGGATTCGAACAGCGCATCCCAGCCCGCAAGGCCCAGAGTGACGAAAGCCGGGAGCGGCGTGATGATGGCGATGGCAAAAAGGCTGACGAGCGTGACAACCGCCTCGATGCCGCGCAGGTCACCGGGCACCCATCGCCACATGGCGACAAGCCCCACCCCGGCCCAGGCCAAGGTCGGGACCGCGAGAGTGCCGAACAGGACCCACTCCCGCGACAGAAGCGCCGCAAGGGCCGGAACGCCTGTTACCGCGCCCAGAACGAGGCCGTAGGACGCGATGGCGCGAAGGATACGATCCGGGCGGGCGCGCCAAACGACGCTGGCTTGACCTTGGGTCGATGCCATTGCGCTAGACAGAACTGCGGTATTGCATGACCGGCCAACGTCCCCCGCTGCATCGTGGTTCCGACGCACACAGAGGATAAAAAAAGGGGCCGCGCGAAGGCGGCCCCAGTCAGCGACAACTTAGGAGTGTTGTTATGCGTCTTCCCAGGCTTCCATGCTTTCCAGCTCTTCCTGGGTGTGATCGGTCGTGACCTCGATGGAGTTCATGCCACCGGTGTCCTGTTCGATCTGAAGCTCGTCGAATGGCAGGGCGACAGGTTTTTCACCGATACCCAGGAAACCGCCGACGTCGACGATCACGCGGTCAATCTCGCCGCTGTCGTCAAGGACGAGCGTCGAGACGTCGCCGATGCTGTCACCGTTGGTGCCATAAACCGTCTGACCTTCGAGCTCGCTGGCGGTCAGTTGCGCCATCTGGTCTTGTGACATCGGGCGAGCGTTCTCGTCTGCGGTTTGGGCGTCGGCATCGGCCATCTCTTCGTCCTGAATGTCCGATTCACCCTGCATGTCCTGCTCGCCAGTGTTGGCCGAAGACACGGTCTGCTCGTCGCGCGCTTCGCCTTCAGGCATCTCGTTGCCGACTTGCGTATTGTCTTCGCCCGGCATCACGCGATTGCCTTCGGCTTCAGCCTGCGTGCGATCAAACTCGTTCTGCTCCTCGAGCTGGGCACGGTCGCCGGTGAAGACGATGAAGAATTCGGAATCCGCATCCGCGTCGCTGTCGCGCACGAAGCGAAGTTCTTCCATCGAGGTTTCGATTTCTTTCTCACCCATGCCGAGGAAACCGCCGGCATCGAGGGTAATGGACCGGATCTCGCCTTCGCGGCTAAGAACGACTCTGCCCACATCGCCAACCTGTTCCCAATCGTCGGCGGGGTCCGAAACCTCGTTGCCGATCGATTCCGCATCGGAACCTTCGGCCGGGATATAGACCGTATGGCCGGTGAGGTCTGCAGCGCGAATGGTCAGGCCGTCTTTTTCCATTTCGGTGTCAGCAGCCTGCTGCATCTGCTGGTCGTCGCCCTGCATCTGCTGGTCGTTCGACGCTTGCTGCTCTTCAGCCGCCGAGCGTTGACCTTCTTCTTCCGCAGACGCCTGATCGAATTCCTCCTGCTCTTCGAGCGAGACCTTGTCGCCGGAGTAGACGACGCGCAGTTCATCGCTGTCCGAAGCTTTCCTGAATTCGACCGAGGCAGCGTCGAGGCCAAGTCGGTCATTGTCATTGGTCACTTCGCCGTTGGGCGCGAAAACCACTGTCGAGATCTCGCCGTTCTGGTCGACGAAGACATCCTCGACGGAGCCGATCTCGGTCCAGCTATCCGGTACGTCACCCGATTCCGTTTGGGAGGCAGTGGCTTTCTCGCCATCAGCCGACATATAGACTTTTGCGCCCATAACGTTGCTGGCGCGGAACTCCTGCTCGCCGATTGTGACGTTCATCGAGTTTTCGGTCGCATTGTCGTTCTCTTGCTGAGCCGAAAGCGGCAGAGCGGTCAGCGCAACGATTGCGGTGGTTGTGAGAATACGTCTCATGGTTAATCCTTTCGATCGTTTCCGTGTCGGCCCGAGCGATAGATGTTGCCCTGGCCTTCTCGACGGAAACAGCCACCCCCCCGCCATTCGTTCCAAAGGATATTTACGGATTATTTTAGGAACCAGCGCATGGGGGGTTGCGTTCGAAAAAGCTTTCGGTGCGACAGGAATATCCTGAAACATTGATGACCGAACTGGTGCACCGATTTATTTTTCACACTTTTCACACCCGCGCGCGCGGTCGCGTGAACGGCCCCCAATGGTATATGTTCCAAGCATTATTTCATGGGAAAATAGAAACTCTTCTGTGATCGCTGACGTTCGCCCCGAAGACTTGGCGAGGGACAAGATCACGCGTGCCGCATGCGTCCTGCCTTCTCTGAAGTCTGAAATTCAGAGGAGTGAGTGCTATGGAAAACGCACAATTCAGTTTGAATTGGATCGATTATGCGATCGTGGCCGTCTACTTTATAGGTATTATCGCGCACGGCATTTACGTCTCCCGAAAACTCGATGGAGGCTCCGAAAGCTATTTTCTAGCCGGGCGATCTCTGCCTTGGTATCTCATCGGCTTCTCGCTCTTCGCGTCGAACATGTCCGGGTCGAGCTTCGTGGGTCTCATGGGCGGCGCCTATGGCAACGGGGTCGCGATCTTCAACTATGAATGGACCGCGTCTCTCGTTCTGATCCTATTCGCAATATTCATCTTGCCCTCGTTCCTGCGGGCCAAGATCTCGACCGTCCCCATGTTTCTCGAAGAACGATACAACGTCCGGTCCCGCCGGGCGTTTTCTTTGTTCACGATCCTCGCGATCATGTTCATCGACACGGCGGGCGCGCTCTATGCCGGTGGTCTCGTGATCTCGAGCGTCACCGGCTACCTCAACCTCTGGACGGCGGTGGCCGTGCTCGCTCTCGTCGCGGGCATCTACACGATCCTCGGGGGTCTCTCGGCCGTCGTCGTGACCGACACGGTGCAGGCGATCCTCCTCATCGTGGCGGCCGCGGCTTTGTTCTGGCTCGGCCTGAACGAAATCGGCGGTTGGAAAGAGCTCTTCGTCGACGTGCCAGAGGAAAAGCAGCACCTGATCCTGCCTGCGGATAACGACTTTCTTCCATGGACAGGCATCTGGGGCGTCGTGCTGCTGGGCTTTTATTACTGGACGATCAACCAGTTCGTCGTGCAGCGCACGCTGGGTGCAAAGGACCTAAAGGAAGGTCAGGTCGGCGCCCTGTTCGCCGGTTTCCTGAAACTGCCCAACCTGTTCCTGATGATCCTTCCCGGTATCATCGCGCTCAAGCTATACCCCGACCTGTCCACCCCGGACCTCGCCTTTCCGACACTCGCGTTCGAGCTCATGCCGGTCGGCATCCGGGGCCTCATCATGGCCGCGCTCATCGCCGCGATCATGTCTTCGCTGGACTCGGCCCTTAATTCGGCCGCGACGCTCGTCGTCAAGGACTTCGTCGAGCCGATCTGGAAGGTGAAGGAAAAGCGCCAAGTCTGGCTGGGTCGGGTCGTCACCGGCATCGTTATGGTCTTCGGCGCCGTCTATGCGCCATCGATCGCAAGCTTCGAGAGCCTGTTCGAGTACTTCCAGTCCTCGCTGTCCTACATCATCCCCACCATCGTCGTGGTCTACATCCTCGGCCTGTTCGTGCCGTGGCTGAACGGCACCGGGGCGTTCTGGGCCATCATCGTTGGCCTCGTCATCGGGATCCCGCTCTTCATCCTCAAGGAGGTGACGGGCATCTGGGAAAGCTGGGGCCTGCCTGCGATCCACTACACGGTCATGTCCTCGATCATGATGTTCATCGGCATTGCCGTGCATTTCGGGCTGTCCGCGATGACCCGGCAGGACGTGAGCGAGGACACGAAGAACCTCGTCTGGTCCGGGTCCGAGGCGAAGAAGGTTTTCACCCGGTGGGAAAAACCATTGTGGAAGGACCGCACGCTTTGGTCCGGCGTCCTCATCATCGGGATCATCGGCTTCGTGGTCTGGTTCGCCTGACCCGATGGAGGAGCTGGAGCGCACATTCGAGGCCGTGAACGCCACGGTCGCGACCTGGCCCGATTGGATCGGGCCAGTGGTCGTGCTCGTTTTGGCCTTAGGTGGGGCGTTGCTGCTCCATGTCGCAGTGTTCTTTGCGCTACGGCACACCTCGGACACGAACAGCGGACTCCTCGGCTCGCTCGTGCGCCGCGCGCGCAGGCCCACGCGGCTCGCCTTTCTCATCGCCGCGCTGGCGATCACGGTGCCCCGGCTCGACCTGCCCTACCGCTGGCAGGGATGGCTCGGCCACCTGTTCCTGATCCTTCTGATCGTGCTGATCGGCTGGACCGCCATTCTTCTGACACGGCACTTCAGCGATCGCGCGGTCCGCAAGCACCGGATGGACACCGACGATAACCTCGCCGCGCGCAAGTTCGTCACGCAGGTGCGCGTGCTCCGGCGAACGGCGATCATCCTCCTCGTCATCGTCACGGCGTCGGCCGTGCTCCTGACCTTCGATGCCGTGCAGGAATACGGGGTCAGCCTCTTCGCCTCGGCGGGCGCTGCCGGGCTTATCCTCGGCCTCGCCGCGCGCCCCGTGCTGGCCAACCTTATCGCGGGGATCCAGATCGCGATCACGCAGCCCATCCGGCTGGAGGACGTGGTGATCGTCGACGGCGAATGGGGCTGGATCGAGGATATCTACGCCACATATGTCGTGGTCCGCATCTGGGACTGGCGTCGCATGGTGGTGCCGCTGAGCTACTTTATCGAGCAGCCCTTCCAGAACTGGACCCGCGAAAGCGCGTCGATCATCGGCTCGGTCTACTGGTATCTCGATTACACCGTGCCCGTCATCGAGGTGCGCACGAAACTCGAAGAGATCATCCGCGACTCGCCCCATTGGGACGGAAAGGTCGTGAACCTTCAGGTCACGGATACCGACAAGGATACAATCGCCCTGCGCGGGCTGATGAGCGCGCGCACCTCGCCGCAGGCCTGGGACCTGCGCTGCGAAATCCGTGAAAAGATCGTCGCTTGGTTGCAGGAGAACTACCCCGAGGCCCTGCCGCGCCTGCGCGGCGAGCTGGCGATGACCACCCCGCAGCCGACAGGAGGAACGGGATGACCCCAACGAACCGATCGCTCGCTCTGTTGGGAGGTGCGCATGTCCACCTACCCGACCACCTCCGCCAGATCGACGAAGGCGGTTGGCGCATCACCTACGTCCACGACCGCGACACCGCCCGCCGGGACAGACTCTGTGCCGACCTCGGGGCCGCGCCGCTGGACGACCTTGATACGCTTGGAGAACTGGACGTAGCGGGCGCTGTCGTATGCAGCGAAACGGCCCACCACGACCGCGACATTCCGGCGGCGCTCACCGCCGGGCTCCCGGTCTTTTCCGAGAAACCTCTCGCAGGCAGCGCCGAGGCGGCGGGGGCCATCGCGGCACAGGCGCAGGACGCGGGCCTCACGCTCCAGACCGGGTATTTCTTTCGCACCATTCCGGCGCTCAACCGGGCGCGCGACTGGATCGGGGCAGGCCGTATCGGCGGGATCAGCGCGGCGCGCATGATGTTTTGCCACGACGGGGGCTATGCCGACTGGCTCGACCTCGACTGCTGGATGACCGATCCCACCCTCGCCCGCTACGACGGCTTCGTGGACGAGGCGGTGCATGTCATCGACGCGCTGCAATGGATGCTGGGCCCGATCGAAACGGCGCAGGCCGTCACGGGCAATGCCCTGGGCTGGCCGGTGGACGACCACGGGGCGGCGAACCTGCGGTTCCGCTGCGGCGCCGTCGGCGTGGTCGAGGCGGGCTGGACAGATACCCGGATGCGGCTGGAACTCGACGTAGTGGGCGACGACGGCGCGGTCAGCCTGCGCGATGGCACCCTGACTCTCACCCCGCGCGGCGCGGACGACCCGGACGAGACGCTCACCGTCGACCCGCTCGATGCGGGGACCGGCATATTGCCCTTTCTCGACGCGCTCGAAGGCCGCGACGCACCGGCGATTGTCCCGCCACGCGAGGCCGCATCGGTGAACGCTATCCTCGACGCAATGGGGCTCCGCCTCGCAACCAAAGACACGAACTGAAGGACACACGCCATGGACTACGGATTAAAAGGCAAGACCGCACTCATCACCGGGGGTTCCTCCGGGATCGGCAAGGCGACCGCCCGGATGCTCCTGGACGAAGGCGCGCAGGTTATCCTCGTCGGCCACAAGGGTGACGAGGTCAGCCGCGCCGCCGATGAACTTGGCGACGGGGCCAAGGGGCTACAGGCCGACCTGCGCGAACCCGACCAAGTCAAGGGGCTGGCCGCCACCACCGAGGAAAGGTTCACCATGCCCGACATCGTGATCTGCGCCGCGGGCGTCACCGGCGCCAAGGGCCACCCGCTCGAGATGAGCGAAGCGGACTGGGACGAGGCATGGCAGACGGACTTCATGTCCGTGGTGCGGACCCTGCGCGCCTTCATGCCGCCGATGCAGAAGCGCGGCTGGGGCCGGGTCGTGATCCTGTGCTCGGAAAACGCGGTGCAGCCCTACTCGGACGAAGTCGTCTACAACGTCGCCAAAGCGGGGCTGCTGAATTTCGCCAAGGGCCTCAGCGGCGAAGCGGCGAAGAACGGGGTGCTCGTGAATTGCGTCTCGCCCGCCTTCATCGAGACGCCCATGACCGACGGAATGATGGACCAGAAGGCCGAGGCCGACGGCACCAGTCGGGATGAAGCCGTGAAGGAATTCCTGCAAACCGAGCGGCCTTTCATCGCGCTGGATCGGCGCGGACGGCCCGAAGAGGTTGCGGCGACCATCGCCTTTCTCTGCTCGGAGCAGGCCAGTTTCGTCGTCGGGGCGAACTACCGGGTTGATGGCGGTTCGGTCGCCGCCATCTCCACGTGATGCGTGCCTCAGCTCCCCACGATCATGCCGCCGTTGGGATGGAGCGTCTGGCCGGTGAAGTAGCTCCCGTCCTCGCACGCGAGGAAGAGATATGAAGTCGCAACCTCCCATGGCTGGCCGGGGCGTCCCATGGGTGCGTGCGAACCGAAATCCTCGACCATCTCGTCGCTCATGCTGCCCGGAATGAACGGGGTCCAGATCGGCCCCGGCGCGACCGCGTTGACACGGATATTCCGTTCGAGGAGCTGCGTCGCGATCGAGCGCGAGAAGGCCGAAACAGCGCCACGGGTGGCGGTATAGTCGACCAGTTTGTCGTTACCTTTGAAAGCGTTGACGCTCGCCGTGTTTACGATGGCACCTCCGTCCGGGAGGTGATCCAGCGCGGCTTGCGTAACGAAGAAGTAATTCATGACATTGCTGTCGAACGTCCGACGGAGCTGTTCCTCGGAAATGTCGCGCAAATCGAAATCCACGAACTGCTGCGAAGCATTGTTCACGAGCACGTCGATCCGTCCGAAATGTTCGGCGATCTCGTGCACCGCTGCGAATGCCTCCTCGCGCTTACCCAGGTCCGCCTTAACGAGATGGCATCTGCCACCCTCGTCCTCGACGATGCGCTTCGTGTCCTCGGCATCGCGATCTTCATCGAGGTAGACGATGCCCACATCCGCTCCTTCGCGCGCGAAAAGCGCGACAACCGCGCGCCCGATCCCGCTGTCACCACCGGTGACGAGCGCAACCTTGTCCTTAAGACGCCCGCTGCCCGGATAACGGGGGTGCCAATCCGGCGCGGGGTCCATTCGATGCTCGGCCGCCGGCATGTTGTCCTGATGCTGCGGTGGGATCTTGGCATGTTTGGTCATGTCGTCCTCCAAAAATTGCTGTTGCGTGTAGTGTCGGAACGCAATCCTGTTGGCGCCGTTCCTGACGGAATGCGCGTCAGCACGATCTCGCCGCCCGACGCTGGTCGGAACCTCTACGCAGGTGAAGTGTTGGGGTAACGTGTTTCGACACCTGACCGAACTTGTCGTGCGGGCCCGCCTTTCGCCCGGCCAGACATGGTTTGTCGCCATGGCTGTCGGCTTCTTGTGCGCGTTGCTCTGGGTCACAAGCCTCCAAACTGCCAAGGCACAAGATGCGTCCGGCTACTGGTATGAATCCGGCGCGCTGAATGAAGGTCTGCCGCAGAATGCGGGAGCTGGACTGGATCGCTCGACACCCAGGCAGACCCTGCGCGGCTTCCTCGCTGCCACCGATGCAAGCCAGTTTTCCATCGCGGCCCGCTACTTGAACCTCTCGAAGATTCCATCAACGGATCAGGCCGAAATCGGGCCGGAGCTCGCACAACAACTGGCCTCGATCATGGCAAGGCAGGTCTGGATCGACTGGTCGTCTTTGCCCGCCCGCCCCGACGCGATGATCGAGCGAACAGGCGGTTCCAATAGCCGGGCCGGCGATCCGCAGCGAAACCTCCACCTTGCGACGATGCAAACGGGCGGCGTGGCGTACGATGTGCGCTTGGCACGTTTCAAGCCGCCGGATGGCGACGCGGTCTGGCTCTTTTCCACCCAAACGGTCGACAATATCGTGCCCCTTTACGACGCCTTCGGACCACGCCCATACGAGAGCAAGATTCCGGATGTCCTCAAAGAGCAGTTCGCGGGTCTTTGGCTCTGGGAATGGATCGCCCTTCCGCTGCTCGCCCTCATGGTGCTCGGTCTCGGATGGCTTGCGAGCAAGGCGTTGGGTTGGATGGCCAGTCGCGCGCCCCGCAACTGGCTCCAGCGTGGGCTTGAACGCAGCAGCCTCCCTGTCGCGCTACTTGTCATGGCGGGCGCCACACAGGCGATCCTGGTCTGGGTCCTGACCTTTTCGGGGCCTGTCCACGCCTTCCTGCAGCCGACGCTTACGATCGTGATGGTGTGGGGCGTGGGAATGACTGCGCTGCGTATTCTCGACGCGGTTCTTCACAAGATCACGCTGCGGTATGTCGGCGAGATCGACGACAAGAGGGGTGTTGACGAACGCAATTTCTACACCTCGATCTATGCGCTCCGGCGTCTCATCGTCCTCGCGACCGTGGGCATCGCAATTATTATCGTTCTAGTGCGCCTGAACCTGTTCGACAGCATCGGCATGACGTTGCTCGCCTCGGCCGGCGTGCTGACCGTCATCCTCGGGATTGCGGGCCAAGCCGTATTGGGCAACATCATCGCCTCGCTTCAGATCGCCTTCGCAAAACCCGTCCGCATCGGCGATGCGGTCTTTTTCGAAGGGGAATGGGCCTATGTCGAAGCCATTTTCTACACATTTCTGAGGCTCCGCACTTGGGATAAGCGGCGTATCGTCGTTCCCGTGACCTACTTCGTGTCTCACCCGTTCGAGAACTGGTCCGTCACAGAAGCGCGCATGATGCGCGTGATCGATCTGTGGCTTGACCCGCTCGCGGATGTCGACGTGCTGCGCAAGACGTTCCAGCGCATGTTGGAAGCTGATCCGGACATCACCGACACGGAAAGCTCGTTCGTTTATGCGACCGATCAGAGTCCGGACGGCTTCAAACTGAGCTTCTACGCCATGATGCCGGACCCTTCGACGGGCTGGACGGTGCAAAGTCGGCTGCGCGAGAAACTCATGGCTTGCGTGCGTGACCAACACCCCGACTGGATCGCGCGAGAGCGCGTTCTGGACGTTGGGGCGGACCGGGACGACCGCACGACAGCACCGAAGCGTGCGGCCGGGACAGGCTGAGGCCCCACCCGTCCGACCAAGGAACAAAGGCCAGACGCGCCCGTTGACACTGAAGGAAAGGAAGGTTCCGGATGGGCACCAGACCTCCAAGCCCTCACAAACAATCGGCTTTCAGGGTAATGACCCGGCCCGCGGAAGCGCTCAGTCCGACATGAACAGGCAGGATCAGGGGCCCAACGGCTTAGCGGGCAATGACCAACAACCGGAAAGCATTCACGCTCAATCCGAAGAAGAGTCCGTAACACAGGCGACGCGCCTTTCCGCGCGACTGATCTACGAGGTTATCCGCCGCGACGGCGATGAGGAGCTGTCCCGACCCGCCATGTCGCTCGTGTGGTCCGGCCTGGCGGCAGGTGTTCTCATCAGTCTCTCCGTCATCGCGCAAGCCACGCTCCGCCATAGGCTGCCAGTGGCCGACTGGTCCCTTCTTGTGGAATCCTTTGGTTACTCGGTCGGCTTTCTCGTCGTGATTTTGGGCCGCATGCAACTCTTTACGGAGAACACGATCACTACGGTCCTGCCGGTGATCGCACGTCGCTCGATGTGGTGCCTTTGGCGCACGGCGCGTCTCTGGGCGCTGGTACTTTGCGCGAATATCGTGGGCGCATTCGTGGCTTCGGGGTTTCTGACCGTCGACGGCGTCGTCTCACCCGACTTGTTCGAAAGCCTGCTGGATGTATCGCGACATGCGGTCGAGGGAGAAGCTGTCACCAATTTCCTCCGCTCGATGCCGGCCGGTGTTCTGGTTGCCGCGATCGTCTGGATCATGCCGTCGGCCGGGGGAAATTCCTTCTTCGTGATCCTTACCCTCACGTGGGTCATGGCCGTCGGCGGGTTCGCCCACATCGTCGCCGGGACGGTCGAGTTCGGCCTGCTCCTTTGGAACGGCGAAACCGAAATTGTCACAGGCGCGCTGACCTTCCTCGTGCCCGTTCTGGCGGGCAATATCGCTGGAGGCACTGCGGTGTTCGCACTGATGGCGTGGGGTCAGGTCCGGCGTGAAGTCGAGCAAGGGACCGACGTGTAAACGCTTGGCGGATCGGCGCGGACGGTGCGGTCGATTTCGGAACTATGGCCCGGACCTGTTGGTTCGGCCCCAGATAACCTGTCGAGCCGGATTTTTCAGAGGAAGATGCCCGGAGCGTTCGATGAACGAATACTAACCGCACGAATAGCGAGGCCACCCCGATGAAGACCGAACTCATGGTCAACGGAGCGAACCATACGCTCGACATAGATACGCGGGTCACCTTACTCGACGCGCTGCGCGACCACCTCCAGCTTACCGGCACGAAGAAGGGCTGCGATCACGGCCAATGTGGGGCGTGTACGGTCATCGTGAACGGGCAGCGGATCAACAGTTGCCTCAGCCTTGCCGTGATGCATGACGGCGACGACGTTCGCACTGTCGAGGGGCTATCCGAAGGGGATGACCTGAATGCCCTGCAACAGGCCTTTCTCGATCACGACGCGTTGCAATGCGGCTATTGCACCCCCGGCCAATTGTGTTCTGCAATGGCCTTGCTCGACGAGGTGCGTGAAGGCCGCGCGAGCCACGTGACCGAGGAACTTAACGGTCCCGTTGCGCTGACACGCGACGAAATCACCGAACGGATGAGCGGCAATCTGTGCCGATGCGCCTGCTATGTCGGCATTGTCGCCGCAATCGAAGAAGTGGCTTCCGAATGAGACCCTTTGACTTCTGTAAGCCCGCCACGCCTGAAAACGCCATCGAGGACGCGGTGGGGGCCCCGGGTTCGGCTTTCGTCGGCGGCGGCACGAACCTGCTTGATCTTATGAAACTGGGCGTTATGGCGCCGGAGCGACTGGTGGACGTGAACCGCTTGGGGCTAAATCAGATCGAGCCGATAGAGAACGGCATCGAAATCGGCGCGGGCGTTACGAATTCCGACCTCGCCGACGATCCACACATCCGTCAACTCTGGCCGCTTCTTTCGCGCGCGCTGCTCGCAGGCGCGTCGGTTCAGCTGCGCAACAAGGCAACCACGGGCGGAAACCTTCTCCAGCGCACCCGCTGTCCGTATTTCCAGGACACTGACGTGGCCTGCAACAAGCGCGAACCCGGGTCCGGCTGTGCGGCGTTGGGCGGCGAGTTGCGCAATCATGCGGTGCTCGGCACCTCGGAACATTGCATCGCACTGCATCCGAGCGATATGGCCGTGGCCATGCGCGCCCTAGATGCGGATATCGTGATCTGCGACGCCAACGGCGGCACGAAATCAATAGCGTTGCGCGACTTCTACCGCCTGCCCGGTGACACACCACATGTTGAAACGGCCCTGAATCACGGCGACCTCATCACCAGCGTTCGGCTCCCAGCGCCGACCGGCGATCGGCAGATCTATCGCAAGATCCGGGACCGGGCCTCTTACGCCTTCGCGTTGGTGTCGGTGGCCCTCGTCCTGCGAATGGAGAATGGGCAGATCGCCAGCGCGGCCCTGGCATTCGGTGGGCTCGGCACGATGCCTTGGCGGGACGAGGCCGTCGACACTGTCCTCATCGGCGAGCGGCCATCGGAAGCCCTTTTCGAGAAAGCGGGCGAGACGCTCATGAGCGGGGCTGAACTGCGTCCCGGTTTGGAATTCAAGGCGGGGCTTGCGAAACGCGCCCTCAAGTCAGTTCTGATGGAGGCCACGCGATGACCCTCGACCTGAAAATCGACGACAAGGCTGACGGCACGCTGCCTTCCCCCTCGGACGACGGTCCCATCGGGGCGGATACGGAGCGGCGCGACGGACGCGACAAGGTGACCGGTAAGGCCCGGTATGCGGCCGAAAATTTTCCCGAAGGGCTTCTTCACGGCGTGCTGAAACGGGCCCCCGGCCTCGGCCGGACACGGCTCGTGAATGCCGATACCGTTCGGGCCCTGCCCGGCGTGCGCCTGGTGCTTCAGGATGATCGGATGGTGCGAAACGCAGCACAGGGCACCGCCGGCGAAGCACCCGTCCAGGGAACGGATCACGCGGACTACGTCGGTCAACCGATCGCCCTCGTCGTTGCGGAAGATGCCGAAACCGCGCGCTACGCCGCACACATGCTCGAAGTCGACTGCGAAGGAGCAGACTTTGCCGTCGCCCTCGAAACCGGCGAGACGGACCCGGACATGGGCGAGGAATCCACCACGGGCGATCCCGATGTGGCGTTCAAAGATGCCGAATTGCTTGTGGACCAGACCTACTCGACGCCGTCGCTCGTATCCGCCGCGATGGAGCCACATGCCGCCGTTGCGCAATGGGACGGCGACACGCTGACCTTGCACGCTTCGCTACAAATGTTGCGCTACAATCGGGCCGAGATCGCGGATTGCGTGGGGGTCGACGAAAGCCAGGTCCGCATCCTCGCGCCGTTCGTTGGGGGAGGCTTCGGCTCGAAACTCGGCATCTCAGCCGACTGCGTCGCAGCCGCACTCGCCGCGCGCGCCCTGGGTCAGCCGGTGCGGGTCGTCCAGTCCCGGCGCCACGTGTTCGAAGTGAACACTCGACGTTCCGAGACGTCGCAGCGCATCCGTCTCGCGGCCAAGCTGGACGGCGTGCTGACGGGAATTGGGCATGATGCCCGCGTTTCAAATCTCCCCGGCGAGTCATTTTCCGAGTCCGTGCTTCAAGGCACCTACTTCACCTATGCCGCACCGAACCGGCTTCTGAGAAACAACCTGGTCCGCTTACATCGTCCTGCCGCCGGCTCGGTGCGCGCGCCGGGCGAAGCGGTCGGCGTGACCGCCTTTGAAATCGCGATGGACGAGCTTGCACACGAGGCTGGCGTGGACCCGGTCGATCTCCGCTTGCGCAACCTGCCCGAAACCGAACCCGGTAGCGGCAAGCCCTTCTCCTCGCATCGGCTGGCGGAGTGCCTCACTCGTGGTCGCGACCGGTTCGGCTGGAACGAGACATCAAGACAGCCCCGTCAGAGGCGCGAGGGGGACTGGTGGATCGGAAGCGGCATGGCAGCGGCGGTTCGGGTCAATATGCTCATGGATGCCGAGGCGCGCGTGCGCCTGACCGACGACGGTCGAGCCGTGGTCGAAACGGACATGACGGATATCGGCACGGGCACATACACTATATTGGGTCAGATCGCGGCCGAGGCGTTGGGACTTTCCCCGGATAAAGTCGATGTACGTCTCGGTGACACAGCGTTCCCTCCGGGGTCCGGGTCGGGCGGCTCTGTTGGCGCCGCGTCGACTGGCACGGCGGTCTGGCTGGCTTGTCAGGAAATCCGCCGCCAGCTCGCCGACCAGATGAACTGCGACGCCAACGATCTCGTGCTCCGCCACGGGCAGGCGATCTGCGGGAATGTCTCGCGGGACATCACCGATATGCTCGCTGGCAAGGCGCTTTCTGGACACGGCGCTCTCGCTCCCGGCGAGGCACTGGAAAAGGTCAAGCAGGCCACATGGGGCGCGGTGTTCGCTGAAGTGATGGTCAATGACGTGAGTGGCGAAGTTCGCGTCCGGCGGATGGAAGGCACATTCGCCATCGGGCGGGTTCTGAACTCACGCACCGCACGCTCTCAAGCGCAAGGCGGTATGGTGTGGGGCTTGGGACTCGCACTTACCGAGGGCGTCTCGCACGATGCCCGCGATGGCCACATGGTCACGCGCGACCTTGCGGAATATCATGTACCAGTCAATGCAGACGTCCCTGCCCTCGATGTCGAACTGCTGGAAGACCGCGACGACTGGACCGGTCCGCTTGGCGCAAAGGGCGTTGGGGAACTCGGCATTTGCGGCTCGGGCGCGGCGATCCTGAATGCGATCCACAACGCCTGCGGCGTTCGCATTCGGGATCTGCCAGCGACGCCGGACCGAATTCTTCTATACCTCTAAGGGCGGTCTCTATAGGGTGTCTTTCGCTTCGGGAGTGCGACCGCTCTTGGCCTGTTCGCTCTCGAGGATCGCACGCACCTCGTCGATCAAGACCTGTGCCCTCTCACCCGCTGACGTATCCTCTGCGCTTTGCGCCGCGAGTTCGGTGAGAAGCGAGTTGAGGAACGTCTTGCGATCCGGCCCGGAATAACCTTCGTCCGCAAGAACCCGGTTCAGCTCCTGAGGGGTTACCCAGTTGCCGTCCGGGGTCTTGAACTTGTCAGCGTCGATGCTTGCCATTCTTTTGTGCCTCCTGAGGGAAAACCGCCCGCGCTGCGGCGATGTTCCAAACTGCGCTGTGCAGCAGGGGCGTTCGGCGACTTCTGGCCGTCTCTTGCCTTCGGGCACAGGAACATTCAGCCAGAGCGCTCGTTGGCCTAGAGACCCGCGCAATGCAGGAGGTGCCGATGTCCCGGTCGCAGGATGGCAAATCGGAGGCCCGACAAAGCCCGACGTCACATCGCGATGGAAGCGCAAAGGTTGCGCGATTACGCGATGAGATCGACTCGGGGCGCAGCGACGACAAGGTCGCGGCACGCGACCCTGCGGCAGCGCCGCTTGGCACGGATGCGGAAGCGGGCGGTCACCCCCCCACCGCAGCAGAGGCCGACCGTGCGGCGGATCTTGAACTGGGGCGTGACGTCGGCGCCCTAGAACCCGGTACACCGGACTCCGGCACATCCCCGACGCTGCGGGTGGTTCTTGTCGTGCTGATCGCACTCGTCATTGGCGCCGCTGTCTGGGTCGTGACCCTTTGAAATTGGAACGCCGCCGGAGCCGCCGCGTTGGCCTTCCAGACGATCCTTATATCGGAGCAGTTCATGAGCGAACCCAAGCCTGTAAGCGTCGCCCGTCATGGCGGATAAACCTTCGCAAAACAAGCAAAAACCTCTTGTCCTGATCACTGGCGCTGCGGGCAATTTGGGAAGCGCGCTCACCCGGCGCTTGGCTAGTTCATACCGGGTCGTGGGTCTCGATCTGGAAGCCTCAGAAGGGATTTTTCCATTCGACATTACTGACGCTGAGTCGGTACGCGCTGCGCTGTCGGACATTCAGGCGGCACATGGCGACCAGATCGCCGCCGTCATCCACTTGGCTGCGTATTTCGACTTCTCTGGCGAGGAAAACCCGCTTTACCGGGCAGTGAACGAAGCAGGGACCGGCAACCTCCTGCATGCCTTACAGGAGTTTCAGGTCGAGCGCTTCATCTACTCGGGCACGATGCTCGTCCATCGCCCGTCCTCGCCCGGCATCCCGATCACCGAGGACACGCCAATCGAACCGAGTTGGGCCTACCCACACTCCAAGGCGCGGACCGAGGACGTGATCCGCGATACACATGGAGACATCCCCCTTGCTTTCCTGCACCTTGCAGGCCTCTACGACGAGACGACCGCCGTGCCTACGCTGGCCGAACAGATCCGGCGTATTTACGAACGCGATCCCAAGTCGCACGCCTATTCCGGGCACTTGTCGACGGGACAGTCTTTTTTGCACAAAGAGGACATGCTCGACGCCTTCGTCCGCACCGTCGACCGGCGAAACGACCTGCCGGTCGAGGTAACGATCCTCGTCGGCGAGCGCGAGGCGATGGGATACGAGGCATTGCAGCGCCGGATCGCGCAACTGATCCACGGCACCGAGGAATGGGAAACGATCACGGTGCCCAAACCGCTTGCGGCTGCGGGCGCCTGGGCAGAGACGAAAGCCGAGCCGGTGATCCCCGACGATTTCGATCAGGGTGAGGAACCGTTCATCAAGCCGTTCATGGTGCGTATGGCCGACGATCACTACGAGCTCGACATTTCCCGCGCCAAAGAGCTTCTCGACTGGACCCCGAACCACTCCCTTCGCGAAGAACTGCCCTCGATGGTCGCCGCGCTGAAGGCTGATCCCGCTGGTTGGTACGAGGCAAATGGGCTGACCAAGCCGCACTGGCTCCAATCGGCAGATGAACATCACGACCCCGAGGCACTCCGCTCCGAGCGCGAGACAGAGTTTCGCTCCGCACATGCCCGCAGTATCTGGGCCCATTTCGTCAACATAGGCCTAGGCGCGTGGATGGTAACGGCTCCGACCATCCTGGGTTACACCGATCAGTTCGGTATGTTGGTCAGCGACATGTGCGCAGGGTTCGCGGTGATGGTGGCGAGTTTCATCGCCCTGTCGTGGCGCGCGGCTCTTGCCCGGTGGGGCGTCGCCCTCGTAGCCGCGTGGATCATGGCCGCGCCGCTGGTCTTCTGGACCGAAAGCGCAGCAGCCTACCTGAACGGGACGCTCGCGGGCGCCGTGATATTCGCCCTTGCGGTCTGCGTGCGCCCTGCCCCCGGTATCGGCACCATGGCCGCTACGACCGGACCGACGGTTCCGACCGGCTGGGAATACTCGCCGTCGGAATGGACTCAGCGAATGCCGGTCATCGCGTTGGCCATCATCGGGCTCTTCGTGTCGCGTTACCTCGCGGCCTACCAGATGGGTCACGTCGATGGCGTATGGGAGCCTTTCTTCGCCGGGAGTTCCACCGACCCGCAGAACGGCACTGAAGAAATCATCACCTCGGACATCTCGCGCGCTTGGCCGGTGCCCGACGCAGGCCTCGGGGCGCTGACCTACCTTCTGGAGATCCTCATCGGCTTTGTCGGATCCGCGCGTCGCTGGCGCACCATGCCATGGCTCGTCATGATCTTCGGCATCATGATCGTGCCGCTGGGGGTGATCTCGATCACCTTCATCATCATCCAGCCGATCCTGTTGGGAACATGGTGCACACTGTGTCTCATTACCGCAGCGGCCATGCTGCTTCAGATCCCCTATGCGGTGGACGAACTCATCGCGACCTGCCAATTTCTGGTTCGGCGCAAGCGGGCTGGCGCACCGATTCTGCGCGTCTTCCTGACAGGCGACACAGACGATGGTCCGGACGAACGCTGCGACGAAAGCTTCGAGCGGAGACCGGGCGTAATCGTCAAAGACATGCTCGGGGGAGGCGTGAACCTGACCTGGGGCTTGGCGGCCTGTGTAGCCATAGGCGTCTGGCTGATGTTCACGCGTCTCACGCTCGGCACCGAAGGCCCGCTCGCTAACACGGATCACCTGATCGGCGCGCTCGCCATCACCATCGCCGTTAGTGCGATGGCCGAGAGCATCCGGGCCGCGCGGTTCCTGAACGTCTGCCTCGGGGCCGCCCTCGTGATCTGTGCGCTCGTGATGGATGCCACCTGGCTCCAGTCAGGTATCGACATTGCCGCAGGGATTGTCCTGATCGTCGCAAGCTTGCCGCGCGGCCCCGTGCGCCACAGCTACGGGAGTTGGTCACGTGTCGTCGTCTGACAACGCGTGTGAAAGAGCCCGAAAGGCCGGAAGTATGAGAGCAGAGAAAACGCACGCCCTAAGCGACGTGCTCGACACATTGGAAGCCTCGGTCGACGGCCACGAGGTGTCCGTCGATCACGTGGTCGAGATGCTCGGCCGGTCGTCCTTCGCCGGGCTCATGCTTGCGTTTTCGCTGGTATCGACCTCGCCTGCCAGCGCTATACCCGGCGTGACTGCGCTCGTCGCAGCACTCGTATTCATACTCGTGGCCCAGATGCTTGCGGGTCGGGAACGTGTCTGGCTGCCTCGTTTTATCATCAAACGCTCATTGTCCAAGGACAAGCTGTGCAAGGGTCTGAACTGGTTGCGAAAGCCGGTCGCTTTCGTCGAACGCTTTCTGACGCCGCGCCTGACGTGGTTGTTTCACAGACCGTGGCGTTGGCTGCCGCTTACTCTCATCATGGCGCTGACGCTGTTCATGCCCATAATGGAGATCATTCCCACTTCAGGTTCCATCGCCTCGGCCGTAATCGCGCTGTTCGCGGCGAGCCTCCTCACCCGTGATGGGCTGCTGACCCTGATTTCCCTCGCCCTTCTGCTTGCGGTGCCAGTCATTGTTGTCGCTTACGGGTTTTAACGGCCCTCAATCCTACCAAGCGAAATGCTCCCACGCCGGGAGGCTCCGGAGTTTTGCTTTGCGCCTAATGTGAGCGTTTGTTGCTTTGACTTGTTCGACGCGCACCCTAGGCAGCCCCCCGCACTTTACAATCAGCTTCCGGGGCGAGTTTGGCCGCCATCTTTTCATTCGACAACGCCAATCTCACAGTTCCCAAACTGGCCCATTCGCAATCCTCGAGTTCCCAACTTGCGCAGCACTCAACGAATTCACAGCGGACCCCGAATACGCTCCCTACGGGAAGGCGCAACAGGCTGAGAGCGTCTCGAATTTCCACGTCATCGGCCGATCTTGAACGTGAAGCGCGGGAGAAGTCGTGCGCACTGTTCGTAGCGCGCCCAGTTGAAAACAGCCAAAGCTCAATTTCATGCTCGGCGGCGGCGTGCGGGGTGAGCCACCGCAGCTTTACGTTGTCCGGCTATCATCTCCGCCATGAGCGCTTCTATCCGCATCTTTCGCGGCTTAGCCTCGTCGATCAGCGCGGTGATCGCCTCCGGTTTCGCCAAGTGCATTGGTGGAGCGTCCGCGCAAGACACGATGTGCTCCCCGGCGTGTGCTTTGCCCGCAGAAAACTTGACCGTTTGAAGCTGGAGTTTTCGGCTAAGCTTTCCTGGCTGGGAAAGGAGCGGAAACGTATGAAGGCATCGAAGTTCACGGAGGCGCAGAAGGCGTTCATCCTGAAGCAGGGCGAGCAGGGAACACCGGTCGCGGAGATCTGCCGCAAGGCAGGGATCAGCCAGGCGACCTACTTCAACTGGAAGAAGAAGTATGGCGGGTTGCTGCCTGACGAGATGCGCCGACTGAATGCGCTTGAGGACGAGAACACGCGGCTGACGAAGATCGTCGCGGATCTGACGCTGGACCGGGAGATGTTGCAGGACGTGATCCGGCGAAAGATCTGAAGCCTGGGCGTCTGCGAGAGATCGTGACCGGGATGTGTGTCGACTGGGGCGTGTCGATCCGGAAGGCCGGTGGGGCCATCTGCTTCGACACGTCCAGCTACCACTACAAGTCCCGGCGGACGCATCAGGCTGCCGTCGAAGAGCGGATCAAGGAGATCTGCGAGACGCGCGTGCGGTATGGTTATCGCCGTGTGCATGTCTTGCTTCGGCGAGAAGGTTGGATCATCAATATGAAGAAGACACGCAGGATTTACAATGAGTTGGGGCGCCAACTGCGCAACAAGCACCCGAAGCGCCGGGTAAAGGCCAAGCTGCGGGAGGACCGCCAGGAAGCTGTTGGGCCGAACGACGTGTGGGCCATGGATTTCGTGCATGACCAGCTCGCCATGGGCAAGAAGCTCCGCATCCTGACGGTGGTGGACACCCATTCCCGGCTCTGTCCGGCGGCCGACCCCCGCTTCGCCTACCGCGGCGAAGACGTCGTGCAAACGCTGGAGAAGGTTTGCGCCAAGATCGGCTACCCGAAGACCATTCGGGTCGATAATGGCAGCGAGTTCATCTCCCGCGACCTGGACCTATGGGCCTATGCCAACGACGTCACGCTGGACTTCTCACGGCCTGGAAAGCCGACGGACAACGGGTTCATCGAGGCATTCAACAGCAAGCTCCGGTCGGAATGTCTGAACGCGCACTGGTTCATGAGTCTTGCCGACGCCCGAGAAAAGTTGGAAGATTGGCGTAGACACTATAACGAAGACCGACCCCACAGCGCGATCGGATACAACGTCCCGATTGCCATGCATTATCCCGATGGCGTCACCAGCCCGTCATCGTGAGACAGCCGGGAAAATCCAGCTTCCGGCGGTCCAAGGTTGGGGAGCAGAGCAACAGCCCGCAGACTCTCGTTATGAGCGAGGGACCTCCGGGGCGCAGGTCAATGGTGTTATCCTGTCAGCGGTAGAATTCGGATCGTCGAGATACCAACGTCACCCGCTTAGCGAAAGGTGCCGTTGAAGTTTGCAACAGAACCCAAGCGCATATCCCTGCAGGTCGAGGTGGTGTCAAAGACGGCTCAGCCTATTGACAATTGGCATGAATTTATTATTCTAGCGCCACATGACATTATGAGGCGCCTATGCCAAGTATGAGCCGGATTGAGCAGCACAGCGGATCACCGATGCCGGAGTTTTCGGCAGAGGAGGTACAGGCTATGCAACGCGCCTTCGTCAAACTCGCGGACCTTTGGGAGCTAACCGATGAGCAAGCCTCTGTGCTCGTGGGAGATATTTCTCTTCGGACCTACCGGCGATGGAAAACTGGTGCGTTGGGGCGTGCCGGTATCGATACGGCGGCTCGGCTCTCAAACCTGATCGGGATCCACAAGGCGCTGCGCCTTTTGTTCAAGGAGCCCGCCCGAAGCTACGGTTGGATTAAACGCCCGAACGCGGCATTCAATGGTACATCCGCCCTCGACATCATGCTGGCCGGTCAATTCACCGACCTCATGCGGGTCAGGCGCTATCTCGACTCCGTGCGAGGTCCTTGGTGACGGTCCCAGAAACCAGGGTCACTTGGGACAAGTACTACCGCCTGATCAACTCAGTATATCCGCCCATCGACCTCTTCGAGGACATCGCGGATCCGGAAGATTGGCTGCTCCTCGGGTCCGCCGAGAGCAAGACCAATCCTCGGCTGGCACAAACCATCGGGAACCTCGATCTCGTCCCAAAGGAGCGGCGCGTTGGCGGTCCGGGGTCTTCCTACTTAATGGCGCCCTTCGTCCATGTGACACCCGATCATAACGGGCGGTTTCACGACGGCACTTTTGGAGCGCTCTACGCTGCCGACACATTTGAGGCCGCGCTCTTCGAAACCATCTACCATACCCAACGTTTTTGCGCCGCCACCGGCGAAGAACCGGGATGGATTGCTGACAAGCGAGAGTTGATCGGGTGTCTCGACACAACGCTCTGCGACATTCGAGATGGGTACAGCGAACTGCTTGATCCAGATGATTACACAGCGTCGCAAGTCTTCGCGCGCGACCAACGCAACCTCGGTGCAAACGGCATCCTTTATCCATCGGTACGCTTTGCGGGCGGGTCATGTATCGCCGCGTTTCATCCGGATGTCGTCGGAGTACCGATCCAAGGACGGCACATAACGTACCATTGGAATGGCGCGAGGATCGATATGTTCAAGGATCTCTCGGATAGTTCCGCCTTCGCTATCACAGAATAGTGCAATTGTATAAGAATGGCCCGACTGGCTAAGGCTTCTTGTTACGGCATCGGCGGCGCTCTTGATTCAATATCCTTCGATCCCACAGCCCGCTGTTTTGGTGAGTCATAGAAATAGAGCGTGAGCGAGCACGCTGCTCACGCTGTGTCAATTCAAGCGACGTCGAAACCACTCCGGCCTCCCATTGGTTCATTGCAAGTACAACAGAACGGACAGCAATAACGAAATGACCAAAGCCAAAAGGCAATTGCTCACTGAGCAAAGCAGATGCCAAGTCTGGTAATGAGCCAAACATATTAGCCCCTGCAACTTCGTTTGGTCCGCACTTCGGAAAAAGGTGGCTCAGGAATGTATTTGTTCCCCAGAGATATTCAAAGCGGCCTCCAGCAGACCCTCCCCGAGCGATGGATGTGCTTGCACGATCGCGCTCAAGTCTTCGACACAAGCGCCCATCTCAATTGCAACTGTGAACGCCGCCGCCAGTTCCGACACACCGCGCCCGACAGCTTGAACTCCAATGATCGCCTGATCTGACCGCCGGGCGATGATCCGGACAAAGCCCGTATCCGCTTCCATCGTCATCGCGCGGCCGTTGGCCTTGAATGGGAACTGGCCGATGTCGAACTCGATCCCGGCGTTCTTCGCGGCCTCCGGGTCCATACCACAAGTTACGATCTCAGGGTCGGTGAAGCAAATGGAAGGCATTGCACGCTTATCCCATACGTCGCGCCCCCCTGCCACGACATGAGCCACCAGTTCGCCTTGCGCCATCGCACGATGCGCGAGCATCGGTTCGCCGGTGATGTCGCCAATCGCGAACACGCCACGCATGGAGGTGGCGCACCTTTCGTCAATCGTCACGTACCGCCCGGACATCGCCAGTTGAAGGCCTTCGGCAGCCACGCTTTCAAGGTTCGGCTTGCGTCCGACAGCGATTAGGATTCGGTCCGCTTCGATCTCTTCGGTTTCCCCATCCGGGCCTTCTACGATCAGCCCGGAGCGCCCCTCTGTCTTTGCCCGAGTACCCGTCATGACCCGGACCCCCAAACCTGCCAGGGCCTCTTCGACCGGCCTACGCAGTCGCGCATCGTATTGCGGCAGGATCGAAGGTTCCGCTTCGACCACCGTGACTGCGCTGCCGAATTTGGCGAATGCGGTCCCAATCTCAAGCCCGATGTATCCGCCACCAACGATCGCCAGCTTGTCGGGTATCTGTGTCAGTGACAGCGCCTCGGTCGAACTGATGACCTTTCCCCCGAAAGGAAGATTGGGCAATGAAGCGGGTGCCGCGCCTGTCGCGATGACGACGGCCTCGGCCCGCACCCGCATCGGCCCATCCGGCCCATCGACGTCGACGGTCTTGCCGTCGACAAATCGGGCATATCCCGCAACGTGCCGCACCTTTGCCTTGCGCAGCAATCCGGAGACGCCCGTCGTGAGCCGCTCTACGATCCCGTCTTTCCAGGCCATCGTCTGAGTAAAGTCGATGCGGGCCTCATCAACCTGTATGCCGAGCGGCGATCCTTCCTGTGCGCCGCGCGCCGCGTGAAACTCATCCGCGGCATGGATCAAGGCCTTGGACGGGATGCAGCCGACGTTGAGGCACGTGCCCCCAAGCCACTTCGGCTCGACAATGATCGTATCGACACCCAGTTGCCCTGCGCGGATGGCGCAGACGTATCCACCGGGGCCGCCGCCGATTACGAGAAGTTTGCAGGTGAGATCCTTCATCGGTCAGGCCTCCACGAACATCAGTGACGGCGTTTCAAGAGCCGTTTTCATTTCCTGCACGAACACGGCGGCGTCCCATCCGTCGATCACGCGATGATCGAAGGAGCAGGACAAGTTCATCACGCTGCGCGGCGCAAAACCATTGCCGTCCCACACGGGGCGCATCGCGATCTTGTTGACCCCGACGATCGCCACCTCTGGGTGGTTGATGATCGGCGTCGTCGCGATGGCCCCGAGCGGTCCGAGGGAGGAGATCGTGATGGTCGAGCCGGAGAGGTCTGCGGGTGCTGCCGTGCCGTCACGCGCGGCCTGCGCCAGACGGCGCAGTTCGTCCGCCGCATTCCAGAGCGTCGCAGCCTCGGCATGTCTCAAGACCGGCACCTTCAGCCCCCCATCGGTTTGCGTCGCGATGCCGACATGTAGTGCCTCATGTCGTGTCACCACCTGCGCCTCGTCGTCGTAGGTCGCATTCACCGCGGGCGACGCGGGAACCACCTCGCGCAGGGCACGGATGAGAAAGGGCAGAAGGGTCAGCTTGCCCCGCTTATCACCATAAAGCGCGTTCAGCTTCGCGCGCAGAACCTCAAGGTCGGTTACATCGACCTCTTCCACGATGGTGATATGCGGAATGCGCGACTTGGAGAGCGCCATCTGCTGGGCGATCTTACGCCTCAGGCCTATGACCTTCACCTCTTCTACGCCGGTCTTGCGCGAAAGCGACTGTTGCGATTTCCGGCCCTCCAGATGGTTCGTCAGATCGGAGAGAAGAACCCGTCCGCCCGGCCCGGTCCCCGCCACGTCCGACAGCGCGACGCCCGCCTCACGGGCACGCCGGCGCACGGAGGGGGCAGCACGTGGCTTAGTCCACGGTTCGCCCCTGATTACAGGGGTTTGCGGCGCAGGCGTCGCTGCCTGTGCGTCTTCGGTTTCTACCGTTTCGGGCGCTTCTTCCGAAGGCGCCTGCCCCACGTCATCCGGCGCATTCCCCGCCCCTTCGACATCAAGGGTCACAAACCGCGAGCCAATTGCAATCATGTCGCCAGGTTCTCCACAGAGCCAAGTCACCCGACCTGCTACCGTGGTCGGCACTTCGACCGCGGCCTTGTCCGTCATGACCTCTCCGAGAATGTCGTCCTCTTCGACCATGTCGCCGACCGAGACGGACCAAACCGTCAGTTCCGCTTCCGCGATGCCTTCACCGATGTCGGGCAGGTTGATTACATGGGTTCCCATTATTTCGCCTCCATAACAGCTCGGATGGACTCGGACAGACGCTTGGGGCCTGGGAAGTACTCCCACTCCTGCGCGTGCGGATAAGGCGTGTCCCAGCCGGTGACGCGCGCGATGGGCGCTTCGAGATGGTAAAAGCAATGCTCCTGCACCTGTGCGCTCAGTTCGGCCCCGAACCCGGAAGTTCGGGTGGCTTCATGAACGATCACGCAACGCCCGGTCTTGCGCACCGAGGTCGCGATCGTGTCGATGTCCAAGGGAACCAGTGTACGCAGATCAATGATCTCCACATCTGCGCCGCTCATTTGGGCCGCAGCTTCGGCCACGTGAACCATCGTGCCGTAAGCAAGAAGGGTCACATCCCGGCCTTCGCGGCGAACGGCTGCGCGCCCGAGGGGCGTCGTGTAGTAGTCTTCTTCAACTTCTCCGAGCTCGTGCTTCTTCCACGGCACGACCGGTTTGTCGTGATGGCCGTCGAAAGGCCCGTTATAAAGCCGCTTGGGTTCAAGGATGATGACCGGGTCGGGGTCTTCGATCGCAGCACAGAGAAGCCCCTTGGCATCCTGCGGATTGGACGGCACCACCACCTTCAGTCCGGCAACATGGGTAAACAGCGCCTCGGGGCTTTGGCTGTGGGTCTGACCGCCGTAGATGCCGCCGCCGGCGGGCATTCGGATCACGAGCGGACACGTAAAATCCCCCGCCGAGCGGTGTCGCAGGCGGGCCGCCTCGCTTACGATCTGATCGTAGGCCGGATACATGTAGTCGGCGAACTGGATTTCGACGACAGGTTTCAGCCCATAGGCCGCCATGCCGATCCCCGTGCCCACAAGCCCGCTTTCGTTGATCGGCGTGTCGAAGCACCGGGAGGGGCCGAATTTCTTCTGCAGCCCGGCGGTGCATCGGAACACGCCACCGAAATATCCCACGTCTTGCCCGAAGGCGACGACCCGGTCGTCACGCTCCATTGAAATGTCATGGGCTTCGCGGATGGCCTCGATCATCGTTCGTTTCGCCATGTTCAGAACCCCGCTTCCTGTCGCTGCGCCCAGAGATGCGGCGGCATTTCGGCATAGACATCCTCGAACATGTCGCGCGGAGAGGGCCGTGCCCCGTCGAGCAGCGTGCCGTTGGCCTCGGCGGCTTTCTGCGCCTCCCGCACCCTATCTAGGATTTCCGCTTCCAACTGCGCGTGGCGTTCATCGCTCCACGCGCCCAGTTCGACCAAGTGTCGTTTCAGGCGCTCGATCGGATCACCCAGAGGCCAGGCTTCGGCCTCGTCCTGCGACCGATAGGCCGATGGATCGTCGGAAGTGGAGTGCCCACCGGATCGGTAGGTCACATGCTCGATCAGGGTGGGGCCGTGGCCCGCTCGGGCGCGCTCTGCCGCCCATCTTGCGACGGCATGCACGGCGATGTAGTCGTTTCCGTCCACTTGCAGCGCCGGGATGCCGAACCCGTGGCCGCGCTCGGCAAAGGACATTGCGCTGCCCCGGGCCACGCCCTGAAAAGTCGAGATGGCCCACTGGTTATTCACGACGTTAAGGACCACTGGCGGCTTATAGGTCGAGGCAAAAACCATCGCCGAGTGAAAATCGTTCTCGGCGGTTGACCCGTCCCCGATCCAGGCCGCTGAAATACGCGTATCGCCGGTCATGGCCGAGGCCATCGCCCATCCGACCGCCTGCACGAATTGCGTCCCGAGATTGCCGGACAGCGAAAAGAAGCCATGATCCTTCGCCGAGTAGAAAATGGGCATCTGCCGCCCTTTGATCGGATCTTCCCGGTTTGAGTAGATCTGGTTCATCATGGTTGTCAGCGGATAGTCACGGGCAATGAGCAAGCCCGCCTGTCGGTAGGTCGGGAAGTTCATGTCACCGTCGCGCAGGGCGAGACCAAAGGCGCAGGAGACCGCCTCTTCGCCCAGATGCTGCATGTAGAAACTCGTTTTGCCCTGTCTTTGCGCCTTTAGCATCCGGCCATCGAAACTGCGCAAAGTCATCATGTGACGGAGGCCCGCCTGCAAAACCTCTTCGGGCACGTCTTCGGCCCACGGTCCTACCGCCCTGCCCGCATCGTTCAACACCCGCACCGGCGAGAATGCCAAATCACGGATGTCTTCGGGTGCGACGTCGATTTCGGGGCGCCTGGCGCCACCGGCTTCCGGGACATTCAGACCGCCGAAGTCAGGGCGTTCGCCGGGTCGGCATCCGGGTTCCGGAACATGAAACCTGATCTTACCTGTTTCTTTCATTGGGTCCTCCCTTGATCGGCCACTGCGCCCAAGAAGCCGCAAGGGAATTTTAGGCAATCACTCGCGCAGAATGATCTTTTTCATGTTGAAAACAGCGCAATTTTGGCACACATTTTGGTCCAATTGCAAAATTTGGGGTATTTTTATGCCAGTAGACGAAACAGACCTTCGAATTCTGCGTGAGCTTCAGAAAGATGGAGGTCTCACGGTCTCTGAGGTCGCCGAGCGGGTCGGGCTTTCGCAGTCGCCCTGCTCGCGCAGGATCAGCCAGATGCAGGCCGATGGTGTCATTCTGGGAAAGACCATTCAACTCGACCGAAAGAAGCTGGGCTTTGGATCGATCGTACTGGTTCGGATCAAGCTCGATGGCCACGGGCGCCGGTCGCTGGACGAATTTCAGGAGGCGGTCCTGCGCATACCCGAGGTTCAGGTGCTTCAGCTGATGCTGGGCGATTACGACTTCAACGTGCGCGTCGTAGTCCGCGACATGGACCATTTCCAGTTCCTGTTGCGCGAAAAGCTGGTGAAACTGCCCGGGTTGCAGGAAATCCAGAGCACCGTTCTGCTCGAGGAAATGCGCTATACCACGGCCCTTCCGCTTTGAACGGGCTGGCGCGCCATGGACCCGCCAGCGTTCCTTGTCTGTCTCAGTCGGGTTCCGTCCTGACGCCCCCAACGGATGCATTTCCGGCCCAGGCCGCGTAGGCGCGCAGGGCCTTGGATACGACCCGGTCGCGGTGCGCGGGGGTCCAGATCCGGGCGCTCACGTTGCGATGGTCGCGTCTGCGCCGGTCGAGTTCGTCGTCCGGCACTTCCAGCTGGAGCAGCCGCGCGGGAATGTCGATCGTGATGCGATCCCCGTCTTCGACTAGCGCGATGACCCCAGCCTCGGCAGCTTCGGGCGAGACATGCCCGATCGAAAGTCCAGCGGATCCGCCCGAAAAACGGCCATCCGTCAGCAGCGCACAACTCCGGTCCAGCCCCATGCCCTTGAGATAGGCCGTGGGATAGAGCATTTCCTGCATCCCCGGCCCGCCTTTCGGCCCCTCGTACCGCACAACGAGCACGGTGCCGGGCGTGACCTTCTTTTGCAGGATCGCGTTCGCTGCTTCCTCTTGCGACTCATAGACCTGCGCAGTTCCAGAGAACCGGTGCATGGTTGGATCGACGGCAGCGGTTTTGACCACGCTCCCTTGCGCAGCGAGATTGCCCGTGAGGACCGCCAATCCGCCCTCTTCGCTATAAGCATTCTCGACAGAGCGAACGCATCCATTGACCGGGTCTTGGTCGGTCTCACGATACATCCGATCTTGGCTGAAAGCGCGTGTCGTGCGCACCCCACCCGGAGCGGCGCGGAAGAACGCGTCTACCTCGGGGTCTTCGTTTGTCCGGATGTCCCACCTGTCGATGAATGCGCCCATGGTCGGAGTGTGAACGGTCGGAGCGTGTCGATTGATCCGCCCAGCCCTGTCGAGTTCGCCAAGAAGCCGCGCGATCCCACCCGCGCGATGGACATCTTCCATGTGATAGTCCGGGGTCGCCGGTGCGACCTTGCACAGATGGGGCACTTCGCGCGAAATCCGGTCTATGTCGCCAAGTCCGAAGTCGACGTCGCCCTCTTGCGCAAGGGCGAGGAGGTGTAGGATCGTGTTGGTCGAGCCGCCCATGGCGATATCAAGCGCCATCGCATTCTCGAAAGCAGCGCGGGTGGCGATCCCACGGGGCAAGGCGGTCTCGTCGTCGTTCTCATACCAGCGCTTGCACAGGTCCACAATCCGCCGACCCGCTTCGGTGAACAGGTCGCGGCGCTTGGCGTGCGTGGCGAGAAGCGAGCCGTTTCCCGGCAGCGCAAGCCCGAGCGCCTCGGCAAGGCAGTTCATCGAGTTGGCCGTGAACATTCCCGAGCACGACCCGCAGGTCGGACAGGCCGATCGCTCGAGCGCGTCCACCTCCTCTTCGCTCTTGTCAGGTGAGGCGGTGGCATAAATTGCGTCTATCAGGTCCGTGGCTCGTTCACCTCCGGGCAAAACTGTCTTGCCCGCCTCCATCGGACCACCGGAGACAAAGATCGCAGGTATGTTTAGACGCATGGCAGCCATGAGCATACCGGGCGTGATCTTGTCGCAATTCGAGATGCAGACAAGCGCATCGACGCAATGCGCATTCGCCATATACTCGATGGAATCCGCGATGATCTCGCGCGATGGCAGGCTATAGAGCATGCCCGCGTGACCCATTGCGATCCCGTCATCGACGGCAATGGTGTTGAACTCCTTGGCGACGGCACCTGCCGCCTGAATCTCGTCTGCAACGAGATCGCCCATATCCTTCAGATGGACATGCCCGGGCACGAACTGGGTGTAGGAATTCACGACTGCGACGATGGGCTTGCCGAAATCTGTCTCTTGCATGCCTGTTGCGCGCCACAAGGCGCGCGCGGCGGCCATCCGGCGCCCATTTGTCGAGGTTCTTGATCTCAGCTCCGGCATGTCATCCTCCCTGCCTTTTCACGTGAAGAGCGACGGTGCCGCCCTCCGAGCGATATGATTAAGGGGGATAGGAATTTAGAAAATCGAATATTGTGATTATGATAATTCGATTTTATGAAACTATATGACTCGCAACGTCGACACCGCTCTGCTTCGCACATTCATCAGTGCCGTCGACCTCGGCGGCTTTCATCGCGCAGCCACCGCCGTCCACCGGTCCCAGTCGACGATCAGCGTGCAACTCAAAAAGCTCGAAGACCTGCTGGGCGTTGCACTGTTCGAAAAGTCGGGCCGCAATCGCGTGCTGACGCGACAAGGCGAAGAGTTCGCGATTTACGCGCGCCGCATCCTGTCGCTCCACGATCAGGCGGTGGATGCAATAACCTCGCCAGAGGTGAACGGCTTTGTCCGGGTCGGCGTGATGGATGATTATGCGAGCGAAATCCTTCCAGACATCGTCGCCCGTTTTCAGGAACGCAATCCCTCGGTGAATGTCGAGATTACCGCCGGTTTCTCGGATCTTCTCATGACCCGGCTCGGGGACGACTTTGACCTCGTGCTCTCCACCCATCCGGTCGGCATGGGCCTCGGGCAAGTGCTGCGGCACGAACCGACGCGGTGGGCCTTTGCCTCGGACAAGCCCCTGCCCGATCGAACGGAAGTTCCCCTCGCGCTTCTGCCACCCGGAAATCTCTTTCGGCAATGGGCCCTGCGAGCCCTCGAAGGCGTCGGAACGCCATGGCGCATTGCCTTCACCGGCTCCAGCATTACGACGGTCGAGGCAGCGGCGGCCGCCGGGATCGGCGTGACCGTGGTCAAGGAGACCACCGCCAACGCGCGGCTACGACTTCTCGGGCCAGAAGACGGGTTCCCCGACCTGCCCCCGACCGAGATTGTGCTGAACCAGACGGTCGGTGCGGAAAACACGGCGGTTCAGGCCCTGGCGGCCACGATCCGCAACGCGTTTAAGGGCTGACCTGCTTCACCAACCGAGGAGCAGCGGCAGATAGGCGATCAGCAGGTAAACCATGACAAGCACGATCAGATAGGGCACGACCGCCCGCGCGATCCGCTCCACCGGCTGGTCCGTTGTGGACGAGGCCACGAAAAGGTTGATCGCAACCGGAGGCGTCACCATTCCGATGGCGAGTCCAACGACGATGATGATCCCGAAATGCACGGTATCAATGCCGAGCTGCGCCGCGAGCGGCAGCAGCATTGGCGTCAGGATGATAAGCGCACTCGCGGTTTCAAGGAAAATGCCGGTTACGAGGATCAGAACCATGATGACGAGCAGAAGCACGAAGATGCTATCCGACAATGACAGTGCGAATGTGGCAATGGCGTTCGGGACCTGCCAGCTCGCCAATGCCCAACTGAGCACGGACGATGCGGCGATCACGAACAGAATGACCGCCGTCGTCACACCCGCGCGGAGTATGATCTGGTAAAGCCCTCGGATCGTCAGGTCCCGGTAGATGAACAGCGAAACGAGAATGGCATAGTTCACAGCGACGACCGCGGCCTCGCTCGGCGTAAAGATGCCTGAAAAAATCCCGCCCAGAATGATGATCGGCGCCATCAGGCCCCAACTGGCGGACAGGAACGTCCGCACGATCGTCTTCAGCGACAGGGCCGTGCCGCTGGGATAGGCACGGCGGTAGCCTTGGATGACCGCGATGATCATCAGCCCCGCACCCATCGCTATGCCGGGAACGAAACCGGCAAGGAACAGGCTCTTCACCGATTCCTGCGCGATCACGGCATAGATGATCATGGGAACGGACGGCGGGATCACCACGCCGATGGTCCCTGCTGCGGCGATCAGCGAGGCGGCAGAGGCAGGGTCGTAACCCTTGCGCTTCAGTTCGGGGACGAGGCTTGCCCCCACTGCGGCGGTCGTCGCAGCCCCAGAACCGGAGATGGCGGCAAAGAACACGCCGGCCAGAACGGAAACGACAGACAGACCACCGCGGATGAACCCGAGCATACTGTCCGCAAATGCGATCAGGCGCTTGGAAATCTCGCCCTGCGCCAGGATGTCGCCCGCCAGCACGAACATCGGAACGGCGACGAGCGCAAAACTATTGATGCCCGAGAACATCTGTTGCGGCACCACCATCAACGGAACGCCCCCCGCTTGAAGCGCGGCCATGGTTGAGGCCCCGATCACGATCGCGATCGGCAATCCCATCAGAAGGAAAAGAACGAAGAGAAGCGCTAAGACGAGTGTCATTCGACACTCTCCGGCTTGTCATCGCGCGATTGCTCTCCGGCCAGTAGCTTTGCGAGGTCGATTAACGACAGGAAGGCCATCAGGGCCGCCGCGAGCGGCATCACAAGATAAATGTTGTTCATTGGAATGCGCAGCGACGGTGACTTCTGAAAGCTCTGCATGCTCATGTAGGTTGAGCCGATCCAGGTGAGCGTCGCAAGGAAGGCGATCGTCACGAGGATACCCGCGCCGGTCATTAGCCGGCGCAGAGTGGGGGGCAGGCTGTCTCGCAGCAGTTTAACCGCGATATGCCGCCCCTGTTGAAAGGCCAAGGCGGCGCCGAGGAAGGTGATCCAAATCAAAAGAAACCGTGCCACTTCCTCGGTCCAAGAGACCGAGGTGAAGAACACACGCGACACGATCTGGAGCGTGATGACCGCCGTCAGGGCGACCATTCCCGCGACCACGACGGGACCGAGAACCGCACCGACAGCCCGGTCCACCCACCTCAACGCTTCCAGCATCTTATTTCAGGGCGTCCTGAATGCGCGGCAGGTAGTCGCCGAAACGCTCGCCATACTTTTCATAGACCGGCGCGACGGCTTCCGAGAAGGCCGACAGGTCAGCATCGTCGATAACCTCCATGCCGGATGCTCGTAGTTCGGCCAGCTGTTCAGCTTCGAGGTCAGCGTTAAGTTGACGCTCGTATTCAGCAGCCTCCTGCGCGGCGGTCGAGATGATCTCCTGCGCTTCCTCGGAGAGACCGCTCCAAACCGGCAGGCTCATCACGATGATGGCGGGCGCATAGGTGTGACGGGTCATCGTCATGTTGGTCTGCGTTTCGTTCAGCTTGAACGAATGCACGACACCCACAGGGTTTTCCTGCCCGTCGATCGTGCCTTGCTGCATGGCCGTCAGTGCTTCGGTCCAGGCCATCGGAATTGCGTCTGCGCCCAGCTCACGGAAAGTGTCGATATAGACGGGGTTCTCCATGACCCGCACCTTCAGCCCTTCGATATCCGCAGGCGTGTTGATCGCACGGTCCGAGTTGGTGAGGTTGCGGAACCCGCGTTCGGCATAGGCCAGACCTTTGAGGTTCACTTCCGACAAACGATCGAGCAGCTCTTGCCCGATTTCACCATCAAGCACCTCATAGGCTTTTTCAGCCGAGGGGAAGAGGAAAGGCATTTCAAAGACCGCGATGTCCTCGAGGAAGTTCGAGACGGGGCCGTTGGTGATCACGCCCATGTCGATAGTGCCGATCTGCATACCTTCCAGAAGCGTGCGCTCGTCGCCAAGCGTTGCGTTCGGGAAAATCTCGACGTTGATCTGGCCGGCCGAGCGTTCTGAGACCAGCTCCTGAAACTTAGTCGCGGCGGCATGGAAGCCGTCCTGCTCGTTCACGACGTGGGCGAGACGAAGGTTCGTCTCTTCGATTTGTGCAAGCGCCGGACGGCTGAGCGCGATCGCGGCAACGCAGCCAACCAGTACTACAAGTTTACCGGTGAATTTCATGATATCCTCCCTGAACTGTTTACGAGGTATGAAGGTGTCTGACGGCCCGCCTATTAACTCGAATGTGAAGCTGTTGCCAGCCGGGCCCGAAAGGAATCCTCCCCGCGCGAAACGCAGTCCAGACCACTGCTTGACGGGATCAAACCGTCACAGCGCCCCGTATTGAATGGCCTCCTCCACCATACCTCCGAAACAAGATTATCTCGGTCCACCGGACAGGATTGTGCTCATTGTACAGGCAAGACGTTTTGGGTAGCATGGAATTCGCACTTTTGACCAGAAAGCGGGAATAATTATGCTCAATATCGGCGGGAGTTCCGCATGAGATCGTCAGCCCGCCCCCCCATATCGCAGGCCTGCCATCTTCAGGTTCGTACAGGTAAAGGATCGGCATTTCGCCCTTCGAATACGCAGGCGGCTTGCCCGAGGTTTGGGAAGTCGCACGAATCCGAACGCGCCAAGGACGTCGTCACAGAATCTGGCGGATCGGGCGGGATCGTTGGCTCCAAAATAATGTGACTGATGACGGACATGACAATTCTCCCCTTTATGTTCTCATTCAGCGTCGTCCTTCAGCAGATCAAGGAACGCGCCCAATGCGGGCTGCACTGCGTCCTCACGCCAGATCATACTGACCTCGATCTGCGGCGGCGTGCCTTCGATGGCGAGGTAACGCACGCTTTTGCGCTGCATCTCGGTCATAGACTGAGGAACAAGCGAAATGCCGAGCCCCGCTGCGACCAGACCCAGAATCGTTTGCATCTGCACGGCTTCCTGACGGATCCGCAAAGACCGCCCGAAACGCGTGTAGAATTCCGAGACCCTATCATAGTATGCAGGCGCGAAGTGACGGGGAAAGAACACCAGCGGCGCATCCGCGAGGGCGGCGAAGTCAACGCTGTCTGCCCGCGTTGCGCCCGCCAACGCGCACCTGTCCGGGACGGCTGCGATGAGGCGCTCGACAGACAACGTCCGATGTGCCAGCGACGGTCGAAAATCCCCAGTCGGCTGCACGATGATCCCTGCGTCGACTTCACCCTGCGCGACCGCGTCGAACTGAACGTCGCTTGTCGCCTCACGAAGCTCGACCCGGATGTCGGGAAACGCTTCGCGGTACCGGCAGACCAGATCGGGCAAAAGGGTAAAGCTTGCGATACTGACGAACGCCAGTCTTAGCGTCCCGATCTCTCCGGTCGCCGCGCGTCGTGCAATCGAGGGTAACGCCTCGGCATCCGCAAATAACCTGCGCGCGTGAACCAGCCAGATGGCTCCAGCCTGTGTTAACGCCACGCTCTTGCGCGTGCGGTTGAACAGAGTGACGCCGAGGCTCTCTTCAAGGTTGCGGATCGACATGCTGAGCGGCGGCTGCGTCATGCTCAACCGTTCTGCGGCGCGCCCGAAGTGAAGCTCCTCGGCGACCGCGATGAAATGCCTGATCTGTCGAAGGTCCATGGACGTCAGCCTAATATCTTTAATGTATCAAAAGTTATTTAACAATATATTTTACCACCACTGAGTCAATGAGTAGCCTGCGCCAAAAACACGGGAGGATCACCTTGACAACCGTAAGCGCGCGGAACGGGCCCCAAGCAACAACAGGTATTGTACTCATGTGTGCGGGTGTCGCCTGCATGAGCGCGAATGACGCGATCGCGAAATCTCTCGTGGACGACTATTCGCCGATCCAAATCCTGTTTCTGCGCAATGCGTTTGCGTTGCCATTCGCCATCATTCTCAGTCTGAAGCTGCAAGGATGGTCTGCTCTCCGTTCACAACGACCTGCGGCACATGGTCTGCGCGGCTTTCTCTGGATTGTCGCAACAATCCTCTTTTTCACCAGCTTTCGGCATATAGAACTGGCGGAGGCGACAGCTCTCATCTTCGTCGCACCGCTGTTCATCACGGCGCTATCCGCAATCTTGTTGCGAGAAACCGTAGGGGCCCTTCGTTGGCTTGCAGTCGTGGCGGGCTTCATCGGCGTCCTAGTCGTGATCCGACCAGGCACCGCCGCCTTTCAAGTCGTCTCGCTCCTACCGATCTCGGCCGCCTTTATATACGCGCTCTTGATGCTGAGTGCCCGTTGGGTCGACTCGCGTGAGAGCGTATGGACGATGCTGCTCTATCTTACTGGCACCAGCGCAGTACTTAGCGCCTTCATTGCACCCTTTGTTTGGAGCCCCGTCAGCCTCGGCGACATCGGAAGCTTCCTTTCCATCGCGTTCTTTGGAACCGCTGGCATGACGATGATGACTCAAGCGTTCCGCTTCGCAGCCGCGGCGATTGTGGCGCCCCTCGACTACACTGGTATCGTCTGGGCAACGCTGTTCGGCTGGTTGTTTTGGTCCGAGATCCCAGATTCCGCAGCGGGCATCGGTGCGCTAATCATCATATGCAGCGGATTGTTCATCATTTGGCGGGAACGGGGTGTAAAACATCGGTCAAAAAACGGACGGTGACGACGGACACAAGGTATGGCCTGATCACAATCGGCAATGCGACTATTCCGACACCGAGACCGCCGCGATCGAAGGCCTCAAGAAATGGTATTCGGGGGACATCCACGACAGCATGGAGGCCCTCGGTCTGTGGGGCCACCTGCCGGACGTGTCGCTCCACGGCACGCTCGAGCCCGGCGGTGTCATCTGCAGTCCGGCCGTCACGGTCCTGTTCGCGCCGTCCGATCGCAAGGGTGAGCCGCAGCACGTTTACCACAGCGCCATCGACACCGCCCCCGAAGGCGCCATTATGGTCTGCGAAGCGTCCTGCGCACCGGGCTCCTCCTAGTGTGAGCTACCCCCCGAAATCCGGACACTGACATAAGCTACGTTTTGGAGTCTGCTGATCTTCGACGAGAAGGAGATCAGAGATGTCGAAACGCAAGCAGCATGCGCCCGAGTTCAAGGCGAAGGTCGCGCTGGAAGCCCTGAAGGGTGAAGAGACGGTGTCCGAGCTGGCGAGCCGGTTCGGGGTGCATCCGGCGATGATCCATCAATGGAAGCGAGCCCTGCTCGAAGGCGCGTCCGGCGTGTTCGAGCGCGGGAGCCGCAAGAAGCCGGAGATCGGCGAGGAGCAGGTGAAGGAGCTCCACGCCAAGATCGGGGAGCTGGCGGTGGCCAACTCTTTTTTGGAACGAAAGCTGAAGCCTTGGGGCGGGAAGTGAGGCGCGGCATGATCGAGCCCGACCACCCGG
>JAYZLL010000015.1:0-80987 GCA_036154315.1 Pseudomonadota bacterium
GTGGTTTGGTCGCGGCAGCCCCCCCGAGGACCCCCACCCGGATCGTCGCGCGCCCGCGCGTCGAAACCCCTTTCCCCCAAAACCGCCCCATGCTATCCGCCGCGCGACGATTGCAACCGGGCTTTGCCCGCGACACGAAAGAGGGACCGACATGGCCATTCAACGCACGTTTAGCATCATCAAACCGGACGCCACCAAGCGCAACCTGACCGGCGCGATCAACGCCAAGCTCGAAGGCGCGGGCCTGCGCATCGTGGCGCAGAAGCGCATCAAGCTGTCGAAAGAGCAGGCCGGTGTGTTCTACGGCGTCCACAAAGAGCGCCCGTTCTACGACGAACTGTGCGAATTCATGTCGTCCGAGCCGATCGTGGTTCAGGTTCTCGAAGGTGAGAACGCGATCCTGAAGAACCGCGAAGTCATGGGTGCCACGAACCCCGAAGAAGCCGCCGAAGGCACGATCCGCAAGGAATTCGCCCTGTCGATCGGCGAGAACTCGGTCCACGGTTCGGACGGTGAAGACACCGCCGCCGAAGAGATCGCGTATTTCTTCTCGGGTCTCGAACTGGTCGGCTAAGCCGTCTCAGAGACCGGACATTCGGGGGCCGTGCCTTGGGGCGCGGCCCTTTTTCGTGTCTGAGGCGGCGCGCATTAACCCTATTTTAAGGGCTGGAGCGACAGGCTGGTGGCGTAACTGCGAAGGTTTTGCCATGCCCCATGTCGACGCGATTTCTGTCACGCGCCCCGAACATATCGCCACGCTCTCCGCGCGCTTTGCCGTGCGCGAGGTTTCGACCGAATTCGAGGAACCCTTGATCTTTCTCGAAACCGCGCTGCCCGTCGGGCGCACGCTGGTCGAGCTCGAAGAGATCGGGATGGAGGCTGCGGGGCGCGCCCTGATCGCGCGCGGCGATGCGGAGCGTCCGGTCTATGCGCTCTTTGCGCAGGGCATGACGCCCTAGGTCATTTGAGGGACGAGAAGAAGGACCAGACGAAAGCGGTGCCTTCGACCTCTTCCGTGCCGCGCCCCAGAACCGCGATCGGCAGGTCCGGGCCGCCACCGGGCCATTTGTGCCCCAGACCTTCGATCGACATGGTCCAGATCGGCACGCTGCACCCGGACCAGCGGTTGAAATTTGCCTTGGTCTCATCGTCGCGGCGGTCGTAGCTCTTGAGCTCGCCGGGGCCGGAACAGCCAGCCTTGCCCGCGAAAATGTCGATGGTCTCCTGCTGACTGATCAGCGACAGAACCGTGTCGCCCTCCATCGGCAGATCGCCGCCCTCGGCGGGAATGACCGGATCGTTGGTGCCGTGGATCGACAGAAGCGGCACGGCAGGGGTGCGCGCGCAATCGTCGAGCAGGGCCTTGGGCAGCGGCATTGAGACCGTGGCAATGCCCCGGATCCCGCCGCGCTGACAGGTGTAGGCAAAGCTCATCTGCGCGCCGAGCGAGAAGCCGACCATATAGATCCGGTTGCTGTCGATGTCGTATTGCTGCGAGGTCAGCGCGATCACCTGATCGAGATAGGCAATATCGTCACGGCGCGGCATCGGTTCGAACGTGCCGTGGCCCTGACCGATGTCCCACACCATGTTCACGGCGTTCGGGAATACGGCGACGAAGTTGTTCTCTTTGGCGAACTCCTCCCACTTGCCGCGGGTGGTGTCGATCATGCGCGCGTCGGTCTGGAACACGCCGTGCAGCACGAGCACCAGCGGCATCTGGCCCTGCGGCTCATCCGGCGCGAACAGCTGAAACCGCCGCTCGAACCCTTCGAGGTCGAAACGCACCTCGGTGGCGGACAGCATGGTCGGCCACGTCAGAAGCATCAGCAGAAACAGTCGTATCATGGTCGTGCCCTCACACCGATTTCGTCGAGCATCGCCTCGATACCCGTCAGATTGCGCGTGGCACCTGCCTTGAGCGCGTCGAAGCGCAGCTTCAACGCGTCCTTCTCGGCGCCTTTGCAATCGTTCCAGGGCCGCCCCTGCAACCCCATGACGAGCGCGTAGTATCCGATGAAATGCGCAGGCTCACCTGCGGCCAGCCACCGTTCATAGGCCGTATCCGCACCGAGCGCGCGCAACTCTTCCGCCGAGCCGATCCCGGCACGGGCAAATCCTTCGGCCGTCGCGGGGCCGAGATTCGGAATGGATGTTACGGGCGTCGCCATCCCATGATCCTGCGAGGGCAGGGACGGGGGGTCAATCCGTGAAAGGCGCGGTGCTCAGATCGCAGCCCAATCGGTGATCGGCTGCTGCGGCTTGGGCGCTTCTGCCTCGGCCTTGCGCTCGGTCTGCTTCGCTTTGGTCTCACGGCTCGCGGCGGCGTCGCGCGACTGGTCACGCGGGTCCTGATAGGTTGCCATCTGCCTCTTCCTTTGTGTTGGCTCACGCACTTACAAGGCGCTGCGCCGGTGGGTTGTTCCACCCTGTTGCCCCTCTTTTCATGAGGGTTGCCGATGACGCTGCGCGCGCAATCGGGTCAGAGCGTGGCGGAAATACGGCCAGAATGTGTCCCTCGGCAAGATGCTTAATACGCAGGATGCGCGGAATTTCTCCACTGAGCGAAAGGGCGCGCATCGTGCGCAGAATAAGGGCCTTGGGCTTGCGAATTTCCGCAGGCTGGGATGAGGGCTACCGCACCGACACCTGAGACTTTCTCGGTTGTCCGTCACGCCACGCGCCCCAAGACTGTCGCGACATCTCAGGGGAGCACGGCATGAGCGACGAAAGTGCAATCTACGCGAAACAGGGCATGGGCGGGCATCTGCCGCAGGGGGCAAAATGCGCGCTCATCATCGTGGATTTTGTGAACGGCTTCATCGACCCCGAGATGTTCGGGGGCGGCAATTGCCTTGAGGCCGCGCAGGCCACGGTGCCTGTGCTCGCCGCGTTCCGGGCGCAGGGACTGCCCGTGGTGTTCACCCGCGTGATCTATGCCGCCGACGGGTCCGATGCTTCGATCTGGTGCGAAAAGGTGCCGCCGCTCGCGAACCTCACGCTCGACAACCCGGCGAGCGAAGTGGTCGATTTCCTCGCGCCCGAACCCGGCGAGGTGGTGCTGCACAAGCGGCAGGCCTCGGCGTTCTTTGAGACCGGGCTTGCCTCGATCCTGCGCCGCTATGGCGTGGACTCCGTGGCGGTGACAGGGGCAACGACCTCGGGCTGCGTGCGGGCGACCGTGGTGGACGCGATGAGCCACAACTTCCGTCCCACTGTGATCGCCGATTGCTGCGGCGACCGGGCGATGGGGCCGCATGAGGCGAACCTGTTCGATATGAAGCAGAAATACGCGAACCTCATCACCGCGGATGAGGTCGGCACGCTCTTTAACTGACGCGCATAGAAAAAGGGCCGCGCGAGGTCGCACGGCCCTTTCCGGAGATTGGACTGACGATTACTCGTCGTCCGAGTTCTCTTGGGCCGGGGCCTCGTCGGCAACACCGGCGGCTTCCGCCAGCTCGTCGTCGTCCGAAGCGGCAGCGCCCAGATCGTCGAACAGTTCGGCGATCTCGAAATCGGCGGCGGCTTCTTCTTCCGCAGCCAGTTCCTGGATCGACTTGCCCGAAGCCTGAATCTCGGCTTCTTCCGGCGAGCGGGCCACGTTCAGCGAGATCGTGACCATGACTTCGGGGTGCAGGTGGATTTCCACCTCGTGCAGACCCAGCGTCTTGATCGGTTCGCGGATCAGAACCTGCTTGCGGTCGACCGTGAAACCTTCTTCGGTGGCAACGTCGGCGGCGTCACGGGTGGTGACGGAGCCGTAGAGGTTGCCGCCGTCCGAAGCGGAGCGAATCACGACGAACTGTTTGCCGTCGAGGTTCGAGGCCAGGGATTCGGCTTCTTTTTTCGTTTCCAGGTTGCGTGCTTCCAGCTGCGCTTTCTGGGTTTCGAACTGAGCGATGTTGGCTTTCGACGCGGTCAGCGCCTTGCCCTGCGGCAGAAGGTAGTTGCGCGCAAAGCCGGGCTTTACGTCGACCACTTCGCCCATCTGGCCAAGCTTGGCCACGCGTTCGAGAAGGATGACTTCCATTGGACCTCTCCCTTACTTCACGGCGTAGGGAAGCAGGGCGAGGAACCGGGCGCGCTTGATGGCACGGGCGAGTTCACGCTGCTTCTTTGCCGAAACGGCGGTGATGCGGCTGGGCACGATCTTGCCACGCTCAGAGATGTAGCGCTGCAGGAGTTTCGTGTCTTTGTAGTCGATCTTGGGTGCGTTGTCGCCAGAGAACGGGCACACCTTGCGACGGCGGAAAAACGGTTTCGCGGCCATGGTTTAGCTCCCTCTCGGCTTAGCGGTCACGACGCTCGCGGCGGTCGCCACGATCGCTGCGTTCGTCTTTTTTCATCTGAACCGACGGGCCTTCTTCGTGGGCGTCGACCTTGATGGTCAGAACGCGCATCACGTCGTCATGCAGGCGCATCAGGCGTTCCATTTCCTGAACGGCGGTCGACGGTGCGTCCGTTTTCAGGAAGGCGTAGTGGCCCTTGCGGTTCTTGTTGATCTTGTAGGCCATCGTCTTGACGCCCCAGTATTCCGACTCGACGACTTTGCCGCCGTTGTCGGAGAGGACGGTCGAGAAGTGCTCGACAAGGCCTTCGGCTTGCGCGTTGGACAGGTCCTGACGCGCAATCATCACATGCTCGTAAAGCGGCATGGTGTCTCCAGTTTTTTCAGGCGCGCTTCAAAGAACGGATAACCCTTCCGCATCCGTTCACGAGAGGCCACGCGGTTCACTCAGTCACGGAAGGAAGCGCCTACCTACACGCATCCCGCCCGATTGCAAGAAAAACCGAGAGGTAAGGGTGCCCATACTGTTTGGTGTGAATGGTATGGTTAACCCACCGTATCCCCAATAAAATAAGGGCTATCGCCGCCAAAACACCCGGACGCCGCCGCATTCCCGCCATAGTTGGTTAAGAAATTCAAAAATAACAGAAGCTTTACTTAAGACGTGGGTAACCGAAATGAACGCAATCGTTGGGCTCTCTCTGCCGGAAGCGGAGATCGAGAACGAAATGTGGAAAGATGTGCGTGGGGCGAACGACGGCCTCACCACGATGACCCCCTGGGGGTACGTGATCGGCACCGCCGGTGCCGAGAACCAGTTCATGCTCCGCCAGTCGCTGGCCCGGTTCTTTGGGATCGTCCTTTTCATGTCGGGGCTGACGCTTGGCCTGCTGCCTGATGGCGCGGCCGGCTCTGGCCTGATCGCGATGAAGCTCGGCGGCATGGTCATGTTCATGCTGGTGGGTGCGGTACTCTTTCGTGCCGGGCGCGAGCGTCCGGGTGTCGAGATGCATGTCGACCTGCGCAACAACGTGATCCGTCTGGGCAATCGCAGCCTGACCGGCGAATTCCAGCTCTCTGATCTTCTGCGCTTCGACGAAGTTCAGTCGGTGTTCATGCTGCGCGGTGCCGACAAGACGTCGCCCTCGCGCCTGTACCTGCGTCTCGGCGACAACATCGCCATCGAGATCGCCAAAGGTAAGCGCAACGCGCTGGAGCGTGTCCGTCAGCGTCTGACCTACGACCTAACCTACGGCGCCAACCGCTCGTAACGCCTGCGCGGGCGTTGCACCCACGCACGCCCCGCGCTATCCCCTCGTCAACTTAGGACGAGGGAGGGGACCATGACCCGCGCATTCGTATTTCCCGGCCAGGGCGCCCAGACCATCGGTATGGGTCGCGACCTGGCCGAAGCTTATCCCGAGGCCCGCGCCGTTTTCGACGAAGTCGACGAAGCGCTTGGCATCAAACTCTCCAACATCATCTGGAACGGCGAGCAGGACGTACTGACGCTCACCCAGAACGCGCAACCCGCGCTGATGGCCACGTCGCTGGCCGCGATGCGCGCGCTCGAGGCAGAGGGTGTCACGATTGGCGCCGCGTCTTTCGTCGCGGGCCACTCGTTGGGCGAATATTCCGCGCTTGCGGCCTCCGGGGCACTCTCCATCACCGATACGGCGCGCCTGCTGCGCACCCGTGGCGAGGCGATGCAAAAGGCCGTGCCGGTGGGCGTCGGCGCGATGGCCGCGCTGCTCGGGCTAGATTTCGAGGCCGCCAAGGCGGTGGCCGAAGAAGCCGCTCAGGGCGAGGTTTGTCAGGCCGCCAACGACAACGATCCGGCGCAGGTCGTCGTCTCGGGTCACAAGGCCGCCGTTGAGCGCGCCGTCGAGATCGCGAAAGAGAAGGGCGCGCGCCGTGCTGTCATGCTCCCCGTCTCCGCCCCGTTCCACTGTGCGCTGATGCAGCCCGCCGCCGACGTGATGGCCGAGGCGCTCGCGGGCGTGACGATCAACGCGCCCGCCGTGCCAGTGGTGGCCAACGTGCGCGCCGAGGCGGTGAGCGACCCCGACACGATCCGCGCTCTACTGATCGAACAGGTTACCGGCTCGGTCCGCTGGCGCGAGAGCGTGGCGTGGATGGGGGCGAACGGCGTCACCGAGACGTGGGAGATCGGGGCAGGCAAAGCGCTCACCGGTATGATCCGCCGGATCGAAAAGAGCATCGCCACCGTGACAGTGGGCACCCCGGACGAAGTCAAAGCCGCAGCGGGACAGGCCGCCGGTTGAGCGGCACATATATAAAGAGGACGAGACATGTTTGATCTGACAGGAAAAACCGCGCTTGTGACCGGCGCTTCGGGCGGCATCGGCGGCTCGATCGCCAAGGCGCTGCATGGCGCGGGTGCAACCGTGACGCTTTCGGGTACCCGCGAGGCACCGCTCAATGAACTCGCCGCCGAGCTTGGTGATCGGGTGCATGTGCTCACGTGCAACCTGTCGGACCCGGACGCTGTCGATGCGCTCCCGAAACAGGCGGCCGAAGTGATGGGTGGTCTGGATATCCTCGTGAACAACGCAGGGATCACCAAGGACCAGATCTTCATGCGCATGTCGGACGAGGACTGGCAGAACGTCATCGACGTGAACCTGACCGCCACGATGCGCCTGTGCCGCGCCGTGATGCGCCCGATGATGAAGGCGCGCTGGGGCCGGATCATCAACATCTCGTCCATCGTCGGCGCGACCGGCAATCCGGGGCAGGTGAACTATGCCGCGTCCAAGGCGGGCATGGTCGGCATGACCAAATCCATCGCCTATGAGGTGGCCAGCCGTGGCATCACCGCGAACTGTGTGGCTCCAGGGTTTATCGCCACCGCAATGACCGACAAGCTGACCGACGATCAGAAAGAAAAGATCAACGTTCAGATCCCGGCCGCCCGCATGGGCACGCCCGAGGAAATCGCCGCTGCCGTGCTCTATCTGGCCTCGCCCGAGGCCGGTTACGTCACCGGTGCGACCCTGCATGTGAACGGCGGTATGGCCATGCTCTGACACCCAAAAGGGTGGTCTGAAAACGATACCTTGACGCCGCGCGCACCGCGCGGGACAAATCGTTTGCCCCCGACTGGCTTTATGCTAAAGGGGGCGCAGTTTCGACCTCGGGCTAAATGGGACTCCGGGGTGCGCCTCGCATAAGACGGGGACAGTTCAAGCAGCTCCGCAAGGAGCAAACGAAAAGGCCAAGGGCCTGATAACTGTGAGGATATGATATGAGCGACGTCGCAGATCGCGTGAAGAAAATTGTAGTCGAGCACCTCGGCGTTGAAGAAGACAAGGTCACTGAATCGGCCTCCTTCATCGACGATCTCGGCGCCGACTCGCTGGACACCGTTGAGCTGGTCATGGCCTTCGAAGAAGAGTTCGGGATCGAAATCCCCGATGACGCCGCCGAGTCGATCCAGACCTTCGGTGACGCGGTCAAGTTCATCTCCGAAGCGGCCTGAGCCGACGGAGATCGTTAAGCGGACGGCGCCTTCGGGCGCCGTTTCGTGTTTCTGGGAGGATGTCGCGAAACCCTGCCGCCCCGTGTCGCAGCGGGCGTTTCGCGCTTGCCACATGGGGGCGGTAGAGGCTATCCAACCCCCGGCGAAAACAAACGAAAAAGGGCTGTCTCTATGGACAAGCGTCGCGTCGTCGTAACCGGTCTGGGCATGGTTTCGCCCTTGGCTTGCGGGGTGGAGGAAACCTGGAAGCGCATTCTGGCAGGACAGTCGGGTGCCGCCCCGATATCCCGTTTCGATGCGTCCCGGGTGGTCACGACCTACGCCTGTGAAATCCCCTATGGCGACGGGTCGGACGGCACGTTCAACCCTGACGACTGGATGGAGCCCCGCGACCGCCGCAAGGTCGACGATTTCATCCTCTACGGCATGACCGCCGCGATGCAGGCGGTCGTCGATGCGGGGATCGACAACCTTGACGAAGACGAGGCGCTGCGCACCGGCGTCATGATCGGCTCCGGCATCGGCGGTCTGAACTCCATCGCGGAAACCGCTGTGATGATTCAGGAAAAAGGCCCGCGTCGCGTGTCGCCGTTCTTCATTCCCGGCGCGCTCATCAACCTGATCTCGGGTCAGGTCTCGATCAAATACGGCTTCAAGGGCCCGAACCACGCGGTCGTCACCGCCTGTTCGACCGGCGCGCATGCCATCGGCGATGCGGCCCGGCTCATCATGCTGGGCGACGCCGACACGATGGTCGCGGGCGGGGCTGAAGCTGCGATTTCCGAGATCGGGATCGCGGGCTTCAACGCCTGCAAGGCGCTGTCGACCAAGCGCGCCGACACCCCCGAAACCGCGTCGCGCCCCTATGACGGCGACCGCGACGGGTTCGTCATGGGCGAAGGCTCGGGCGTCGTCGTGCTCGAAGAATATGAGCACGCCAAGGCGCGTGGGGCCAAGATTTATGGCGAAATCCTCGGCTATGGCCTGTCGGGCGACGCCTACCACATCACCGCACCGTCCGAGGATGGCGACGGGGGCTTCCGCGCCATGACCAACGCGCTGAAATCGGCCGGGCTTCAGCCCAGCGACATCGACTACATCAACGCGCACGGCACCTCGACCATGGCCGACGTGATCGAACTGGGCGCGGTCGAGCGGCTGCTCGGCGACCATGCGTCCAAGGCGACGATGTCCTCGACCAAATCCTCCATCGGGCACCTCTTGGGCGCGGCGGGTTCGGTCGAAGCGATCTTCTCGCTGCTTGCCATGCGCGACCAGATCGCCCCGCCGACCATCAACCTCGACAACCCGGCGGTGACGCCGAAGCTGTCGCTCGCCGCCAACAAGGCCGAGGAACGCGAGATCAACGTGGCGCTGTCCAACTCCTTCGGGTTCGGCGGCACCAACGCCTGTCTCATCATGGGTAAGGTTGCCGATTAATGTGGCGTAACATCGCGTCGAACGCGCTGTCCCTTTCGATTGTTGCCCTCGTTGTTCTGGGCGGCCTCATCACCTGGGGCAAACGGGAATATGTGGCCCAAGGGCCGCTCGATACGGCGATCTGTCTGAAGGTCGAGCCGGGGTCGAATTTTACCCGCGTGTCCGAGGCGCTCGACGCCCAAGGCGCGATTGCCAGCCCGTCGATCTTCCGCATGGGGGCCGACTATTCCGGCAAGTCGACCGAGCTCAAGGCGGGGTCTTTCCTCGTCGAAGAGAACGCGTCGATGGAGCAGATTGTCGACATCGTCACCCGTGGCGGGGCCTCGACCTGCGGGACCGAAGTCGTCTACCGGATCGGGGTCAACGCCGCCGAGTATCAGGTGCGCGAACTCGACCCGGCGACCCAGTCGTTCAACATGGTGGCGGAGTTCGAGCCGGGGGCTGACGTGCCCTCCGACTACACCCGCGTGCGCGACATGGCCGACACCCGGTTCCGCGTGGCCATCGCCGAAGGCACCACCTCGTGGCAGATCGTCGATGCGCTGAGCCGGGCCGAGTTCCTAACCGGTGAAGTGGCCGAAGTGCCCGCCGAAGGCACGCTCGCGCCAGACAGCTACGAAATGCGGCCCGGCGACGACCGCAACACGCTGATCGCGCGGATGACCGCTGCGCAGGAGCAGCGTTTGGCCGCAGCATGGGAAAGCCGCGCGGCGGATCTGCCCTATGACACGCCGGAAGAGGCGCTCATCATGGCGTCTATCGTCGAAAAGGAAACCGGGGTGGCCGAGGAGCGTCGTCAGGTGGCGAGCGTATTCGTGAACCGTCTGAGGCAGGGGATGCGTCTGCAAACCGACCCGACGGTCATCTACGGCATCACCAACGGGCAGGGCGTTCTGGGCCGAGGCATCCGCCAGTCCGAACTGCGGGCCGAGACGCCGTATAACACCTATGTCATCACCGGCCTGCCGCCGACCCCGATTGCGAACCCCGGCGTCGCCTCGCTCGAAGCGGCTATGGACCCGGACAGCACCGATTTCCTGTTCTTCGTGGCCGATGGTACGGGCGGTCACGCCTTTGCCGAGACGCTGGAAGAGCACAACCGCAACGTCGCGCGCTGGCGCGAGATCGAGGCGGAGCGGGCGGCGAACCAGTAACGGTTTGCAACGTCCGACACAGAGCGCGCGCCCTTGGGCGCGCGTTTTGCGTTCAGGGGATGGTGAAATCCGGTGCGGCCAGTTCGAACCCGTCGAATTCGAACCCCGGCGAGACGGTGCAGCCGACGAGCGTATAGTCGCCCGTGGTTTCCGCCGCCTGCCAGTGGTGCGGAGGCACCGTCACCTGCGGCGCTTCGCCGATGGCCAGCGCAGGGCCAAGCCGGTGCGGCACCGCAGGCCCGGCGTCGGTGGAGGCGATGGACAGCACAAGCGGCGCACCCGCGTAGAAGTGCCAGGTTTCGGCAGCATCGACCCGGTGCCAATGGCTCCGATCCCCCGCTTTCAGCAGGAAATAGATCGCCGTGCCGGGGCTGCGTTCCCCATCGGGGGCGTGGGCGCGAAACGTTTCGCGATACCAGCCGCCCTCGGGGTGCGGTTTCAGCCCAAGGGCTGCGATGATGTCGTCTGCGGTCATCGGATCGGTGTCTCCAGTGTGATGGGCCCGGTGCGCTGCGCCTCGACAAAGTAGTCGTGCAGCGCGCGCGAGGCATCGGTCTCGGCGCTGAAATCGCCGGTGAGATGCAAGGTAAGGCCGTAGTTCGTGAGTTTCTGCGCAAGCTCGCCCAGAAGGCCCGTGCGCTGGTCCCAGAAGGCGGGCGCAAAGTCGGCCTTGTCGCGCAGAATGCGTGTGGGCCCGTCGAAAGCGGCGGTGCCGATCAGGTCCATGATGTCCGCCTGCGTCTCGATCATCGGGCCAAGGTGGCCGCTGCCGGGCGGGGGTGCAATGAAAAAAGCCCGGACGCGGGGTCCGGGCTTTTCGGGTCAGACGAGGCGGATCGCGGTGCCCCAGTCGTCTTCGTATTCGGCGGCGCTTCCGCCCCCGGTGTTCACCAGTTCGACAAAGGCGAGGCCTGTCTCGTTCTCGGGGCGCTGACCGGCCCCGGCGCTCATCCATTCGTTCACCGCGATGTGGTGGTGATAGCCGCCGGTCGAGAGGAACACCGCGTCGCTGCGCGAACTCACGGCGTCGAAGCCCAAGGTCTCGCGCCACCATTGCCCGGCCTGCTGTGCATCGCCGACCTTCAGGTGAACATGGCCGACCGAGGTACCGGTGGGCGCGCCGGTCCACGGCGTGGGCATCGGGCCGAGCGCCTCGACGATCTCCTGCACGCGCAGGGGGAGCGACCCCATCGTCACCTCGCCATCGCGCCATTCCCAGGTGTCCTGTGGCGTGTCGGCGTAGATTTCGATCCCGTTGCCCTCGGGGTCGGTCAGATAGACCGCTTCGCTGACCCGGTGATCGGCGCTGCCATCGACCGGCAGACGATCACTGGCGGCCATGTAGATCCAGCGCCCCAGATCGGCGCGCGTGGGCAGGAGGAACGCGGTGTGATACAGCCCAGCTTCGCGCGGGCCTGCACGCCGCAGGCCTTCGACCTCGGTGAGCGCCAGCAGACGTTCGCCGCCAGCCCCCATCCAGATCGTGTTGCCGTCGCGCGCGATCTCGCGCAGGCCGACCGCCATGCTATACCACTCCGCCATCGCCTCGGCGTCGCGGGTGCGCAGGCCGACGTTGCCGACATGGATCGGGGCCGCGAGCGGCAGCGCGTTCTGCGCTGTCGCAAGGGTGGGCATCGGGGCGGCGAGGGCCATCGCCCCCGCGCCCTTCAGAAGTGTGCGCCGATCCATCACAGTTCGCGCCCGAACACGCGGTCGAGCGAGAAGCGCCCGCCGCCTTTGGCGACGAAATGCAGCGTCACGGCGGCCCAGATCAGCGACAGTTCCGCGCCGGAATAGCCTTGCTCCAGCATGACCCAGTGAAAGTAGACCGTGACCAGCAGGATCACCGTGGCACCGGCGGCGGCGAGGCGGGTGAAAAGCCCCAGAAGCAGGAGCAGACCGCCCGCGAATTCGGTCACGGACAGGGCGACGGACCAGAAGGCGGCCGGGGCAAAGCCGATGCCTGCAACCATCTCGGTGGCCCCCAGCGGGTTCTGGATCTTGGGCCAGCCGTGGACCATCAGGGCGATCCCCGCCATGACGCGCAGGAGCAGAAAGGAAATCGGCGCGAGGGCTGCATAGAGCGGCGCGAGCGCGGGGAGGTAGAGCGCCGGGCGCGCGGTGGTGGTGGTGTCGGTGTCGGAATTCATCATGTCGGGACTCCATCAGAGTGTGCCGCCGCATCGGGCGACGAAAACAGGTTTGGGCGCAGATGCACCCGTTTGACTGAAGGGGAGTCAGGCGCGCGGAGGGCGCCGTTCGGGCCGGACGGAGCGCCCGAAAAGCCGGACGGTCTGGGTAGTTACGGCCAGTTCCACGGTCGCAGCCACTGGGTCGGGCAGGGACAGCGTGGCGGGCAGGGCGCAGGCCCCGCAGGGTTTGGACACCTCGGCCTGCACCGGAACCGGCGCGCCGGGCTGATAACAGGTCTCGAACGAGGCGTTCTGCGACGGGCAGACGGACGTGGGCTGAGCATCGACCGGGAGGACGATGGACCAGACCATCATGGAGACCATGACCAGTAATGTCGTGACGCGAAGCATGAGCGTTCCGTTTGCCGTTGCGCCAGAGATACCCGCTCGCCGCGTCGCGGCAAGTCACGTGTCACGGGTCTCACGCACAGGTGAGGGGACGTGTTGCACAGGCCTGCACATGAAAAGGCCCGCCGGGTGGGCGGGCCTTGGGTCGTTCATGTGGCGCGGATCACTTCAGGATCGAACGGCCGGCATATTCCGCCGTCTCACCCAGCGCTTCCTCGATGCGGATCAGCTGGTTGTACTTGGCGAGCCGGTCCGAACGGGCCAGCGAGCCGGTCTTGATCTGACCGCAGTTGGTGGCCACGGCGAGGTCGGCGATGGTCGCATCCTCGGTCTCGCCCGAACGGTGGCTCATCACGTTGGTGTAGCGCGCGCGGTGCGCCATATCGACGGCCTTGAGCGTCTCCGAAAGCGAGCCGATCTGGTTCACCTTGACGAGCATCGAGTTCGCGACGCCCTTTTTGATGCCATCGGCCAGACGCGCAGGGTTGGTCACGAACAGGTCGTCGCCCACAAGCTGCACCTTGTCGCCGATCTTGTCAGTCAACAGCTTCCAGCCGTCCCAGTCGTCTTCCGACATGCCGTCTTCGATCGAGATGATCGGGTAGGCATCGCAGAGGGCTGCGAGGTAGTCGGCGTTTTCCTCGGAGGTCAGCGATTTGCCTTCGCCCACCATCTCGTACTTGCCGTTCTTGTAGTATTCGGTCGAGGCGCAATCGAGGGCGAGGTAGATGTCCTCACCCGGTTTGTAGCCCGCTTTTTCGATGGATTTCAGGATGAAATCGAGCGCTTCGTTGGTCGAGCCCAGTGCGGGGGCAAAGCCGCCTTCGTCGCCCAGACCGGTGGACAGGCCCGCCGCCGACAGCTCTTTCTTGAGCGTGTGGAACACCTCGGAGCCCATGCGTACGGCGTCGCGGATGTTGCCCGCGCTCACCGGCATGATCATGAATTCCTGAATGTCGATCGGGTTGTCGGCATGTTCGCCGCCGTTGATGATGTTCATCATCGGGACCGGCAGGACACGCGCCGACGAGCCACCGACATAGCGGTAGAGCGGCAGCATCGAGAAATCGGCGGCAGCTTTCGCGGCGGCCAGCGACACGCCCAGAATGGCGTTTGCGCCCAGACGGCCCTTGTTCGGCGTGCCGTCGAGTTCGATCATGGCGCGGTCCAGCATCTCCTGCTCGGTCGCGTCCATGCCAGCGAGTTCTTCGGCAATCTCGCCGTTCACGGCATTGACCGCTTCCAGCACGCCTTTGCCCATGTAGCGGCTCTTGTCGCCGTCGCGCTTTTCCACGGCTTCGTGCGCGCCGGTCGAGGCGCCCGAAGGCACGGCGGCGCGGCCCATAGTGCCGTCTTCAAGGATCACGTCCACTTCGACGGTCGGGTTGCCCCGGCTGTCGAGGATTTCGCGGGCGAAAATGTCGATGATGATGCTCATGAGGCTGTCCCCGTCTGAATGACTTGCTTGACCCGCGTTCTAACGACCGCCGGGCAGGAGGAAAAGGGCGGTTGCGCCAACGGTCGAGCGATTGATCCATTGAGCTTTCGGGCGCGCGTGCTAGACACACGGGGCTTTTTTCCAAGGAGGGCATCATGGCTGCACCGAAGGTTCTGATCGCAGGCGGTGGCATCGGCGGATTGGCCACGGCGCTGACGCTCAATCAGATCGGCGTCGATTGCACCGTGTTCGAGGGCGTGCGGGAGTTGAAGCCTTTGGGCGTCGGCATCAACATCCAGCCCAACGCCGTGCGCGAGCTTTATGATCTCGGGTTCACGGCCGAAGACCTCGACCGGGTCGGCGTTCCGGCCAAGGAATGGGCGCTCGTGGGTCTGAACGGCAACGACATCTATTCCGAGGAACGTGGCACGCTCGCGGGCTACCACTGGCCGCAATACGCCGTGCATCGCGGGCAGTTCCATATGCTTCTGGCCGAGACCTTCATGGATCGCGCCGGGGCCGATGCGCTCAAGCTCGGGTCGCGGGTCACGGGCTACCGCAACAATGCGGACGGCACCGTGACGGCCTTTGTCGAGACCGAAGAAGGCCCGCGCGAGGAGACCGGGACACTGCTGTTGGGCTGCGACGGCATCCATTCGGCGATCCGCGCCCAGATGCACCCGGACCAGCCGCCGATCAACTGGGGCGGGGCGATCATGTGGCGCGGGACCACGATGACCAAGCCGATCCGCACCGGGTCGTCTTTCGTCGGGCTGGGCACGCACAAGCATCGGATGGTGATCTATCCCATCGGCCATCCCGACCCGGACACCGGCCTCGCGCAGGTGAACTGGATCGCCGAGATGACGGTCGATCCGGCCTCAGGCTGGGAAAAGGCAGGCTGGTTCCGCCCGGTCGAGATCGAGGCGTTCGCGTCGAACTTCGACGGCTTCACCTACGACTGGCTCGACGTGCCGGAGATGCTGCGCAACGCCGACGTGGCCTATGAGAACCCGATGATCGACCGCGATCCGATCGACTGCTGGATCGACGGCCATGTGGCGCTGATGGGCGATGCCGCCCATGCCATGTATCCCACGGGGTCGAACGGTGCCTCGCAGGCGGTGATCGACGCGCGGGTTCTGGGGGCGAAGCTCGTGGAACATGGTGTGACGCCCGCCGCGCTCGCCGCCTATGACGCGCAGATGGCCGGACCTATCGGTGAGGTCGTGCTGCGCAACCGGGGCGCGGGGCCGTTCGGCCTGCTCAACATGGTGGACGAGCGCTGCGGTGGGGAATTCGACAACATCGACGACGTGATCCCCGAGGCCGAGCGCCGGGATTTCATGGCCAAGTATCAGGCCGCCGCCGGGTTTGCCCGCGACGCGCTGAACGAGGCACCGCCGACCATCGCGCCGGGGGCCAAGGTCGCGGACCTCGCGCCCGCCGAATAATCAGGTCGGGCGCACGGGCGAGGCCACGGGTTTCGCACGCCGCGCCGCACGGCTCATCCGCGCCTCGCGGATGATCGTGTAAAGCCCGGCACCGACGATCAGCGCGGCGCCCACCAGCGTCCAGAGGTCCGGCACCTCGTCGAAGACCGTCAGCGCGAAGAGGATCGCAAAGACCAGCCGCGTGTAGCGAAACGGCGTCACCGACGGCACGTCGCCGGTCATCATCGCGCGGGTCAGGGCGTAGTAGCCCATCATGCCCAGTGCGGTGGCGCCTACCAGCAGGCCCGCATCCGTCGCGCCGGGCAGCGCAGGCGGCTCGACGAACAACAGAACCGCGCCCGACACCATCCCCATGAAGAACCCCCAACTCGAGGTCTGGAGCGGGTGAATGTCCTTGGGCGTGATCCGTGTGGCCACGTCGCGCACGGCCAGCCCGATGGCCGCGCCCAGACCCAGCAGCGCCTCGACCCGGAACGCCTCGGCCCCGGGGCGCAGGATCACGATCACGCCGACCAGACCGATGGCAATGGCGAGCCAGCGCCGCCAGCCTACGGTCATCCCGAGGAACAGGATCGCGCCGATATTGACGAAGAGCGGGTTGGCCTGCAGGAGCGCCGAGAGCAGCCCGAGCGGCACCAGCGTCAGACCGATGACGAAACATGCGGTGCCCAGAAGCTCGCCCAAGTTGCGGATCACGATCACCGGGTGGAAGAAGCGACGCGAGAACACCTGATGCCCGCGCGCCATCGCCATCAGGCCGAAGATCACCGCACCAAGCCCGCCCAGCACGACGAGGATGACGCCCAGCGTCACGCGTTCGGACACGATCTTGACCAGCACGTCTTCCGAGGCGAACAGGGCCATGGCCAGCACCATCAGGGCCGCCCCGCGTAAGTTGTCCATTGTTCGCGCCTCCGGGAACGGGTCGTTCCGGGGACTGTCTATCTTGACCATTTGGTCAGGAAAAGCCCTCTCTGCCGTGGACGCGCATTTCCCGCCTGCGTCTTTAGGGACCCGTCTCGCCCGCTATGCCTGCCGGGCCTGAACCATCTCGCACAGCTTGTTCACGGTGTTCATGTTGCGCGCCGTGGCGGGCACGCCCAGCGCCTTTTCGACACGTTCGGCGAGTTTCGAGCGCCCGATCCCGTCCGGTGCGTCGAGGAAGAACCAGCGGCCCTTGAGCGCAAACCGTTCGGTGTCGGTGGCGAGGTCATCCAGACGCCCGAGGTCCGGGGCGGCAGGCGTTTCGGCACAGAACCAGATATTGGCGAACTTGGGCCGCTCCAGCCCTCCGGGGAACGGAAAGGCGTCGCGCGAGGCGATCATGTCATCCCCCGGCACCACCAGTATGCGCGGGGCATGGCCGTGGTTGGCTTCGATCCGGGCGGTCAGATCGGCGGCAAAGGCTTCCGGCTCGATCGCACCCGCAAAGACCGCGTTGCCGGACTGGATGTAGGTTTCGGGCGCCTCGGCCCCGAGTGCCTCCATATGCGCCTTGAGGTCCTTCATCGGCAGCTTGCCGGTGCCGCCCACGTTGATCCCGCGCAGAAGCAGCACCCAGACCGTCATAGGACCAGCTTGCCTTCCATCACCCGGATCGCGCGCCCGCTGACGGTGACGCGGCCCGGCTCGGCCTCGACCTCGATGAGCGAGGGGCGGCCCATGTCTTCGCCCTGATGGATCGTCAGGTTCACGGGGGCGCCCGCCTCGCGGCACAAAAGCGCGCCCAGACCCGCTGCGGCAGAACCTGTCGCCGGGTCTTCGGGGATGTTGTCCAAGGGGGCGAACATCCGCATGTGGATGCGCCCGTCGACGCGGGTGTAGACGCATTGCGCGAAGTCGAGGCTTGAGGGATAGCGCGTCGCGCCCTCGCGGAACGCGCTGGTTTCGGGCACGAGGTCCGACAGCGCCGCGCGGTCCACGACCTCAGTAAAGGTGAAGGGCAGGCCGACGCCAGCCATGATCGGCTCGCCCAGAATGGTCCCTTCAGGGGTACCGAGCGCGCGGGCGATCAACGCCTTGTCGGGGGTCGCGGTGTGCTCCAACGGTTCGCGGTTCTCGAACGAGGCGCGCCCGTCCTCGATCCGGACCGCCATCGGGCCGATCCCCAGTTCCAGCGTGAAGGCAGGGCCAAGACCCGCTTCGCCCAGCATGACGACGGTGCCGATCACCGGGTGGCCCGCGAACGGCACCTCCATCGTCGGGGTGAAGATGCGCACCTTGGCGACGCCGTCACCCTCGGGCGGATAGAGGAACACGGTTTCCGAGAAATTGAACTCCCGCGCGATCCTCTGCAGCCGCTCCTCGGGCACCTCGGCGGCGTTGGGGATGATCGCCAAGGGGTTTCCGCCGAACGGGCGGTCGGTGAACACGTCGTAGACGAGGTAATCGGTCATAGGGTCACATCAGCTCCGGTTCGCGGCCCAGCTTCGTGGCCACCTTCTTGATCGACAGGCCCTGCACGATGATCGAGAAGACCACAACGATATATGTGGCGGCGAGGATGGTCGGTTTCCACTCGCTGTCCGGCAGCGAGAGGGCGAGGGCGACCGAAATCCCGCCCTTGAGACCGCCCCACGTCATGATCGGGATCACGCCCGGCGAGAAATCGCGGAACGGTTTGAGGATCACGACCGGGATCGCGACGGCCGCCAGACGGGCGACAAGCGCCAGCACGATGGCCAGAAGCCCCGCGATCACCGTGTCGCCGTTGAACGAAATGATGAAGACCTCGAACCCGATGAGCAGGAACAGCACCGCGTTTAGAATCTCGTCGATCAGTTTCCAGAATGCGTCGACGTATTTGCGCGTTTCCTCGCTCATCCCGTGTTTTGCGCCCACGTCGCCGATGAGCAGACCGGCCGTCACAGCCATGATCGGACCCGAGACATGGAGCGCGACGGCAAGCTCGTAGCCGCCGAAGGCGAGGCCGAGGGTCAGAAGGACTTCGAGCGAATAGTCGTCAATGAGGCGCATGAGCCGAAAGGTGAGCCAGCCGAGGACCAGCCCCAGAAGCGCGCCACCGCCCGCTTCGACGAAAAAGAGCTGCGCCGCATCGGCAAAGGTCCCGGTCTCATGCCCATCGCCACCGCCATGCCCAGCAACGACCGGAAAGGCGATGCCGACGAGGACGAGGTAGACCACATAGCCGACCCCATCGTTGAAGAGCGACTCACCCGCGATCTTGGTCTCAAGCGACTTGCGCAGGCTCGCATCCCGCAGCACCCCCAGAACCGCAACCGGATCGGTGGGCGAGATCAGCGCGCCGAACACCAGTGCGATCAGGAACGGCATCCCCGTGACCCACGAAAACCCGGTGCCCACGATCAGCGTGGACAGGCCAACGCCCATCGTCGCCATCAGGAATACGACCCGCCATTGTTCGCGCAGGTCCGAGATTTTGACGTAGAGCGCGCCCGCAAAGAGCAAGAGCCCCAGCATCCCCTCGAGCAGCGTGTCCGAGAAATCGACCGAGCGGACCACCTCGGTCACGGTTTCGGCGAACATGGTCTGCGGCGTGATCAGTTCGATCAGCAGAATGATCATCGACGCGATGAGCGAGACGACGAGGATACCGATGGCTGACGGCAGCTTGAGAAACAGGTAGTTTATGGCCCCGAACGCACCGGCGAGCACGATCAGGAGCGAGGCGATCTGCAGGAAATTCATGGCTGTCCCATAACGCGTTTTTCGGCGACGGTAACATGCGCGTTACCAGCCGCCTAGCGGGCAAAAGCGCCGGGGGCATCCGACTATCTGGTTGACTTCCCAACAGCTTGGGCGTCCTGTCCGCGCCATGGAGGAGAAACCCAACCTATCGCTTTTGGGCGCGGGAATGCTGATCTGCGTTTCGCTCGTGCTCGGCTTCAACCACGTCATCGTCAAACTGGTGAACGATGGTCTGCAACCCGTGTTCGCAGCCGGTCTGCGCTCGGTCGGGGCGACGCTGTGCGTCTGGCTCTGGATGCGCTTTCTGGGTCAGAGGCTCGATTTCCGGGCCGGAACCATCGTGCCGGGCATCGCGATCGGCCTGTGCTTCACGGTCGAATTTCTGGGGCTGTTCCTCGCGCTCGATCTGACGACGGTGACGCGCACTTCGGTCATTTTCTATTCCATGCCGATCTGGCTTACCCTGACCGCGCATTTCCTGCTGCCGGGCGAGCGGTTGACTGCGACCAAGGCGGTCGGTCTGGCGCTGGCCTTCGGTGGTGTGGCCTGGGCCATTGCGGATCAGGGTAACGGCGGCACCGCATCGCTGAAGGGCGATCTGCTAGCGCTCATGGGCGCACTGGGCTGGACCGCGCTCGCCCTCGTCGCGCGCATGACCAGAGTGCGCGAAGTGTCGTCGGAAATGCAGATGTTCTGGCAGGTGATGGTGTCCGGTCCGGCGTTTCTGCTGGCTGCGACTTTCTTCGGCCCCGCGATCCGCGACATTGAGCCGTGGCACTGGGCCGGGCTTGGGTTTCAGATCGTCTTCGTCGCGACGGCGTCCTTCCTTGCGTGGTTCTGGCTTCTGAACCGCTACAAAGCCTCCAACATCGCGTCTTTTGCGTTCCTGTCGCCGGTGATCGGCGTGGTGCTGGGCTGGCTTTTGCTCGACGAACCGGTCACTTGGGCGCTGCTCGTGCAGCTCGGGCTGGTGGTTGCGGGGATCATCCTCATCAACCGCGTGCGGCGTTCACCCCTCCCGCCGACGGGAGCGTCGATGCCGCCGAGTCGGCAGGCCTGACCTCGGCCCAGACCGGCAGGTGATCCGAGGCGATGCGCGACAGTTCGGTCGCGTGAACGCCGCTGCGGGCAAGTTCCAGATCGTGGGAATAGGCGAAGCGGTCGAGATGCCCGACGGGCCGCATGGTCGGATAGGAGGCACCGGGCGCGTGGAGGTGAAAGCCGCGCGACAGCTCCTCCATCCCGTAGCGCAGCGACCATTCGTTGAAATCGCCCATCACCACGGTGGCCATCGCTTTTTCGCCCAGCACCCGGTGGAGTTCGCGCAGCTGCTGGTGCCGGTAGCGCCGCATCAGCGCCAGATGCGCGCCTGTCACGCGAAAGCGCCCTTCGATCTCGACCGCGACCGCGCCGCGTGGCTCGAGCGAGGGCAGGTCGAAGCGTTCCACCCCGGTCACCGCCAGCCCGCGCCGGACGAGCACCGCATTGCCGTGCCAGCCGAGCGAGACGTCGTTCATCGCCAGCGGCGCGGGGACGAGGTCGGTGTGTTCGGAAATCATGCTGCGGGGCAGGGCGGTGGGACGCGGTCCCAGCCTCCGGTCGGCCTCCTGCAACACCACGACATCCGCGTCGAGGCTGTTGATCACCTCGATCACGCGCCCCGGATCACGCCTGCGGTCCCGGCCAACGGCCTTGCGGATGTTGTAGCTTGCGAGTTTCATGTCTTATCCGATCATATGGCAGTTCAACGCGCCAATTGAATGGTTGTTGCCCTGCGACTAAATGATCCTGATGCTGCGTAACCATTCCATCGTCACATATGCTGTCTGGGCGATCCTTGTCGTCTCCAGCGTGGCCGCATTCATCCTCGGCGACCTCATGATCGGGGTCGTCGGTCTTGCAACTCTGGCCCTGTCGATGGCGCCGGCTTTCATGGCCGAGCGGTTCCATCTGAAAATCCCGGTCTATTTCTACGCAGGCATCGTGCTGTTTCTCTTCGGTACTGTGTTTCTAGGCGAGGCTTACGATTTCTACGAACGCTTCTGGTGGTGGGACCTCGCGCTCCACACCGCTTCCGCGATGGGGTTCGGGATCGTCGGCGTGGTGCTCACGCTTCTGATGTTCGAGGGCGACCGATACGCCGCGCCGCCCTATGCGGTGGCGGGGATCGCGTTTTCCTTCGCCGTGACCATCGGCGCGATGTGGGAGATTTTCGAGTTCGGGATGGACCAGCTTTTCGGCATGAACATGCAGAAATCGGGCCTCGTGGACACCATGACGGACCTGATGGTGGACTGCGTGGGCGCAGCCCTTGGTGCGGCATCAGGCTATGCCTACCTCAAGTTCCGCGCGCGTTCCGGCCCCTCGGGGATCATCAACGAGTTCGTCACGCGCAATCGCCGGTTCTTCCGCAAAGCGGCAAGCGAGGTGGTGGAACCCGAAAAGTGTAACGCCCATCTCGACCGGCTGGAAAGCGAAGCGCGCAGCCTGACGCCCAAGAGCCCCGACTAGGTGCCGCAGAACGTCCGCGCGACCCGTTCCTCGGGCGTGGGCGGTTTGGCGTAATCCGCCGTGCCCGGCCCGTCCTCGAATGGTTTCGCGAGTACCGCGTTCAGGCGATGGAACGGCGCGAAATCGCCCGCAACACCGGCCTGTATCGCCTCTTCGATCCGGTGATTGCGCGGTATGACCGCCGGGTTTGCCTGCGCCATGGTCGCAGCCCCGTCCGATCCTTGCCGTTCGAGCCGCGCGCGCCACTCGGGCGCCCAGCTGTCCCATGCCCCGTCCTCGGTTACATGGGCCGAGGCATCGCCAGAGGCCAGCGCCCGGAAGGTGTTGGTGAAATCCGACTGGGACGAGGCCATTCGCGCGAGCAGCCCCTGAATGAGCGCCCCATCGCCCGTCTCTTCGGTGGTGAGCCCGATCTTGGCGCGGAACTTGCGCGCCCAAGCCGCCCCGAAGAGATCGGGGAAGGCGTGGAGCCGTTCCTCGGCCGCCTCGATGGCGTCGTCCTCGCTCCCCTCGATCAAGGGCAGCAGGGCTGAGGCCAGTTGCGCAAGATCCCAGACCGCCATGTTCGGCTGGTTCTGGAACGCATAGCGACCCATATGGTCGATGGACGAGAACACCGTGTTCGGGTGGTAGGCATCCATGAAGGCGCAGGGGCCATAGTCGATGGTCTCGCCGGAAATGGTCATGTTGTCAGTGTTCATCACACCGTGGATGAAGCCGACCGACATCCACGCCGCGATCAGTTCCGCCTGCCGCGCGACGACACCCGAGAGCAGATCGAGCGGCCCCTCAGCCTCGGGGTAGTGACGCGCGATCGCGTGGGCCGTAAGGTCGCGCAGCGCCTCGGTCTGGCCGCGTGAGGCAAAGACCTGAAACGTGCCGACACGCAGGTGGCTCGCGGCCACACGGGTCAGCACTGCGCCGGGCAGAATGCGCTCGCGGATCACGTCCTCGCCGGTCGTGACGGCGGCCAGTGCGCGGGTCGTGGGAATGCCGAGCGCATGCATCGCCTCGGACACCACGTATTCGCGCAGAACCGGGCCGAGCCACGCGCGCCCGTCACCGCCGCGCGAAAACGGCGTGCGCCCCGCGCCCTTCAACTGAATGTCCCGACGATCACCATGTGTGTCGATCACCTCGCCCAAGAGGATCGCGCGCCCATCGCCCAACTGCGGCACGAAGTTCCCGAACTGATGGCCCGCATAAAGCTGCGCCAGCGGCTCGGCCCCCTCGGGCACGTCATTGCCTGCAAGCACCTCGGCCGTCAGCATGTCGGGGTCGATACCCAACGTTTCGGCAAGGGCGCGATTGACAGTGATGATCTCGGGCTTCGCGACCGGGACAGGCGCCTGTCTCGCGAAGAAACCATCGGGCAGGCGGGCATAAGAATTGTCGAAACTGATACTCATGCCGAAAAAATAGGTTTCCTAGGGCAGTCCGGCAAGACGCTCGGTGAGTAACGAAAAGAAACCCTCGGCGTCGATGTCACCCATGAAGGTCGCGTTCGCATCCCGGTTGGTCACCCGCCACCAGTCCGCGACGGTCATACCGAGGGTCAGGTCCGACGTGGTCTCGACCTCGACATTGATGAAGCGGCCCGTGAACAGGTCGGGCGCGATGAGATAGGCGATGACGGTCGGATCATGGAGCGGCGCACCTTCGGAGCCATACTTCTCCTTGTCGAACCGCTCGAAGAACTCGGTCATCTCGGCGGTGAAGGTGCCGGTGCGGTTGCCCAAGGCGCGGAAGGCCGCGTTGCGCGCACCCGTGACCAGTGCCTTGTGCGTCAGGTCCAGCGGCATAATCGTGACCGGCGCGCCGGATTTGAACACGATTTCAGCAGCTTCTGGGTCGACATAGATGTTGAACTCGGCCGCGGGCGTGATGTTGCCCACCTCGAAATAGGCCCCGCCCATGCTGACCACTTCGGCCACGCGCGGCACGATGTCGGGCGCGCGGTGAAACGCGGTCGCCACGTTCGTGAGCGGGCCGAGCGTGGCCAGCGTCACCGTTCCCGAGGGCTCGGCACGCAGCGTTTCGATGATGAAATCCACCGCGTGCTGGTCCTGCAAAGGCATGGTCGGCTCGAACAGCTCCGGCCCGTCCAGCCCCGTGCGCCCGTGAACATGCTCGGCCGTCACCAGCTTGCGCTTCATCGGCGCGTCACAGCCCGCAAAGACCCGCACATCGGGACGCCCCGCGACCTCACACACGATCCGCGCGTTCTTTTGGGTGAGCCCCAGCGGCACGTTGCCGGCCACCGCGGTGATGCCGATCACCTCAAGCTCCGCGCTCGCCAGCGCCAGCAGGATCGCGACCGCATCGTCCTGACCGGGATCGGTGTCGATGATGATTTTCTTCGGTTTCGTCATGGCTTAGGCAGCAAGCTCCACCCAGATCGGAACGTGGTCCGAGGGCTTTTCGCGCCCGCGCACCTCTTTGTCGATCTGGCAATCCTCCAGCAGATCGGCGCATTGCGGCGACAGCAGGAAATGGTCGATCCGGATGCCGTCATTGCGTTGCCACGCGCCGCGCTGGAAATCCCAGAAGGTGAACTGTTCGGCGGCCTGATTGCGCGCGCGAAACGCCTCGGTCAACCCGAGGTTCTGCAACCGCCAGAACGCGCACCGGCTTTCCGGCTGGAACAGCGCATCGTCGCGCCAGTTCTCGGGGTGCAGCGCATCTTCGGCCTGCGGGATCACGTTGTAATCGCCCGCCATGAGAAACGGCTGCTCCAGTGTGAGCAGTTCTTTGGCCCGCGCTTCCAGCCGCTCCATCCACCGCAGTTTATAGGCGAATTTCTCATCCCCCACGGGGTTCCCGTTGGGCAGATACAGCCCGCAGATGCGCACCGCGTGCTGCTCGCCCACCACGGTCGCCTCGATATAGCGCGCCTGCTCGTCATCCTCGCCATCCCGGCCCGTGCCCTCATGTCCGGGCAGGCCCCGCGTCACATCCTCGAGCGGCAGCTTGGAGACGATGGCGACCCCGTTGAACGACTTTTGTCCATGGGTTTCAACGTTATAGCCCATGTCCTCAAAGTGGTCGCGGGGGAAATTCTCGTCCACCGACTTGATCTCCTGAAAGATCGCGACATCGGGCTGGGCCTCGTTCAGCCAGTCGGTGACGGCGGGCAGTCGGGCCTTGACCCCGTTGATGTTGTAACTGGCGATCTTCATGGCGCGCTCCCTTGTCTTCGGGCGAAACCTAGCCGTGCGGGCGCAGGGGCGAAAGCCGGAAAAGCGCCTCAGGCGCGCTTGGGACTGGCCGCAATCGCGCGCCCGGCGGCCGCGCCCGAGGCCCAGGCCCATTGGAAGTTATAGCCGCCCAGCCACCCGGTCACGTCGACCGCTTCACCGATCACGTAAAGCCCCGGCACGGTCTTCGATTCCATCGTCTGCGACGACAGCCCCTCAGTCGACACGCCGCCCGCCGTCACCTCCGCCGTTCGGTAGCCTTCGGACCCGGCGGGCACGAGCACCCAATTGCCCAACGCCGCGCAGATCTCGGCCAGCCGCGCGTCGGACTGGTCGGCCAAGTTTCCCGACAGCCCCAGCTCCGGCGCGATGAATTCGACCAGCCGGGCGGGCAGGTGGCGCGCGAGTTCCGTCGTCAGCGCATGCCGCCCCTGTGCCTGCCGCTGCGCCTTCAGCGTGCCCAAAAGCCCCGGCGGGCAGATGTCGAGCGTGATCGCCTCGCCCTCATGCCAATAGCTGCTGAGTTGCAGGATCGCCGGGCCCGACAGCCCCCGGTGCGTGAACAGTAGCGCTTCGGCAAAGGCGATCCGGTCATTGAAAGCGCGACAGGGCGTCGCCACGCCCGAAATCGGCGCGAACCGGTCGCCAAAGGTGAGGGGCACTAACGCCGGGCGCGGCGTCACGATCTCATGCCCGAACTGGCGCGCGAGGTCATAGGCGAGGCCCGTGGCCCCCATCTTGGGGATCGACTTGCCGCCGGTGGCAAGCACGAGGTTCTCAGCCGAAAACGCACCCGCGCCGGTCTCCACCGTGAACCGGCCATCGGCATGGCGCACCGAGGTGATCCCGACCTCGAGCCGCAACGCAGCACCCGCCGACCGCATCTCGGCCAGCAGCATCTCCACGATCTGCGTGGATTTTCCGTCGCAGAAAAGCTGCCCCAGCGTCTTTTCATGCCACGCAATGCCATAGCGCGAGACCAGTTCGATGAAATCCCACTGCGTATAGCGCGCCAGCGCCGATTTGTGGAAATGCCTGTTTTCCGACAGAAAATTCGCCGGCGTCACGTCGAGATTGGTGAAGTTGCAGCGCCCACCGCCGGAGATCCGGATCTTCTCGCCCGGCTTTCTGGCGTGGTCCAGCACCAGCACATCGCGCCGGGCATGCGCCGCACACATCAGGCCCGCGGCCCCAGCGCCAAGGATGATCGTGCGATACCGTTCCACCCGTCCGCCCCGATCCTCTTCACCGTTCCGCAAATACTTCGGAGGGGGTCCGGGGGAGGCTGGCCTCCCCCGGCTGGTCGTCGCGGGCACCCGCCCGCGGCGAAACCCTTACCCCAAAGTCACCAGCGCATGCCGCTTCTTGCCTGCCGACAGCTTGATCGGCGCGTCCAGATCGGCGGCCGTGATCATCAGCCCGGCATCGGTCACGTCCGCATCGTTCAGCTTCGCGCCTTTGTCGGCGATCAGCCGTTTGGCTTCCTTGCCGGTTTTGGCAAGGCCCGAGCGCGTGATGAGCTGGGTGATCGAAATGCCGTCGCCGATCTCTTCCGCGCTCAGCGTCAGGGTCGGCAGGTCATCGCCCGCGCCGCCCTTTTCGAACACTTCGCGCGCAGTAGCTTCCGCCGCCGCCGCCGCCTCGGCCCCGTGACACAGCGTCGTGACCTCGTTGGCCAGAACGATCTTGGCCTCGTTGATCTCGTTGCCCGGCAGGGCGGCGAGCCGCTCGCATTCCTCGATCGGAAGTTCGGTGTAGAGCTTCAGGAACCGGCCCACATCGGCGTCGGTGGTGTTGCGCCAGAACTGCCAGAACTCGTACGGGCTGAGCATATCGGCGTTGAGCCACACGGCACCGCCCTGCGACTTGCCCATCTTCTTGCCGTCCGAGGTGGTCAGAAGCGGCGAGGTCAGCCCGTAAATCTCGTGGTCCAGCACCCGGCGCGTGAGGTCGATCCCGTTCACGATGTTGCCCCACTGGTCCGACCCGCCCATCTGGAGCGTGCAGCCATAGCGGCGGTTCAGCTCGAGGAAGTCGTAGGCCTGCAGGATCATGTAGTTGAATTCGAGAAACGACAGGCTCTGCTCACGGTCGAGCCGCGATTTCACGCTCTCGAAAGACAGCATCCGGTTCACCGAGAAATGCCGCCCGATGTCGCGAAGAAACTCGAGGTAGTTCAGACTGTCGAGCCATTCCGCATTGTTCAGCATCATGGCAGCATTTTGTGGCCCTACCGCTTCGCTACTTGAGGGCATGTTCCCCTCACCATAGCTCAGATACTTCGCGAAAACCTGCTTCATCCCTTCGATGTTCGCGTCGATCTGTTCGGGGCCCAGCAGGGGCCGTTCGTCCGAGCGAAACGATGGGTCGCCCACCTTGGTCGTGCCGCCGCCCATCAGCGTGATCGGCTTGTGCCCGGTCTTTTGCAGCCAGCGCAGCATCATGATGTTCAGAAGGTGCCCGACGTGCAGCGATTTCGCCGTCGCGTCGTAGCCGATATAGGCCGTCACCACGCCAGACGTCAGGGCCTCGTCCAGCGCCTGATAATCGGTGCAGTCGGCAAGATAGCCGCGCTCGATCATCACACGCATGAAGTCTGATTTCGGGTGGTAGGTCATCGGTTTTCTGTCCATTGTCGTTCAGTGCTGCCTCTATATCGGGGGCATGGGCGGAGGAAAAGCCATGATGGAGGCGCGCGCGATCTGGGCGCTCGGAGCAATGTCGGGAACCTCGCTCGACGGGGTCGATGCGGCGATGGTCCTGACCGATGGCGAGACGATTTTCGACTTCGGCCCGTCGCGCTATGCGGCGTTTTCCGAGAACGAGGCGGGCGTGTTGCGCGCAGCCCTCGGTCGCTGGCCCAATGAGCCGGGGGTGGACGAGGCTGCGCAGGTGATCCACGCCGCGCATGTGAGCCTCCTGTCAGGCTTCGACGGGGCCGAGATCGTGGGCTTTCACGGCCAGACCCTTGCGCATGACCCCCGTGGGCGTGGCGAGACGCATCAGGCGGGCGATGGCGCGGCACTCGCGCAGGCCTTGGGCCTGCCGGTCGCGTGGGATTTTCGCACGGCGGACGTCATGCTCGGCGGCGAGGGCGCGCCGCTCGCCCCGTTCTACCACTTCGCGCTGGCCAAATGGATCGGGGCCGAGACGCCCGTGGCCTTTCTGAACCTCGGCGGCGTGGGCAACATCACATGGGTCGATCCCGGCGCCGCCGAACCGGATGACGCGGGCGCGCTCCTTGCCTTCGACACCGGGCCCGCGAATGCCCCGATCAACGATCTGATGTGGGCCCGCCGCCGCTCAGGCTTCGACGCAGACGGTGCGCTCGCCGCCTCGGGCGCTGTGGACGAAGGCATCGTCACGGCCTTTCTCGACCACCCGTATTTCTACCGCGTCCCGCCCAAATCGCTCGACCGCGACGCCTTCGCGGGTCTCAGCACGGCCGTCGCCGACCTGTCCGATGCCGACGCCGCCGCGACCCTCACGGCCTGCGCCGCCGCCGCCGTGGCGCGCGGGTTGGAGCATTGCCCGACCACGCCGGAGCGCCTGCTGCTCTGCGGTGGAGGGCGCAAGAACGCAAAGCTCGTCGCGGAAACCGCCGCTCGCTCGGGCATTCCTGCAGTCCCTGTGGAAGAGGTCGGCCTCGACGGCGACATGCTCGAAGCCCAAGCCTTCGCCTTTCTCGCCGTGCGCGTGGCACGCGGCCTTGCCACATCCTGCCCCTCGACCACCGGCGTTGCCGCCTCGGTCGGTGGCGGCCGACTGTCCACCCCGGAAGACCAAGGTCACGCATGACACAAATTTCAGGAAGTTGCCTGTGCGGCGAAGTGCAATTCGAGATCACTGGCACCCCCGGTCCGTTCTTCCTGTGCCATTGCAGCCGCTGCCGCAAGGGAACCGGCAGCGCCCATGCCGCCAATATCTTTGTGCCGGGCGGGACGCTGGAGTGGCGGGCGGGCCGCAGTTTCGTGCGCGGTTTCAAACTGCCGGACACGCGACATGCCCGTGCGTTTTGCACCAACTGCGGCGCGCCGGTGCCGAACCAGCAGGGCGATGTCGTCGTGCTCCCAGCCGGGGCGCTCGACACGCCCATGCCGGTTCCTGCCACCGCGCATATCTGTGGCGAGAGCCGGGCGGACTGGGATGCGGGGCTTGCCAATATTGCGACCTATCCGGGCCTGCCCACCGGGTGACGCCAGCCGCTGGGGTGTTCTGCCCCTGCTTCGCAATTCACCTGATTTCGTCTCAGCGAATGAGAGGCCTCAGGCCCCGTCCAGTGCCCGCGCCAGCGCACAGAAATGTTCGAGGTCGATCTCTTCGGCGCGCGACGTCGGCGCGATCCCGACCGCGTTGAGCAGATCTTCGATCCCCGGATGCAGGCCCCTCAGCGAGGCGCGCAGCATCTTGCGCCGCTGTTGAAACGCGGTTGCCGTCACCTTCTGCAGCGTGGCCGCATTCGCCGGAAACCGCGGCTCGGGCAGGGCGGTCAGGTGAACCACGGCCGAGCGGATTTTGGGTGGCGGGGTGAAGGCCTCGGGCGGCAGTTCCATCACCATGCGCGCGTCGGTGCGCCATTGCGACAGGATCGCGAGGCGTCCGTAAGCCTTGGACCGGGGCTTCGCCACGATGCGTTCGGCGACTTCCTTCTGGAACATCAGCGTCAATGACGACCACGCGGGCGGCCAGACCGGCGGGGTGAGCCAGCGGGTCAAAAGCTCGGTGCCCACGTTGTAGGGCAGGTTCGCGACGATGCGGATCGGTGGCGTCAGATGGTCGAGCGGGTCGATCTCCAGCGCGTCGGCGTTCAGTACGTCGAGCCTGCCGGGATAGGCTTCGGAAATCTCGGCCAGCGCCGACATGGCGCGCGCGTCCTTTTCGACCGCCAGCACCCGGCGCGCGCCTTCGGCGAGCAAACCACGGGTCAGACCGCCGGGGCCGGGGCCGACCTCCAGCACGTCGCATTGCGTAAGATCGCCCGCCTGGCGCGCGATCTTGGCGGTGAGGTTCAGGTCCAGAAGGAAGTTCTGGCCCAGCGATTTCTTCGCTACCAGATCGTGGGTCGCGATCACCTCGCGCAGCGGAGGAAGGCCGTCGATCGTGCTCATACCGCCATCTCCCGCGCCATGCGCAGCGCCGCGATGAGCGATGTGGGGTCGGCGCGACCAAGCCCTGCGATGTCGAACGCCGTGCCGTGGTCGGGCGAGGTCCGCACGAAGGGCAGGCCCAGCGTCACGTTCACGCCACCGGCAAAGTCGATGGTCTTGATCGGGACCAGCGCCTGATCGTGATACATGCAGATCGCCACGTCATAGCCCTTGCGCGCGCCCGCGTGGAACATGGTGTCGGCGGGCAGGGGACCGGCCAGCGCCAGCCCTTCGGCGCGCAGATCGTCCAGCACGGGGATGATCGTCTCGATCTCTTCGTGCCCCATCGCGCCGCCTTCGCCCGCATGGGGGTTGAGGCCGGCTACGGCGATGCGCGGATTGCCGTAGCCTTGCGCCTGAAGCGCGGCATGGGTGATACGGATGACACGGGCCAGATGCGCACGCGTCAGCGCGGCGGGCACATCGGCCAGCGGAATGTGGATCGTCGCTGGCACCACGCGCAGATCGGGGCAGGCGAGCATCATCACCACATCGTCCACGCCCGCGAGATGGGCGAGGAATTCGGTATGGCCCGGAAAGGCGAAGCCCGCGCCGTCTTTCAGCGCCTTCTTGTGGATCGGCGCGGTGGTCAGCGCGGCGGCTTCGCCCTGCATGACGAGCGCGACGCCTTCACGGATCGCGTTCACGACATGCGCAGCGTGATGCGGCTGGGCTTCGCCCGGCACACGCGGGCCGCCGAAGTCGCGTGACAGCACGGGAACGCCCCGGTGCACGGCGCGCGCCGCCTCGGACGGGTGCGAGATCGTCTCGACCGGCCCGTCGATGTGGCGCGCATCGCCGATGACGAAAAAGGGAATCTCGGCCCGCAGCCGGTCCCACGCCTTGGCGATGATTTCGGGGCCGATCCCGGCAGGCTCTCCGATGGAAAGCGCGATGGGCAGGTCAGCGCGGCTCATGGCTCACCTCGCAGTGCGGCGATGGGATCTGTCGGTCAGGCCCGGATCAGCGCAGGTATTCGATCTTCGCATTGGCGCGCAGGTCGGCCAGCAGGTCGTTGGCATAGGCCCCGATCCGCTGGTTGCGTAGCGCATCGGCGACCTGTGCGCGGCTCACGCTGTCGGGCACGTCGTTGCGGCGGTTGCACAGCATCAGGAACACGAGCGCGCCATTGCCGGTCGTCAGGCGGGTCGAAACCTCGCCCGGATCGAGATTGGCAAGCTCGGCGCGGTAACGGGCAGGCACGGCCCCGGTCGGCAGCTCTTCGCGCACCAGCTGATCGGCGGGGAGCCCGCGGGCGATCGGATAAAGGTCGTCACAGACCTGCACACGCTCGCGAATGCGCGTCGCTTCGTCCTGCCCGCCGGGCACGAAGAAGGCGGCGTATTCCAGCAGTTCACCCACGTTGCTGTTACGGATCGTCTCGCGGTCGCGGACGAAATAGACGGCAACGCCCTGTTCCGGCAACACCACGGGGCGCGAGGCGCGACCTTCGCGGGTGGCGCGGACGACGCCCTGAACTTCGGGCGGCAGCGCCAGCACGTCGATCCAGTCCCGCTCGCCATCGTTCAGACGGGTCGGCGCGATCGAGAACCGCTTGGCCGCATCGCCAAACTCTTCGGCGGTCGCTATCTGCGACAGACGGTCGGCGCGGGCGCGCGAGGCGCGCAGGCTCTGCTCGGACGAGGCGGGCAGCACGATTTCCGTCAGCAGGAACTTTTCGCCCGGCTCCGGCACGGCCTCGGCATAGGCACGGTCGATCTCGGTCTCGGTGATCGTCACGGTTTCGAGGAACTCGGCGCGCGCCACGTCGCGCCAGACGATCCCGGCGGTCACGAAGTCGCGGAAGGTCTCGAACGCAATGCCCGCCTGCGCGAGGAAGGCGGCGAACTGTTCGAGGTCGAGGTTCCCGCGCGCCGCGAACTCGGCCATGCCGGTCTGGATCGCGTCCTGGTCGGCTTCGACGCCAAGGCGTTCGGCCTCGGCCAGTTGCAGCCGTTCGTTGATGAGCTGGTCCACGGCGAGTTGCTGCACATCGCCCGGCGCGTTCAGGATCCGCAGAAAGGCCATGCGCTGGTTGCGCTCATAGACCGTTACCGCCGAGTCGTTGACCTTGACCACGGGGGTGAACTGCCCCTGTGCCGCCGCCGGTCCGAATGTCGCCAGAACGCCCAGAACAGCGCCGGTGCCAAGACCGATCAGACGCTGCGCCATACCGCTCCGCCGTGTCGTCGCCGTCAATTTCGTCATACCGCCCAACCTTATCGTGTCTTCGTCACGGGCCGGAAGTGTTGTCTCACCCCCCGGTTCAGGCGTCACAATAGTCCGACTTGCGCCCCGGTGCGAGTGCAAATTCCGCCCCTGACCGGCGTTTTGGACGCGAATTGCCCCGGCGGCGCGGCGAGATGCGGTGGCTCACACGCAAAACCCCACCATATCTGGCGCGAGCGATTCCCGACGCAACTGTGCGCTGGAGCACGGTGCGGACTGGTTGCGCCGCCCCCGGCTTGGTGCTTACGTGGTGCGAACGCGGGCCGCCCGGCCTGCCAGGATACACCCCGACAGGAGTCAACATGACCGACGTGATCGCCCCCGTTTTCCAATCGCTCGACATCGAAACGCTCGCCAGCGCCGAGGGCCGCGTGGTCGTGCTCGCGCTCGGCGACGGCAGCATGGACAAGGGTGCGCGCCGGGTGAACCGGCTGACCAAAGGCGCGTTGGAGCGGCTGTTGGGCTCGGACGCGTTCGGCAAGCTCAAGGCGGGCGACGCCACGACGCTCGCCTGGCCCGTGGGCATGGCCGCCGACGCGGTGGACGTGGTGAAGATCGAAAAGCGCCTGACGCCTGAACTTGCGCGCAAGGTGGGTGCCACGATCGGCGCCAAACTCAACGGCAAAAGCGTCACGGTGATCGCGGGCTCGCACCGCAACCTCGACCAGATGGCGCTTGGCGCGATGCTGCGCGCCTATGCCTTTGTCGCCCACAAGACCGGAGAGGCGGGCGAGGTGAAGGAGAGTGCGCTCACCATCCTGACCTCGACCCCCGACCAGTGGACCCCGATGGTGGATGGCGTGACGGCGCTGGCCGAAGGCGTGTTCCTGACCCGCGACCTCGTGAACGAGCCGTCGAACGTGCTGACCACGACCGAATTCGCGAAACGCGCCGAAGGGCTGAAGGACGCTGGCGTCGAGGTGGAGGTGCTGGAAGAAGCCGACCTCGAAAAGCTTGGCATGCGCGCGCTGCTCGCCGTCGGTCAGGGTTCGGAAAGCCCCTCCAAGGTCGTGGTGATGCAGTGGAAGGGCGGCAAGGACGGCGACGCGCCGCTCGCGCTCATCGGTAAGGGGGTCTGTTTCGACTCGGGCGGTATCTCGATCAAGCCTGCGGGTGGCATGGAAGACATGACGATGGACATGGGCGGCGCTGGCACCGTGACGGGCGTGATGAAAGCGCTCGCCGGGCGCAAGGCGGCGGCGAACGTCGTCGGCCTCATCGGTCTGGTCGAGAACATGCCGGACGGCAAGGCGCAGCGTCCGGGCGACATCGTGACGACCATGAAGGGCGACACGGTCGAGGTCATCAATACCGACGCCGAGGGCCGCATGGTGCTGTGCGACGTGCTCTGGTACGCGCAGGAGCGGTTCAGCCCCGTGGCGATGGTGGACCTTGCCACACTCACCGGGGCCTGCGTCATCGCGCTCGGCCACGAGAACGCGGGCGTGTTTTCGAACAACGACGACTTCTGTCACGACTTCCTCAAAGCCGCCCAGACGGAAGAAGAGGGCGCGTGGCGTCTGCCGCTGTCGCCCGCCTATGACAAGGCGCTCGAAAGCGCGAAGGCCGATTTCAAACACGTCGGCGGCCGCCCCGCAGGCGCGACCACGGCGGCGCAGTTCCTGCAGCGGTTCGTGAAAGAAGACGTGCCGTGGATTCACCTCGACATCGCGGGCGTCGCGGATGTGAAATCGCCGACCGCGCTGGCCCCCAAGGGTGCGACCGGCTGGGGCGTGCGCGCGCTCAACCGTCTGATCGCGGACAATTACGAGGGCTGAGGTGGGCGAGGCCTATTTCTACCACATGACGCGCACCCCGCTGGAAGAGACGCTTCCGGTCCTGCTCGCCCGTGCGCGCGAGCAGGGGTGGCGCGTGGTGGTGCGCGGGCGGAATGAGGCGCGGCTCAGATGGCTCGACGAGCGGCTCTGGATGGGCGACGGGTTCCTGCCGCACGGGATTGCCGGAGGTCCGCATGACGGGGACCAGCCGATCCTGTTGACCACGGGCGACGGCACGGCGGACTGCGTGGTGTCGATGGACGGGGCCGAGGTGGCGCCGGACGAAGTGACCGGCGCGGCGCGTGTGATGATCCTGTTCGACGGAAACGACGGCGGCGCGGTGGAGCGTGCGCGCGACCAGTGGCGGACGATGACCGGGGCCAAAGTGGTCGCGAAATACTGGTCTCAGGAAACCGGGCGCTGGCAGTTGAAGGCGGAAAGCGGCGGGTAGGGTCTTCGGTGGTGGTGGACGGTTGGGTGGCTGTCGGCTCAGGATACCAGAATACTAGGATTCTAGTATCCTAGTGCGAAGATTATCCAGCGTCGTCAGTCACTTAACTCACCCCAAACCCCTCCAAAGGTTAATTTCCGGAATCCGACGCCTCACCAAACCCACACCCGACAACGCGAAAACGCCGCCAGCACATCGCCGGCGGCGTTCGCGTTTCGTCGCTCAGTCCAGCCTATGACACCGTGTCGTAAGCCCGCTCCCCATGCACCGTGATGTCGAGCCCGTTTGTCTCGGTCTCTTCATCCACCCGCAGGTGTGTGATGACCGCGACCAGCTTGATGAGCACGAAGGTCACGACCACGGTGAACACGCCGACGATGGCGAGCGAGCCCAGTTGCGCGGCCCATGTCCCGGCGCCGAAGACCGCGATCATGATCGTGCCGAAGATGCCGCCCACGCCATGCACGGCGAAGACGTCGAGCGTGTCGTCGATCTTGAGCGTGTTGCGGATCAGGTTCACCGCTTCCTGACACAGGATGCCCGCGACACCGCCGATGATCAGCGCCTCTACGGGGCCGACAAAGCCCGAGGCGGGCGTGACCGAGGCGAGGCCTGCGATGGTGCCCGTGACGATCCCGACGAGGGAAGCGCGGCCGAACTTGATCTTCTCCCACAGCGCCCAGGTGAGCGAGGCTGCGGCCGCCGACAGATGCGTCGCGGTCAGCGCCATCGCGGCCCCGCCGTCGGCTGCGAGTTGCGAGCCGCCGTTGAAGCCGAACCAGCCGACCCAGAGCATCGAGGCGCCGATCATCACGAATCCGGGCGAATGAGGCGGCTTCTTCTGGTCGCGACGCGGGCCGAGAAAGACCGAGATCAGGATCGCGGCGAGGCCGGCGGTCTCATGCACCACGATGCCGCCCGCAAAGTCGCGCACGCCGGTTTCGCCAAAGATGCCGCCGTCCGACAGGAACCCGCCGCCCCAGATCCAGTGGGCCACGGGCGCATAGCACAGAAGCATCCAGAGACCGGAGAACGCGAGCACGAAGCCAAAGCCGATCCGCTCCACATAGGCACCGACGATGAGCGCGGGGGTGATGATCGCGAAGGTCATCTGAAAGGCGAAGAACAGGACTTCGGGGATCGTGCCGGACACCGTGTCCGCGTCCACGCCCGTCAGAAAGGCCTTACCCAGACCGCCCCAGATCGCGTTGCCGTCCCCGAAGGCGATGGAATAGCCCGCGACGAGCCACAGCACGCTCATCAGTGCGGCGATGGCATAGACATGCATGAAGACCGAGAGCACGTTTCGCGCCCGCACAAGCCCCCCGTAAAACAGCGCGAGCCCCGGTAGCGTCATGAAAAGCACCAGTGCGGTCGCCACGATGATCCAGGCGGTATCTGCCCCGTTCATATTCCCCTCCTCTAAACTTGGTGGGCGGGGTTTTGCGGTGCAACGGCGTGAGGGCAAGCCTCATTCCTGTGCGGCGTGATGAAATTACACGCAGTTCGCGATATGCGCACAAATTATGCGCAAGACTCGAAATGACGACTAAGGATTGCGCGTTTTGGAATCAGGCGACCGATGCGCGCGCTGCCAGCAGACCGAGGGCGTGGCGCATCGCGGCCTCGCGCACACGCGCACGCCCGAGCGCACCGAATTCTACCGTTTCGACGCTCGTCTCACCGTGCCCCGCGATGCCGAAACACACCCGACCCTCGGGCTTGTGCTCCGACCCGCCGGGGCCTGCGATCCCGGTGATCGACACGGCGAGCGCGGCGGCCGAGTGTGCCAGCGCGCCCTCGGCCATTTCGCGTGCGATCTCTTCCGACACCGCGCCGAAGGCTTCGAGCGTTTGGGGCCGGATGCCCAGCATTTCGACCTTGGCCGCGTTGGAATAGGTGATGAAGCCGCGATCGAACACGTCCGACGATCCCGCGATATCAGTGAGCGCCGCGCCCACCATGCCGCCGGTGCAGCTTTCGGCCGTCGCGATGGTCAGGCCCTTCGACCGGCACAGGGCGAGGAGGTCGGCGGGCTCCACGTCAGACCATCACGATCAGGTGTGAGATCGCGGCAAGCACCAGCACGCCGATGGCGGCAAAGAGGCCCGCGAACACGTCGTCGAGCATCACGCCAAGCGCATCGCCGCGCCGGTCGGCCCAGCCGACGAGCCACGGCTTCCAGATGTCGAACAGCCGAAACAGAAGGAACCCGACGACCCAGCCGGGCCAGAGCCTGAGCACGTCGATCCCGACCCCCATCGCTCCGATCGAAACGGGCAGGATCGCGATGGCCTGACCCACGACTTCGTCGATCACGATCTCCGACGGGTCCTCGATCCCGAGCTCAGCGGTCATTTGCTGCGTCGCCCAGAGCCCGGCGGCAAAGAGCAGGACGATCCCGACCGCAAGCGCGACAGGGCCGCCCAGTTGGTGCAGGACCCAGATCAGGGGCAGGGCGGCCAGCGATCCCCATGTGCCTGGCGCGGGCTTGAGGTAGCCGGAGTAAAGGAAGGTGGCGATCAGCTGGCTCATGGGCGCACCAATGTCGCGATGGCCTGCGCCGCGATCCCTTCCTCGCGGCCCGTGAAGCCGAGCCGTTCCGAGGTGGTCGCCTTGACGCTCACCCGGTCCACGTCCAGACCCATGATCCGCGCCAGTTCCGCACGCATCGCGCCTGCATGCGGCCCCACCTTAGGTCGCTCGCAGATAAGCGTGACGTCGCAGTTGGAAATCGCATAGCCTTTGGAGCCTGCCAGTTTAACCGCATGGCGCAGAAAGATGTCGCTCGCGGCCCCTTTCCACTGCGGATCGGAGGGCGGAAAGTGCTGCCCGATGTCGCCCTCGGCCAGAGCCCCATAGATCGCGTCGGTCAGCGCATGCATCCCCACGTCCGCATCGGAATGACCCTTGAGTGCCTTGTCATGGGGCACGGTCACGCCGCAAAGCGTGACGGCATCGCCCTCTTCAAAGGCATGTACGTCGAACCCGGTGCCGGTGCGAATGTCCACGCGTTCTCCCATGAGTTGTTCGGCGCGGGCGAAGTCATCCGGGCCGGTGATTTTCAGATTGGCTTCGTCGCCTGCCACGATGGCCACGTCAAGTCCGGCTGCCCTTGCCACGGCGACGTCGTCGGCCGCGTCACCCTCATGGGCGCGGTGGGCGTCGAGATAGGCGGCGAAGCGAAAGCCTTGTGGCGTCTGGGCGCGGTACAGCCCGGTGCGGTCGCGCGTCCCGCTCACAAGGCCACTTTCTCCGGTCCAGAGCGCATCGGTCACGACCAGAGCCGGGGCCGCGCCGCCCGTCGTTTCGAGCGCGTCGATCACCCGGTCGATGAGCGCGGGCGACACGAGCGGGCGGGCCACGTCATGAATGAGCACGCCGTCCGGCGGGTCGCCCGCCAGTGCCTCCAGCCCGGCCGCCACGCTGGCATGACGCGAGGCGCCGCCGGTGGCGATCAGGGCATCGGGGAACGCCCCGGCCTGTCCCATGTCATCGGGATGCAGAACCACCACGATTCGTCCGATCCGGGGATGCGAGACAAGGGCCTCGACGGTCCAGTCCGCCACGCGTCGTCCGGCGAGGCTGCGCCACTGTTTCGGCACGTCCCCGCCCGCGCGCGTTCCGCGTCCGGCGGCGACGATGATTGCGGCGATATTCATGCTCACCGTTTACGCTTTGCCCGAATGGAGGACAATGGCACAGGTTCCCGCAGGGCAATTTGCACAAATAATGTGCGGTAGCGGAAAAATTCGCTATGGTAACGCCACTAAATTGCGCTCTTTTGCCGATGGTCCTATATCGAGTGCAAACGCACAAGGATTAAGCAGTGACACTCTGCCTGTCCGAAAATCTGACCCTAGACCCGCCCGTCTTTCTGGCCCCGATGGCTGGGATCACGGATTTGCCGTTTCGCGACCTCGTGTCTTCGTTCGGCGCAGGTCTCGTCGTGTCCGAAATGGTCGCCAGCCAAGAGATGGTTCAGGCCAAGCCGGGTACGCGGGAGCGAGCGGAGCTCGGGATCGACGTCGCCAACAGCGCCGTGCAGCTTGCCGGCCGCGATCCTTATTGGATCGGCGAGGCCGCGCGCATGGTCGAAGCCAACGGGGCCCGGATGATCGACATCAACATGGGATGCCCCGCGAAAAAGGTGGTGGGCGGCCTGTCGGGATCGGCTCTGCTGCGTGACCTGCCGCTTGCGCTCACGCTGATCGAAGCGGTGGTCGAAGCGGTGGACGTGCCAGTGACGCTCAAGACCCGGCTCGGCTGGGACGACGACCTGATGAACGCGCCGATTCTGGCCAAACAGGCACAGACGGCGGGGATTCGGATGATCACGATCCACGGACGCACGCGCTGCCAGTTCTACAAGGGCCGCGCCGACTGGGATGCGATCCGGGCGGTCAAGGATGCCGTGGATATTCCGGTGATCGCGAACGGCGACATCTGCTCGCCCGACGACGCGCGCACCGCTCTCGCAGCCTCCGGCGCGGACGGTGTCATGGTCGGGCGCGGCACCGGCGGGCGGCCGTGGCTCATCGCCGAGATTGCGGCAGAGCTCTACGGCGCCCCGTCGCCAGAGGTCCCCGAGGGGCAAGCGCTCACCGATATGGTGCAGGCACATTACGACGCCTCGCTCCGATTCTACGGCGAGACGCTCGGTAAACGGGTCATTCGCAAACACCTCGGCTGGTACATGGACGAAGCGGGCACGCCGCCCGATCTGCGCCGCCGGGTGCTGTCCGAGCCTGAGCCGGACCGGGTGATCGCGCTGATCCCCGACGCATTGGACGCCACGAAGGAAGCGGCATGATCGAAGACGAAATCCTGTGGAACTCGCTCCCCGTACCGGGGCTCATCATCGATGGGGACGACACCATCGTGGATGCGAATTCCGCAGCCGAGGCATTCCTGAACAGCTCGTCCAAGAGCCTCGCGGGCAAGCCGGTCCTCGACCAGCTGGCCATCGCGACGAATATGGAGGGCGCGTTCGAGCGGGTGCGCCGGGATCAGGGCGCGATGTTCATCAATTCGGTCGACGTCGGCACCGGGAGCACGGCACCCGTCGAGTGCAATATCCAGATCGCGCCGATGATGCGGGCCGGTGGGCAGCTTTTGATGCTGATGGAGCCGCGCAAACTTGCCGATCGGATGGGCAAGGCGAACGGCGTGAAATCCGCCGCGCGCTCGGCCATCGGCATGGCTGAGATGCTGGCGCATGAGATCAAAAACCCGCTCGCAGGGATCACCGGGGCGGCGCAGCTTCTGTCGATGAACTTGTCGGCGGAAGACCTTGAACTCACGGACCTTATCGTGGCCGAGAGCCGCCGGATCGTGGCGCTTCTCGAACAGGTCGAACAGTTCGGCAACCTGCGCCCGCCGGAGCGGCGCGAGGTCAATGTTCATGACCTGCTCGACCGGGCGCAGAAGTCGGCCGAGGTGGGCTTTGCCGCCAAAATGTCGATCCAGGAGGATTACGACCCCTCGCTGCCGCCGACCTATGTGGACCCGGATCAGTTGATGCAGGTCTTCCTCAATCTTCTCAAGAACGCCGCGCAAGTGGCTGACGAAGAAGGTGGAACGATCAAGATACGCACCTTTTACGACCATTCCCTGCGCCTCAGACGCACCGACGGCACCGGCAACCGCCTGCCGCTGCAGGTTGAGATCATCGACAACGGTCCGGGCATCCCGCCCGAGATCGTCGATCAGATTTTCGAGCCCTTCGTGTCGGGGCGCGAGAACGGCACCGGGCTGGGCCTCGCGCTCGTCTCGAAAATCATTTCGGACCACGACGGATGGGTGTCCGTCGACTCGGTCCCCGGCAAGACGGTGTTCCGGATTTCGCTTCCGGTCGCACCCAAGGATAAGGAGTAATCCACGATGGACGGGACGGTACTGGTAGCGGATGACGACCGCACGATCCGCACGGTTTTGACGCAGGCGCTGACGCGGGCGGGGTGCCGGGTGCATGCCACCTCGTCGCTCGTCACGCTCAAACGCTGGGTCGAAGAGGGGCGCGGGGATCTGGTGATCTCGGACGTGATGATGCCCGACGGAAACGGGTTGGAGGCCTTGCCGGAGATCGCGCAGATGCGGCCCGACCTGCCGGTGATCGTGATTTCGGCGCAGAACACGATCATGACCGCCATTCAGGCGGCCGAGGCCGAGGCGTTCGACTATCTGCCCAAGCCCTTCGACCTGCCGGACCTGATGAAACGCGCTTCGCGTGCGCTGGAACAGAAACGCCGCGCGCCGTCGCCACGGGCGGAAACCAAAGAGGGCGGTGACGACCTGCCGCTCGTGGGGCGCACGCCCGCCATGCAGTCGCTCTACCGGCTTGTCGCGCGGGTGATGAACACCGAGCTTCCGGTCCTCATCACCGGTGAAAGCGGGACCGGCAAAAGCCTCATCGCGCGGGCGATCCACGACTTTTCCGACCGGCGCAGCCTGCCGTTCGTGGTGGTGACGCCGGACGATCTGACCCCGATCGACGGCCCGGCGCGGGTGCTGTCCAAGGCTGGCCAAGGCACGATCCTGTTCGATGAGATCGGCGATCTCGATTCGGACGCGCAGGCCCGGATCACCCGCATGCTCGACAGCCTCACCGACCCCAGTCCGCGGATCATCGCCACCTCGCAGGGCGACCTGTCGGGCCGGATCAAAGAGGGTGGGTTCCGGCAGGATCTGTATTACCGCCTGGGCGGCGTCACGATCCCGGTTCCGGCGCTGCGTGAGCGGCTTGAGGACATTCCCTCGCTCGCCGAACACTTCCTCGCCCGTGCCGAGCGTGACGGCATGACGCCGCGCGCGCTGTCCAAGGACGCGACCGAAGTTCTGCGCGCCTATCCGTGGCCCGGCAACGTGCGTCAGCTTGAAAATACCATTCAACGTCTGATGGTTACGGGGTCGGAGGCCGAGATCAGCCGGTCCGAGGTCGAGGCCACTCTGGGTGCCCCGTCTGGCGGTCCGGTGCCCGCGGCGGACGAGGGCGAGAAGCTGTCGACCAGCGTCGCACGTCACCTCAAGCGCTACTTCGACCTGCATGGCGGGACCCTGCCGCCGCCGGGGCTGTATCAGCGTATCCTCAAGGAAATCGAGGTGCCGCTGATTGAGATCGCGCTCGACGCGACCGGTGGCAATCAGGCGAAATGTGCCGACCTTCTCGGGATCAACCGCAATACCTTGCGCAAGAAGATCACAGAGTTGGAAATCGAGGTGACACGGCGCCGTAAGTTGATGTAAAACTGCCACAGCAGGGCCGCTGTTGGTGTCGTTTCAGGCACAGGCGGGCGAAGCGACGGGTGTGACGCGACAAGAGCACGCCCGGACCGACCTCGGAGCAGTTGAGTGATGGCGGCGCGCGGCGCAAAGCGACAATGGACACTGGAACGGCTGGCGCGGCTCAGGCGCTGGCGCCGGATGCAGTCGGTCATTACCGTCGGCATCGTCGTGCTGGGGCCGATCCTCGCGCTCGCGACCTATCTGATTCTCGGGCCGCTCGATCAGGGGGTGGCGAGCAACACGCTGCGCATCGTCCTCTTGGGCGACTTCATCTACATCCTCGCGGTCGCCGCACTCGTCCTGTCAGGCGTGACCCGGATGATCGCCGCCCGGCGCGCGAAATCGGCGGGTTCGCGGCTTCACATGCGCCTGACCGGCGTGTTCGCGATCATCGCGCTGATCCCCACGGTGCTCGTCGCCGTGTTTGCCGTGCTCACGGTGAACGTGGGCCTCGAAGGCTGGTTTTCCGACCGGGTGAGCCGCGTGGTGGGCAACAGCCTTGAGGCCGCGCAGGCTTATGAACAGGAGCATCGGCAGGGGCTGGTGCAGGACGCGGGGGCGCTGGCCACCTATCTGAACCTCTCGCGCGATGCGAACAGCTTTCTCACCGATGCGCAGCTTCGACAGGCGCTGCAACAAGCGCAGAACCAAATCCAGCGCGGTCTGCGCGAGGCCTTCGTGATCGACGGCAGTGGCAACATCCGGGTGCGCGGCGACCGGTCCTATCTGTTCGACTACGAAGAGCCGTCGCCCGAGGACATCCAGCGCGCGCTGGACGGCGAGACCGTGGTGATCGAGGACTGGGACATCAACGAGTTTCGCGCGCTCGTCCAACTCACCAGCTTTCCCGACCACTTTCTTTACGTCTCGCGCAGTGTCGATGGCGACGTCCTGAGCCTGTTGGATGAGACGCAGGAAACCGTCCTCATCTACCAGCAACTCGAAAACCAGCGCGGCCGGGTGCTGTTCGAATTCGGCCTGATCTATCTGGGCTTCGCGGCCATCCTGATCCTCGCCGCCACATGGCTTGGCATGTGGTTCGCCGAGCGCCTGTCGCGCCCCGTGGGCCGTCTGGCCGGTGCTGCACAGCGGGTGGGCGAGGGCGATCTGGACGTGCAGGTGATCGAGGAAGACGGCGACGATGAAATCGCCACGCTCGGCCGCCAGTTCAACGCCATGACCCGCCAACTCAAGGGCCAGCGCGACACGCTGATTGCGAGCGCCGATCAGATCGAAACCCGGCGGCGGCTCTTTGACAGTGTGCTGTCCTCGGTGACGGCGGGTGTCGTCGGGCTCGACCCCGAGGGCAAGGTGACGTTCATGAACCGCGCCGCCGCGAAGCTTCTGGACCTCGCCGGGCCTGACCCGTCGAACGTCCCGCTGTCGCTCTTGGTGCCGGAGTTCGGCCCGCTCTTCGACCGCCTCAGGGGCGAGGCGCGCAGTCAGGTGCAGGAGGAGCTTGGGCTCACCCGCATGGGCAAGGCCGAGCGCCTGCTCGTCAGGATCGCGCGGCGCTATTCCGACGACGGCGCGCTCGAAGGTTACGTGATCGCGTTCGACGACGTCACCGACCTCGTCTCGGCCCAGCGCGTGGCGGCCTGGGGCGACGTGGCGCGGCGCATCGCGCATGAGATCAAGAACCCGCTCACGCCCATCGCGCTGTCGGCCGAACGCATCAACCGCAAGTTCGGCCGCACGATGGAAGAGGACGACGCCGAAAAGCTCGAAGAGCTGACCGGCACCATCGTGCGCCAGACCGACATTCTGCGCCGGATCGTCGACGAGTTCTCGAAATTCGCCCGGATGCCGGAGCCTGAGAAGCGGCCCACGGACCTTGCCAAACTGCTGCGCGAGGCGGTGGTTTTGCAGGAAGCCGGGCAGGAGAGCGTGCATTTCGAGGTCGACATCCCCAAGGGTGAGTTACCCGCCGAACTGGACGAGACAATGATCGGTCAGGCGCTGACCAACCTCATCAAGAACGCGGGCGAGGCGATCGAGACCTTGCAGGACAAGGGCGCGCCCGAGGGCCATGTCCCGGAAATCCGCATCGCGCTTTCGACCGACGAACTGGATGCCCACATCACCATCGCCGACAACGGGGTCGGCCTGCCCGTGGACCGGGCGCGCCTGTTCGAGCCTTACGTGACGACCCGCGACAAGGGCACCGGCCTTGGCCTGCCCATCGTGAAGAAGATCATCGAAGAACACGGCGGCACACTCGCCCTGATCGACGCGCCGGATTTCGGCTCGGGTCAGATCGGCGCAATGGCCGTTATTACCTTGCCACTTCCAGCGGCTGCGGGCGCGTCTCGCGCTGCCGAATGACCGAATTGAGGACTTTATGACCGACATCCTGATCGTCGACGATGAACGCGATATCCGCGAGCTCATCTCGGATATTCTCGAGGACGAGGGCTATACGACCCGCAAGGCCGGCACGTCGGACGAGGCGATGGCGGCGGTCACGAGCCAGCCGCCGGGGCTGATGATCCTCGACATCTGGCTGAAGGACAGCACGATGGACGGGATCGACATCCTGAAGGTCGTGAAACGGGAATATCCCGAGGTGCCCGTGGTCATCATTTCGGGCCACGGCAACATCGAAATCGCGGTGGCGGCGATCAAGCAGGGTGCTTACGACTTCATCGAAAAGCCGTTCAACATCGACCAGCTCATGGTGGTGATCTCGCGGGCGATGGAGACCTCGCGCCTGCGGCGTGAGAACGTCGAGTTGAAGCGCAAGGGCACGGGACCGGTCGACATGATCGGGGCTTCGGCCGCGTTCAAATCGCTGAAATCGAACCTCGAAAAGGTCATGCGCTCGAACGGGCGCGTGCTGCTCACCGGGCCCGCGGGGTCGGGCAAGGAACTGGCGGCGCGCACCATCCATGCAGGCTCCGACCGCGCGGGTGCGCCCTTTGTCATCGTAAACTCGGCGGCGGTCGAACCCGACCAGATGGAAGACGTGCTTTTCGGCAAGGAAAGCCCCGAGCGCGGGATCGAGGCGGGGCTGCTCGAACAGGCCAACGGCGGGGTGATCTACTTCGACGAGGTGGCCGATATGCCGCCCGGCACCCAATCCAAGATCCTGCGCGTGTTGGTGGAGCAGAGCTTTACCCGCGTCGGTGGTTCGGAAAAGGTGCAGGTCGACGTGCGCGTGATCTCATCCACCACCCGCGACCTGCAGGCGGAGATCGAGGCCAAGCGCTTTCGCGAGGAACTTTATCACCGCCTGAACGTGGTGCCGATCCATGTCCCGCCTCTCGCCGACCGGCGCGAGGATATTCCGGTGCTGGCCGAGCATTTCATCAAGGTGTTCAACGCCACGCAGGGCCTGCCGCTGCGCGAGCTGACCGACGAATCCATTGCCGTGCTCCAGTCGATGCCGTGGCAGGGCAACGTGCGCCAGTTGAAGAACGTGGTGGAACGGGTGCTGATCCTCGGCGACGGGACGGGACCGATCGACGCAGGCGAACTGCCCGGCTCCGAAGGCGGCGATGCGGGCATTGCGCCGGGGGGCGGGATCGTTCTGCCCACCGCGCTCGCCACCCTGCCGCTGCGCGAAGCGCGCGAGGCGTTCGAGCGGGAGTATCTGATGACCCAGATCAACCGGTTCGGCGGCAATATTTCCCGCACCGCGAATTTCGTGGGGATGGAACGCTCGGCACTGCACCGCAAGCTCAAGAGCCTCGGGATCGTGACCGGCACCAAGTCCGGCGCGCGCGTCGCTTACGTGGCCGAGGGTGAAGAGGGCGACGATCAGGCCGAAGCCTCCTGATTGACCCCCGTGGCGTATCCTGCCAAGGGTTGAGCGACGACAAAGCGGGATGTCCGAATGAAAGTCATCATCTGCGGCGCGGGCCAGGTCGGCTGGCAGATCGCGCGCCACCTGTCGGGGGAACGCAACGACGTCACCGTCGTGGACAACAACCCCGATCTCGTCGCCCGTGCGACCGAAACGCTGGACGTACAGGGGATCACGGGCTTCGCCTCATACCCTGACGTGCTGGACAATGCAGGCGCACGCGACGCCGACATGGTCATCGCGGCCACCCATTCGGACGAGGTGAACATGGTCACCTGTCAGGTGGCGCATTCGGTGTTCGCGGTCCCGCGCAAGATCGCGCGGCTTCGGGCGCAGAGCTATCTGACCGCAATTTACCGTGACCTCTACCGGCAGGATCACCTGCCGATCGACGTGGTCATCAGCCCGGAACGCGAGGTGGCCGAGGCCGCGCTCAGACGACTTCAGGCCCCGACCGCGTTCGACACGGAACGCTTTCTCGAAGGCCGCGCGACCATGCTGGGGATCGCGCTGGACGAGGATTGCCCGGTGGTGAACACGCCGCTCCGGCAGCTCACCGACCTGTTTTCCACGCTGAACGCCATCGTCTGCGGTGTCCGCCGCGAGGGCACGCTGTTCGCGCCCGAAGCAGGCGACCAGCTGTTTCCCGGCGACCAGATCTATGTCTTCTCCGAAACCAAGGACGTGAACCGGACGCTCGAGATTTTCGGCAAGCAGGTGAAGCGGCAGGAACGTGTCGTGATCCTTGGCGGCGGCAACGTGGGCCGCGCCGTGGCCGAGGCCCTCGAAACCCGCACCGATCGGGTGCGCGCCAAGATCATCGAACTGGACCGGGCCACCGCCGAACGCGCCGCGGATGCGCTGGAGCGTACCGTCGTGCTGCACGGCAACGGGATGGACAAGGAACTGCTGAAAGAGGCCGGGATCAGCCGGGCCGACGCGGTCCTCGCCGTCACCTCGGACGACAAGGTCAACATGCTTGCCGCCGTGCGCGCGCGCAATATGGGCTGCCCGATGTCGATCTGTCTGGTGAACGATCCCTCGCTCGTCCCGCTGATGGAGCCCTTGGGCGTCGACGCCTATATCAACCCGCGCCAGACCACCGTGTCCTCGATCCTGCGCCACATCCGCCACGGCCGGGTGCGCGGTGTCTATTCGGTGGGCGATGCCGAGGCCGAGGTGATCGAGGCGCAGGTGCTGTCCACCAGCCCCATTGCGGGCAACCGGATCGCCGACATCGACTTTCCCGAGGGCGTTCTGGTCGGCGGCGTGATGAAGGGCGACCGCTACGTCAAACCCGTGGGCTCCACCCGGATCGACGAGGACGACGTGGTCGTGCTCTTCGCGATGGCCGGAGACGTGCCCGAGGTCGAGCGCCTGCTTCAGGTCTCGATCGATTATTTCTAGGCCCGGGCGCCGGGATGTCCGAAGAGCTCGCCAAGCTGCCGCTTCTGGTCGTCGTGATCGGCCTGTGCGCCGTGGCGATGCTGTTGCCGGCCGCCCATGCGATGGTGATCGAAGACACCCATGTGGCGGGCACGTTTTTCCTGTGGTCGATGCTGTCGCTGGTCTTTGCGCTGATGCTGGCCATCGCCATGTCGGGTCAGGACCGTTCTGACCGGCCTCGGCGTCACCTCGTGGGCCTGCTCTTCATCTTCACCGTGCTGCCGCTGATGCTTGCCATCCCGTTTCAGCAGGCGGTGCGCAACACGACCTTTCTCAACGCCTATGTCGAAATGGTCTCGTCGCTCACCTCGACCGGGGCGTCGCTGTTTCACGAGCCGGGGCGGCTGTCGCCCTCGATCCACCTGTGGCGCGCCACGGTGGGTTGGCTCGGCGGGCTGTTCGTCTGGGTCAGTGCCATTGCAGTGCTTGCCCCGATGGCGCTCGGCGGGTTCGAGGTGCGCGCGCGCCGGATTGCCACGCAGGGCGCGCAGATTACTCAGATCGAAAAGGTGGCCGATCTCTCGGCCCGGGTGCGCACCTACGCGTTGCGGCTGTTTCCGGTCTATGTCGGCCTGACTGCGACGCTCTGGCTTGGCCTGATCCTCGCGGGCGAAACACCCCTGATCGCGCTGTGTCACGCCATGTCGACGCTCTCGACATCCGGGATCTCGCCGGTAGGTGGCGTGGCCAATGGCGCGTCGGGCTATGGGGGCGAGGTCATGATTGCGATCTTCATGATCTTCGCGGTCTCGCGCCTCGCATTCTCGCGCGACGGGCAGGGGTCCGAGATGACCCGCTTCATCTCAGACCCCGAGGTCAAACTGGCCGCGATCATCATCGTCGTGGTCCCGCTCTTTCTTTTCGCGCGCCATTTCCTTGGCGCTTACGAGGTGGCGAGCGAGATGACGATCTGGTCGGGCCTCGCCTCGCTCTGGGGGTCGGTCTTTACCGTCCTGTCCTTCCTCACCACAAACGGCTTCGTCTCGAACGCGTGGAACACGTCGCAGGCGTGGTCGGGGCTGTCGACGCCGGGTTTGATCCTGATGGGGCTGGCACTGGTCGGCGGCGGCGTAGCGACCACGGCAGGGGGCGCCAAGCTCCTCAGGGTCTGGGCGCTTTACCAGCACGGGCGGCGCGAACTCGACAAGCTGGTTCACCCGAACTCGGTCGCGGGGTCGGGCAGCGAGGCGCGCCATATCCGCCGGGGTGGCGCCTATATGGCGTGGGTGTTTTTCATGCTGATGACGCTGTCGGTGGCCGTGGTCATGATGGCGTTCTCTTTCACCGGCGAGACTTTCGAGCAATCCGTCGTCCTCACGGTCGCCGCGCTCACCACCACCGGGCAATTGGCCGACCTCGCAGCCTCCCAACCGATCCGCTATGGGCTGTTGTCGGATTCCGCCAAGCTGGTGCTCTCGGCGGCGATGGTGCTCGGACGGCTCGAACTCCTCGCCATCGTCGCGCTCCTGTCCCCGGACGTCTGGCAGCGACGCGGGCGCTGACCCTATGGAAACGCTGCAAAAGATTTCGGCAGCGGCGTGATTTTTGGGGGGTTTAAATTCCCAACGCCATCATTACTATTGAAAGAGATAGGGATACCTGCCGTGTGACGGCAGCACGATAAAACAAGGGCAATAAGCGATGGCTGCTGATAAGCAAAACCTGCAGGACGCATTCCTGAACCACGTCCGCAAGGCCAAGGTGCCGGTGACGATCTTCCTCATCAACGGGGTCAAGCTGCAGGGCGTGATTTCGTGGTTCGACAATTTCTGCGTTCTGCTCAAGCGCGATGGGCAGAGCCAGCTTGTCTACAAGCACGCGATTTCCACCATCATGCCGTCGCAGCCGATCAACCTCTACGACGGCGACGATAACTGATCTTGGAACTCACGAGCGAGCCGGGCGCGACGCGCGCTTGGGTCATTCATCCTGAACTGACCTCCGATCCGGGGCGCAGGGACGCTGGCCCCGCGCTTGAAGAAGCCGTGTCTCTGGCCGTCGCCCTGCCGGGGCTCGAGGTCGTGGGCAGCCAGATCGTGCGACTGCCCAAACCGCATCCCGGCCACCTGTTCGGCACCGGCAAGACCGAGGAACTGGGCGAAACGCTCAAGGCGCATGAGGTCGAGCTTGTGCTGATCGACGGGCCGGTGTCGCCCGTGCAGCAGCGCAACCTCGAACGCGAGTGGAAGGTCAAAATCCTCGACCGCACCGGGCTGATCCTCGAAATTTTCTCGGACCGCGCCGCCACCCGCGAAGGTGTGCTTCAGGTCGAAATGGCCGCGCTCACCTATCAGCGCACCCGGCTGGTGCGGGCCTGGACCCACCTTGAACGTCAGCGCGGCGGGCTTGGCTTTGTCGGCGGCCCCGGCGAAACGCAGATCGAGGCCGACCGGCGCGCCATCGACGAACAACTCACGCGGCTGCGCAAGCAGCTCTCCAAAGTGGTCAAAACTCGCGAGTTGCACCGCGCCGCGCGCGCCAAGGTGCCGTTCCCGGTCGTGGCGCTGGTGGGCTACACGAACGCGGGCAAGTCGACGCTGTTCAACCGAATGACCGGGGCCGAGGTCATGGCCAAGGACATGCTCTTCGCCACGCTCGACCCGACCATGCGCGGCGTCGATCTGCCGGGCGGTCGCACGGTGATCCTGTCGGACACGGTGGGGTTCATCTCGGACCTGCCCACGCAACTCGTCGCCGCCTTCCGCGCCACGCTGGAAGAGGTGCTGGGGGCGGATCTGATCCTTCACGTGCGCGACATTGCCCATGACGAGACGCAGGAGCAGGCGCAGGACGTGCTCGCGATTCTCGAAGATCTGGGGGTGGATGAGGACGTGCCGCTGATCGAGGTCTGGAACAAGATCGACAAGCTCGACGACCAGACCCGTGCGGCCTATCTCACCCAAGCCGAGCGCACCGATGAAGTCGTCGCCATGTCGGCCTGGACCGGCGAAGGGGTCGATGCGCTTTATCCCGCCATCGACGCCGCGCTGAGTGTCGAAACCCGCGAAGAAGAGCTGCTGATCCCGTTTTCCGAAGGGCGCAAACGCGCGTCGCTTCACGAAACCGGTGTCGTGCTCGAAGAGGTCCAATCCGAGGATGGGTGGGAGATCACCGTCCGCTGGACCGACAAGCAAGCCAACCAGTTCCACAAGTCCCACGCATAGACCAGCCGCCGCCAGAGGGCGTTCGGCGGCGGCCAGCCTATTACCGTGAGTGACGGCAGATCACCCCCGCGCGCAGTCGCGCGTCCGGGGGGAACGAGGCGCTATATGACGATCACTTTCCGGTTTGACTACCCCTGCTTCATCGCGCGATAGGCCAATAATTGCTGACTGAATCGCACTTCGTCTGACCGGTTGGTCTAAAAATGAGCAAGATCAATTCGCTAACCTTACGCACAGCGAAAACGCAGTGTTTCGTGACGTAGCGTCAGAAAATGACCAAGTGTTCAGTTCTGGGCTTGGGCCGGGCGCAGGACCGTGGTTCCCACCGAAGCTGCGCGCGCCAGATCGGGGTCGAGCGACATGGGAACGTACTCGCCCCGCCGCCACAGATCGCCCAGATCGTCGTAGTGACGCGACAGGAAGTGGCCAGACTGCCCGGTCGAGGTGATGAACAGCGACGAATCCGGGTCGGCGAAGTCATAGACCCCGCGATAGCCCGCGCCATGCACGTTCAGGAACGGGTCCGGGTCGCGCCCCGAGGTCTTGCCGCGCATCAGCGTGTTGTCCCCGCCCGAGGTCGACTGACGGATGTTCACGAACCATTTCAGCACCGGCAGGTCGCCCAGCACCTGATGGTCATGGGTCGCCTCATGCGCGTCGCCCCAGCGCAGCGACTCGTAAGAGCCGCCGTAGTGCTCGTCGATCCACAAAAGCGCATCGTCCAGCGCGACGCGCGCCATGTCGGTGCAGGTCTCGGTGGGCGCGGATTGGACCACGTCGCACCAGATGCTTGCCCCGTCCACATCGCGGAAGACCCGTTCGATGAAAAGCGGCTCGACATGGCGGAACACGCTGGCAAGCGGCCCCATCTCGTCGCGGATCAACCGGTTCTGGAGCGCCCGCATCCACGCCATGTAGATCAGCGGTTCGGGCAGATGCTCGTTCATCTCGCCGTTCCAGTTGGCCAAGAGATCGAGCGCCTGCTGGCGCTTGCGCTCGGGCGTGCCTTCGGGCGCGGCTTCCCCGGTGAACCACAGATCGGCCCCGACGAGGGGCAAGAGGTTGCGCGCGGTGGGCGACACGATGTCGAGCTGCGCCTCGATGAAGCTTTCGCGCGTGTGAACCTCGCGGTTCTGCATCAGGAACTGCCACCGCTGAATGCGCTGGCTGTCGCCCCAGTCGTAACTCACATGCAGCGGGAAGGGTCGTTCCAGCAGTTTGTTGTTCGTGTTGCCGACGATACCACCCGAGGGCGAGACGAACTGCGGGTTGGCGGCATAAGCCTCACGCCCCAGCCAGCGGTTTTCCTCACGCCAGCCGGGGGCGGGCAGGCGGCCATAGGTCATGTGGTTCGCATCACGGCGCGGCATCACGCCGATGGTCTTGAGCGCGATGGTGTCCCGGTCGATCATGGTGACGTTCTGGCTCGGGGCGATGAAATCGCGGCCCGCTTCGATCCCCTGCAGCACCGACTTGGCCTGCATCAGGTTCATGGCGGCGGTCATCGAGGTGTCGTCAGCCGTCAGCAGCGTCCAGCCGAGGGATGCGACATGGCCCGGCGGCGTCACCGAGGCGAGGTTGTAGTGATCGCCCGGAATGATCGGGCCGTTGTCGGACCATCGCAGATCGATCGTCACCGGCGCAGCCTCACGCACCCGGATGATGGTCGAGCGGCGCGTGAGCGGCTGATAGCCCAGAGGGGTCATCACCTCGTTCGCATTCTCCGGGTTCACCTTTTCGATGAACACGTCCTGATCGTCGAGATAGGACGAGGTCAGCCCCCACGCGAAATCGGCAGACCGGCCCAGAAGCACGGCGGGCACGCCGGGCAGGGTGCCCCCGATGATCGCGCCCGAAGACAGCTCGAGCCGCGCGAGATACCAGATCGTTGGCGCGGAAAAACCCAGATGCGGATCGTTCGCCAAAAGCGTTCCACCCGCCGCCGAACGGTCAGGCGCGGCCGCCCAGGCGTTCGACGCCCCGGCAAGCCCACGCTCGGCCACGGGGTAGAGCAGCGCGTCCTCGGGGCTGTCATCATAGGCCGCGAACTGGCTCGCATCGGGCGTCTCGGGAAAGAGCGAGGCATAGTCGGGCAGGGCGGCCACGCCGCTCCCCGGCATGTCGGGCAGGATGTCGGCCACGCGGTCGTCGTCCAGTGTCAGCGACACGCGCGCGCGCAGCACCTCTTCTTCGATATGGCCTGCCAGTTGCACGCCCATCAGCTTCAGGATCGCGATGGAATCGGCGGGCACCCACGGCGAGATGGCGTTGTCGAACAGAAAGAACTCCGGCGCGCCGCGCCCCAGCGCCTCGTCGTTCACCCGGTCGAGCCACGCATTCACACCGCGCGCATAGGCGATAAGCGCCGCCTTGGTCGCATCGTCCTGCGCCTCGACCGATTGTTGCGCCAGCCGGTAAAGGTCGAGCCGCCGCATCAGCTCGTCGGTCTTGAGCGTACGCGCCCCGAACATCTCGGACAGGCGGCCCTGCACCGTTCGGCGCATGGTCACCATCTGCCACAGCCGGTCCTGCGCATGGGCGTATCCGAGCGCGTAATAGACGTCGTTATCGGTCTCGCCGAAGATATGCGGCACGTTGTGATTGTCGCGCACGATCTCGACCGGCGCTTGCAGCCCGATGACGCTGCGCTCGGCCTCGTAATCCGGCAGCGAGCGCGAGGCGAGGTAATAGACGAAGCTGAGGGCGAGGACGGCCAGCACCAAAACGGCACTCACACCGCGCACCATCCATTTGAAGAGAGACGCCATAGGACCCTTTGTTGACCTGTCCGCTGGCCCCGTTCATTAAAGGCTCCAAAGAACAGGTGCAATGAAGGGAGAGCGAGATGGCCAAATGCGCGTTTCTTGGACTGGGCGTGATGGGGTACCCGATGGCGGGCCACCTCGCGGCCAAGGGGCATGAGGTAACGGTCTATAATCGCACGTCCGCCAAAGCCGAGGCTTGGGTCGCCGAGCATGGCGGCGCGGCGGCCGCGACCCCACGCGAGGCCGCGCAAGGTGCCGAATTCGTGATGGCCTGCGTCGGCAATGACGACGATCTGCGCGCGGTTTGCACCGGAGACGACGGCGCGTTCGCGGGCATGTCTGACGGTGCGATCTTCGTCGACCACACCACGGTTTCGGCGATGGTGACGCGCGAACTGGCCGAGATCGCGGGCAAGGCTGGCATCGGCTATGTCGACGGTCCGGTGTCGGGCGGTCAGGCGGGGGCCGAGAACGGCGTGCTCGCCATCATGTGCGGCGGCGACGCGGCGGTGTTTGCCAAGGCCGAGCCGGTCATGCAGGCTTACGGTCGGTCGATCAAGCGTCTGGGCGAGACGGGCGCGGGGCAGTTGACCAAGATGGTGAACCAGATCTGTATCGCGGGCCTCGTTCAGGGTCTGTCCGAAGGGCTGGCCTTTGCAGAAAAGGCCGGGCTCGACGGGCGCGCGGTGGTCGAGGCGATCTCGGGCGGCGCGGCGGGAAGCTGGCAGATGGTCAATCGGCACGAAACCATGCTTGACGACAAGTTCGACCACGGTTTCGCGGTCGACTGGATGCGCAAGGACCTTGCCATCTGTCTGGCCGAGGCCGAACAGACCGGGGCCGCGCTCCCCGTCACAGCGCTGGTCGATCAGTTCTACAAGGACGTGCAGAACATGGGCGGCCAACGCTGGGATACCTCGTCCCTCATCAAACGGTTGCGCTAAGGCGCGCGGGGCGCGACAACGGCCCTGATCCCGCGCGTGGGGTCGGGGCGTAGCACGCGGCCAGCTCAGGGCCTCCAGCCAGTTCACCCTGCGATTTCGTCGTTGGCGAAACCATTGGGGCCCGTTTACCGTAACTACTGAAAGACCGCGCGGCACCGCCGCCGACAGGGAGAATTTTATGCGTATCACCAGATCCTTTGCCGCGGCGCTGCCGCTCATCATCCTCGCCACCGTGGCGCAGGCCCATACCGACGGCGAAACCGGTGGGTTCATCTCGGGCTTCACCCATCCCATCCTCGGCTGGGACCACGTAATCGCGATGGTTGCGGTCGGCCTCTGGGGCGCTTTCCTCGGCAAGCCCGCGATCTACATCCTTCCGGTGGTCTTTCCGCTGGTCATGGCCTTCGGCGGCGCGCTTGGCGTGCTGGGCATTCAAGTCCCGGCGGTCGAGGCGGGTATCGCGCTGTCCGGCGTGGTCCTCGGTCTGCTCATCGCCTTTGCCGTGCGCGCGCCGCTCTGGGTCGCGGGCGTCATCGTCGGCGTCTTCGCGATCTTCCACGGCCATGCGCATGGCACAGAATTGCCGGGCGCGGTGAACCCGTTCGCCTATGGCATCGGCTTCGTGGTCGGCACCGGGCTTCTGCACATCGCAGGCATCGCGCTTGGCGTGCTGGTCGGCTCGACCGCTGGCCGTGTCGTCGTGCGCGCCGCTGGTGCGGTGATCGCCGCCCTCGGCGCGGCCTTCCTGTTCGGCGTCGCGTGAGGCGCCTCACACTTCCCGCCGCACTTACAGCCGCGCTCATTCCGGGCGCGGCGCAGGCCCATGCGTTCAAGACGGGCGCGGATAGCTACGGCGCGTTTCTGGAGGGGGCCGGGGTCATCCTCGGCTACCCCGGCCTGATCCTGCCATTGGCGACGCTCGCCGTCACGCTGGCCCTGTGGAAGACCGAAGGGATGGTCGCGGCGTGGCCCGCGTTTCTCGTCGGTCAGATCGTCGGCATGGCATTGGCCCCGGTCGTCGGGCTCTGGGCCGCACTCCTGCCGCTCGCTTTCGGGCTGGTGCTGGGGGCGCTCGCTGCGGTGGTCACGCTCGACCGGCTCGGGCAGGCCCTGCCGATCCTCGCGGGCCTCATGGGGGCCGCCGTGATGGCCGCCGCGCTCGAAGGGCACAGCTTCACCGAAATCGGTGTCTCGATCCGTCTGGGATTGTTCGTCGCCGTCAACGTCGCGACCGCCGCTATCGCAGGCGTGGTGCGCGTGATTCTCGAACGGTGGGGCGGGCAGGTGGCCCGCATCGGGGTGAGGGTCGCGGCCTCATGGCTCGCCGCGATCCTCGTGCTCTATCTCGCCTTCGCGGTGGCGGGTCCCGCCGCTTAGGGCAGGATACGGGTGTATTTCGACCCTTCGACGGTCGCGCCCAAAATCAGCCCCGCCGTGCCAAAGACCATCGCCACGACCGGGGTCGAGCCGACCAGCGTATCCGCCGAGAAGCGGTCGCCCTGATCCAGAACCGCGTATTTGATGTCCGCGCCCGCGACCCAGCCGGGGGAATAACGGAACTCGCCCAGAGCGTCCTCGGTCATGAAGAACAGAACGTGCGCATATTGCTGCGCGCCGACCTGAATGCCGATGCTCGCCTTGGTCTGGGAGTAGTAGTCCACCGTCGCACCCCCGACCCTGAGCGCGCCGCGCCCGTAAGCGCCGCCGACGAGGATGCCCGCCTCGGTCACGAGCGGCATGACCAGCATACCGACCGATTTGGAGCGCAGGTTCTGCGCTTCGGGATAGGTGGAGAACAGGTAGTTGAGCGTGCTGTCGACGCGCGCGTCGATCGTGTTGCTGCCGCCCGAGCCCATGCCGTTGTCACAGCCTGCCAGCGCCATGGTCGCGCCCGCGCCGCCTGCGGCCAATAGGATGCCGCGTCTCGTGTAGGTGTTCATGCCCGTCGCCTCTTTGTTGTGGCTTGCCGGGTCTTTGCCCGGATTATCTGTGATTCTACGCGAGTTGGGCGGGTCTGTCACGCAAGGGTGAGGGGCAGGCGGAAATCCGCGTGGGGTCAGGCGAGGCGCACGACCAGCAGCACCGCGGCATAATGCGTGGCGGCGGCGGCAAGGACATGCCCATGCCAGATCGCGCGGGCATAGGGCAGCGCCTTGTGAAAGAACACCGTGCCGACCGTGTAGAGCAAGCCGCCGATGACGAGCAGCACCATCGCGGCGACCGGAAGCGCGGCCACGATCGGGCCGATGGCGGCCAAGCAGAGCCAGCCCTGCGCCATGTAAAGCCAGAACCCCAGCTTTTCGATCCGGTCGAACCACACGACCTTGAGCACCACACCAGTCAGCGCGATGGCCCAGCTTGCCACCGCGAGCGCGATGCCATAGCCGCCACCCACGCCGATCAGCGCCACGGGCGTATAGGTGCCGGCGATCATCAGATAGATCGCCGCGTGATCGAACCGGCGCAGCACCGCCCGGATCGGGGCATGAAGCGTCATGTTATAGGCGGCGGAAAACGCGAAGGTCGCGATCAGCCCGATGGCATAGGGCACGAGTGCGGCCAGATGCGCCCCCTCGACCGAGAGCGCCGCCCATGTGAGAAGCACGCTTGCCCCGGCCACGGCCGCAATCACGCCGATAACGTGCAGCACGCCGTCGGCGATATGTTCGGCAGGTGAATCTGACAGGACGAAACGGGTCATAGCCTTAGGATAACGCACGAAAGGGATAAAGTTCGGTTGACGTAACGGCCACCGAGGTCACGTTTCGGCAAGCCGCCGCTTACCAGCGCCCCGACGCGCCGCCGCCCGAGCTCGACCCGCCGCCGAACGATCCGCCTGAAGATGACGACGAGGTCACGCGGGGGATCGTGTAAGGCACGACCGAATGATAGCCGCAATGGGGGCAGTCGGTGATCTTTTCGCCCCGTCCCGTGCTCGTGCGCGTCGGCGCCCGCAGGCGGTTGCGCAGGGTGTTAAGGCCGCGCTCGCCACATTCGGGACAGGTGCGGAACCGGTCGATGATCTTGCGCGAAAACGCGGCGACCACGCCGCCGACCACGGCGAGGATGCCGATTATCCAAGCGACGATATCGCCGTTACTGTCATTGCGCTCGGGCGGTTCTTGGCCATTCCAATGCGCCCGCGCGATCCGGGTGATGACCGCATCGGTCCCGTCCTCGATCCCGTCGGCGTAATTGTCGTTGCGAAACTCCGGCAGGAACACCCGGTCGATGATGTCCTGCGCCTCGCGGTTGAACCCGCTGCCGTAGCCCGAGCCAAGCTCGATCCGCATTTCGCGGTCATCGCGCAGCACGAGGATCAGGATACCATCGTTGCGCGCCGCGTCCCCGATGCCCCATTCGTTGAAGAGACCGGTGGCAAAGTCTTCCATCGTGTCTGTCGGCGTGAAACCCCCGCGCGTGTTCAGGGTGAGCACCGTGGCCTCGACCCCGGTGTCCTCGCGCAGCACCTCGAGCTGACGTTTGATCCGCGTCTCCACATCCTCGGGCAAAAGCCGGGCGTAGTCGTTGACGTAGACGTTTTCATAGACCGGCCAGCTTTGCGCCGTGGCCAGCGTGGGCCACAGACATGCGACGAGGGCGAGGATACGGATCATGGCAGGCTCCCTGCGATCTCCTTCAGAACGTCAGGAACCATCATGACATCGTCGCGCGTCACGTCAAACTGTCCGACCTGCACACGGATCACATAGCGGCCCGCGTGCGTGGTCTGGGTGAGGTAGATGCGCCCGTCCCGGTTCACGGCGTCGAGCAGCCGCGCCGTGGTCGCATCGTCGCGATAGGCGAAGGAAAAGAGCGACAGGATCGGCTCCGTCACGATCTCGAACCCGTCGAGTGCTGCGATGGCATCGCGCGCCTCATTGGCCCACGCGACATGGTTGCGAATACGTGCGCGCAGGCCCGTAAGCCCCTCGGATCGCAGGAGGAACCAGATCTTGAGCGCACGGAACCGGCGGCCCAGCGGCAGGGTCCATTCGTTGTAATTCACGATCTCGTCCGCGCCGGGCGTCTGGAGATAATCGGGGCGCAGGCCCATCGTCTGAATCTGCGGGCCGGGGTCGCGCAGGAACTGGATCGAGCAGTCGAACTGCGCCCCCAGCCATTTGTGCGGGTTGAACACGACCGAATCCGCTTTCTCTACACCTGCCCACAAACCCCTGAATTCAGGGCAGATCATGGCCGATCCGGCCCATGCCGCGTCGACATGTGCGGGCAAACCGTGCGTGCGCGCCACGTCGATACAGGCCGAGATATCGTCGCAGGCGCCGATCCCAGTGCCGCCGGTGGCCAGAACCACGCCCGCCGGTTTCAGTCCGGCCTTCAGATCGGCGCGGATCGCGGCGTCCAGTGCGGCCGGATCCATCGAATAGCGCGGGTCGTCAGGTTTGCCCGGCACTTTGACGAGGTTGTTCTGACCGATCCCCGACAGGCGCACCGCCTTGTCGACCGAACTGTGGGTCTGGGCCGAGGCATAGATACGCAGCCGCGGCCCACCTGAAAGACCCTCGCCAATGCCCTGAAATCCCAGGGCTTTCTCGCGCATCGTCATGACGGCCGAAAACGTGGCGGTCGTGGCGCTGTCGTGGATCGTGCCGGTGAAATCTGCAGGCAGACCCAGCGTGTCGCGCATCCAGTCGACGACCAGCGCCTCCATCTCGTTCGCGGCGGGCGCGGTCTGCCAGAGCATGGCCTGCGACGCCATCGCATTCGCCAGTTGTTCAGCCAGCATCGACACGGGCGCGGCATTGGCCGGGAAATAGGCGAAAAACCGGGGGTGCTGCCAATGGGTCATGGCGTCGGGCACGAGCCGCGCGAAATCGTCAAAGATCGTCTCGATCGCCTCGGGCTCTTCCGGCACGGGGGCGTCGATCAGCTTGCGGAAGTCGCCGGGCGCGATGTCCGGGCGCACCGGGCGATCCCGCAGGCCCGCGTGATAGTCGCGGGCCCAATCCGCCGCGCGCTTCGACCAATGCGCCAGTTCGTCGTGATCCATGCCGACCTCCTTTACTTAACGTGTTAGGCAGTAACGGTCCGGTCACGCATCCTCAAGGGCCGTGATGATGGGCGAGAAATCTGCGGCCTTCAGGCTCGCGCCACCCACCAGCGCACCGTCCACGTTCGAGACGGCAAAGATTTCGGCCGCATTACCGGGCTTCACCGAGCCGCCGTACAGGATACGGGTGGAGCGGCCCACGCCGGCGCCAAAGCGTTCTTCCAGCCGCGAGCGGATGAAATCGTGGACTTCGCCGATCTGGTCGAGGGTCGGAATTTTGCCGGTGCCGATGGCCCAGATCGGTTCATAGGCGACGACGAGGGTTTCACCCGTGACCGCATCGGGGATCGAGCCCGCCAACTGCCCGCCGATGATGGCCAGCGTATTGGCCGCCTCGCGTTCCTCCAGCGACTCGCCCACGCAGATCACGACCTTGAGGCCCGCCGCCAGCGCCGCCTTAGCCTTTTCACGCACGTTGAGGTCGGTTTCCTCGTGATCTTCCCGCCGCTCCGAGTGGCCGAGGATCACATAGGTGGCACCCGCGTCTGCAAGCATGGTCGCAGCGATGTCGCCGGTATGCGCGCCGCTTTCATTCGCGTGGCAGTCCTGACCGCCGGTGGCGATGGTCTCGCCCGCAACCTCGGACAGGCGTGAAAGCAGCGTGGCCGGGGGGCAGAGCAGAATGTCGACGCCCGCGCCCGCATGCGCGTCACGGATCGCCTCGACCTCGCCAAGGCTCGATGCCGTGCCATTCATTTTCCAGTTGCCAGCCGCCAGTTTGCGCCGCATGCCCGTCTCCCTCATTCAAGTTTCGGGGAACCGTAACGCGCAGGGGGCTGAGGGCAAGGGGTCAGAGGGCGGCCAAGGCGCGGTGGCCCCAATCGGCGGCAAGGTCCGGGTTGTCGAGGGCGGCGTCGGGCAGGGTCCAGTAATGCATGCCGCGCCCGTCCTCCATCTCGAACTTGGTCGCGCCCTCGGCAGCGAGCGCCTCGGCAAACGGGCCTTTGGCCTTGAGGAAAATCTGGCCCTCCGAGGACAGGATCGCGAAAATCTGACCCTCGGAATAGAAAGAGGCCCCGCCCATCATCTTACGATGGGAGAGGCCTCCAATAGCTTCGAACAGCTCGTAAAAATGCGCGATCTCGTCGTCCGAGATGCTCACTTTCCGGCGCCGATGGTCTCGTCGAACTTGATCGACTCGCCGCAACCGCAGGCATCGACCACGTTCGGATTGCGGAACTTGAACCCGCTTTCCAGAATCGAGGTCTAATAGTCGATTTCGGTGCCGAACAGGAACATCTGGGCCATCGGCGCGATCATCACACGCGCGCCCTCATGCTCCACGACTTCGTCGTTCGGGTCCACGTCGTCGACATAGTCCATCGTGTATTCCATGCCCGCACAGCCGCCTTTCTTGACGCCGATGCGCAGGCCCTTGTGACCGCCCTTGTCCATCAGCCGCGCGATCTGCACGGCGGCGGTGTCGGTGATGGTCACAGCTTGTTTTCCGGGTATTCCGAACATGGTTTCCTCACATGAATCCGAGTTCGAGACGGGCTTCGTCCGACATCATGTCCATCCCCCAGGGCGGGTCCCACGTCAGGTCCACATCGACGGATTTCACGCCGTCCACGGGGCCGACCGCGTCCATGATCCAGCCGGGCATCTCACCCGCGACCGGGCAGCCCGGCGCGGTGAGCGTCATCATGATGTAGACGTCGTTCTCGTCATTGATGTCGATGGTGTAGACCAACCCGAGGTCGTAGATGTTGACCGGGATTTCCGGGTCATACACCGTCCGGCACGCATCGACGACCTTGTCGTAAAGCGCATGCTCGGTGGTCGACGGTTTGATGAGGGGCGCGCCTTCCATCTTTTCGGGGCTTTCGGTGTTCATCGCTCGTCCTTAGAATTCCTGACTGAACATATAGGTTTTTGAGGCCCGGAGGTCTAGGGGGCGGTAGACCCTCAATCCCGGGACCGAGGCAGGAAAGGCGCATCATGAACTATTGGCTCGGGATCGCGGTCAGCGATCACGTCAGGCGTGGCGTCGACGGCGGCTTCGCGCAATTGGGTCATGGCCGGATGGAGGCGATTAGCCCGGTAAAATCAGGCGATTGGCTGGTCTACTATGCCCCGCGCGAGCGCATGGACGGCGGCGACAAGGTGCAGGCTTTCGTGGCGGTCGGGCGGGTCCTGTCCGAGGCGGCGTATCAGACCGAACAGGTCGCAGGCTTTCATCCGTGGCGGGTCGATATCGATTACGTGAGCGATGCCAAACCCGCGCCGATCCGCCCGCTGCTGGAAGAGCTCGACCTGACTCGCGGCCGTGGCCGGGCCTGGGGCATGGCCGTGCGCGGGTCGCGGCTGGCCTTGACCGAAGCGGATTTCCGCCGGATCGTCAGAGCGATGGGCGTGGCGGATCAGGTCTGAACCGTAACGCGCCCCGTGCGTTAGCGCAGACATGACAGACTGGAGGACGCGATGACCGCTTTGACTGACAAATCCTGCAAAGACCTGCCCAAAGGCACCCCCGCGCTCGAGGGTGCCGATCTGGACGCGCTCAAGGCCCAGATCGACCCGGCGTGGCAGGTGGGCGACAAGGTGCTGACCCGAAAGTACGAGACCAAGAATTTCGCCAAGGCGCTCATGCTCGTGAACGCTGTGGGCTATCTGGCCGAAGCCGAGGGGCATCATCCCGACATCAAGCTCGGCTGGGGCTATGCCGAGGTGAGTTTCACCACCCATTCCGTCGGTGGGCTGTCGGAGAACGATTTTATCTGCGCCGCGAAACTCGACGCGATGGGTTTGGGTGCCTGATTTTTCGCAAAAGGAGCGGGCTTGCGCCCGCGCAGGCTTTGCGCGTTTCCGCCTGCGGCGGCAACGCGCGGTGAGGGGGACCAGTCCCCCTCGCCACCGTCGCAGGCGACGCCGGCTCACCCCCTGAGGTTTCCTGAAACAGAGAAGGGTCTAGGCGGTGCCCGATTTCCGGCGGCGTTTCGGGACCGGGCGGGCGCGGCGTTCGACCTCGTCGAACAGCAGCCCTGCGATGTTCTTGCCGGTCGTGGTTTCAATGCCTTCGAAGCCGGGAGAGGAGTTCACCTCGAGCACTTTCGGGCCCGTCGATGATCTGAGCAGGTCCACGCCCGCGACCGACAGTCCAAAGGCGCGGGCGGCACGCAGCGCGGTGCGGCGTTCTTCGGCGGTGATGCGCACCTTTTCGGCCTTGCCGCCCCGATGCAGGTTCGAGCGGAAATCGCCATCCGCCCCGGTGCGTTTCATCGACGCCACGACCTTGGCCCCGACGACGAAGCAGCGGATGTCTTCGCCCGCCGCCTCTTTCACGAAATGCTGGACGAGGAAGTTGGCTTTGAGGCCGCGGAAGGCGTCGATCACGGATTCGGCGGCTTTGCGGGTTTCGGCCAGCACCACGCCGCGCCCTTGGGTGCTTTCCAGAAGCTTCACGATCAGGGGCGCGCCGCCCACGAGGCTCACGAGGTTGTAGTTGTCCTTGGGCGAGGCGGCGAAAGCGGTGTCCGGCATCCCGATCCCGGCCTTGGCCATCGCCTGATGGGCAAAGAGCTTGTCGCGTGAGCCTGCGATGCCGGCGGACGAGTTCAGGCAGAAGGTGCCGATGGTTTCGAACTGGCGCACCACGGCGGTGCCGTAGGTGGTGATCGACGCCCCGATACGCGGGATCACCGCGTCATAGACCGGCAGGCGTTTGCCGTCGTAATGCACTTCGGGCGCGAGCGCGTTGATCGCCATGTAGCAGCGGGTGGTGTCGATCACCTCGACCGTGTGGCCGCGGCTTTCGCCTTCTTCCACCAGCCGATTGGTCGAATAGTTGTTCTCACGCGAGAGCACGCAGACCCGCAGGGCCCGGCGTGGCTGGGCCTTGGCCACCTCGGAGGTATGATAGACGTCATAGCCCAGTTCCGGCTGAAGCATCCGCTCATGCGCCGAGATCGTGATGTGGTCGAGGAGGGCCTGACGCCCGAGCAGCATGCGGGTGGCCATCGTCTCGCGGTTGGTGAGCGTCACTTCGATGGGCCAGCTCTGGCCGCCGACCGACAGCGTCGTTTCGATCACAACGCGGTTCTCGCTTTCGCCATTGGACGAGGTGACCTCCCGCCGGTCGACCACGGTGGCCGAGCAGGGGATGACGATGTCGTCACGCCCCGGCACGGGCCGCACGGTGAAGCGGACCTTGGGGTGACTGGACGGCCCGAAGGTCTCGATATCATCCGCATGCAGCGCAGATGTGCGCGCGCCGGTGTCGATCTTGGCCTTGACGGCGGGGACGCCGAGGTCGGGGAGCGAGAGCCATTCCTCCCACCCGAAATGCATTGGTGTGCCGGTCAAAACGTGCCTCGCCTGATGTGATTCTGGTTACGGGCGCACCCCAGCCCTAACATCTTCATGTGTCAGTATGACAGGGCAGGCCGCTTGCTCTGGTGTCTGGCCGGGGCTATGAGCGCGACCATGACAGAACGCTTCTCCTATTCCGTGAACGCCACCGACGGCAAGGCCCGCACTGGCGTCATTTCGACCCCGCGTGGCGAGATCCGCACACCGGCCTTCATGCCCGTGGGCACGGCGGCGACGGTCAAGGCGATGCTGCCCGAAAGCGTGGCGGCGACCGGGGCGGATATCCTGCTGGGCAACACCTATCACCTGATGCTGCGGCCCGGCGCCGAGCGGGTGGAGCGTCTGGGCGGGCTTCACCGGTTCATGAACTGGGACAAGCCGATCCTGACCGACAGCGGCGGGTTTCAGGTGATGAGCCTTGCCGATCTGCGCAAGCTCACCGAGGACGGGGTGACGTTTCGCAGCCATGTGGACGGGTCCAAGCATATGCTCAGCCCCGAGACGAGCATGGAGATCCAGCGCCAGCTCGGTTCCGACATCGTGATGTGTTTCGACGAATGTCCCGCGCTGCCTGCGGACGATGCGACGGTGGCCGACAGCATGCGCCTGTCGATGCGGTGGGCGCAGCGGTCGCGCGATGCCTTTGGGGATCGCCCGGGGCATGCGCTCTTTGGCATTCAGCAGGGCGGTGTGACGCAGGATTTGCGCGGTGAGAGTGCCGAGGCGCTGCGGGCCATCGGCTTCGACGGCTATGCGATCGGCGGTCTGGCCGTCGGCGAGGGTCAGGAGGCGATGTTCGGCGTGCTCGACTATGCGCCCGACATGCTGCCCGCAGACAAGCCGCGTTATCTGATGGGCGTGGGCAAGTCCGATGACATCGTGGGCGCGGTCAAGCGCGGCGTCGACATGATGGATTGCGTGCTCCCGTCACGCTCGGGGCGCACCGGGCAGGCATGGACCCGGCGCGGCCAGATCAACATCAAGAACGCGCGCCATGCCGACGATCCGCGCCCCTTGGACGAGGCTTGCACCTGTCCGGCCTGCACCGGCTATTCGCGCGCCTATCTGCACCATGTGTTTCGGGCGGGCGAGATGATTTCGGGCATGCTGCTGACGTGGCACAACCTGCATTATTATCAAGAGCTTATGGCGGGCATGCGCGCGGCCATCGCCGAGGGCCGGTTCGCGGCGTTCGAGGCTGATTTCCATGCCACCCGCGCCGCAGGCGATATCGAGCCGCTTTAGCGTTCGGTCTTGGGCAGAGCCGCGATCCAGTGCGGCAGGGCGGCCCGACGACGTTCCGGCCCGTTGTGGGTGGTCTCCTTGGCATAGACACTGTTGAACAGATCGGTTGAGGCCGTGTCTGCCGGCCGTCTGTACCGCACGCCGCCGGGGGTTTCGCATATCCGCGCTGACGCCTGTTCCACACGGGTAAGCCTCAGGTCCATCCAGCGGCCCAGCGTGTCGTCCAGCCAGCCGCGCATCTGGCGGCGCAGGGGCAGCGCATCCGCCACATGACAGATTTCGACCCGGCGGCGCGTCCCCTCGTCGACGATCCGGAACGATGTCGTGCCTTCGAGCGTGCCGCCCTGTTCCGGGTCGATCCGTTCGACCCGCAGTCGCACGAAGTTCAAAGGCTCGATCTCTTCGATATGGAGGAGGAGTTCCGAGGGCGCCGCAGGTGGCAGCCAGTTCAGCAGACGCACGACCCGGCGCGAGGGGTCGGCATAATCGATCGAGACGACCTCGGGGTCGGGGCTTTCGTCCAGATGCCCCGGCGTGGGCACCAGCCCATACCAAAGGTCTTTGGCGCTCAGCGTGGAATACGACCGGGCGATGGTCTTGCGCCGGATGTGCGGGAGGGTGTCGGACCAATGGCCCGTGGCCAGCCGACCGAATGCCACCGCCAGCAGCGCATAGAGCAGGAGAGACGAGGCGAAATTCAACTCGGGATTGGCCAGATTGAAGTTCGAGCCGGGAAAAAGCCGACCGAGCGCCACGAAGACAAAATTCGACACCGCCGCGATCTCGATCACGAAACGATGGCGGGGAAAGGCCACGGCGGCAGCGGTCGACCCGGCCACGAGTAGGAGGATCGTGATCGCTTCGCCCGAGATGACGAACCTGTCAGGGATGGTGTCCGACCCAACGACCCATGCCGCGCACAACATCAGCGTCGTGAACGCGATGCGGCGGCGGTCGCGGTAGATCAGTCGATAGAGTTTGCGCATGTCGGCTCTCCTTGGGAGACACCGGGATGCGAGCGAAGCTGGGCGACAATGTGGCCGCCCGGCTTGTTTCGTGTGACGCGGTTAACGCGGGCTTACTCGGCCACCGCGGCCATCAGGGGCTTGGGGCGCGTGGTCGGCTTCAGCGTGTTGTAGTCCCGAGGGCGCAGAACACCGCCGACGGCCAGTTGCTCGCGCCGCGCATCGTCCTTGGAGCGGGCCGAGGACACGGCGCTTTCCAATTTGGCGAGACGTTCGTCCTCGGCACGGCCAAGACTGTCGTCGACCCAGTCGAACAGAACGCGGCGCAGCGGACGGTTGTGGTTGAACTCGGTGATGTAAAGCACCCGGCGGTCCACCATGTCGATCATCTTGATCGCCTTCAGGCCGCGCATGAGCTTTTCCTTTTTCTCTTCGTCCTGACGCACCCAGCGATAGACGATATAGGCGCTCGGCAGATAATCCTCGACCTGCAGATACTCCTCGATCTTCTTGGACGGTGGCGACCAGCGGATCACGCGGATGCGCGAGCGCTCGCGGTCGACCCAGTCGACCGACAGAACGTCGGGGTCATGCAGCATCTCGCGTCGACCGGGGGTCGGAACGAAGCCATGCCACAGTTGATCGGATTCGAGTTTCAGGGTGACGAGCCGCGTCGTATTGCGCGAACGGCGCATGACCAGCAGCTTGTCCGACCAGCGGCCATAGAACAGGAAGTGGACGAAAAGCCCGGTCGTGATCAGACCGGCGAGCGATCGTGCGCCGCCTTCGGTGATCGTGAGCAGGGAAAACGCCGAACCCGGGAACACCCGGCCCAGAACGGCCGCGCCGAACAGGGTGAGGCCGATGGGCACATAAACGTGACGCAGCGAGGGCAGGGCGAGCCCGCCCGCGATCATGAACGAGCCGAAAAAGACGAGCAGGCCAAGGCCCGCGCCAATCTCCATCACCCCCGGAGGGAAGAGGTCGGATTTGCCCCACGTTTCGACCACGCCTGCGCTGAACAGCAGCGCAAAGCTGACCGCGATCCGGCGGCGGTCGCGGTGAAGGCGACGAAGTATCCGTGTGAACATGGTCGGTCCAATTCTTAATCTTAGGTCCGTTATCCTTAAGAAACCGGGCGGGAGTGCGGCGAATTGGGTCGGATTTGTGAAAATGGGGGGGATTTTGTGCGTTCTGCGCCGACAATGGAGTAGGGTTGCCCTGACTGTTTTTCGCAACCGTTGCGCGGACCGGAACAAAGGCCTCGATTGTGACCAGTTTGAAGCAGTCTGGGTCTTGTCGTCGGTTCGGGGCGGGGGCACTATGTTTCGGACGAGGTATCGGCCTGCTTGAAACCGGGGCATCAGACCCCAAATCAAATGGGCGAACAGGGGGCGTTTCGTGTTGCCGAAAGATCGGGACCGGGACGCCTTGCCAGATAAGGAAAAATCATGACCGAGCAATCCACTCAAATTCATCCCGTTCTGCCGCTGCGCGACATCGTGGTGTTCCCCCACATGATCGTGCCGCTCTTCGTCGGTCGCGAGAAGAGCGTGAAAGCGCTGGAAGAGGTGATGGCGGACGACAAGCAGATTCTGCTGTCGAGCCAGATCGACCCGGCGGTCGACGATCCGGATGAGGACGGCATCTACCGCACCGGCGTCCTCGCCAATGTGCTGCAACTCCTGAAACTGCCCGACGGCACCGTGAAAGTGCTGGTCGAAGGTCAGGCGCGGGTGCAGATCAACGAATTCCTGTCGAACCCCGACTTCTTCGAGGCCGAGGCCGAGATTCTCATCGAAACCATCGGTGACGAAGCCGCCGCCGAAGCGCTGGTGCGTTCGGTGCGCGAAGAGTTCGAGCGTTACGCCAAGGTCAAGAAGAACATCCCCGAAGAAGCGCTTGCCGCCGTCTCCGAGACGCGCGAGCCCGCGAAACTCGCCGACCTCGTGGCCGGTCATCTGGGCGTGGAAGTCGAACAGAAGCAGGAGCTTCTGGAAACGCTGCCGATCGATGAGCGTCTGGAAAAGGTCTATGGCCTGATGCAGGGCGAAATGTCGGTCCTGCAGGTCGAGAAAAAGATCAAGACCCGCGTGAAATCTCAGATGGAGCGCACGCAGCGCGAATACTATCTGAACGAACAGATGAAGGCGATCCAGAAGGAACTGGGCGAGGATGGCGAAGGCCAGGACGAGCTTCAGGAACTGGAAAACCGCATCAACGCGACGAAGCTGTCGAAAGAGGCCAAGGAAAAGGCCGAGGCGGAACTCAAGAAGCTCAAGAACATGAGCCCGATGAGCGCCGAAGCCACCGTCGTGCGCAATTACCTCGACTGGATGCTGTCGATCCCGTGGGGCGTCAAATCCCGCGTGAAGAAGAACCTCGACAACGCGCAGGACGTTCTCGACAACGACCACTACGGTCTCGAGAAGGTCAAAGAGCGGATCGTCGAGTATCTCGCCGTGCAGCAGCGCTCGAAGAAGCTCAAGGGGCCGATCATGTGCCTCGTCGGCCCTCCGGGTGTCGGTAAGACCTCGCTGGGCAAATCGGTCGCCAAGGCCACGGGGCGCGAGTTCATTCGCATCTCGCTGGGTGGCGTGCGTGACGAGTCGGAAATCCGCGGTCACCGCCGGACCTACATCGGCTCGATGCCCGGCAAGATCATTCAGGCGCTGAAAAAGGCCAAGACCACGAACCCGCTCATCCTGCTCGATGAAATCGACAAGATGGGGCAGGATTTCCGGGGCGACCCGGCCTCGGCGATGCTCGAAGTGCTCGACCCGGAACAGAACGCGACCTTCGTCGACCACTATCTCGAAGTGGAATACGACCTGTCGAACGTCATGTTCCTGACCACGGCGAACTCCTACAACATGCCCGGCCCGCTTCTGGACCGGATGGAGATCATTCCGCTGGCGGGCTACACCGAGGACGAAAAGCGCGAAATCGCCAAGCAGCACCTCGTCGACAAGCAGGTCCGCAACCACGGTCTGCGCAAGGGCGAGTTCAGCGTGACGGATGAGGCTCTGACCGACGTGATCCGCTACTACACCCGCGAGGCGGGCGTGCGGAACCTTGAGCGCGACATTGCGAAACTGGCCCGTAAGGCCGTGACCAAGATCGTGCGCAAGGATGTCGACAAGGTCGAGGTGACGCCGGAAACGCTCGAGGATTACTTGGGCGTGCGCAAACACCGCTACGGTCTGGCCGAGAAGGAAGACCAGATCGGTGTGGTCACGGGCCTCGCCTGGACCAGCGTGGGGGGCGACCTCCTGCAGATCGAGGCGCTGCGCCTGCCGGGTAAGGGCCGGATGAAGACGACCGGGAAACTGGGCGACGTCATGAAGGAATCGATCGACGCGGCCAGCTCCTACGTGCGCTCCATCGCGCCCGAGATCGGGGTGAAGCCGCCCAAGTTCGACCGCTGGGACATTCACGTCCACGTGCCGGACGGGGCAACGCCCAAGGATGGGCCGTCCGCAGGTCTTGCGATGGTCACCTCCATCGTGTCGGTCCTGACGCAGATCCCGGTCCGCAAGGACATCGCCATGACCGGCGAGGTGAGCTTGCGTGGCAACGCCATGCCGATCGGCGGTTTGAAAGAGAAACTGCTCGCGGCGCTCCGCGGTGGGATCAAGACGGTGTTCATCCCCGAGGAGAACGTCAAAGACCTCGCCGACATTCCGGACAACGTGAAACAGGGGCTTGAGATCATCCCCGTCACCCACGTCCGCGATGTGCTGAAGCAGGCCCTCGTGTCCGAGCCGGAGCCCATCGAATGGGACGAGGCGGCGGAAGAGGCGGCAGCGGCCGCAGCGGCCAAGACCGCCGGGGAACCTGCGCAGATCGCGCACTGATCCACGGGCTGTACCACACGCATGGGGCCGGGCGCTTGAACAGGCGTCCGGCCCCGACCGTTTCGGGCGCATGGCATGCCCCTTTATTTGTTAACCGTATCGTTATACCCTTTGGGTCAGATGCATGCCCGGATGCGCCGGACCCATCTTTTTCACCGAACCGGCCACAGAAGCCGGGCATCACACAGGCAAATCATTATGGCCACGAGCACGAAGAAGAGTTCCACGAAAAAGCCGACCGCCAAACCCGAAGCCGACGCGACCGTTGCAGACACCCCGTCGACCACGACCGCCGTTCAGGGTGTGACCCGTGCCATGCCTACGGGCGAGGGCGAGAAGTCCGGCAAGGTGGTCAAGAAGGATCTGATCGACCGTGTGATCGCCCGCTCCGGGGTGAAACCACGCTACGTGCGCCCGGTGATCGACGCGCTTCTCGTCGAACTCGGCGAAATGCTGGAAGAGGCGGAAACCCTGCAACTTCAACCGCTTGGCATCGTGAAAGTCCAACGCCGCAAGGATGTGGACGATGGCGAAGTCATCATCACCAAGGTGAAGCGGAAAAAGGACACGCCCGAAGGCGACGATCCCCTTGCAGCCGCTGCGGAGTGACGCTAAAAGCCGCGCCACGGCGGGTGATTAGCTCAGTGGTAGAGCGCTTCGTTCACATCGAAGATGTCGGGGGTTCAAATCCCTCATCACCCACCATCCTCCCTTCACCGAACCGGTAGCCCGCGCGCGCACCATGTGCGTCGCAAGCCCGTCAACGCGGCACGCCGTCTCAGACGCCACGCCCAAGCCCGCCGTTCGCCAGAACGCGGCACCAAATCACCCCAAAACTGCATAGAGTCGAAATCGCGCGGCCAAGCCCCTTGCCAGCCCGCGCCCGGCCCGTTAAATCCCGCCCCCACGGGTGGTTAGCTCAGTTGGTAGAGCGTCTCGTTTACACCGAGGATGTCGGGGGTTCGAGCCCCTCACCACCCACCACTTCCCCACATGAAAAAATCCGAGCCGGGGCAGGGCACCACGCCCCGCGTGCGCCCTCCGTGCGCCGTCCAAGCCCCTTGCGGGACCAAGGAAAAAAGGCCTCTCGCGTGGCTCGGAAAAAATCTTCAAAAAACCTATTCGGAACTGCTTGACGCCCCCCGCACAGGGCCGTAGAAGGCCCCTCACGCAGCGGGCGGTTGTAGCTCAGTTGGTTAGAGTACCGGCCTGTCACGCCGGGGGTCGCGGGTTCGAGCCCCGTCAACCGCGCCACTGCTGCGATCCCGATCTTCGGGTGAAAAGGCCTCCTTCGGGGGGCCTTTTTCGCGTCTGAGACTGCGACAAAAGGCACCGCGCCAGTTTGGCCCATTGAACCATGCGCCGCGCGCCGTCAGCTTCGGGCCAAACAAGGACCCCCCATGCGCCTGCTCGATTCCATCCCGATTTTCACGATCCTGATCTTCTGCGCGACCATCGGTCTTGCGCCGTTCACGCCGCCCCATGTCTGGGAGAAATTGCAGATGCTGGCCTCGGGCACGCTGTCTGCACCGATCGACATTTTCGACCTCGCCATGCACGGGCTTCCGTGGCTCGTCCTGATCGTCAAACTGGCGCGCGAGGTGCAGCGCCGTGTGAGTGCCTAGGCGGGCAGGGGAAAGCCCCAGGCGGCCTCCACGCGCGGGTTGAGGGTCTGGGCCAGAAACGCCCGGTCCTCGTCGCTGACGGCCTCAGGCGGCGCTGGCCGATCCTCGACATTGGCGAGGAACTTGGAGCCTAGCCGTTTCGTCACCGGACGGTATTCCTCGACCGGGGGCAGATCGAACGCCTCGCTCAGCCGCACGATGAACCCCTCAGGGTCCGCTTGCACATCGCCCAGCCGACACAGCACGAGGTTGCAACCCCGATGGCGCAGACCCAGCAGGTACGCGGCCTTCATCGACCGCAGCTCGGCGATATTGGCAAAGGCCTGCCCGGTGATCGGATGCCGATCTTGTTGGAGCGGCGTGCCCACCGTCCCCATCTCGCCCGAACCGGGAAAGTAGCGCTTACGGTCCACCACCGTGCCCCATTCGGCGCGCAGAAAGTCGGAAAACCCCTTAGCTTGCATTTCGGGCGGGCAGTGCCACGGCTTGGCGTACATCGACCGCACCCAGCCCAGCGGCTCGCGCACGACACCGACCATCAGGGCGCGCTGCCCGATCCCGGTCATCTGGGCAAAACCATGCTTCCACCCATAGGCGTCCGTTGGGGTGAGACTCGAATTCTTGGCGATCAGGCGATTGACGAAATTCGTCCCCGACGAGCGTTCGCCAAAGACCTGCACATGGTCCGGCACGCCCGCGTGTCTGCGATAAATCCCGATGCCCGTCTCTGCCAGCGTCATACCTTGCCCTTTTTGCCGACAGTGCCGCGTGACCCGGCGCTTGGAAAGCCCAAAGGGGGTAGGCGGCTCGCCAGCGCCCGTGTAACCTCTCGCGAAACCGGTCCAGAGAGACCAGAGACGGGGACGAGGGATGCAGACGACAGCCGCCGCGCTGACCATGGTGCGCGACGACGATTTCTTTCTGGAACGCTGGGTGCAGTACTACGGCGGGTTGTTCGGCCCGGAAAACTGCTATGTCATCAATCACGGCAACCAGAGCGCGGTCGATGAGATTGCGCGCGACTGCAACGTGATCGCGATCCCCGACACCTCCGAGAAATTCGACCAGCGCCGCTGGCGGCTGTTCAACGGGCTCGCGAACGGGCTTCGCTCGTATTTCAAATACGTGATCGTGGGCGACGTCGACGAATACGTGGTCGTCGACCCCGATCTGGGGCTCGACCTTTTGCGGTTCCTCAAGAAGGCGCCGGGGCGCAAGATCCTGACGCCGCTCGGGCTCGAGATCACCCAGCGCACCAAGCAGGAGGATGAGCCGATCACCGGGCCGATCTTGGGTCCACGCCGGTTCGCGCGGGTGAACTTTTACTACTCCAAGCCCTGCGTCGTGGGCTATCCGGCCAAGCTGTCGCGCGGCGGGCATTTCGCCGAATATGACCAGCTTTACACGCCTGACGGGCTATATCTCTTCCACATGAAATTCTGCGACGTGGCGCAGTATTCCGGCGCGATGGATCGTCGGAACGCGACCGTTGCGGCGGCGGGCCTCACCAAGGGCGAAACCGGGATCGGGGGGCATTGGTTCGCGGAGGAGCGCGGGGCCGACGAGGCCGTGTTCGCCGAGTTTAATACGAGACCCATCGTGCGCGGCTTCGACATGTCGCCTTACCGGCGCAAGATGCATGAGGGGTGGAGCGAGCGGGGCAACGGCCTGTGGCACTTCCCGCGCGGCGTCTATCCTCACATGCACGAAGTCCCAGAACGGTTCTTTGGCCTCGTCTGAGGGCGATCTCGCGACCGTCGTGCGTCGACGACCGCGCCGCGAGATCTCGTGCTCTTACGACTTGTCGGACAGCGCCGACAGGATACGCGCCCAGGACCGGATGCCCTTGTGGAAGCTCTGGACGTCGTATTTCTCGTTCGGCGAGTGGATCGCGTCATCTTCCTTGGCAAAGCCGATCAGCATCGCATCCATGCCCAGCACCTCCTTGAAGTGCCCGGCGACAGGGATCGAGCCGCCCGCGCCCACGAAAGCCGCCTCGACCCCCCATTCGTCCGACAATGCGCCGCGCGCGACCTCGAACGCCGGGTTCGCGACCGACATGACCGAGGCAGGCGCACCGTGGCCGTTCGAGAACACGGCCTCCACATCCTCGGGCAGGCGGGCATTCACGAAGTCGACAAAGGCCGCGTGGATCTTGTCCGGGTCCTGCTGACCGACGAGTCGGAAGCTGATCTTGGCATGCGCCTCGGCGGGCAGAACGGTCTTGAACCCGTCGCCGGTATAGCCGCCCCAGATGCCGTTCACCTCGCAGGTCGGGCGCGACCAGACCTTTTCCAGCGGCGTGCGATCCTGTTCGCCCGCAGGCACCGAAAGCCCGACGTCTTCGAGCATCCGGGCATGATCGAAGTTCAGACCCTGCCACTGGGCGCGCAACTCGTCCGACAGTTCCGGCACGTCGTCATAGAACCCCGGCACGGTCACGCGGCCGGTCTCGTCGCGCAGGTCGGCGACGATCTGGGTCAGGATGTGGATCGGGTTCTGCGCCAGCCCGCCGTAGAACCCCGAATGCAAATCGCGGCTCGCCGCTTTGATCGTGATCTCTTCGGCCAGAAGCCCGCGCAGCTGGGTGACGATGGCGGGCACACGACCATCGTAAAGCCCCGTGTCGCAGATCATCGCAATATCGGCGGTCAGTTCCTCGGCATGGTCCTTGAGGAACGGCACCAGCGAGGGCGAGCCCGATTCCTCTTCGCCTTCGAGGAAAATGGTGATCCGGCACGGCAGGGCGCCATTCACCGCCTGCCAAGCCCGCATCGCCTCGATAAAGGTCATGAGCTGGCCCTTGTCGTCGGACGAGCCGCGCGCGCGGATAACCTTGCCCTTGGGCGTGTCTTCGATGACGGGCTCGAACGGCGGCGTGTTCCACAGCTCCAGCGGGTCGACCGGCTGCACGTCATAATGGCCGTAGAACAGAAGATGCGGCAGGCCCTCGACCGGGGCAGGGCCGCCGTGGGCCACGACCATCGGATGGCCGGGCGTGTCGCGCACCTGTGCTTCGAACCCGATGGTGGTCAGGTCGTTGACGATGCTTTCGGCAGCGGCGCGGCAATCGTCCTTATACGCCGGGTCGGTCGAGATCGACGGGATCTTGAGCAGCGTGATCAGACGGTCGATGGCTTCGTCGATTTCGCCGTCGATCTTGTGCAGAACGGTATCGAGGGACATGGGAACTCCTTCTGTCTTTGGCCGCGACCGTAGCATTGTCGTGAGCGACGTCTAGCCACACTGGTCAGCCCAAGGGTCAGGCTCTATGGTCCCGCCGAACGAGCAGTCTGAAAAGGATTCAATCATGCGCCAAGCGATTACAGGCATCGCGGCCGCGACCGTGGCCGCAGGCATGGCCACAGGCATCGCGGTGGCCGAACCGATGACCGGCGAGGCCGCCCAGAAGCAGCTTTTCTCGCCGACCAAGATGATCATGCAGATGGGCGATCTGGGCCAGTTCTCGGCCGGGATGCGTCAGTCGGTGAACCTGACCCTCGACCAGATGAAAGCGCCAAGCCAGTTGGCCAAGTTTCTTGAGGCCGGGTATGGCTATTACGGCGCCGTCGCGTTCCCCGTGGCGGGCGACGGGCAGGTGCCCCCGACGATCATCGCCCAGTTGAACACGCCCGAAGCCGCCGAAGCAGCGGCCATCACGGCCTGTCAGCAGGCCAACGGCGGGCAATGCGCCGTCGCGGCCCTCCTGCTGCCGCGCGGCTACAAGACCCGCGACCTCACGCTGAGCCAGGCCGCGACCGAGCGCGTCATGGATGGATGGGACGAGGGCGGCATGCCCAAGTATCTGGCCTATTCGCCCACCACCCACGCCTGGGGAATCGCCAAAGGGCCGACCGCCAGTGCCCGGACCGCCATCGAAAGCTGCAAGGAATCGGACTGCGTGGTTGCCATCGCGGACCAATAAATGTGAAAAACCCACTCAAGTTTGATCCACGTCAACGCGCGGGCTGCGACAGAGTGTATCAGGTTTTTTGCATATGTTTACCGGATGTGCATAGGTATTGTGCAGAGTGTGAACAGGAGAATCGGGAATCCCCGGAGGGAAGCGCGTGAACTACGAGACCAAACTGGATGCGGCACTGACACGGCTGCATGACGAAGGGCGCTACCGCGTCTTCATCGACATCGAACGTGAGATGGGGAATTTCCCGCACGCGACGTGGCGCAAAGAAGACGGTACCGAACGCCCCGTCACCATCTGGTGCGGCAACGACTATCTCGGCATGGGCCAGCATCCCGTGGTGCTTCAGGCGATGCACGAAGCGATTGATGCCACCGGCGCAGGGTCGGGTGGCACGCGCAACATCTCGGGCACGACCGTGTATCACAAGCGGCTCGAGGCCGAGCTTGCGGACCTCCACCGTAAAGAGGCCGCGCTTCTCTTCACCTCGGCCTACATCGCCAACGATGCGACCCTGTCGACGCTGCCCAAACTGTTCCCGGGCCTCATCATCTATTCCGACGAGCTGAACCACGCCTCGATGATCGAGGGCGTGCGCCGCAACGGGGGCGCCAAGCGCATCTTCCGCCACAACGACGTCGAGCATCTGCGCGAACTGCTGGCGGCCGACGATCCGGCCGCGCCCAAGCTTATCGCCTTCGAGTCGGTCTATTCGATGGACGGCGACTTCGGCCCGATCGAGGCGATCTGCGATCTCGCCGACGAATTCAACGCGCTCACCTATATCGACGAGGTTCACGCGGTCGGCATGTACGGCCCGCGCGGCGCCGGTGTTGCCGAGCGTGACGGCCTGATGGGCCGCATCGACATCATCAACGCGACGCTGGCCAAGGCCTATGGCGTGATGGGCGGCTACATCGCTGCATCGGCGAAAATGGTCGACGCCATTCGCTCTTACGCGCCGGGCTTCATCTTCACGACCTCGCTCGCCCCGGCGCTGGCCGCCGGTGCCGCCGCCTCGGTCCGTCACCTCAAGACCGACCAGACCCTGCGCGAACAGCACCAGACCCAAGCCAAGATCCTCAAGACCCGGCTCAAGGGGCTGGGCCTGCCGATCATCGACCACGGCTCGCACATCGTGCCCGTCATCGTGGGCGATCCGGTTCATACCAAGATGCTGTCCGACATGCTGCTCGACGGTTATGGCATCTACGTCCAGCCGATCAACTATCCGACCGTGCCCCGCGGCACCGAGCGTCTGCGCTTCACGCCGTCGCCGGTTCACGGACCGCTCGAAATGGATGCACTTGTGAAGGCGATGGACGAACTCTGGTCCCACTGTGCGCTGAATCGCGCCGAGCTTTCGGCTTAACCACTTAATCTCGTGCAAGAATCGTTGCGGGCTGCTAAATATCGTTTAAGGAACCCTTAGCGGTTCGGAATCGTTACGGGACTGACGAAACCGCCGAGTTTACGGCCACGAGCAACAGGGGCAGGCTGCATGATCAGGCGTTGGATCACGCCTCAGGTCACGAAGGAAGATCAACCTACGGGGTTCGACTCTTTCGAATTGCGCTTGGGTGACATCATGCGCGGGGAACGCGCCACCCTGAGCAAATCGCTGCTCGACGTTCAGCGTGAACTCAAGATCAAGGCGACCTACATCGCGGCGATCGAAAACTGCGACCTCACGACCTTCGAGACGCCCTCCTTCATCGCAGGCTACGTGCGCTCCTACGCGCGCTATCTCGGCATGGACCCGGATTGGGCGTTCAAGGCGTTCTGCATCGAAAGCGGGTTCGAACCTGCTCACGGCTTGTCGCCCTCGGCGTCTTCCGTGACCAAGCCCGAAAAGGTGCGTGACCCGGAAAGCGATCCGCTTGCCAACCCCAACGCCGCCTTCGTGCCGCGCCCGTCCTCGGTCTTTGAAGGGATCGAACCCGGCGCCGTCGGCTCGGTCGCGGTGCTGGTGGGTATCGTCGGGCTCTTGGGCTTCGGCGGCTGGTCGCTTCTGCAAGAAATCCAAAAGGTCGATTTCGCACCCGTCGAACAAAGCGTCGGTGTGCTTGAGGACCTTCCCGAACTCGACGCGCCGATTGGCCCGACCGACGGCAACGCGCCGCGTGACGTGGCCGGTCTGAACTCGCCGCCCTCGGTCGAAGCGATGGACCGGATGTATCGGCCCGAAGCGCTTGACGTGCCGGTTCTGATCGCGCGCGACGGCCCGATCTCGACCCTTGATCCGCGCGACGTGGGCTCCATGCCGGGCCGCACGGCCGACAACCGTATCGCGCGCGAAGTCCCGCGTCCGGGTCAGGCCATCGATCAGGCCGTGGAACAGGTGGTCGCGGATGCAAGCGGCGCAACCGGTGGTGCCGTGACCGTGTTCGGCCCCGATGCCCCCGAAGTCGCCATTTTCGCCGTGCGCCCTAGCTGGGTGCGCGTGCAATCGGCTGACGGCACCACGCTTTTCGAGAAAATCCTCGACGCTGGAGAGCGTTACGTGCTGCCGAAATCCGAGCAGCCCCCGGTCCTGCGCACCGGCAACGCCGGCTCGGTCTATTTCGCGGTGAACGGCGAAGCCTTCGGCCCGGCGGGCGAGGGGGCGAGCGTGGTCTCGAACGTGGCTCTGGCCCCGGCGGCGATCCACGAAAGCTTCACCGTTGCCGACGTGGCCGCCGATCAGGCGCTGGCCGATTTCATCGCCGTCGCGGACGCCAGCCAGTAAGACCCTCTCACAGCCTAGTGCCTTGCCGCGCTGCCGCACACGCGGTATCGGTCGGGCGTTCCAATGCTTGCGAGGCCGCATGTCGCACAATCCGATCCGCCCCTGGCGTTCGATCGAGCGCCGCAAATCCCGTCAGATCATGGTCGGCAACGTCCCCGTCGGGGGCGATGCACCGATTTCGGTCCAGACCATGACCAACACGGTCACGACCGACGTGGCCGCGACCATCGCGCAGGTGCAGGCCGCCGCCGAGGCTGGGGCCGACATCGTCCGCGTCTCGGTGCCCGATCAGGCCTCCTCCAAGGCGCTGAAGGAAATCGTGGCCGAAAGCCCGGTGCCGATCGTCGCGGACATCCATTTCCACTACAAACGCGGGATCGAAGCCGCCGAGGCGGGCGCGGCCTGCCTGCGGATCAACCCCGGCAACATCGGGTCGGAAGAGCGCGTGCGCGAAGTCATCGCCGCCGCCCGCGACCACGGTTGTTCCATGCGTATTGGCGTGAACGCCGGATCGCTGGAGAAGCACCTGCTCGAAAAATACGGCGAGCCGTGCCCCGAGGCGATGGTCGAAAGCGGGCTGGAGCATATCCGCATTCTCGAAGACAACGACTTCTTCAACTTCAAAATCAGCGTCAAAGCCTCGGACGTCTTTCTCTCAGCCGCCGCTTACCACGCGCTGGCCGAAGTGACCGACGCGCCGCTCCACCTCGGGATCACCGAGGCGGGCGGGCTGACCTCCGGCACGATCAAATCCGCCATCGGTCTGGGCAATCTGCTCTGGGCCGGGATCGGCGACACGATCCGCGTCTCGCTCTCTGCCGATCCGGTGGAAGAGGTGAAGGTCGGCTATGAAATCCTGAAATCCCTCGGCCTGCGCCACCGCGGCGTGAACATCATCTCGTGCCCGTCCTGCGCGCGTCAGGGATTCGACGTCATCAAGACGGTCGAAGCGCTGGAAAAACGGCTGGAGCACATCAAGACGCCCATGAGCCTCTCGATCATCGGCTGCGTCGTGAACGGACCGGGCGAGGCGCTGATGACCGATGTCGGTTTCACCGGCGGCGGGGCCGGACACGGCATGGTCTATATGGCCGGCAAGCAGGACCATAAGATCGGCAACGAGGGGATGATCGACCACATCGTCGACCTCGTCGAAAAGAAAGCCGCCGAGATCGATGCCGAAGCGGCCGCCGCCGAAGAAGCTGCAGAATGACGAAAGGGCGCCGAGTGGCGCCCTTTTTCAATCAGTTGTGCGGTGAGGCTCAGCTTTGCTCTTCGCGCAGATCCGCCACCATCGCCTGCATCGCTTCCAGCGGCACATAGCCCCGGATCATCTGGTCGCCCAGAACGAACGTCGGCGTGCCCGAGATTTCCAGACGCTGCGCCAGCAGGTGATTTTCCTCGATCTGACGGTTCACCTCGGGGTCGTCCATCTTGGCGAGTATTTCCTGACTGTCATAGCCCATGTCGTCGGCCATCCGGGCCAGAACCTCTTCGGTCGCATTGGCGCGCAGCGTCATGAGGGCATCGTGCATCTCGCCGTAAGCTTCATCGCCGTGGGCCAGCTGCGTGGCGATGGCGAAGCGCGACGAGGTGACGCTTTCCTGCCCGAGAATCGGGAATTCCTTGTAGATCAGACGGATGTTGCCGTCGCTTTCCAAAAGCGCGTTGATCTCGGGAAACGCCTTGCGGCAATAGCCGCAGCGGTAATCGACGAACTCGACCAGCGTCACGTCGCCGTCCGGGTTGCCCGCCACATGGCTATAGCCGTCTTCATAGATGCTGTCGGCATTGGCCGCGATCATCGCGGTGTCGTTGGCCTCGGCCTGATCCGCCTGCCGCTGTTCGAGGACGCGGATCGCCTCCATCAGAACCTCGGGGTTTTCAAGCAGATAACCGCGGATCTCGTCGCGGAACATGGCGCGCTCGTCTTCGGTCATAGCACCGATGTCGAAGGAAAGGGCGGGCTGCGCAGCAAGGCCAAAGGCCAGAGCGGCGGCGGAAACGAGACGGGTCATAGGCTCTCCAAAATCCTGTTGGCCCGACGCTACGGGCCGGACGAGCCATGCGCAATCCCCTGCGACACTCGGCCCGTGCGGTTGACCTTTATCCGCTGACGCGGGATGTCACAGCCACTAACCGCTGAGGAAAAAATGCGCAAATCAAAGAGAAGCGAGGTCGATCCCTTCATCGTCATGGACGTGATGGAAGCGGCGCGGGCCGCAGAAGAAGCAGGGCGTCACATCATCCACATGGAAGTGGGTCAACCCTCGACCCCGGCGCCTGAAACAGCCCGCCGCGCGGTCGAGACGGCCCTTGCCAGCGATGCCCTCGGCTACACCGTCGCGCTTGGCCTTCCGGCGCTTCGCCGGGGGATCGCAGAGCTTTACGCGCGCTGGTACGGCGTCGACCTCGACCCCAATCGCGTGGTGGTGACCTCGGGCTCGTCGGCGGCGTTCCTTCTGTCCTTCACCACGCTTTTCGACACCGGCGACCGCATCGGCCTGTCCGATCCCGGCTATCCGTCCTATCGCCAGATCATCAAGGCGCTCGGCCTCACCCCCGTTGGCTTTCCGGCCCGGCCCGAAAACCGCTATCAGCCGGTGCCCGAGGATCTGCCAGAGGGCATCTCGGGCCTCATGGTCGCCTCGCCCGCCAATCCGTCCGGCACCATGCTCGGGCACGACAAGCTGGGTGCGCTGATCGAGGCGTCGCAGGCACGCGGCATTTCGTTCATCTCGGACGAAATCTATCACGGTCTGCACTACGAGGACCGCGCGGTGAGTGCGCTGGAACTGTCCGACGACGTCCACGTCATCAACTCGTTTTCCAAGTATTTCTCGATGACCGGTTGGCGCGTCGGCTGGATGGTGGTGCCGGAGGATCACGTGCGTACGGTCGAACGCATCGCACAGAACATGTTCATCTGCCCGCCCCATGCGAGTCAGGTGGCCGCGCTGGCGGCGCTGGACGCGGTGGACGAACTGGAGGCGAACCGCGCGGTCTATCGCGCGAACCGCGCCCTGATGCTGGACGGTCTGCCGAAAGCCG
>JAYZLL010000016.1:0-11184 GCA_036154315.1 Pseudomonadota bacterium
AAGAGCTCATCGCTCGCTCGGATCATGCGCGAGACCTTCGGCGGTAGCGATGCCGGCGGCGCGTGGTCGTGGCGCATGGCCTATGACCTGATGCAGGCCGCCACGGTGACGACGATCATGCGGGACAATGGTTCGGACGCGCTCGCGACGGCCAGATTGCTCGCCTCACGGCTCCTGACGGAGACCCGGCGCTCCGAGCAGCAAATCCGGCTCCAGCAATTCAGCACCCCTTTGCCCTACGCCGCTCTGGTCGCCCATGCCGCCGCCATTCGCCCCGCCGAGGCCTTTCTGGAACCGTCGGCTGGCACCGGCGCGCTGGCCGGTTTTGCCGTTCGCGCGGGCGGCAAGCCGATGCTGAACGAGATCGACCCCTTTCGCCATGCGCTTCTCGAGACGGTGTTCAGAAGCGACGCGACAGGTTTCGACGCCGAGCATATCGACGATCTCCTGACGGTGCCCGAGCTTCCCGGCATTATCGTGATGAACCCACCCTTCGTATCCTCGGTGGATCGGTCGCGGGACAGGCATATCGCGGCGAAACATCTGATCTCCGCGGCCAAACGGCTGGCGCCCGGCGGACGTCTCGCGGCGATCATGCCGATGGGATTTTCGCCGGAACGGGACGCGGCGCATTGGGCACGGGCCTCCGCCATCGTAAAGCCGCGCCTTGCGCTCATCATCCCGGGCCATGTTTACGTCAAGCTCGGCACCACCGTCGAAACCCAGCTCATGGTCTTCGACAAAGTGGAGGAGGAGGTCGAATGCGTCCGTGCGGTTGTCGATGATCTGGATACGGCGCACCGCGCCGTCGATGACGTCGCCGCGACACGACCGGCTGCCCCTCTTGTCCAGACCGGTCCGCAGGCGCGGCGTGGGTCGCGACGGGTCGGTGTCCCTATTGCACGTAAGCGCTCAATCGCACAGGCGGCGTCTGCCAAGCCCAAATCGCATGCCGCCATCCCGCTGGCCTTCTCCCCCCTAGACACGCCCCGCGAGAACACTCCGGTCTCCGACATCTATGCCCGCTATCGCCCGCAGCGGATCGAGATCACGGGGGCCCAGGAACATCCCACGCCTCTGGTCGAAAGTATCGCCATGGCCTCGGTCGCACCCCCGGTCCCGTCGAACGAAGCCGCCGCCGATCTGCGCCTGCCCGGCCGCCTGATCGAGGGGGGTCATCTCTCGGAGGCACAGCTCGAGACGATCCTGATGGCGAACGATGCCCACGCGCGCGACCTGCCGGGGCGGTTCACGATCGACGAGGACCAGACCCGGATGACCAGGGCCGACGACGATCCGGAGGCCCGCGCCTATCGCCTAGGGTATTTCCTCGGCGACGGCACCGGCTGCGGCAAGGGCCGCGAATGCGCCGGGCTCATCCTAGTGAACTGGCTCGCGGGGCGCCGCAAGGCGGTCTGGATCTCCAAATCCGCCACGCTCATCGAGGACGCGGTCCGCGACTGGACCGACCTCGGCGGCTCGCCCGCCGACATCCAGCCGCTCTCCAAATGGAAGCCTGACCAGCCTATCTCCATGGGCGATGGCATCCTTTTTGTGACCTACGCGACACTCCGGTCCGCAGGCAAATGCGGCACGACCCGGTTGAGCCAGGTTCTGGGCTGGATGGGCGAGGGGTTCGACGGCGTGCTGGCTTTTGATGAGGCCCACGCAATGCAGAACGCCGCGGGGTCCGACGCGGGCAGGGGCGTCAAGCCCTCCCAGCAGGGCATGGCTGGACTACGCCTGCAGCTGGCCGCGCCACGTGCCCGGGTCTTCTATGTCTCTGCAACCGGCGCCACCAGCGTGCAGAACCTGGCCTATGCTTCACGCCTCGGGCTCTGGGGGCAGGGGCCTGAATATCCCTTTCCGAGCCGGGAGAGTTTCGTCTCGGCGATGGAGGCCGGAGGCGTTGCCGCGATGGAAGTCGTGGCGCGCGACCTCAAAACGCTCGGCTTCTACACCGCGCGAGCACTCAGCTTCGACGGCGTGGAATACGACGTGCTCGAACATGCTCTCACACCCGCCCAGATCGAGATCTACGATGCCTATGCCGGGGCCTTCCGGGCGATCCATCACAATCTCGAAGCGGCGCTGACCGCGACCGGTGTCAACGATGCCTCCGGCCAGGCCAACGCCTCCGCCGCCAAGGCCTCGGCCAAGTCCCGTTTCGAAAGCACCAAGCAACGCTTCTTCAACCACCTTCTGATGGGCATGAAAGCTCCGACCGTCATCCGTGCCATTGAAAATGATTTGGCCGAGGGATTTGCCTGCGTCATCCAGGTTGTCTCCACGGGCGAGAGCCTCTTGAAGCGTCGGCTTGAAGCGATGGACCCCGAGGACGAGCTGGTCGAGGGCGCGTTGACGCCTCGGGATTATGTGCTCTCCTACCTCGAGCAGGCCTTCCCGATCCATGCCCAGAAGCTCGTGGAGATCGACGGAAACATGGTGGCCGAGCCGCTGCGGGATGCGAACGGTGCCCTGGTCGTCTCGCGCGAGGCCGAGGCCTTGCGCGATGCGGCGATGATGGAGCTGATGTCCCTGGCGCCGATCCCTTCGGCGCTCGACCAGATCCTCTGGGCCTTCGGCGATGAGGCCGCGGCCGAAGTAACCGGGCGCTCGATCCGACCACTGAAATCGCAGGACGGCGCCCTCTTCATCGAGAAGCGGTCCGCCAGCAGCAATTCCTCGGAAACCCGCGCCTTCATGGACGGCGAAAAGGATATCCTGATCTTCTCCGATGCCGGGGGCACGGGCCGGTCCTATCACGCCGCTCAGGCGGCGAAGAACCAGAAGCGGCGGCGGCACTATCTGCTCGAACCCGGCTGGCGGGCCGATGCGGCGATCCAGGGGCTCGGCCGCACGCATCGATCGGCTCAAGTGTCAGCGCCGTTCTTCCGGGTCTGCACCTCCGACGTTCACGGCGAAAAGCGCTTCACCTCCACGATCGCCCGGCGCCTCGATCAGTTGGGCGCGCTCACCAAGGGCCAGCGCGAGACCGGCTCCCAGGGCATGTTCCGCGAGGAGGACAATCTCGAAAGCCCGATCGCAAGGGGTGCGCTGCGAGGCTATTACGCCGACCTAGCCGCCGGGCGTGCCGGGGCCATGAGCTATGAGCAGTTCACGGATTGGACCGCCTTGCAGCTGATCGACCAGGACGGCGTGCTGCTCGAAGAGCTTCCGCCAATCCAGCGCTTCCTTAACCGGGTGCTGGCCCTGCCGATCCACATGCAGAACGCGCTCTTCGCCGAGTTCATGAGCCGGATCGCCGATCAAACCGAGCGGGCGCGGGCGGCTGGCACGCTCGATCTCGGCGTCGAGACGCTGCGTGGCGAGAGGATCGAACAGGTCTCGGCGGAAGACCTTTGGACCTGTCCGCGCTCCGGGGCGGTGACACGGATCATCGGGCTCGAAGTGACGGACCCCGTGTATGTACTCTCGGCAGAAGACGCTTTGGACCGGAGCCCTGACAAGCTGACCATGATCAACCGCGCTTCAGGCCGCGCGGCGCTCATCTCCGCTCGCCCGATGCAGATGTATGACGAGGAGATCGTCACGCTGATGCGCAAGGTGACACGCCCGAGCGGGTCCACCTATGTCGAGGAAGGGAAGTTCCAGGCTTCCGCCTGGGAAGAGATCGAGCAGTCTGAATTCATCCGCCTTTGGGATGAAGAGGCTGATGGCCTGCCGAAGACCACCACGACGAAGCTCTATCTGCTAACCGGGCTGCTGCTGCCGATCTGGAAGGACATCCCCTCAGGCAACGAGCGCATCTACCGGGTCACGCCGGAAGGGCAGGGGAGCATGATCGGCCGCACCGTCAGCGAGGACGGCGCCGCGGCCCTGCGTGCGCGGTTCATGGTCGGCACGCCGAAAACTCCGCAGGAGATGCTGACGGCGGCACTCGGGTCCATCGCACCGGTCGATCTGGGCCGCGGTCTCACGCTCACCCGCCGCCGGGTCGCAGGGGCAGCCCGTCTCGAGATCGACGGGGCCGACCAAGGCACGATCGACGGGCTGAAAGCCATGGGGTGCTTCACGGAGATCATCGCCTTCCAGCTACGGGTCTTCGTGCCCCACGGGGAGGGCGTCGATACCGCCGCCGTCCTGGCCCGGATCGTGGGGGAGGGAGCAGCCTCGAGCGCAGATCGCGCCGCGTAGGCAATTGGGCGGTGCCGGTCAGCCGAACGTGGGCGGCGGCTTCACCGCCCCCTCCCAAGCGCCGCGACGGGTTTTTGCCCCTGCGCCTCGCCCCGGCCTGGAGGCGAGGCGTCGTCACATCACCGATGCCGGGCCAGCGGTGCGGGCATGATGCCGACATAGCGGGCTGAACGCGCCGCGTTGCCAAGGTCAAAACTCGAACTGGAGATCAAAATGAACGTCACGCAGATCAAGGCCGCCGTGGATGCCGGCAAATCCGTCCATTGGGCGAACGAAGGCTACCGGGTGCATCGGGATGGCCTCGGCCAATACCTCATCTCCTATGTGTCGAACGGCAGCACGATCGGTCTGACCGACCGGAGTGGCCGTCGTCTGAACGGGGCCGAGGCCGACTTCTTCATATCGGTGTCCACGCGTGGAGCAAACGGGGAGCAGGGAAGGGAGGTGCGAGGGGCGACGTCGGAGGGCCATCCTGACGCCGGGACGGGCTGACGGACAGGAGAGAAAGGAAAGGAGGCATTGGGTTTTTGCGATCCCGTGAGGGGTCGGAAAAGCAATCCCGCGCGCTCAGGCAGGAAGCCGGGCAGCGGCAAACCCAAGGAGAAGACCCATGTTCGCAGGAACCCTGACCAAAACCGCCGACACCGCAGCCGCAGCCTTTACCGGCATGATCCACTCCACCCGCTTCGACATCGCGATCCAGCTTGAGGCTCGGACCAAGATGTCCGAGAGGAGCCCGGATTTCGACGTGACGGCCGTCAACACGTCCGGGCGCAAGGTGCGCATCGGCACGGCCTGGAACGAGATCGGCAATACCACCGGCAATCCCTACCTCTCGATGCAGATCGACGTGGGTCTCGGCCCGTTCCGGGTCAATGCGGTGCAGAGCAAGGAGGCGCGGGAGGCACAGAGCGGCGAATATGAGATCATCCCGCTGGTCTCGAACGGTAGCATGAAATCCGGATCCATTTCGGGCGAGCTGACGGCGATGGATGCGGACAACGCCTTCTCCGGCTATGTCGCCAACATGATGTTTGATCTCGACTTCATGCTGATCGAGAACGCCTTCAAGACTGAGGAGACCCATCCCGACTACCGCATCGAGGTCAGCTCGCCGCGCGGCCACCCGATCCGCGTGGGCTCGGCCTGGATGGCGAAAAGCAATCGCACCGGGAACGACTACGTCTCGCTCCTCATCAACACGCCCGATGGCGACCTGCGGGTGAACGCGGTGCAGAATGAGGAGCAGCGCGGCGGCCAGACCTTCTCGATCATCCCCTTCGTCGAGAGCGCTGGCCAGGAGCGGTCGGACAACACCGGCCTCGCCCTGGTGGGCTGATACACAGCAGCATTCTAGCGAAAGGGCGTCCCGAGCAATCAGGGGCGCCTATCACCTGTGCCTCCTGTTCCCAAGAGGCACACCCCGTGAGGGGAGCCGTGGCAGCGCGGCTCCCCTCTTTTCGTTTCATCCCATCAAAGGAATAGACACATGTTCAATCTCGCCCATCCCAAGCTGGTCACGCTCGCCGAGACCGAAGGCTACGCCGAGGTCGCGGACTTCCTGGAAGACCATGCGCTCGGCAGCATCGTGCCCGCGATCTGCATGGCGCCCGATTGCGATCACACTGCCGATCTCGAACCTGATCAGCGCACCGGCTCTCGCGAAGCCTGCGGCCGCGCTTCCATGAAATCCGGCCTCGCCATCGTCGGCATGATCTGAACGCTGCCCGGCGTGCCCCTCTCAAACCATTGGAAACGACATGTCACGATATGATCCCATCGACATCACCGATCCGCCCGCGCCCGGCTTCTCGGAGGTCGAAATCGCGACCATCGACGCCGCGCGCGATATCCTGCGCAGGCATGCCCGGGCCACCGCCGTGCTGCAGTCCTGGACGATGCTGACCGACTACCTGGCTCTGAACGCCGTCCGCGAACGGGTCGAGGTGTTTCGGGTGCTGCTGTTGGACCGGAAGAACAAGCTGATCCGTGACAGGATCATGTCACGGGGCAGCATCGATCACGTTCCGGTTTACGTTAGCGAGGTCCTGCGCTCAGCCCTCGTGCTTGATGCCTCGGCTCTCATCCTCTGTCACAACCACCCCTCCGGCGATCCGCAGCCAAGCCAGGCCGACATCGACATGACACGGAAGATCGTCGACGCCTGCAGGGTGATGGACATCACCGTCCATGATCACATTATTGTCGGCTTCGGGCGGGAACAGGCCGCGTTCAGCATGCGCGCGGCGGGGATGTTGGGAGACTAGGGTGGCGGCCGTTCAGACGTTATTCTTGACGGTTGCGCGCCTTGATCAAGGCGGTCCACTCATCCAACAGTTTATCGGTCCTCTGGATGATCCTGTCCCGCTCTGGCTGGAAACTGCCCTGGGCTGCGATGCCTCCTACCAACGCGGATCGCGCTTCCTCCTCACTGATCCATTCCAGGCGCTTGTGCAGGCGTTCGATTTCCGCGTGAAACTTCTCATCATCACTGTCTGCCATTGTCGCTTTCTCTCCTTGTCTGCTTGCCGCGTACCCTATCCTGTGTTGCCCCTGGGAGGGCGCAACAGTTGAATCTTCACCCTGTCCCTGCTACTTACTGCTCTGACAGCGATGCTGTCGGCGACCCGTCATGCCGCGTGCAGGTCGAGCGTTGCGGTGACCCGAACCTCGAAGGGTTCGGTTGCGAGCCGCTCTTAAGAACCGCCCCGAGGGCGGTTTTTTTTTGATTCAAAGCACCTGGATCCCATAGGTCTCGTGAAGCCCCTTCGCATTCGCTTCGCCGCGGTGAATCCACCTGCGCGCATAGGCGACCACGTCGGCGAGCTGCAGGAGGCGCGATGCTGCGGAGTCGATCTGGCTGATGCGGTTCACAGCCTTGAACCGCCCGTCATGCTGGCACGCCTCCGCAATGATCCGCTGGAATCCGGGGTTCGTGTTGTGGTGGTTCAGATCGAGGATCAGTTCGACGTTGCCGAGGCCCTGACCGCGAATCCTACTCAGCTTCCGGAACTGCCCGACGGCGACCTTGACGGTCTCGATGACATTTCCGGCGTAGATTGCCGACGCCGTGCCCTCGGTCATCGTTCCCAGCCTGTTCATCATGACCATGCCTTCGGGTCGGGCGGCCTGGGCAAAACGCGCCAGAAGGCTTTGCAGGTATTCCCGGCTCAGGTTGGCCGCATGCAGCTCGTTGGCGTTCGGCTCCAGCAGATCGCTCAAGGATTTGTCCACCCGCCCGCAGTCCCGTGCCCATGCCATCACGCATCCGAGCGCGAAGTCGGGGTCTCCGGCGGTTCCGCATTCGTCGACGAAGCAGAGGATGCGCCTATTCTGTGCCGCCATCGCTCTTGGCCTTTCTGGCACGGGCGCTCGCCCTGGCGCGCGGCGTCTCGGTGAGGGCCCGGGCTTCTTCCCGCTCCTTTCGTTCCTCCTCGAAATCCGGCTCGAGTTTCTTAAGCTTGTTGATCAGCCCTGTCAGGTGGTACCGGTTCGGCCCGTAGTCGCCGACGCTGGTCTTCCACTGCTCGCGCGTGACGAGCCCGGCTTCCTCGAGTGCCTTGATGTTAATCCTGATCGTCTGCTCGGTGATGCCGATGCGCTTTGCAAGATCGCGCTTCGTCGGAAAGGGCGGGCGGAGCGGATCATAGTAGTAGCCGAGAAGCTGGACGATGATAGTCAGCTGCGTAGGGGTGATCCCCAGCCGGTTCTGCGCGCGCAGCAGGATGTTGGGAACGCCGGTATATCCATGCGAATAAACCTTTGGCCCGAAGATACGTTCGGTCGAGGACTTTTCCGGCGCTCTCTTGCGCGTCTTTCTTGGTGTGGTCGTGGTTGTCTTTGCCATTGTGGGCCTCCTTGTCCTTCGATCTACGGAGGCTTGGGCGTCGTCTCAATGGCTTGGCCGGGCCTTCGGGTGGTAGGATTTCCACCCCACCCGAATATCGGTATTCCGCTACTCCCGGACTTGCGGTGATTGGAACACGCTGCTTAGGTGCACGAGATTCCACCATAGGTGGGGTTGATAGCCCACCCTACCCGTGGGGTGGAAAACCAGTCAACGCTAAGTGGAAAACCAGTCAACGCTAAGAGGTCGATTTGGCGACCTTTTTTGCCGGTTCGGTCACGATTTCAAGGGTAGTCGCCGGGCCAATATGGGTCAATGTCCATCCCGGCGGGCGCATCGCCGTCAAGGGTGACGCCGTTGTGCCCGCCGACCGCGTTCACGACCGCATCCGAAATCGCCCATTTCAGATCAGGGATCCAAAGCCTGTCTTTCACGGTCATACTGTAGGTTGCGCCGGCATTGGAGTCGCACCAGATGGTCTCCAGACGCCGGGACATGAGTTCGGGCATGGCATCGACGATACGTTTCATATCTTCCAGTTCGCGAAGAACCGCCCATCTGCTCTCAAGCCGCACCCCTTTGTAGGTGAAGCCCGACACTGGCGCCTTTTGCCCGGCTGCCGCCCGGTCGATCTCGTTTTGCCGATAAAGGGCTTCCGCCAGTTCCGGCGGTATTTCGATGTCATCAACCATGGCTCGGATTCCTGTTTGTTCCCATCTTGTTCCATGTGGTTTGCGAGAGCAACCGAAACCGGCTCGGCACTTGCAGCGAACGTAGTTCGTAGCTTTGAACGTGGCACCCGATGCCTAGCGGCCTCCCCCGCTCGGCTTCGCGTGTCGCAGGGGAGAACGGCCCTGCGGTCCGTCGCGCATTCGGCCGTGCGGCCTCACCGCGGCGTGGCTCCCGGCGTCCCGGTTTGCCCGTCTCGCGAGCACGTCGCTCCCCGGCCGCTCCGCCGGATTGCGCTCCGGTCTGTTTTGGCTTTGGGCCAAAACGATCCCGCAGCTCCATCCGTCTCCCGCGTCCGGTCGCGCCCCTTGCCTGCTCGCGTCGGGCAAACCTACCGTCAACAACACACACACATGAGTGCGGAAGCATATCCTCCGGATGGCCCCCAAATCAGCCCGCCTCAAGGATCGCAAAACTTTTCGGCGAGGGCGGCGGGGGTGAAAAGGGCTGTCCAGTGTTCGATGACGCGCCTGTGATGGGCGATGCGCCCGGAAAACTTTTGCGCCCGGCGCGCCGGCGGCTTCGCCGTCCCTGACCCGGACAGATTCGGTGAACCAGACGTACGGCCATGCCACCACACTCACGTGGTGCGCCTGGAAACCCCGAACATCTGGAGACACCAACATGACATACGAGAATGCGAACGCCTACGAGACCATCGAACTTTTCGGCCTGACGGAGAAAGACGCGGAGCTGCCCATCCCCGAGGATCACATCCTGACCGACAGCATCGTCCGCGAGACTTTCGAGGCCCTGCTCGGCCAGCTGCGTGGCACCGGTCTCGAGACCGAGATCGAACCGCTCGCGCACGGGCTCGCCACGATCCTGCAGCGCCGCAAGATCGCTCTCGGCAAGGAGCTCGACCGCACCGCCGACAAGATTGGCGCCCTGGCAAAATCCCACGACGGATCGGAGATCGCCGAGACCGCGCTGGAAGAGGCGCAGGCCCGCTTCCTGCAGGTCCGCGAGATCGTCGGGGCCATCGAGGTGATGAGCGAGGCGGCGGCGGAATGCTACGAGGTCGAGACGGGCCACGCCTTCATCCCGGCATCGGGATCGCGCGCCAGTGCTCGCGCTCAGGAGACCGGAGCCGTGTTTGAGGCCCGGCAGCTCCTGGAACAGCATGATCGCGAGACAGCCTTGAAGTCGAAGGTCGAGGGGGTTCCCCTGATCGTCTCGGGGGCGACCGACTGGACCGATATAGACGTCATCTTCTCGACACTCGACAAGGTTCGCGAGCGCATCCGGCAGAACCGCAACCAGGAGATATTCCTCTGCCACAAGGGTGGCAAGCACGGGGCCGAGATGATCGCCGCCCGGTGGGCTCGGGCGCGAGGCGTTGCGCAGGCGCGCTTCGATCCGCGTTGGTCCGCACATGGGCGGGCGGCACCCTTCAAGTGCAACGACGAGATGCTGGACGACAAGTTCGCCGCGACCGGGGTCGTGCTCTTCGGTGGCAACGGGGTCGCGCTCAACCTCGGACAGAAGGCCGAGGCGAAAGGCCTGACGGTGATGCGGGTCGCCGATCCGGCGAAGAAGACAGCAGGAGAATGAATAGGAGAGGGTCGCCTTCGGGCGGCCCTTTTGTTTCGTTTTCACGGGCCTATCCGCACACTGACGGCCTCCTCCGTACGGTAAGCCAAGTCGCGGTGGAGATATCGGCCCGTGGTCGATCGCGCATTCGGCCATTCGGCCTCACCGCGGCGTGGCACCTGAGGATCCGGTTTGCCTGCTCGCGTCGGGCAAACCTGTCGTTAATCACACGCACATGAGTGCGGAAGCATATCCTCCGGATGGCCCCGAACCCGCCCGCCTCAAGGATCGCAAAACTTTTCGGCGAGGGCGGCGGGGGAGGAGAGGGCGATCCAGTGTTCGATGCCATACTTGTGGTGAGCGATGCGCCCGGAAAACTTTTGCGCCCGGCCAGCCGGCGGCTGCGCCGTCCCTGACCCGGACAGAATCGGCAACCAGGTATTCGGCCATGCCACCACACTCACGTGGTGGTTCCCCGAACATCTGGAGTTAAGATCATGACCAACGAGAACAAGACCGAGGACGACCTTTGCCGACATTGCGACTGCACGGGCGCCACGCAGCCCGGAACGGTCACCGGGAAAGACCATCACGATAATGGCGGCCATGTCGTCCCCTGCACCGCCTGCGGCAAAGACGCGTTGCGGACCGATTGGGAGACCATCGATAGCGGGAGTGTCAACTTCCACTGGCGCGAGGTCTGTGCGCATTGTGGGCATCTCAGCGAGTCTCTCTTCGCCTGAAGATAGCCTTTCACCGGGCGGCCCCGTCGCCCGGTGATCCCTCTCGCGAAACTTTCCGCGCTACCGACGACTGCGACACCATCCATAAGTGCAGCCCCGGCCCGCGAAGGGCGGGGGGGGCGGCGGGGCGGATAAAAAGTATAAGGGCCCCCACGAACATGGAAATAAAAATAA
>JAYZLL010000017.1:0-149252 GCA_036154315.1 Pseudomonadota bacterium
CCTTCGGGCCGACCCCGACCCACCGACGACAGAGTCGTGGCGATGACCCGGACCGGGTCATTCCTTCGGAACTGTTCCAACGGGCGAGGGCAGAACATGGCCACCAAAGCATCACGATCTGCAGCACGGGCGATGATTTCGCCCTCGGTCCTCCTGCTGTTGGGCTGGATGCTGATCCCTCTGGGACTGACGATCTATTTCTCGCTCCTGCGCTACAACCTGTTGATGCCGGGCGCGCGGCCCTTCGTCGGGCTCGAGAACTACGAGTTCTTCATCACCAACCCTGCGTTCACCACGGCGCTCATCAACACGCTGCTGTTGGTCGGGGGCGTCCTGCTGATCACGGTGATCGGGGGTGTGCTGCTCGCGCTGCTTCTGAACCTAGATATGTGGGGGCAAGGGATCGTGCGGGTGCTGGTCATCGCGCCGTTCTTTGTCATGCCGACCGTGTCCGCGCTGGTCTGGAAGAATATGTTCATGAACCCGGTGAACGGGCTCTTCGCCTACATGGCCAAGGCCGTGGGTCTGCAACCCTATGACTTTCTGAGCCAAGCACCGCTCGCCTCGATCATCGGGATCGTAAGCTGGCAATGGCTGCCGTTTGCGACCCTGATCCTGCTCACGGCGATCCAGTCGCTCGACAGCGAGCAGTTGGAGGCCGCCGAGATGGACGGGGCCGGGCCGTTCAGCCGGTTCTTTTACATCACCCTGCCCCACCTTGCCCGTGCGATCACGGTGGTGGTGCTGATCCAGACCATCTTTCTTCTGTCGGTTTTCGCCGAAATCCTCGTGACCACCAACGGCGGTCCGGGCAACGCGTCGACCAACCTGACCTACCTGATCTACAAGGAAAGCCTTCTGTCCTATGACGTCGGCTCCGGCTCCGCCGGTGGCGTGATCGCCATCATCCTCGCCAACATCGTCGCGATCTTCCTCATGCGGATGATCGGCAAGAACCTCGACGCCTGAGGAGGGGACAGAATGGCACGCGCAGTTACCACCCGACGCAAGGCGATCAACACGGTCATCGCATGGATCGTGGGCCTGATGATCTTTTTCCCGATCCTGTGGATCTTCATCCTGTCGTTTCACTCGGAGGGCGACGCGATCAAGCGGCCGTTCGAGGTGCTCACCAGTCAGTGGACGTTCGAAAGCTATGCCACGGTGCAGGAGCGGTCGAACTACTTCCGTCACTTCTGGAATTCGGTCGTGATCTCGGTCGGCTCCACCGTTCTGGGTCTCATCATCGCGGTTCCCAGCGCATGGGCGATGGCCTTTGTGCCCGGCAAGCGCACCAAGGACGTGCTGATGTGGATGCTGTCGACCAAGATGCTGCCGCCCGTGGGTGTGCTGCTGCCGATCTACCTGATCTGTCAGAACCTCGGTCTGCTCGACACGCGCATCGCGCTCGTCTTCATCCTCATGATGATCAACCTGCCGATCATCATCTGGATGCTCTACACCTATTTCCGCGAAATTCCGGGCGAGATCCTCGAAGCCGCGCGAATGGACGGGGCGACGCTGCGTGAAGAGGTGATCTATGTGCTTCTGCCGATGGCGGTGCCGGGCATCGCCTCCACCCTGCTTCTCAACATCATCCTCGCCTGGAACGAAGCGTTCTGGACGCTGACGCTGACCGCCGCCAAAGCCGCGCCGCTCACCGCGTTCATCGCCAGCTATTCGTCCCCCGAGGGGCTGTTCTACGCGAAACTCTCGGCGGCCTCGATCATGGCCATCGCGCCGATCCTCATCATGGGCTGGTTCAGCCAGAAACAACTCGTCCGGGGCCTGACCTTCGGCGCGGTGAAATAAGGAAAGACCATGGGACGCATTACGCTTGATAAAGTGACCAAGGCCTTCGGCGAGGTGGAGGTGATCCCGCCGCTGGACCTGACCATCGACGACGGTGAGTTCGTCGTGTTCGTCGGCCCGTCGGGCTGCGGGAAATCGACCCTACTTCGCCTGATTGCGGGGTTGGAGGATGTGACCTCGGGCGAAATTCGCATCGACAAACAGCCCGCCACGCACCTGCCGCCCGCGAAACGCGGCCTTGCGATGGTGTTCCAGTCCTACGCGCTTTATCCGCATATGTCGGTGCGCAAGAATATCGCCTTTCCGATGAAGATGGCGGGCATCCCGGAGACCGAGCAGAACCGCAAGATCGAGGATGCGGCGCGGGTCTTGAACCTGACCGATTACCTCGACCGGCGCCCCGGTCAGCTTTCGGGCGGTCAGCGTCAGCGTGTCGCCATCGGGCGGGCCATCGTGCGCGAACCTGCCGCGTTTCTGTTCGACGAGCCGCTCTCGAACCTCGACGCGGCGCTGCGCGTGGGGATGCGGCTGGAGATTTCCGAGCTGCACGAACGGCTCAAGACCACGATGATCTACGTGACCCACGATCAGGTCGAAGCCATGACGATGGCCGACAAGATCGTCGTCCTGCAGAAAGGCGTGATCGAGCAGGTCGGCAGCCCGCTGGAGCTTTACAACACCCCGCGCAACGTCTTTGTCGCCGGGTTCATCGGCTCGCCCAAGATGAACATGATCGAAGGGGCCGAGGCCGCCAAGCACGACGCCCACACCATCGGCATCCGGCCCGAGCATCTTGCCGCGTCGAAAGAGGCGGGCGAGTGGAAGGGCACGGTGACCGTGTCGGAGCATCTGGGGTCGGACACCTATCTGCACGTCACCGATACCGGACTGGCCGAGACGATGACCGTGCGCGTGGGCGGCGAGTTCGGGGTGCGCCACGGCGACACCGTCTATCTCACGCCCGATGCCACGAAGATTCACCGCTTTGACGCAAACGGTCTGCGGATCGCTTGATCGACGGGTAAGTTGACCATGAAACTGTCTCTGACCAACCTGAATTCGCTTCCCGATGCCGTTGGCCGCCCCGGGTATGCGCGCGACGATCTGTCGGCGGGTATCCTGCATTTCGGTGTCGGCAACTTTCACCGGGCCCATCAGGCAGAGTATCTCGACCGGCTGTTCAGCATGGGCGAAGGGCGCGACTGGGCCATCGTCGGTGCGGGTGTGTTCGAGGGTGAGCGCAAGGGGCGTGACGTGCTCGCGGCGCAGAATTGGCTGACCACGCTGGTCGAACAGGAGGCGGATCGGTCGGAGGCCCGCGTGCTGGGTTCGATGATCGACTTCATCGAACCTGCGAACGCGGCGGCGATCATCGCCCGGATGGCCGAAGACGATATTCGGATCGTTTCGCTGACCATCACCGAGGGCGGCTATTTCCTCGACTCCTCGGACAAGTTCGACCCGACCCATCCAGCCATTCAGGCCGACGGCGAGACCCCTGACGCGCCAAAGACGGTGTTCGGCATCATCCTTGCTGGGCTGCGGGCGCGGCGTGATGCGGGGCTGGCGCCTTTCACGGTCATGTCCTGCGACAACATTCCCCACAACGGTGTGGTGACCAAGAACGCGCTGATCGGGCTTGCGCGACTGTCGGACCCGGGCTTCGCCGACTGGATTGGTGCGAATGTCGCCTTTCCCAATGGGATGGTCGACCGGATCACCCCCGCGACCACTGACCGGGAACGCAGTATCCTCGCCGATCAGTTCGGGGTCGAGGACGGCTGGCCGGTGTTCTGCGAGGGCTTCACGCAATGGGTGCTTGAAGATGACTTTCCGCTCGGGCGGCCCGCGTTCGAGAAGGTCGGTGTTCAGTTCGTCGAGGATGTGTCGCCGTTCGAGTTGATGAAGCTTCGCATCTTGAACGGTGGGCATGCCACCATCGCCTATCCCGGCGGTCTGATGGGCATTCACTATGTGCATGAGGCAATGGAACACCCGCTCATCCGGGCGTTTCTGCGCAAGCTGGAAGAGACCGAGATCATTCCGATGGTTCCACCAGTGCCGGACACGGACACGAGCGCTTATTTCGACCTGATCGAATCGCGGTTCTCGAACCCCAAGATCGGCGACACGATCCGCAGGCTCTGCCTTGACGGGTCGAACCGGCAGCCGAAATTCATCGTGCCGGTGATCCGCGACGCGCTGGCCAAAGGCGCGCCTGTCGACGGGCTCGCGCTCGAGTCGGCGCTGTGGTGTCGCTATTGCGCGGGCGAGGACGACAGCGGGGCGACCATCGAGCCGAACGATCCGAACTGGGACAAGCTGGTTCCCGTCGCCAAGGCGGCCAAGTCCGACCCGCAGGTCTGGCTGGATCAGGGGGCGATCTATGGCGCCGTAGGTAAGGATTCGCGCTTTGCCGAAGCCTTTGCCAAGTGGCTGGACCGTCTTTGGTCGCAGGGCACGGTTGCGACCCTCGAGATGTTTCTCGATGATTGACCGATGCAAAGTGAGCTCAGGCCCGACCTTCTGATTTTTGACTGCGACGGGGTTCTCGTGGACAGCGAGCCAATCTCGCTCGCCGTCATGCTCGACGTGGTGACCGAGGCCGGGATCGACGTGTCCGAGGCCGAGGGGTATCGGCACCTCTTGGGGCGGTCGATCGCGTCGAACGCGGATTGGCTGCGGGACGCCAAGGGGCTGGAGCTGACCACCGAGCATCGGGAGGCGTTGCGGCAGCGGGTGTTTGAGCGATTTCGGGCTGAGTTAGAGCCTGTTTCGGGCGTTCGCGATGCGATTGAGGCTTTGCCCATCGCGCGGTGTGTCGCCTCGTCCAGCCAGCCCGACAGGATCGCGCTTTCGCTCTCGCTCACCGGGCTTCTCGACCTGTTCGAGCCGCATTTGTTCAGCGCGTCGATGGTGACACATGGCAAGCCTGCGCCGGACCTGTTCCTCCATGCCGCCGCCAAGATGCAGGTCCAACCTGCGGATTGCGTGGTGATCGAGGACAGCCCGGCCGGGATCGCTGCGGCGAAATCGGCGGGGATGCGGGTCATCGGGTTTGTCGGCGGGAGCCATGCGGGGCCTGCGGACTTGAAAACCGCCGTTGCATCGGCGGGACCGGATGCCATCATCGAACGGATGAGCGACTTGCCGTCTCTGTTCGACGTCGCGCTCTGATCCGGGGGAGGACATGACGACATTCGTCTGTGCCGTTGACGTTGGAACCCGCTCGGCGCGGGCGGCTTTCTTTGATCCGCAGGGTCGTATGACGGCCCGCGAGGTCGAGCCGATTGACGTACATGTCGGGTTGAACGCCCAAGGCGAATACCGTGCCGACGATATCTGGGCGGCCGTCTGTCGTGCCGTGCGCAAAGCGCGAGCCTCGGCCGGTATTCCGGCGCGCGATGTTGCGGCCCTCGCCTTCGATGCGACCTGTTCGCTCGTGCTTATGGACGCGGATGGCCAAGGCCTCGCCTTCGGGGGGGAGGAGCGCGATACCTATGCGTGGTTCGACAGGCGCGCGACCGCCGAGGCCGAGGCCTGTAAGGCCATAGGCGGTGACACGATCCGTCGGCTGTCGGGGGTCATGTCACCCGAGATGCAATTGCCCAAGCTTTTGTGGCTCCGCTCCCATCACCCCGATCTGTGGGCGCGGCTCGGTCATGCGCTGGACCTGCCGGATTGGCTGACCTACCGCGCGACGGGTGTGATCGCGCCGTCCGTCTCGGCGCTTGGCACGAAATGGCCGTGGTCGCCGGGCGGTGGTTGGGACTTGGGGCTGCTCGAGGGTCTCGGCTGTGCCGATCTGCCCAAGAAACTAGACCTTCCGCAGTCAGGGCAGAGTGTCGGCAGCGTCGCCGGGCCGCTTGGCGAGAATGCCGCGCGGGCGCTTGGGCTGACTGCCGGAATACCTGTGGGCACCGGGTTGATCGACGGATATGCGGGCGCGCTGGGCTGCCGGGCGCTGGCGCGCGGTGGCGATGCGCTGACGCTGATCGCCGGAACCTCGGCCAGTATTCTGGCGCTCCGACCCGAGGCGTGCGGCACCGAAGGGCTCTGGGGTCCGTTCGAAGGCGTGCCGCTGGCATCGGTTTCGAGCCATGAGGGCGGAATCACCAATGCCGGGGCGCTGCTTGACCATGTGCTAGCGCATTGGCCCGCGATCGAGGGGGCGCATGTTGGGCATCCGAGGGTGCTGGCCGAGATCGAAACCCATCTCGACCGGCGCGGCGATGCCTTTGCCGCCGATCTGCACGTTTTGCCTGATTTCAACGGCAGTCGTGGGCCGGTGGGCGACCCGCGCTGGCGAGGTGTCGTGCATGGGCTCAGGCTCGAATCGTCCCTCGCGGCCCTTGCGGCGCTTTACTGGCGCACGGCTGTCGCGCTGGCCTTGACGCTGGCCGAGGCGGTCGAGCGTTTTTCCGAGGCCGGGCTGGGTGCCGACACGCTGGCGGCGACCGGGGGGCTGATGCGAAGCGACCTTATCGCGCAGCTCATCGCGGATGTGACCGGAAAGCGGGTGCTCCTGCCGGTCGAGGTCGATGCGGTTCTGCTGGGCACCGCGTTTTCGGCGAGTATCGCGGCGGGATGGTCGGAGGATGTCGAGGGGGCGGCCACGATGATGGCCCCTGCCGCCCGCGTTATCGAGCCGCAGGCCAAACGCCATGCCGCATTCGACCAAGATCGGGCGATTTACCGAAAGATGCTCGCGCATCGGGCCGAGATCACGGGGATGCTGGGCTAAACGCGAAGCCGGCTGCCCGCAGGTTGCGGGAAGCCGGGGAAGATTGTGCGATGTGTCAGGGCTCGAGGAAGCGGATCACGGATTCGACGATCAGGGCGCGCATACGCTCCTGCCCCTCGGGCGTGAACAGATCCTGCCCGTACTTGGTCGAGAAGCTCGGACGGTTCGCGACGTTGTAGAAGCACTGAGCCTGAATCTGCCAGTGCAGGAAGGTCGCGTCCACATCCTTGCGGAACACGCCCTCGTCCTGACCGCGTTCGAGCACGCGGCTGATGCGCCGGAGCGACGTCAGGTTGAGATCGCGAATGAACTCGGACTTCTGAAGATACGCCGCGTGGTTGACGTTTTCGTTCATCACCATGCGGATCAGATTCGGCTGCGACCGGTGGTGGTCGAAGATGAACCTGACGAGTTCTGACATCGCGTCGACCGCGCCGAGCGAGTCGATGTCGATCTTTTCCTCACCGGCCCGAACACGCGCATATGCGGTTTCGAGAGCGGCCAGATACAGCCCCTCTTTGTCGCCGAAATAGTAGTAGATCATACGTTTCGACGTCTTCGTCTTTTCCGCGATTTCGTCGATGCGCGCGCCAGCCAGACCGTGATGTGCGAATTCGTCCATCGCAACCATCAGGATGTCGTGCTTTACGCCTTCTGCGTCCTGCTTCCAGGTCTTGCGCAGCTTTTCGTCTTTCATTTTTGTGCTCGCTTACACCCAAGTTTCTGCTGCCCTCAGAACATGTATGTTAACAGAGCCTTTAATTCCTGCAAGGTAGGGATACCCCGTAATCCGAAATAATTAATCACGATCAATAGCTTAGTGATTGCCCGTTCGCGAAGCGCGGATGGGCACGCTAACCATTGGTTAACAACGGGTTAGCGAACCGGGCTCGAGGCTTACGTGCCACAACCCATGAGGCCCTATGAAAGTTCCATCAAAAATGGAGCGAATCTTTTCATGACACAGGCGTCGCCAAGGCTGAATCTGCCGTTCCTGCAACCCGCACAGGCGCAGAAACACGTCACCCACAACGAGGCTCTGCGCCAGCTCGACACCATCGTGCAGCTTGCGGTCACGTCGATGGGTGCGACCACGCCTCCGGCCACTCCGGCGACGGGCGAGGCGCATACTGTCGGGGCCGGGGCGAGCGGGGATTGGGTCGGTCATGACGGAGAGATCGCCACATGGTTCGATGCCGCGTGGTATTTCCAGACCCCGCAATCGGGTTGGGTCGCGACGGTCGCGGGCGGCACGGATATTTACATCCACGACGGGTCCGATTGGGTGGTCGCCACAGCATCGGTCGAGTTGGACAATCTCGCGGGCGTCGGTGTGAACACCACGTCGGACGCGACGAACCGCCTTGCCGTTTCTGCCCCCGCGACGCTCCTCAACCACGAAGGGGCCGGGCATCAGCTCAAGATAAACAAGGCCGCGCTCTCGGACACAGCCTCGCTTCTGTTCCAGACCAACTGGTCCGGGCGGGCCGAGATGGGGCTTGCCGGGAATGATGCGTTCTCGATCAAAGTCAGCGCCGATGGGTCGGCCTGGGCCGAGGTGCTGAACGTCGGGCCAAGCGACGGCGTGGTCACGACCGGCAACATGGTCGGGACGGTGGCGAACCCGGCGGGGCCCGGTGACGCGGTGATCGAGACAGGGTCGGGCGCGAACGGCAGCTTCACCAAGCTTGCGGACGGGACTCTGATCTGCGAGATCGCGGGCTTTTCGACCGCCTCGGGCGCAGCGGCAACGTGGACCTTGCCGGAAAGCTTCGCCTCGGCCGGGTTCAGCGTCACGGCAACGATTATCGGCAGCACGCCCGGCGTCACCACGATTTCGGCCCAGACCACCACGTCGGTCGATGTCGAGAGCTTCGATCTGATCGGTGACGATACCGTCGCGCCGGACGTGAACCTGATCGCCATCGGGCGCTGGTTCTGACCAAATCGTCACGGGACGGCGAAAAACGCGCGGTCCCGTCTCGGCCTTTGGCAAATCCCATGCTATGCGACGCCAAATCGAAGGGCGGAGCATATGGCGAACACGATCCACATCCTGAACGGGCCGAACCTGAACCTCTTGGGCAAGCGGCAACCTGAGATCTACGGCGCCGACACGCTGGCAGATGTCGAGGCGAATTGCGCGAAGCTGGGCGGTGAGCTTGGGCTCGTAACCGCGTTGTTCCAGTCGAACCACGAGGGCGAGATCATCGATCAGATCCACCGGGCGCGTGAAGAGGCGGCGGGGATCATCATCAACGCGGGTGCTTACACACATACTTCGGTCGCCATTCTGGACGCGCTGAACACGTTCGAAGGCCGCGTGATCGAGGTGCATATCTCGAACATCCATGCGCGTGAGCCGTTCCGGCATCATTCCTATATCTCGGCGCGGGCGGACGGCGTGATCGTCGGCTGCGGGGTCGAGGGTTATGAGCTTGCGCTACGGCGGCTGGCCACGCTTCTCGCATGACCGATCGCTACGCGGTGTTCGGCCATCCGCTGAGCCACACCAAATCCCCGTTTATCCACGGTGAATTCGCGCGCCAATTCGGCGAAGACCTGACCTATGAGGCCATCGAAGCGCCCGTGGACGGGTTCGAGGCGGCGTTGCGCCGGTTCATCGACGCGGGCGCGGCGGGCGCGAATGTGACCGTGCCGTTCAAGCTCGAAGCCTTTGCGCTGGCCGACCATGCCAAGGATGCCGCGCAGATCTGCGGCGCGTCGAACACGTTGCGGTTCGTCGATGGCCGGATCGAAGCCGACAACACCGACGGTGTCGGGCTGGTGCGGGACATCAAGGACAATCTGGGCGTGCCGTTGTCGGGCGCGCGGGTGCTGTTTGCCGGAGCCGGGGGCGCCACGCGGGGGGCCGTCGCGCCGTTTCTGGCCGCCGGGGCCGAGATCACGATTGCCAACCGCACCATCGCCAAGGGGCGCGAGATTGCGGACCTGCTGGGCGACCGGGGGCCGATCCATGCGGTGTCCTATGACGACATTTCGGGGTTCTTCGACATCGTCTTGAACTCCACCACCCTCAGCCTGACAGGGGGCAAGCCCCCCCTGCCCGACACGGTGTTCGAGGGCGCGCGGCTTGCCTATGACCTTGTTTATGGCAAGGGGCTGACCCCGTTCCTCGCCACGGCGCAGGCGCGTGGGGCGCAGGTCGCGGATGGCGTGGGCATGCTGGTGGAGCAGGCGGCAGAGGCGTTCACGTGGTGGCGCGGCAAGCGGCCAGACACGGCCCCGGTGATCGAGGCGATGACTGTTCCGCTGGACTGATCGGTCCTAGACCATGCCTTTGAACAGGCCCTGAAACCATGAAATCGGCAGGTGCTGCCCGACCGTGAACATCAGCGAGAACGGCTTGGGGAAGCTGTAGGAGAACGTGCGCTTGTCGATGGCCTTCATCACATGCGCGGCGGCGTCCTCCGGCTCCATGAGCTGCGGCATGTTGAAATCGTTCTTTTCCGTCAGTCGCGTCTTGATGAAGCCGGGGTTCATCCGCTGGACCAGGATATCGGTCTTTGACAGGTCGATGCGCAGGTTCTCAGCGGTGTGCATGACGGCGTTTTTCGACAGCCCGTAGCCCACCGCGCCGGGCAGGCCCCGGAAACCCGAGAGCGAGCCGATCAGGGCGATATGGCCCCGGTTCGCCTTGACGAAACGCGGCACGACTTCGCCCAGCACATTGAGGCAGCCGGTGATATTGGTTGCGACCATCAGGCGGGCGGCATCGCCATTCCATTCGGTGGATTTCATCGGCTCATAGGCGCCGACCGAGTAGATGAACCCGTCGAAATCGCCCGCGTCTTTGGCCGCGTTAGACACTGATTCCGGGTCGGTGACGTCGATCGGCACAACCGTCGCGTCACGCAGACCCGAGGCGAGGCCTTTCAGACGATCCTCGCTACGGGCTGACAGGATCAGCGATGCACCACGGGCATCCAGCGCCTCGGCCAGCGCACGGCCAAGCCCCTCGCTCGCCCCGACGATCCAGTAGCGTTTTGCAGGCAGGTCTTTCGACATGGTCAGGTCACTTCCTGTGCGGGCGGCGGTGTGCGTTTGCGGAACCGGGCGCCCTTGATCTTGAGTTTCGCGGCCTGCCAGAGGATCAGCGCCATGACGCGCAGGGCCCCGGCGGGGCGGCGGATGGCCATCGTCGCCACCGACCGCGCGTTGAGCGGGGCGAGCGGGCCGGTCAGCGTGGCGATCAGGCCCTTGTTCCCGTCGACGAGGTCGATGGTGATGTCGATACGTTCGTCACTGACTGAAAAGCGGAAGCGGTAGTCGCCGGAAATCTCTTGGAACGGCGAAACGTGGAACACCTTTTTCGATGTCAGCACGTCCTTCGGCCCGATGGGTGTAAAGCCCGGATGCGCACACAGATAGCTGTGCCGGTCACCCATCGTGTTGTTCACCTCGGCGATCACCGCGACCAGATCGTCGCCGCGCATGGCGAGCCAGAACGCGACCGGGTTGAACCAGTAGCCCGCGAACCGGGGTTGCGCGAGGAGGAGGAGTTTGACGTTGGCGAGGTCGAGACCCGCCTCGCCCAGAACCTTCTGCGCCCAAGACGCGCCCTCGCCCTTGCCGCGCGCGCCGCCGTGATCGCGATCGTGGAGCGAAAACAGCCCCGCCGAGTTGCGCGAAAAGAGCGGTGCCACGTCGCGCGTGTCGTCGGGGTCGATCAGAACGTAGTCGACCCCATAGCGGAACGTGTTTCGGATACCGTCCTTGCGCGCGTGCATGGTTTCACCACGCATATGGCGGGGGGCGATGGTCATGCGGCGATCACCTCGGTCATCGGCTGGATGCGCTCGGCGATGGCGACGGCGGAGGCGAAACCATCCTCGTGGAACCCGTAGCGGGTATAGGCGCCTGCGAACCACGTGTTGTTGTGGCCTTGGATCGCCCGCAGCTCCTCCTGCGCGCGCAGGGCCGCGCGGTCGAACACCGGATGGCGGAAGGTGGCGTCGTCATAGATCGTTTCCTGCCGGATTTCGCTCGACGGATTGAGCGAAATGAACAGGGGATCGTTGTCCGGGATATTCTGGAGCCGATTCATCCAGTAGGTCACTCCGATCTGCGTATCTTCGCCCGCGGTCTCGGCCTTGTAGGTCCAGGAGGACCAGCAGCGTTTGCGGCGCGGCATCTGGCTCGGATCGCAGTGGAGGAACGCGCGGTTGTCCTGATAGTTCAGATTGCCCAGCGCGGCCTCTTCCGACGGGGTCGGGTTTTCGATGAGCCGCAGCGCGTCGTCGGAATGAGTGGCGAAAATCACCTGATCGAAGGTCTCGGGCAGCGTGCCCTGCGCCCGGACGGTGACGCGGCCCGGTTCGCGGCGCACGGACTGCACCGGGGTGCCGGGGCGCAGCGACACGCCACGCACGCGCAAGTCGTCGGTCAGGCGACGCACGTATTCGATGGAGCCGCCGTCGATGGTTTTCCACTGATGCTGCTTCCAGCCCAGAAGCGAGTGGTTCTTGAAGAAATTCACCAGCGTCTTGGCCGGGAAGGCCCCCACATCCATCGTGGGCGTCGACCAGATCGCGCCGCAGATCGGCATCAGGTAGTATTTCGCGAACCAGTCGCCCAGCCCGAGCTTTTGCACCAGTTCTGCAATCGTCACGTCATCGCTGTCGGCCGCCGCCTCGGCCTCGGAGTTGAAGCGGATCAGGTCACGGATCATGCCGACAAAGGCCGGACGGCCAAGGTTGCGGCGCTGCCCGAAAATCGTGTTGAGCGTCTGGAGCGAATATTCGACCTGCCCACCGTTGACCGTCGCCCCGAAGCTCATGTTCGAATTCGCCACTGGCACATCCAGCTTGTCCAGCATGTTGGTGAAGTGCGGATAGTTGACGTCGTTGAACACGATGAACCCCGTATCCACCGGTTGATCGCCATTACGCCCCGCGACTACGGTACGGGCATGACCGCCGAGCCGGGGTTCGGCTTCGTACAGCGTGACGTCGTTCTGGGGGGCCAGCAGCCATGCGGCGGCGAGACCGGACACGCCTCCGCCAATCACGGCGATGCGTTGCGGTCGAAGGGGTGGTGCGTCGAATGACATGCGAATTCCTCGTTTGTACGGGCTAGGTTACGGCTCGCAAAAAGATACGGATCAATGTTGATCCAAGTTTCATGTCGGGCCGTAGACCGGATATGCTGCGCCTCGACGAACACACTCGCGATGACGATCTTGCCCCGCCCCCAGCGGTGGTGATCCCATCATTGGCAACGAGAAAGACGGGGCGCCGCGTGGCGACGAAGACGACCGAAGACCGACCGAAACCCTTTTCCGAGCAGACGCTTTGGATGCTCGCGATCCGGGACAAGCGCGACAAGAGCGCGTTCGGAAAGCTGTTCGATCACTTTGCGCCGCGTCTGAAAGGGTTCGTGATCCGTTCTGGCGCCCCCGCCGCGCAGGCCGAAGACATCGTGCAGGACGTCATGATGTCGGTCTGGCGCAAGGCGCACCTGTTCGATCCCGAGCGGGCTCAGGTGTCGAGCTGGATCTACCAGATCGCCCGGAACCGTCAGATCGACATCGTGCGCAAGGAAGGCCGGCCCATGCCGGAGGCCCTGAAGGCCGAAGAGAACGACGCCGAGCCCGATGCCGGGCAGGTTCTGGCGCTGGAACAGGAAACCGACGTTCTGCGCGAGGCGCTGAACCGGTTGAACCCCGACCAGCGCGACATGATCGAGAAGGCTTATCTGGGTGAGCTTTCTCATAGTGACATTGCCGACGCGACAGGTCTGCCGCTCGGCACCATCAAATCTCGCATCCGGTTGGGCCTCGAGCGGCTGCGGCACGAACTGAAGGATCTGAGGTAACGACGTATGACTGAGACGATCTCGCATCACATCCCCGACGCCGTCATGGCGGCTTATGTGGCCGGGACCCTACCGAACGCCTTTTCGCTGGTGGTGGCCACGCATGTTTCCATGTGTGACGATTGCCGGGCGAACCTGCACGCGCACGAAGCCGCGGGCGGGGCCGTTCTGGACAACATGGCCGAAGAGCCGATTTCCGGCGACCTGCGCGACCGCATCATGGGCGGTCTGGACGACTGTATAGACATGGACACCGATGCCCCCGCCTATGCGCGTGACGGCATCTATCCGGCACCGATCATGGCCGCGCTCAAGGGCAAGCAGCCCAAGTGGAAGCGGCTGGGCGGTGGTGTCCGCCAGTGCATCATCGACATGGACCGCGAAGGGTCTGCACGCCTGCTGCACATCCCGGCCGGTCGGCCCGTGCCGGAACACACGCACGGCGGTCTGGAACTGACCCTCGTGCTGCAGGGCGGGTTCTCGGATTCGACCGGGCATTTCGATGTCGGCGATGTCGAAGTGGCTGATGACGATCTGGAACACGTGCCGATGGCCGACGCGGGTGTCGATTGCATCTGTCTGGCCGCCACCGACGCGCCGCTGCGATTCTCGGCGCTGGTGCCGCGCGTGCTGCAACCGTTCTTCGCGATCTGACGGAAACCGATGTTAGCGATCACCTGCCCTACGTAATTTCCCGTAGGGCAACCACTTTTTTGACCCGTATGCGATGTTTTTGGGCGTCGTGTACGGGTCTTTTCATTTGAAAAACCTCAACTTGTGGGTAGGGTGAGGCAGGCTGCGGAATGGGAGACCGCACCGTGAAATAGAAAAGACAAGACGTCTTACTTGGAGGAGGAACCATGGAACGTCGTAAGTTTTTGAAGGGCGCCGCACTCGGCGCCACTGGGACAGTGTTGGCCGCGCCGGCCGTCGCTGCCAGCCACGCCAAAACCATGACCATCGTGTCGACCTGGCCCCGTGACTTCCCGGGTCTCGGTGTTTCGGCGCAGCGTCTCGCCGACCGCATCACCGAGCTGTCGGAAGGTGCGATTCAGACCGAATACTTCGCCGCCGGTGAACGTGTGGGCGCGCTCGACGTGTTCGACGAAGTCGCCAACGGCAACTCGCAGGCCTATATCGGCGCCGACTACTACTGGACCGGCAAGCACCCGTCGCTGGCCTATTTCACCGCCGTGCCGTTCGGCATGACCTTTGCCGAAATCAACGCATGGTGCCTTTATGGCGAAGGCCGTGCGCTGTGGGACGAGCTTCAGGACCAGTTCGGTCTCTATGGTCTCCCGGCAGGGAACACCGGCACGCAGGCTGGCGGCTGGTTCAACAAGGAAATCGAGAGCGCCGACGACCTCAAGGGTCTGAAGATGCGTATCCCCGGCCTTGGTGGTCAGGTTCTGTCGAAACTCGGCGCTTCGACCGTGTCGCTTCCGGGTGGTCAGATCTACGAAAACCTCGTCTCCGGCTCGATCGAAGCGACCGAGTGGGTGGGTCCGTACAACGACTACTTCATGAAGTTCTACGAAGCCGCTCAGTTCTACTACACCGGTGGTATGCACGAGCCGGGCGCGCAGCTGTCGCTCACCTCGAACAAATCGTGGTGGTCGTCGCTGTCCGACACCGAGCGTCAGATCATCACCGCCGCCGCGCTGGAAGAGAACGCCAACAGCTACTACGAAGCCACGGCACTCAACGGCGAATACCTGAACCGTCTGCAGGAAGAGCAGGGCGTGGAAGTGAAGTCGTTCAACGAAGACGTGTGGGACGCCATGGGCGAAGCCGCGATCGAGGTCTTTGAAGAGACCGCCGCCTTCGACGAGCTTGCGGGCCGGATCAACGACTCGATGCAGAAAGCGATGCGGGACTATGGCCGCGGGATCGCCCTGTTCGAGGGTCAGTTCGTCGCGAACCGCAACCGGATCTTCGATATCGGCTGATCGAGGTGAGATAATCACCTAAAAAGTTAAAAGCGGGGCTTGGGTCCCGCTTTTTTTCCTATAAAAGCTGCGCGCATTCACACAGAGCCAAGTGTCGACGGGAGGAACCATGACAGAGGTTTTCGATCACACGGAGATTCCGCGCCACGGGCGGCCAGCGGTGCTCCAACGGCTGTTCGGTTGGATATCGCTTGGCGTCCTCGCCGCGTTCCTGATCAACAACGTGCTCGTCGTCTATTTCGGCTTTCCCGGCACCACGGCCATCGGGAACGAAGGCGCTGGGCTCGCATGGGTTCAAGCCGCGCTCTATGTCGTGGGCATCGTGATCGCCGCCGGGTTCGTCCTGTCGACGCAGGATCGCGCGATCCGCTGGGACGCGCATCGCATCCATATGTTCAACGTCTACCTGATCCGGGCGCTGTTCTGGTCCGTGTTCCTTGTCGGCATCTTCGACGCAGGCATCGCGTTCATGCGGACCGAGAACATGATCGAGCCGATCCTCGGCACCGACATTGCCCGCCAGTTCGCCCGTGCCAACTGGGTCGGGCCGTGGGTCCACGGGCCGCTCGTCGTGCTGGGCTTTATCATCGCGCTTTTCACCCGCACGCTGGGGTTCGTCTGGCTCGCCCTGCTGATCGTGGCCGCCGAGCTATTGATCGTGATCTCGCGCTTCGTGTTCTCGTATGAGCAGGCGCTGATGGGCGACCTCGTCCGCTACTGGTATGCCGCGCTGTTCCTGTTCGCCTCGGCCTATACGCTGTTCGACGAGGGCCACGTGCGCGTCGACATTCTGTATGCGGGCTTCGGGCGCACCAAAAAGGGCTATGCCAACGCGTTCGGCACGATCCTTTTGGGCATGACGACCGTCTGGGTCATCCTCGCCATCGGGTTCGGGGGCAAACAGTCGATCATCAACGCGCCGCTCGCCAATTTCGAGGTCAGTCAGGCCGGGCCGTTCGGGATGTTCGTGAAATACCAGATGGCTGCGTTCATCGGTCTGTTCGGGATCACCATGTTGATCGAATTCGTAAGCTACTTCTTCGACGCCGTCGCGGATGCCCGGGATGAACCGGGCCACCGCGAACCTGCGCAAGACGCTGGCCACTAAGGGGAAACGGGACACATGGAACTTTTCTTCCTTCTTCTTCTGATCGTCATCATGGCGACCGCGCTGGGTTCGGGCTTTCCCGTCGCCTTCGCGCTGCCGGGTGCCGCGATCATCACCATCGGTCTTGCCGCCGCGACCGGGTATCTGTTCGAAGGCAACACCGATGCCTTTTTCCACTCCGGGGGACCGTCGCAATGGCTGACGGCGGGGGTGACGAACCTCAGGGGCGTCTATTGGGAGGTCGAGAGGGATACGCTTATCGCCATCCCGCTGTTCATCTTCATGGGCATCATGCTTCAGCGCTCCAAGATCGCCGAAGACCTGCTGGTGACGATGGCACAACTGTTCGGCCCGGTACCGGGCGGTCTGGGGATCTCGGTCGTCTTCGTGGGTGCGCTGCTGGCCGCCACGACGGGGATCGTCGGGGCAACCGTGGTCGCGATGGGTATGATCTCGCTCCCCGCCATGATGCGCTCGAACTACTCGACGCCGCTCGCCACCGGCACGATTGCCGCGTCGGGCACGCTGGGGCAGATCATCCCGCCCTCGATCGTGCTCATCATTCTGGCCGACCAGTTGGCGAGTGCCGCCGATCAGGCGTCGAACCTGCGCAAGTCGCTCTATTCCGATGCCACCGGCGAGCTTCAGATGCCGTCGCTGTTCGACGTGTCGGGCACCTCGGCGGGCGAGATGTTTCTGGGGGCGCTGATCCCCGGTCTCGTGCTCGTCGGGATCTACATGGTCTATATCCTCGTCTACGCGCTGATCCGGCCCAAGGCCGCGCCTGCGGTGCATGACAAGAGCAAGAAATGGAATCTGGCGTTCTGGGGGCAGGTCACCCTGTCGCTCGTTCCGCCGCTCGCGCTTATCTTCCTCGTGCTTGGGTCGATCATCGGCGGCATCGCCACCGTGAACCAAGCCGGGGCGATCGGGGCGGCCGGTGCGCTTATCATGGCGTCCTACCGTCTGCCGCCGCCGGGGAGCCGGATGCTGTTCGGTCCTGCGATCATCGCGATCCTCGGGCTGGTGCTCATCGCCGTCGCGCTGAGCATGTTCGAAATGAACGTCAAAGCCATCGACAGTTCGCAGGACCAACTGGGCATCGCCATTGGCGCGATTGCGACGGTGCTGATCGTGATCGCGCTGATCTGGTCGGCCATTCGCGCCCTGCGCATGGAGGGCACGCTGCAAGGCGTGATGCTGGAGACGGCCAAGACCACATCGCTCGTCTTCATCATCCTTCTGGGGGCCGCCATGCTCACCGCCGCCTTCCGGGGTTTCGGGGGTGAAGAGCTGGTGCGCGAGTTCCTCAATTCGCTTCCGGGCGGCTTCTGGACCCAGTTCGTGATCGTCATGCTGGTGATCTTCATCCTCGGCTTCTTCCTCGACTTCATCGAGATCGCCGTGGTCGTGGTGCCCATCGTGGCGCCGATCCTGCTGTCCGATCCCGGCGCGAACATCACCGCCGTGTGGCTGGGCGTCATGATCGGTCTGAACATCCAGACCTCGTTCCTGACACCGCCCTTCGGCTTTGCGCTGTTCTATCTGCGCGGTGTCGCCCCTGCGGTGGTCAAGACGCTGCAGATCTATCGCGGTGTGATCCCGTTCATCCTGTTGCAGCTTCTGGCGCTCGCCATCGTCGGGGCCTACCCGCCGCTGGTGAACTATCTGCCGAACCGTGTGAGCCTGCTCAGCGAGACGGCACCGCCGCCGCGAAATCCGCAGCTTCAGCTTTGTCTGGAGGATTACGTGGGTCAGCAACTGGCCTCGTCGCCGGAGACGTCGCAGGCCATCGAAGCGGCCCGTGCGCTTGACCTGAACGCCCTGCCCGAAGACCTGCGTGAGGACTTTGCGGAAGGCGTCGAGTCGGCGGAAGAGGCCGTGGCGCGGATGGAAGACATCGACACCACGCATATGGCGGTCGAAGAGGCTGCGGTGGACTACCGCCCGCAGCGTGTCTTTGTGCGCGGCATCGAAAAGCAGATCGGGCGGCTGGCCGAGGAACGGGATACGGATCAGACGCTTTTGAACCGTCTCGAACCGGACTCGGAGTCGCGCCCGGCGCTTGAAGCCCGTGTTGAGGAGATCAACGCGGAAATCGAGGCGCTCGAGGCGCAGATCCCTGACGATTGGGAGGCTGTCCACGATGCCTTTGCCGAACTGACGCGGGCCGAAGATCAGGCGCGCAACCAGTATCGCCGGGCGGCCGACAACGCCTATTCCGGCCCGGCCGAGGTGCTTGCCGTGCTCGAAGACTACGACGCGTTCCTCGCGCTCGAAGGCCCGCTCAATGATCTGCGCGACCTGATGGAGAACGGTCAGGGCGAGGCGGATGCCGAAAAGGTCGAAGCCATCGAGGACATGATCGGCGAAGTCGAAGGGGCGGGTGACATCGACTCGGCCATCGCGAGCGCCCGTCGTGAAATCGACGAGGACGAGCCGGATCGCGAGGATATTCTTGCCGATTACGAGGAAGCCTTGGCGGAGTACGCGGCGCAGAAGCAGTGGCGCGCGGATGCGCAGGCGGCTTTGCCGGGGGTCCGGGCCTATGTCGAAACGGTCGAAGGCACCTTTGGCATCCGGCAGCAGGATCGGTTCACCCGCAAACAGGCGCTGGCAATGGCGGCCTGTCAGGCGAACCACCGCGACGTGTCGCTCAACTTCTGATCGGCGCGTAATGAGAAACAAACCGGCGCGGATTCGCCTCCGCGCCGGTTTTCTTTTGGCACCGGCCCAGAACCGTTGCATGATCCTGCCATGCTGATTTTTCTCAACGGATTTCCCGGCACCGGGAAGCTCACCATCGGACAGGCCCTCATGGATCGCCTTGGCGGTCGCCTGCTCGACGTTCACACCCAGATGAACATCGCCTATGCGCTCACCGAGTTCAAAAGCGATGCCTTCTACGACACGGTGCGCGCCGTGTGGGAGATTGCCGACAAGCGTATCGCCGACATGCCAGATGACGTGCCGCTCATCATGACCGACACGCTGCGCGAGGATTCGGAGTGGTCGGCGGAAGCCTGGGCCCGGATCGAGAAACTGGCCGAGGCCCATGGTCCACTACATGTGGTGCATGTGCATTGCGACCCGGATGAAAATTCACGCCGGATCGGATCGGCGGGCCGCGAAGCGATGACCAAGTCACGCAAGCGCGCGCTGGCGTTGCAGTATCACGAACAGGGTCAGATCCTCATGGGCGGCGAGGCCGAGCGCGTGTACCAGCTGGACACCACCGAACTCACCGCCGAGGAATGTGCCGAAAGCATCGCGGACTGGATCGCGACGCTCGGGGCTTAGGTGAGCAACAGGACGTCGAGCCCCTGAACGTCGATCACGACGTCCTGGAAATCGTTGTCGCCGAACGATGCATCTTCGAACCCGATGCGAATGGTGTCGGCCTGACCTCCCGACCCGATCAGGGCGTGGTTGGCGTTGTCGGAGTTGCGTGAGCTGTCCATGTGCCAGATGAACTGATCGCTTTCGATGCCGTTCACCAGAAGCGATCCGTCCGTATCGATAGCCAGTGCTTCACCGGACAGGGATTTGGCGAAATCCGCGCCGTCCTTGATGATGAAGAACTCGACGTAACGGTCGCTTCCCGGCACGCGCTGGAAAATCTCGGTCCCGCCGTCTTTCGCGTCCTCGAACAGGATCTGCACGTTCGTAATCGTTCCGTTGCCGCTGACCTCGTACACCCCGATGGCGTTGTTGTTCGACGTGTGATCCAGATCTCTGCGGATGGTGATGGAATAGGCCTCCCACCCCTCGGAAAAGAACTCGATCATCGCCGCCCGTTCCGGGTCGGCATCGGCCACGGTCTGTCCTTCGATCAGATCGGGGAGGATGTCGATCAGGCCGAACTGCGTTTCGTCCGCGACATGGCTCAACAGGACATCAGTCCCCGAAATGTCGTTCCCCGCGAGGAACCGGATCGGATAAAACGTTGATGTAGCGCCTTCCAGATAGAACTCTGTTATCGTGTCATCTTCGCCCACGGGTGTTATGACCATGGTGATACCGAATTCCTCGCTCGGTGCCTTGTCGTCCGTCATCCAGAACACGTCTTCGATGCTGAGATCGGACACCGTCGTGGCGTAGAACGTCGCCGTGGTCCCGATCACAAGGTCCGCACCACCGCCCAGGCGAAGTGTCATGCCCGTGCCAAGAAGCAGGATATCGTCGTCGGCTTCGCCCATCCGGTATTCCGTGCCTTCGGGGTCCGCTTCGATGTAGTTTCTTCCATCGGGGCCGAAAATCGCCACCGGGTTCGTGGTGCCGGTCAGGTCTATCGCGGTCGTCGTGACGTCGAGGGTGCCGTCGCCCAACATTTCGATCGCGTTACCACCCCCGAACCACTCGGTGTTCAGGAAGGACGATCCGCTGATCGTCAGATCGGTGGACAGACCATAGATCGCGCCGCCGAAATTGTCGGATTTCGAGCGTTGAAAATCGGTGTTCTGGATACTGGCACTGGAATAGAGCAGAGCAATCGCACCGCCGTCCCCGCTCCCCAACGCGCCCTCGAATGCGCGATCATCCAGAAACTGGCTCCCGATGATTGTCAGATCGGCCTCGATTCCAAAGATCGCGCCACCTGCCGTGGACGTGCCCGCGATGGACCCATCGACCGTGTTCGAATCGAAAGTCGAATTCGTGATCGAAACGGTCGAGAGGAAGTTGGCCGCATAGATCGCCCCGCCCTCTTCGCGTGCGACGTTGTCTGTGAATGTCGATCCAGAGATGCTGAGTTGTCCGGCAGAAGTTGACGATGCGATTGCCCCGCCTCTCTGCCCGTTTCCGTTCTCCGAAAAGCTGGAGTCGGTAATTGTCAGAGTACCGCCATTGTGGAAGATGGCGCCGCCGAATCCGCCGTAGGATTCTTGATACTCACCGAACCCCGCGAAGAACGTGTTGCCGACAAACTGCGAGTCCGTGATGTAGACACCGCCGTTCCCGTCGATACGCATTGCGCTACCGCCCTCGCCCGGGTTGGCTTCGACGTCGACGAAACCGTCCTCGATCCGCAACCCGCTCAGCGTGAAATTCTCGCCGATGGACAGGTCGACATCGAAAATTCGGTCAAAGGGCCTTGAGAAAAACCCCGTGTCAGCGATGACAACCGACGGATCCCCCGATCCGGAATACTGGCCGTCGATGGTGATCGTGTTCGTGATCGAAAACGCGCGGGTCCATTCGACAGACGTGACGCCGTCGAAGATGATCGTGTCGGACGTGCCGGTCGATTCCGCCTGAGCGGTGGCGAGTGCGATCGCCTCGCGCAGTGACGTCAGGCCATCGGTTGCATCGACGACGTCATCGCCAGTCGTCACCCGGATTACGGATTCTGTCATAATTCCCCCTCGTCCTGAGCGACCAGAGGGCTGCGCAGGATCAAATCACGTTAAAATCGAAATGCGCGGATGCGATCCCAGTCCAGATTATATGTGAATAAGTTAACGGCAATGAGTTTTCGCCCCTTACGCGTGGCCCTGTGCGTCGCTGCCTAATCTTTTGGCGGCCAACCAGCTCGCGCCCGCCATCGCAGCGGCTGTGGCGAGGCAAAGTGGCAAGCCGCCGATCTGGTAGCTGATGCCCGACAGGAGCGTGCCGAGCAAGCGCCCGGCGGCGTTCGACATATAGTAGAAGCCCACGTCCATCGTGACCCGATCCGCCGTCGAAAAGGCGAGGATCAGGTAGGAATGCAGCGAGGAGTTGATCGCGAAAACGAAGCCGAACACCAGAAGGCCCGTGACGATCACGGCCGCGATCAGGGTCGATGGGGCGAGCGACACGGCGGCGAGGGCCGCCATGATCAGCGTCAGAACCCCGACCCAGCGGATGGCGAGGCGGGTCGCGACAGGCCCCTCGTGCGCGGCCTTGCCGAGGAGTTTCGGGGCCGAAGCCTGCACCGCGCCATAGGCGATGATCCACAGCGCCATGAATCCGCCGGTGATGAAGAACGCGGTATCTTCGGACGCCGAGGTTTCGGTCGACACGATCATCGTCAGATAGATCGGCAGGCCCACCACGAACCACGTGTCGCGCGCGCCGAACAGGAACATCCGGGCCAGCGACAGGCGGTTGATGTTGCGATCCTTGGACCAGATTTGCGTGAATTTGGCTGACTTAGAGCCTTTTGGCAGGCCCGCGGGGATGAACATGACGACGGCGAACAGGATCATGGCGAGTACGGCCGCCATGACCAGCACCGCCGACTTGAACCCGACGGTCGCGAGCAGCCCAGCCCCCAGAAAGAACCCGATCCCCTTGACCGCGTTCTTCGATCCGGTGAGCACGGCGACCCAGCGAAAAAGCCCGCCGCCCGCCTCGGGGGCGAGCAGTTTGACCGCCGACTTGGACGACATCTTGGCGAGGTCTTTGGCCACGCCCGAAAGCCCCTGCACCACCATGACGAAGGGCACCGACAGCGCCACCGCCCAGCCGGGATCGAGCTGCGACAACGCAACAAGGGCCACGACCTGAAGCCCGAGACCGGCGTAAAGCGTGGTGGTCAGCCCGAACCGCGCGGCGATCCAGCCAGCGGACAGGTTCGTGACCATCCCGGCGACTTCGTAGAGCAGGAACAGCCACGCCAGCGTGATCGGCGAGAACCCGAGATCGTGGAAATGGAGCAGCACCAACATGCGCAGCGCGCCGTCAGTCAGCATGAACGCCCAATAGGCCGCCGTCACCGCGATATAGGCGGCGAGCGGGTTTTCTGGTTTGGCGGTCATATCAGGCTCATTTCAATTCCAGTTCCGGCCTGCATGGGTCAGAGCGAGGCCATCACCATGCGTGCGACATCGGCGAGGCGGCAGGCATAGCCCCATTCGTTGTCGTACCACGCGTAGATTTTCACCTGCGTTCCGTTAATCACCATCGTCGACGGCGCGTCGATGATCGAAGAGCGCGGGTCGTTGGTGTAGTCGGTCGAAACGAGGGGCCGGGTTTCATAGCCGAGGATGCCCTTGAGCGGGCCATTCGCGGCGGCCTCCAGCATCGCGTTCACCTCGTCCACCGTCGTGTCGCGCTCGACCTCGAACACGCAGTCGGTGAGCGACGCATTCAGGAGCGGGACACGCACGGCATGGCCGTTCAGCCGCCCGGTAAGTTCCGGGAAAATCTGGGTGATCGCCTTGGCCGACCCGGTGGTCGTGGGGATCAGGGAATTCAGCGCCGAACGTGCGCGGCGCAGGTCCTTGGCGGGCCGGTCCACGATCGTCTGGGTGTTGGTCACGTCATGGATCGTGGTGATCGAGCCGTGCTTGATGCCGAGACCCTCGTGAATGACCTTCACCACCGGGGCGAGGCAGTTCGTGGTGCAGGACGCGGCGGTGACGAGGTCTTGGCCGTCATAAAGATCGCTGTTCACGCCGTAGACGACGTTCAGCGCGTTGTCCTCTTTCACCGGGGCCGAGACGACGACCTTTTTCACGCCAGCGGCGTAATAGGGCGCGAGTTTCGCGTTGGTTTTGAAAGCGCCGGTGCAGTCGATGACAAGGTCGATACCGTCGAGCGGCAGATCTTCGAGCGTCCAGGAGGCGGTCATCGGAATTTCGGTGCCGTTGATCGTGACAGACGCCTCGCCATACGAAATATCAGCCGCCCAACGCCCGTGGACGGTATCGAACTCGAACAGATGCGCGTGGATCTCGGGCGTGCCGACAGGGTCGTTCATGAGGGCAATCTCGCCCTCCATCCCGTTGTCGATCAATTCGCGCAGCACGAGTTTCCCGATCCGGCCGAGGCCGTTGATAGCGATGCGAGTCATATGTCCCTCCGGTGGTCGCACGCGGGCTAGCGGCATGGTGTAACGGTTTCATGACAAGACGGACTGGCAAAGAAAAACCGCCGGGCTGTCTGTGGAATAACCCGGCGGTCGGAGGTGGATGGTTTGGAGTCAGGCTTACAGCGAGATTTTGCTGTAGATGCGACGGCGAAGTTCGTCGCGCGCTTCGGCCCGCTTCAGCCGTTCCGCATGGCGGATGCGATACTCGCGCTGAATTGCCGTCTCGCGCGGCTCTTTTGCGCCGGTTGCGGTGAGAATGACGTGGTTCATGATACCCAGCATGGGAATGCTCCTTTCTGCGTTGCATGAACAGACCATGCGGGATTCGGCCCGACCGAGCGAGTTTCTAAACTTTCAAAATTGTAAGTTCAGCTTACAGTAGGCGCATGGACTGGTCCCGAATCCCTTCGCTCGCCGCCTTGCGCGCCTTTGAGGCGCTGGCCCGCCACGGTTCGCTGTCAGCCGCCGCGCGCGATCTGAACGTGACCCATGCGGCCATCGCGCAGCACCTCAGAACGTTGGAAACGCATTTCGGCGAAAGCCTCGCCACCCGAGACGGGCAGCAGATGCGGCTGACGGAAACCGGGCATGATCTGGCGGATGCGCTGGGCGAAGGGTTCGCGCGGATTGCCGAGGGCGTGACCGACATCATGGACCGCAACGCCGTACGCCCGATCACGGTGACGCTGACGCCGTCCTTTGCCGAGGCGTGGCTCATGCCCCGGATCGGCGCATTCTGGGCGCAGAACCCGGATGTCGAGGTGCGTCTGGTGCCGTCGATCGGGCTGTCGGACCTCAGACGCGATGGGATCGACATTGCGATCCGGTTCGGCGATGGCGATTGGCCGGGGAATGAGGTCGAGCCGCTGGCGGTCAGCCGTTTCGTCGTCGTGGCGGCCCCGAACTACACCAAGGCGCGCACGCTCGACGAGCTGGGCGGTCTCGGCGCCTATGACTGGTTCTTTTCCGCCGCCGCGAACGAGCAGCGGGTCTGGGGCGCCGCGATTGGCGTGGATTTCGAGAAGGTCGGCGCGCAGGACATGGCGAACAACGGGATGGTCCTGTCCGCCGTGCGCGCCGGTCTGGGCCTGTCGATCCAATCCAAGGCGCTGGTGCTGCCCGATCTGCAATCCGGCCAGTTGACCACGCTTTACGAGGGCGATCCCGAGGGCTTGGGGTACTATATCCTGACGCGCCCTGGCGTGCTCAGCCCCGGCGCGCGGGCGTTTCGCGCATGGCTCAGAAAGATGGCTCAGGCGCAGGACTGACCGGCGCTTTGCCCTGCCTGTTTCCAGCCGACGAAGCGTTCGGGCGTGAAGGTCAGGATCAGCCCGTCCCAGTCGAGTTGCTGGACCACCCCGGCGGGGCATCCCGCAAGAGGCAGTTCGCGCACCGATCCAAGCTCGCGTTCCAGCACGGGGATCATGCCGCGTGGGCTGCGCCCGAAATCCATACGCTGCCCGGTGCCGTCGACCGACAACCCGGTCGCGTCGGGTGTGAAACTGACACCCTGACGCGCGGGGGCCATGCCCCCGGTCGTCGTCGCACCGCAACCCGCCAGCACGAGGAGTGTGACCGCCAGCGCGGCCCTCATTTCGGCGAGCGTTTCGCAAGGATGCGTTGCAGTGTCCGGCGGTGCATGTTCAGCCGCCGCGCGGTTTCCGACACGTTGCGGTCGCAGAGCTCATAGACGCGCTGGATATGTTCCCACCGCACGCGGTCGGCGCTCATCGGATTGTCGGGCGGGGCCGGAAGGTCGTCGCCCTTGGACAGCAGCGCCTTGACCACGTCATCCGCATCGGCGGGCTTGGACAGATAGTCGGTCGCGCCGATCTTGACCGCAGCCACGGCCGTTGCGATGGCGCCATAGCCCGTGAGAACCACGATCCGCGATTCCGGGCGACGTTCGCGCAGGGTTTCGACGACGTCGAGCCCGTTACCGTCACCCAACCGCAGATCGACCACGGCATAGGCCGGGGGTCGTCCGGTCGCGATGGCCTTGCCCGCCGCGACGCTGTCAGCGGTCTCGACCACGAACCCACGCTTTTCCATCGCGCGCGCCAGTCGTTTCAGAAACGGCTCGTCATCGTCGACCAGAAGGATCGAACGATCTTCACCCAGATCGTAAGCAACATTCTCGGACATATCCTGTCCTCCACCTGTTCGCATTCACGAAACCTTATGCATCATCCTGATACCCAAGGTTTTGATGCATATCAAAGGTTGGTTCAGTTTTTCCTACGGATCACGACGCCGCGTCGATGAAACAGGACATGGACTCGGCGATCTTTTCTGGGGTGTCGTCGCGCTTGAAAAACTCGACGAACCCGATCTCGGGCAGCACCAGATAGGTGAAGGTCGAGTGATCGACGAGGTAGTATTCGTCATCCCCTTCGTCCTGTTTCTTGAAGTACGTCTTGTAGGCCTGGCTGGCGGCTTTGACCTGCTCCATCGACCCGGTCAGGCCGAGAAAATCGTCATGCAGGTACGAGGTGAAGTCCTTCATCTGCTCGGGCGTGTCGCGCTCCGGGTCGATCGAGATCATCGCCATCTGCGCGTCGTATCCGCGCTCCTGCACCAGATCGAGCGCCTCGGCGTTGCGGGCGTTGTCGAGCGGACAGACATCGGGGCAGAAGGTGTAGCCGAAGTAAAGCAGGGTCGGTTCGATGAACACGTCCTGATCCGTGACGGTGGTTCCGTTCTCGTCCACAAGCTCGAACGGCCCGCCGATGGAACTGGTCCCGCCCCCGATCACGCTGTCCGAGCATGAAGCAAAGGCGTCTTCCTGCGGACGGGTGACCCACCATGTGCCCCCGATCAGGGCGGCGACGAAAACGGCCGCGACAATGGCGATGATACGGGTCATGTGATCCTCCTGCGCAATTCGGGCGCATTGATCGGTCAACCGCCCCCGACTAACAAGGGGAGACTTTGACGCAACCCCTCACTTTTGCGGGACAAGATGCCAGACACACGCGCCGACCTGTTCGAGGCCAACCCGAGCCGCAGCTGGATCAAGCTTCGGACCCTGAACATCCTGCGCTGGGTGGCGGTGGCTGGCCAGATCGGTGCCATCGGGGTCGCGGACCGGATTTTCGGCCTCCAGATCGAACTGGGGTTCTGCGCCGCCGTGGTCGGTATCTCGATCATCGCGAACATCGTCTTTCACTTCATCTACCCTGAGAGCAAACGCCTGAACGAGCGCGAAGCGGTGGCGATGCTCTTGTTCGACACGGCACAGCTGGGGGTCCTGATCGTGCTCACCGGTGGGCTCAACAACCCGTTCGCGGTGCTGCTGGCTGCACCCGTGACGGTGGCCGCGACCGCGCTGTCGCTCAGGGCCACGCTGCTGGTCGGGGCGGCGGCGATTGCGCTGACGTCGTTCGCTGCCGATCTGCATGTGCCGCTCTACACGTCGGACGGGTCCGTTCTGAAACTGCCCGAGGTCTTTGTGTTCGGCTTCTGGGTCGCCATCGTCACCGCCATCGGGTTCATCGCGTCCTATACGCGCCGGATTTCTACCGAGACGCAGGCGATGAGTCAGGCGCTGCTGGCCACGCAGATGGCGCTGGCGCGCGAGCAGAAGCTGACCGATCTGGGTGGTGTCGTGGCGGCAGCGGCGCATGAGCTGGGCACACCGCTCGCCACCATCAAGCTGGTGTCGTCGGAAATGGTGTCGGACCTGCCCGACGGGTCCGAACTGCGCGAGGATGCCGAGTTGATCCGCGATCAGGCGGATCGATGCCGCGATATTCTGAGGTCGATGGGACGATCCGGCAAAGACGACCTGCATCTGCGGCAAGCGCCGCTCGTCGCGGTGGTCGAGGAAGCCGCAGAACCGCATCGGGACCGTGGGAAAGAGATCGTGATCGAGGTCGACGAGACCGCGCAACCGATGATCCAGCGGCAGCCCGAACTGGTCCACGGTCTGCGCAATCTGGTCCAGAACGCGGTGGATTTCGCCGCCACGACCGTCTGGGTCGAAGCCGACGTGACGGACAGTACGATCACGATCCGGATCATCGACGATGGTGCAGGCTACCCCCCGCATCTGCTGGGCCGGATCGGGGACCCGTTCATCCGGCGGCGGCGGACCGTGCCCGACGGGCAGCGGCCCGAGTACGAGGGGATGGGGCTGGGCCTATTCATCGCCAAAACGCTGCTCGAACGGACGGGTGCGGAACTGACCTTTGCCAACGGACAGGACCCGTTCACCGGGGTCGCGCGGCCGAACGAGCGCTCGGGCGCGATTGTCGAGGTTGTCTGGCCGCGCGGGGCCGACAGTATCGAAGCCGCCGAACGTCTGCCGATGCTGGGCGAAAACACCGCCATCGCGGGCTGACGGAGCACTTAAACATTCGTTAACCATCACAACTCTAGGATGCCGACAGGTTCAACGGTCGGAGCCGGAGTCATGACCACACTGCTTGCCATCGCCCTCGTCTTTGTCGCGTTTCTCGTCGCCTTCGCGATCCTTCTGGTGTTCGGCCTGTTCGACCGCCGCGCACCCAGTGGGATGCGGCGCATATCGGTCGGCGAGCGTGGCGCGATCACCTTTCTGTTCGAGAACGAGACGCTGCTCGATTCGACGATCTCGGCGCAAGATCTGCTCGCCTCGGCACCGCATCGGGGCACGGATTGGGCGCGGCTCGCGGTTCTGCTCGAACCGCGTTTCCCCGGTCTCAACGCGTGGATTTTCGAGCTTGCCGAAATGGGCGAGATGGAGCGGGTGTCGAGCGACGGCACCAGCCTTTTGCGCGCCGAATGGCATGACGGCGTGGCGCGGATCACCCTGACCTCAACCGGTGCGGAGGATGACGAGATCGGGCCGGACAAATACGTGGTCGCCGCGCTCAACCGCGAACTCGATACCCTGCGCGCCGCGACCGACCGGACCCCGTTCCCGATCTGGCAGGAGGATGCGAGCGGCACGGTAAGCTGGTGCAACCGCGCCTATCTCGACCTTGCCGGGTCGATTGCCGAGGACGGTGCATCGCAGGGCTGGCCCCCGGCGCGACTTTTCGCCGTCCCGCCGGCAGACGAAGTGACGGATGGCGAAACCCGGTGCGAGCGGATCGCGCTGACCCCGGCGGGTGAGGACACGCGGCATTGGTTCACGGTCGAAACCCGGTTGAACGGTGACGGCCAGATCTGCACCGCCGTGCCCGCCGACGATCTGGTCAAAGCCGAAGCCTCGCGCGATGAATTCGTCACGACGCTGTCCAAGACCTTTGCCTCGTTGCCTATCGGTCTGGCGATCTTCAACCGGTCGCGGGAGCTTGCGATGTTCAATCCATCGCTGCTGGACCTGACCACCCTGCCCGTCGATTTCCTCGTGTCGCGCCCCACACTCGCCGCGTTCCTCGACCGGCTGCGCGAGATGCAGATGATGCCAGAACCCAAGGATTACAAATCGTGGCGGCAGCGGATTTCGGACCTCGTCGATGCCGCGCGCAACGGCACGTATGAGGAAAACTGGACGCTGCCGGGCGGTCAGACCTACCGCGTAACGGGACGACCGCACCCGGACGGGGCCGTCGCCTTTCTGTTCGAGGATATCTCGGCGGAAATCGGCCTCGCCCGCCGCTATCGCGCCGAGATCGAGACCGCGCACTCCACCCTCGACGCATTGCCCTCCGCCGTCGCCGTGTTCTCGACCGCGGGGGTCATGACCCTGTCCAACAACCGATACCGCACGATGTGGGCGCGGGAGGACGAGACGGACGTTACCGCCATGTCGATCTACGACGCCGTGACCCTGTGGCGCGAGGCCGCGCTGCCCAGCGGTGTCTGGGACGAGGTCAAGGGCGCGGTCGGCCATTCCGGCCCACGCCAGACCACCGAGGGCCATGTCTCGCTGAAGGACGGTCGGGCGCTCGTCTGTCGTGTCGTCCCGCTCCCACGCGGCTATACGATGATCGAATTCGTCGCGTTGGCGAGCGCCGATGCCACGGACGACAAGGACGGATTCGCCCGGTTCCCGGCCCCGTCGCGCACGCTCCTGGGGGTCGGAAACTAATCGGCTTGCCCCAGCACTTGCCCGCGTTACAACGGGTGCATGATGGACGCGCCCGCCACAACGATACGACTGACCTCGCCGGACCAGACGGCCGCGCTTGCGCATCGTTTCGCAGCGCGCGTGCGCCCCGGCGACACCCTGTTGCTGACAGGCCCGATCGGGGCCGGAAAGACACTGTTCGCCCGCGCGCTCATTCAGGCGAAACTGTCGCTGGAGGGAATGCCGGTCGAGGATGTCCCTTCGCCCACCTTCACATTGGTGCAGACCTATTTCGCGGGCGATGACGAGATCTGGCATGCTGATCTCTATCGCCTGACACATCCCGACGAGGTCGAGGAACTGGGGCTGATCGATGCCTTCGACACAGCGATCTGCCTTGTCGAATGGCCCGACCGCCTGGGCGACCTGCGCCCAACGGGGGCGGTCGAGCTGAGCTTTGCATCCGAGGATGACGCCGACACGCGGATCGTGACGGTCGCCGGTCTGCCGCCCCATCTTTCCGACGCAATCGAGACCGAACATGGCTGACCGACAGGACGCAATCGACGCCTTTCTCGCACAAAACGGTTGGGGCGAGGCCGCGCGCAGGTCGCTCGCCGGTGACGCGTCGAACCGCCGGTATCTGCGTCTCAATCTCGACGGGGAACCCGCCGTTCTGATGGATGCGCCACCGTCCAAAGGCGAGGACGTGCGCCCCTTCGTGTCGGTGGCGGATTACCTGTCATCAGTGGGTCTTTCGCCGCCAAAAATCCTCGCCCGCGACGAAACGCAAGGCTTCCTCCTGCTCGAAGATCTGGGCGACGCGCTGTTCTCGTCCGTCGTGAGCGCGGATGCGTCACAGGAGCTTCCGCTCTACCTCGCCGCGACCGACACGTTGATCGAGCTTCATGCCCACCCTGCCCCGCAGGCGCCGGACTTTGGCGCCCAGACGATGGCCAGCCTTGCCGGACTGGCGAGCCATTGGTACGCGTTCGGGGCTTCGGGAGACCGTGACGGTGCCGCCACCCAGACGATCATCGACGCGATGGCATCGGCGCTTGCCGCCCTGCCCGAGTGTTCGCCCGTTCTGGTCCTGCGCGACTACCACGCCGAGAACCTGCTCTGGTTGCCCGAGCGGACGGGCGCGGCGCGTGTCGGCCTGCTGGACTTTCAGGACGCGGGGCTGGGGCACCCCGCCTATGACCTCATGTCGCTCGCCCGCGACGCCCGCCGCGATGTCTCGCCCGCCACGCGCGATGCGATGATCGCGCATTACGTGGCTCGGACCGGACAGGACGAGGACGGGTTCCGCCAAGCCTGCGCCACCGTGTCGGCCCAGCGCAATCTGCGCATCCTCGGGGTCTTTGCCCGGCTGTCGCTGCATTTCGGCAAGGCGCATTATGTGGACCTGATCCCGCGCGTCTGGCGCAACTTGCAGGACGATCTGGCACACCCCGCGCTCACCCCACTGGCCGAAGTCGCCGCGCGTCTCCTGCCCGACCCGACCCCCGAAACACTTGCGACGCTGAAGGCGAAATGCGGAACGATCCCAACGCTTTGATGATCTTCGCCGCCGGGTTCGGCACGCGGATGGGGGCGCTGACTGCCACCCGACCCAAGCCGATGATCCCCGTGGCGGACAAGCCGCTGATCGATCACGCGCGTGCCGTGGCTGACGCCGCCGGGGTCGGTCGGATCGTTGTCAATGTTCACTACAAACCGGAACCGCTGATCGCGCATCTGAACGGCACCGGCGTGACCCTGTCGCATGAGCAAGACGAGATCCTCGACACCGGGGGCGGACTGAAACACGCCCTGCCCGCACTGGGCGCAGGTCCGGTGTTCACCCTGAATTCCGATGCGGTCTGGACCGGGGCGAACCCCCTTGCGCAATTGCGCGAGGCCTGGGATCCCGCGCGGATGGACGGTCTGCTCCTGCTTCTCGCGCCCGAGACGGCGCATGGTCACAAGGGGCGCGGCGACTTCACCATCACGGATGGGCGGCTCACGCGTGGCCCCGGCTATGTCTATTCCGGCGCGCAGATCATCAAGACGGACCTGCTGGGCGCAATCCCCGACCGCGCATTTTCGCTCAACCGCGTCTGGGACGAACTGATCGCGCGCGACCGGTTGTTCGGGATCGTCCATCAGGGCCACTGGTGCGACGTCGGCCACCCGGAAGGGATTGCAGAGGCCGAGGCGCTGCTGGACAATGACGGGGATGTTTGAGCCCAGTCACCGCCCCCGCGTATTCGCGCAAGCTCCGGGCGTCGATTTTCCCCGCGCCGTCGTCGACGGCCTGCGCGCCCGCCTGTCGGGTCAGCCGCCCGAAGCGCTCGCGCGGGTGACAGTCTATGTGAACACGATGCGGATGAAACGGCGGCTCATCGAGTTGTTCGATGAGGGGCCTGCCGCGCTCCTCCCCCGAATCCGGCTTGTCACCGACCTGGGGCACGACGTCGCGATGGCCGATCTGCCGCCCGCCGTCTCGCCCCTGCGTCGGCGGTTGGAGCTGGCCGGTCTGATCTCGGACCTGCTGGACAGTCAGCCCGACCTCGCCCCGCGTCACGCGATCTTTGCGCTCGCCGAAAGCCTCGCCGACTTGATGGACGAGATGCAGGGCGAAGGCGTTCCGCCGGAGGTGCTGGAGCAACTCGACGTCTCGCACCACTCGGCCTATTGGGCGCGCAGCCTCGCGTTCATCCGGCTGGTCGCGCGGTTTTTCGGCGGTGAGGGCGACGAACCACCCGATGCCGAGGCCCGCCAACGCAAGGTGATCGAGCGGATCACGGCGCGCTGGCAGGATGCCCCGCCCGCCGATCCGGTGATCGTGGCCGGTTCGACCGGGTCGCGCGGAGCAACGGGGCTGTTGATCGAGGCCGTCGCGCGCCTGCCGCAGGGGGCCGTGATCCTGCCGGGGTTCGACGACACCATGCCTGCACCGGTCTGGGCCGGGATGGACAGCGCACTGGCCGCCGAAGATCACCCGCAGTTCCGGTTTCACCGGCTGCTAACCGCCTTGGGTGTATCGCCCGATCAGGTGGAACCGTGGCATGCGGCGCGCGCGCCATCCCACCGGCGCAATGCGCTGATTTCATTGGCGCTTCGTCCCGCGCCGGTCACGGATCAATGGCAGGAAGAGGGCCCCCAGTTCACCGATGTCGTCGAGGCGACCCAAGGACTGACCCTCGTTCAGGCGCCGACACCGCGCGAAGAAGCCGCGGCGATTGCGATGATCCTGCGCGATGCCGCCGAGCGCGGTCGCGATGCGGCGCTCATCACGCCGGACCGGGTTCTGACGCGGCAGGTGACCGCGGCGCTCGACCGGTGGCGGATCACGCCGGATGACAGCGCCGGGCGCCCGTTGCCGCTGACCGCGCCGGGCCGGCTGCTTCGGCATGTGGCCGAGATGCGGGGCAGCAAGATCACCGGGGTCGATCTGCTGACGCTCTTGAAACATCCGCTCACAAACTCCGGTGGCGCGCGCAACGAACACCTCAGACTGTCGCGCGATCTGGAGCTGATGGCGCTGCGTCGGGACATGCCGTTTCCCGATGCCGCAACGCTGACCGCGTGGGCGGGCGACAAGGAAGACCGGGCCGCGTGGGTCGCGTGGCTGGGGCCGTTGATCGCCGACCTGTCGCTTTCGATGACGCAGCCTTTGGCGGATCATCTAGAGCAGGTGGTCAGCTTAGCCGAACGGCTGGCCGCTGGCCCGGACGGAGAAGGGTCGGGTGGGCTGTGGGAGCGTGAGGCGGGGCGCGAGGCCCAGCGCATCGTCGCCGAGCTTCGTCGCGAGGCTGGATATGGCGGCGAGATGAGCCCGTCGGATTTCCGCGATCTCTTTGCCTCGGTGCTGAACCGCGGCTCGGTACGCAACCCGGACGAGCCCTATCCCGGCATCAAGATCTGGGGCACGCTCGAGGCGCGCGTGGGGGGTGCCGACCTCGTCATCCTTGCCGGTCTGAACGAAGGTGTCTGGCCCGAACGGCCCGCGCCGGACCCGTGGATGAACCGTGACATGCGGCAAAAAGCGGGTCTACTCCTGCCCGAAAGGCGCATCGGGCTGTCGGCCCATGACTTTCAGCAGGGCATCGGCGCGCCCGATGTGGTCCTGACCCGCGCCCTGCGGGATGACGAGGCCGAGACGGTTCCTTCGCGCTGGATCAACCGCCTGACCAACCTGATGAACGGCATGTCCGAGGCTGGCAAACAGGCGCTCGACCAGATGAGCGCGCGGGGAGAGACGTGGCTTCATCTGGCCCGTGAACTCGACCGCCCTGCGCGCGAACATCGCGCCTTGTCCGCACCGCGCCCGTCACCGCAGCCCCCGGTGGAGCACCGGCCCAGCAAGCTGTCATTCACCCAGATCGGAACGCTGATCCGCGACCCTTACGCGATCTATGCGAGCAAGATCCTCGGGCTGGGCGCGCTCGACCCGCTGCATCAATCCCCGGACGCTCCGTTGCGCGGCACGGCTGTGCATGCGGTGTTCGAGCGGTTCATTCGCGAGCGACCGAAGGACGAAGAACGCGATGTCGCGCGACAGCGGCTCATCACCACTGCGCATGAGGTGTTCGAAGAACAGGCGCCGTGGCCCGCGACGCGGCTCTTGTGGCTCGCCAAGCTCGAGCGGATTGCCGACGATTTTCTCGAAGATGAGGAGGAGCGGTCGCGTGACGCGACCCATGCGCGGACCGAGATCAAGGGCGAGGGGACGTTCGGCACCCCGCCGTTCACGGTGCATGGCAAGGCGGACCGCATCGATATTCTGAGCCACGGACAGGTGGCGATCTACGATTACAAGACCGGCCAGCCGCCGAGCGAAAAGCAGCAAAAGGCCTATGACAAGCAGCTTCTGCTCGAAGCGCTGGTGGCCCGAAAGGGTGGGTTCGGCGATCTGGGCCGGGCAGCTACGGCGCGGGTCGCCTATATCGGGCTGGGCGCCAAATCCAGCTATGTCCCGGTCGAGGTGGACGAGGCGCTGCTGCAACGAACGCAAGGTGAATTAGAGTCTATTCTGGCCGAATTCCAACAGCGCGGACGCGGCTATACCTCGCGTCGGGTGGTCATGAGCGCCAATCGGTTCGGTGGCGATTTCGACCATCTGGCCCGTTACGGGGAATGGGATCACACGGCGGACCCGAACGGCGAAGAGGTGGGCGGATGAGCCGGGACGAAGCCACGCAGCGTCAGGTCGACGCCGCCGATCCGAGCGGCAACACCTGGCTGTCGGCGAATGCCGGGTCGGGCAAGACGCGTGTTCTCACCGACCGTGTGGCGCGGCTGCTGTTGGGTGGTGTCGAGCCCGGCAACATCCTGTGCCTGACCTATACCAAGGCGGCGGCGAGCGAGATGCAGAACCGGTTGTTCCAGCGCCTCGGCGCCTGGGCGATGCTGGGTGACGCCGAACTGATTGACGAGCTGAGTGCGCTCGGCGTGACCGAGTCGCCGAACCTGCGCGATGCGCGGCGACTGTTCGCACGGGCGATTGAGACGCCCGGTGGGCTCAAGATCCAGACGATTCACGCCTTCTGCGCCACGATCCTCAGACGGTTTCCGATGGAGGCGGGGGTTTCGCCCGACTTCAAGGAAATGGACGACCGGTCGGCGCAGCTTTTGCAGGAAGAGATCGTGGAAGCGATGGCCTCGGGTCCGCATCGGGGTTTGGTCGAAGGTCTGGCGCGGCACTATTCCGGGGCCGAGATCATCGGGCTGACCAACGAGATCGTGGGGAACCTTCCGTTCTTTGCCGCACCGGTCGAGCGCGCCGATGTCCTTGCCAAACTCGGGCTAGCCGGTGACATCGATATCGACAGCATCATTGCGACCGTGTTCGCGCCGGAGTTCAAATCCGTCATCGGCCGCGCGCCGGAGATTTTGTCCCGCCACAGCTCGACCATGATCACGTTGGCGCAAAAACTCACTGAAATAGACACTGTTTCGCCCGGAAAAGTCGATCTGGAGCGGCTCGCCTCCGCGGTGCTCACGCAGGCGGGGACGGTGCGCAAGAGCCTTCTCACCAAACCGGCGATGGCAGAGCTTGGCCCGGATGCGGACCTGATCATCGCGCTCGCCGAGGTCGTCGAGGGTGAGATGGATCGGCTCAAGGCGCTCGGTGTGGCGGACCGGACGATGGCGCTCCACGCCTTCGCCCATCCGTTCGTGCAGCTTTATGAGACCCGCAAGGCGCAGAACGGTTGGCTGGATTTCGACGATCTGATCCTGCGCGCCTCGGGGCTGCTCAATGCGTCCGATGTGGCGCAATGGGTGCTTTTCCGGCTGGATGGCGGGATCGACCATATCCTTGTCGACGAGGCACAGGACACCAGCCCGTCGCAATGGCGCGTGATCGACAGTCTGGCGCGGGAGTTCATGTCGGGCGAGGGCGCGCACAGCGGTCGGGATTGGTCGATCTTTGTGGTCGGCGATCCGAAACAGTCGATCTATTCGTTTCAGGGTGCCGACCCTGAAGAGTTCGTGCGGATGCGAAAGGCGTTCGAGGAGAAGCTTTCGCAGGTCCACCATCCGCTTCAGCAACTGCCGCTCGAATACTCGTTCCGCTCCGCGCCCGCGATCCTGACGGCGGTCGATGTTACGCTGTCCGACGTCGACGGGCTGGGTGACGCGAAACCGAGCCACAAGGCGTTTCATGGGGACCGTCCGGGCCGCGTCGACCTGTGGCCCGCCATTGATCCGGTCAAAGAGGACGATCCGCGCCCCTGGGACGATCCGGTCGATGTGGCGTCGCCCACCGACCACACGGTGCAGCTGGCCGAGACTATCGCTGATGAGATCGGGCGGCTCATTCAGGAGGAACAGATTCCCGCGACCGGTCGGGGCGAGAGCGGGTTCCGCGCGGTGACGCCCGGCGATATTCTGATCCTCGTTCAACGCCGCTCGGACCTGTTCCACCACCTGATCCGGGCCTGCAAGACGCGCGGCTTGCCCATCGCGGGGGCCGACCGGCTGCGGATCGGCGGTGAGATGGCGGTCAAGGATCTGACCGCGCTCTTATCCTTTCTCGCCACGCCCGAGGACGACCTCTCGCTCGCTGCCGTCCTGCGCTCGCCGCTCTTTGGCCTGAGCGAAGATGAGCTCTATCGGCTGGCGCGCGGGCGTGAAGGATACCTCTGGCGCGCGTTGTGGGAGAGTGGGCATCGGCAGGCGGTCGAGGCGCTCAGGGATCTGCGCGATCAGGCCGATTTTCTGCGGCCCTACGACCTGATCGACCGCGCGCTGACGCGGCACGACGGGCGGCGCAGGCTGTTGGGACGGCTTGGGGCCGAGGCTGAGGACGGGATCGACGCGATGCTGGGTCAGGCGCTCGCCTATGAGCGCACGGATGTGCCGAGCCTGACCGGATTCCTGACCTGGCTCGACACCGAGGATGTCGAGATCAAGCGGCAGATGGATTCGGATGCGCGCGAGATTCGGGTGATGACGGTGCATGGGGCCAAGGGGCTCGAGTCGCCGATCGTCATTCTGCCGGACACGACCAAACGGCCGGTGCGCGAACGAGGCGAACTGGTCGATCTCGACGGAACGATGGTCTGGCGGCCCAGCGCGCCCGAGACGCCTGCGGTGCTGGCCGATCAGAAGGACGCGAACAAGGCGCGCGCGACCGAAGAACGGATGCGTCTGCTGTACGTGGCGATGACACGGGCCGAAAGCTGGCTGATCGTCGCCGGGGCAGGGGACCTTGGAAAAGAACCGGCGGAGTCGTGGCACGGGCTGGTGCGCGACGGGCTGACTCGTCTGGATGCGGTGCCACGCGGGTTTCCGTCTGGTACCGGGGGGCTGCGCTATCAATCCGGGCTGTGGCCGGAGCCCGAACCGCATGAGGTGACCATCGAGGCCGAGCGCGAGCCGGACCCGCCCGATTGGGCGCGGGTCACAGCGCCGCCACGCGCGCCCAAAGCTGGCCCGCTGACGCCCTCTGACCTGAAGGGGGCAAAGGTGGTGCCGGGGGCGACCGAGGGGCTCGACGCCGACGCGGCAAAGCGCAGAGGGCGCCAGATTCACCGGCTGCTGGAGTTTCTGCCGACCTATCCGCGCGAAACCTGGGGTGAAACAGCCAGCGCTCTGCTGGCCTTTGGCGAGGATGCTGCGACACCGGATGAGATCGCAGCCCTTCTGGTCGAGGCCGGGGCCGTGCTGGACGCGCCCGATCTGGCGCATCTGTTTGCCCCCGGCGTGCTGGCCGAGGTCGAGATTTCTGCGAATGTCAGTTATGACCCGACCAGCCGGCGGGTGCATGGGATCATCGACCTTTTGGTCGTCGGGCCGGACCGGGTTCTGGCGATCGATTTCAAATCCAACCTGATCGAACCCACCGATCCGGCGGCGATTCCCGACGGAATCCTCGCCCAACTCGGGGCCTATGAAACCGCGCTCGCCGCGATCTATCCCGATCGCCGGATCGAGAGCGCCGTGCTGTGGACGCGGAGCGCAACCCTCATGCCGGTGCCACCCGGTGTGGCGATACGCACATTTCGTTTGCTTGACGGCGCAGAGACCGATACCTAGTTTCCTCCCAACGCATCACGCAAGGAGCAAGCTCATGGCTACCGTCGCCGTCACCGACGCCACGTTCGAAGAAGAAGTTCTGAAATCCGATGTCCCGGTCGTCGTGGACTTCTGGGCCGAATGGTGCGGCCCGTGCAAGATGATCGGCCCGGCTCTCGAAGAGCTTGCCACCGAGTACGGCGACAAGGTCAAGATCGCCAAGGTGAACGTGGACGAAAACCCGAATTCGCCGGCCCAGCTGGGCGTGCGCGGCATTCCGGCGCTGTTCATGTTCAAAGACGGTCAGCCGATCTCGAACAAGGTTGGCGCGGCCCCGAAAGCGGCCCTGCAGAGCTGGATCGACGAGTCGATCTGAGCCGCAGCGCACATCGTCAGAAACGCGAAAGCCCAATCGAAAGATTGGGCTTTTTCTTTGTTCGCTGGTCGGGGTTTCGATGCCCCTAAAATGAAAAACCCCGCCAGAGACTGGCGGGGTTCCATACATTCCCGGACATGTCCGGGAAGTGCATTAGCAGATGGTGGTCGCCGGAAGGGCGCAGAACACACCGATACCCACGAGGGCAAGGAAGATCAGCGGAACGATGATGCCGGCGTTCGACGACGACGACGACTGTTCCACGATGATTTCCGGCTCGACGATCGGGTCGATCAGGGTGCCGGCCTGAGCGGCGGTGGCGGCGAGAGCAGCAACGGCTGCAACAAGCATGACTTTTTTCATTTCAATCTCCAATTGTCCTTCCGACACTCGCGCGCCGGAACAAGGGTAGTTCTGTACCTCGTGCTTGCAGAAAACAGTATCACCGGAAAATTGCAACTAGTTTCGGGTGAATCCGCCTTGTGGTGTCAGATAAGCAACACCTGAGAACCCACACCTGCGAGGCTGAAAAGTTCAGCAATATTCTCGTTATAGAGGCCGATGCAGCCGTTCGACGAACGCCGCCCGATCTTGCGTGTGTCATGCGTGCCGTGAATTCGGTAGTACTGCCAGCCGAGGTAGAGCGCATGGGTTCCCAGCGGGTTTCCGGGACCTGCGGGGATGAAGTCCGGCCATTCGGGATTACGCTCTTTCATCGACGGCGTGGGGCGCCATTCCGGCCCCTCGACTTTGCGCACGACACTGGTGCGGCCACGGCGGGTCAGATCCTCGGACAGCGGCACCGAGGTCGGGTAGAGTTTGTAGACGCCGCTCGTGTTCCAATAGTGCAAGGCCCGCGACGTGATATCGACGAGGATCGCGCCATTGTTGAGATTGTCAAAGTAGGGGCGCCAATCGAGGGTTCGGAAACTGGAAATGTTGCGGCGCACGACCTCGGACAGGTCACGCTCAACTTCCGTCGAATTTCCGGTCTGGGCGAGGGACGGCGCGACGCTCAGCGCGCCGACTGCGGCGGTTCCGGTCATCAGGAACGTGCGGCGCCCCATGCGGTCAAAACGCGAACCGTTCATCCGAAGCCATCCTCGATTTCTCAATATTCACGGTTTCGTATAAAGCGGAGACCCGCCTGTCGCAAATCAAACCCATGCACTCACGCCAAATTTTGCCGATGGCAAATTGATTGTCATACGGATTGTCGCTAAGGCGATGAGGCTTAACAGACAGACCTGAAAGATCCCTGTTCCATGACCCGCACCGCCTTTGTTCTAAGTGCTCTCCTGCTCACACTGGCCGCCTGTGGCTCGAACGAGCCGATGCGGATGGGCCCGGATGGCAAGCCGATGCCGTCGGTCTACAACATTTCGCAAGGACAGCAGAACCAGATCCAGTTCCGGGTGCTGGATTCGGTGAACGAGCTTCGTTCGGCTGCGGGCGTTAGCACGGTGCGGCTGAACGCCGAGCTGAACGCGGCCGCCGCCACCCATTCGCGTGACATGTCCGTGCAGAACCGGCCGTGGCATTTCGGGTCTGACGGTTCGTCGCCGATCGACCGTGTGCGGCGCGCGGGCTACACCGGCCCGATGCTGGGCGAGAACATCTCGGAGACCTTCGAGACCGAGCTCGAAACCCTCGCCGCGTGGATGGGGCAGGACGATACGCGCAACGTGATCCTCGACAGCCGCGCCACCAACCTCGGCTTCGCGTTCTATCAGGAGCCGAACGGGAAAATCTGGTGGACGATGGTGGTGGGCGGCTGATCGCAGCCACGCCTTCGTCACCATATGAAAAAGGGCGCCTCAGGGCGCCCTTGATCGTTTCAGCTCATCGCTATCGGATCATTCCATCCGGTTCGACGTCACCAGAACCTCGTTCCCGGCGCTCGCCTGCCAGACCAGCGGGTCCATCGGCATCACCGGTTCGCGGCCATGCGCGATCAGCACATCAGGTGCGGTTTCGTCGAACGGCTTGGGCGCACCGCGTCGCGGGGACAAAAGCGGCGGCTGTTTCGCAGGGATGATGTGAATCGGCGTACCGTCACGCACCATCGCGTAGATATCTTCGATCTCGCGGTCGGTCACGGCGATGCACCCGGCGGTCCAGTCAGCCTTGTTCTTGTCTTCCTTCCGGGTCGGACCCCCGTGGATGAAGATGTCGCCCCCCGGGCTCACCCCGACCTCTTTCGCAATCTTGCGATCGGTGCTGTTCGGATAATCGACGCCGATGGACAGGTGGAATGCGCTGTCGGGATTGCGCCGGTTGATCCGGTACGTGCCCTCAGGCGTGCGCCCGTCGCCCTGCTGCTGCTTGTGACCATAGGGCGAGAACCCGAGGTCGACGTCGTATTCGGCAAGCGCGGTCTGATGGTGCATCAGGTACATCTTGCGGTGTTCTTTAAAGACGAAAATCTCGGTCACTTCCGGACCGGTATACGTCTTGAACTTGGAACATGCCGACAGGACTGCGAGCGCAGCCGTCGATGCCAGCATCATGCGACGATTCATCATCATTCTTTTTGGTCCCAGAAATTCTGCCCGAGCCATGTTTTACACGATTTTCCCGAACCGGGGAAGATCGTCAGCGTGTGAAGCACGCCGCAAGCTCGACATGAGAGGACCAGCGAAACTGATCCACCACCACGAGCCAATCCAACGTGTAGCCATTATCGGTTAATATTTTCGCATCACGGGCGAAAGTCACCGGATTGCACGACACCGCCGCGATGCGCGGAACATCGCTCGCCGCGATTTCGGCCATCTGCGCCTCGGCCCCGGCGCGCGGCGGGTCGATGACGATGGCGTCGGCGCGCAGTTCGTCGGACAGCAGCGGTCGGCGGAACAGATCGCGCGTTTCGGTGCTGACGGCATGAAGCCCACGACTGTGTCGCCAGCCTGCATCCAGCGCGGTCAGCATGTCTTTCAGCCCCTCGACCGCATGCACCTCGGCCCGCTCGGCAATCGGGAAGGTGAAGGTGCCGCAGCCCGAGAACAGGTCGATGACACGCGACGATTCGCCCACAGCCTCCAACACAGCGGCGGTCAGCGCGGCTTCGCCCTGCTTCGTGGCCTGAAGAAAGGCGCCGGGCGGCGGTGTGACAAGGGCCGGGCCGAACCTTTGCGCGGGCGGGCGGGCCATCGCGACCACCTCGTCGTCCCATGCGAGCCGCGCCAGATCGTGCTGACCGGCAATCTGCGCCAACGCAGTTTCCAACGGCAGATCGAGCGGTTTACCACCGGTGACGGCAACGTCGAGCCCGGCCTCGGACCCGGTGATCGTCACCCTGAGTTCGCCTTTCCGCGAACCGCCAGCCTCGGCCAGAGCTTCGCAGACCGGAAGCGCCGAGATCAATTCGGGCGTCACGAGGCGACAGTCGGGGATTGGCGTGATGACATCGGACTTCGGGGCGTGGAACCCGACGAGCGCGCCCTTTTTGGTCCGCCGCACCGACAGTGTCGCGCGGCGGCGGGCATTGGCGGGCGAGGTCGCGATGCCCCGAATGTCGGTCGACAGGCCCTGCGCCCTGAGTGCGTGCTCGACGACGCCGAACTTCCAGTCGGCCACAAAAGCGTCGCTCGCATGTTGCAGAGCGCAGCCGCCGCAGGACTTGTAATGCCGACAGGGCGGCGACACGCGGTTCGCCGAGGGCGTCACGATCCGCGGTGCGGCGATTCGGTCGCCGTCGACCTCGCCTTCGACGGTTTCGCCGGGCAGAACACGCGGGACGAAGATCGGTCCGTGGGCGATCCCGTCGCCTTGGTGGCCGAGCCGTTCGATTGTCACTTCGGTCATGGGCGTCCCAATAACTGTTCGCGTGTTTTTGTGAAATCCGACGAAATCCAATCCGATTCCAGGTGTTTCAGCCGCGCGCCGAGCTCGGCCCCCTGAAACTCGGGCATAAGATCGTTCGCCGTCACGGGAAATCTGGCTTCGGCCCCTCGTACGCAGGCCGCGCGAAAATCCGCAGGCGGCGGGGTTTCGAGCAAGGTGGCATTCATCAGGACCGCGTCCTCAGCGGTTGCGGCACCCAGGCGATAGCCCAGTTCTGCCGGGGGGCGCATGTCGCCACGATAGTCGAAGAGATGGCTCAAACGGCGGGCATCAGAGTTCGACAGACGCAGCGCGTCCTTGTGATCCTGACCGCCGAGCACGGCCAGCCGGCGCATCGGGTCGGGCGCAATGCCTTGGGCCTGCTCGAAATGGACGAGGATCGGCAGCGCCTTGGGGTCGAGCCCCTCCATGATCGCGGCCAGCACTCCGGTGGCCGCCATCGCCGCGACGGCGGGTGCCGGATCGGGGGCAGAGAGGAGCTTAATCATCTCGCTGCCCACCCGTTCCTTGGACAGCGCGGCCAGACCTTCGGCCAGTTCGGCCACCGCTGCGAGACCCTCAGCATCCATGCCGCCCTCGGGGTCGCCGTACCACGCGTGGAATCTGAAGAACCGTAGGATGCGCAGATAATCCTCGCGAATCCGGTCGTGAGGATCGCCGATGAACCGCACCCGGCGCGCCATGAGGTCGGGCAGCCCGCCGAGCGGATCGACCACCCGCCCGTCAGGCGCGGCATAGAGCGCGTTCATCGTCAGATCACGGCGCCGGGCGTCATCCTCGAGCGTGTCGGCAAAGGCGACGACGGCACGCCGCCCGTCGGTTTCGATATCCTTACGCCATGTGGTGATCTCGAACGGATGGCCTGCGACCACGACCGTGACCGTCCCGTGCTCGATCCCCGTCGGCACCGGATTGAAGCCTGCCTTTCTGGCCAGATCAGAAACGATCTCGGGGTGCGCATCGGTCGCGATGTCGAGGTCCGAGACCGGCGCGCCGATCAGGGCGTTGCGCACGCAGCCACCGACAAAATGGGCCTGATGTCCTGCGTCGGTGAGCATCCGGCAAACGGCCTGCGCATCCGGGTCGTCGATCCAGTCGGCGGTGATCCGGTGGTCCGTCACGCCGACACCCGATCCGCCAGCACGCGCAACATCCGGGCGGTCGCGCCCCAGATGTAATAGGGGCCCCAAGGGACCGTGAAAAACTGGCGGTATTGTCCGCGGAAATGGCGCCCCTCGACGATGTAACGCTCCGGGTTCGTGACGTGGTCGAAGGGCACGGTGAACACCTCGGCCACTTCGCCGGGTTCGGCGCGGAACTGGAACTCGGCCTTCACCCGCGCCACCACCGGGGTCACGCGAAAAGCGGTGATCGTTTCGTGCGGCGGGAGGGTGCCGAGCACCTCGACATTGTCCGGGGACAGGCCGATTTCTTCCTGGGCCTCGCGCAGTGCGGCCCCGATCTCGTCCGCATCGCCCGGGTCGACCTTGCCACCGGGAAAGGCGATCTGGCCCGGATGGTGCTTCAACGCCGAGGACCGCTGGGTCAGGATCAGCTCGACGCCGCGCGCCGTCTCGACGAACGGGACGAGCACGCCCGCGGCGCGCAGCGTCCGGTCCGGCGGACGGACATCGGGGTTCAGATCGAAATCGGAAGACGCGCTGCCGTTCGGGCCGCAAGCGCGGCCCAAAGCGGCAAAGATGTCAGGCGCTTCCATCGCCGTCCTTGCCGAGCACCTTGGGGTCGAATTCGTAATGCGCCCCGCAGAACTGACAATCCGCCGTCACCAGGCCCTCGTCGGTGGTCATGTGGGCGATATCCTTGGCCGAATAGATCGACAGGCTTTCGATCACGCGATCCTCGGAACAAGTACAGCCGAAGGCGACGGGCTGGGGGTCGTAAACCCGCGGCCCTTCTTCGTGGAACAGGCGCGCGAGCATCTCGGTCGGCTGCACCTCGGGCCCGATCATCTCGTCGGCCTGTACGGTGTCGAGCAGGATATTCGCGCGGCTCCAGTTTTCGCGGTCGTCTTCGGTGGGAAGGATGTCTTCCGCCGTCAGCAGACCATTTTCGCCAGACCCGCCTTCGCCCTGTGCGAACGGCGAGGCTTTCGGCATGTGCTGCAGCATCACGCCGCCTGCGCGCCAAAGCTCGTCCTTCTGGAAGGTGAGGATAAAGCGGGTCGGGAGCTGTTCCGACTGCGCGAAATAGGTCTGCGCGCAATCCGACAGCGACCCGCCGGCGATCGGGGTCAGGCCCGAATACGGCGTGGTGCCCGCGCCCTGATCGATCAGGACCGCGAAATAACCGCGACCGATCTGGTCGAACGGCACGCCTTCAGGCTCGATCCGGTCCTCGTCATAGCTGGCATAGGCACGGATGCGGCCCGGCTCGCCCTCTTTCGCAGGCGCATAGTAATCGGTCGCGATGAGTCGCGCCGGACCGTCGCCGCGCACCTGCAGCGACAGCTTCCAGCGCAGCTTGATGGTCTGGCCGATCAGCGCGGTCAGGAGCACCGCTTCGGCGACCAGATTCTCGATCGACGGCGGATAATTGTGCTGTTCCAGGACCTTGTCCAGAACCCCATCCAGACGGACGACCCGACCGCGCACGTCGGCCTGATCGAGTTGGAAGGGCAGGATCGTGTCATCCCAGGCGATTTGCGACCCGAGGCTCATACGTCATTTTCCTTGGCTGTTTGGCGTGGCATACCGCGAAGCCATGTAGTGAGCAACCGAGCGGGGTTCCAGAGATGCGGCGTTACGGTGAAGCCATCGTGAGGGGTCAGCACTATCGCCCGCGGCCGGGTGCCTATGCCATTCTGCCGCGCGATGGGCGGATTCTGCTGACCCATCAGGACGACCCGCAGCCCGAGTTTCAGCTTCCGGGCGGTGGGATCGACCCCGGCGAGTCGCCGATCCGCGCGCTTCATCGGGAAGTGCTCGAGGAAACCGGCTGGCGCATTTCGGCGCCAAGGCGGCTCGGCGCGTTCCGGCGGTTCGCTTTTATGCCGGAGTACGAACTCTGGGCCGAAAAGATCTGTACGATCTATCTGGCCTATCCCGTACGGGCGCATCACGCACCGACCGAGCCGGGGCATCAGGCGGTTTGGGTCGATGCTGGAGTGGCCGTCTCGCTGCTCGCGAACCAAGGCGATCAATCGTTCCTCGCGGACTATCTGTCTGGCGCACTCCCACAGTAATCGAAAACGACGCTGGAAATGTCGTCCGGCATGTCGGGCCCGTCGGTGAAGTAATCGAGATCCCAGGTGAGGGCTTCGAAGAAATCCTGCCCCCGCAGGCCTGCGTTCTTCGTCAGAAGTGCCGCGAAACCCTGTTCCTCCAGCTCCGCGCCACTGGCGTCGCGGCTTTCCGTGAAACCGTCCGAATAGAGCACCAGCCGTTCACCCGGGGCGAGGGTGAAGTGCGTCGTCTCATAAGTCGCATCGGTGATGAGCCCGATGGGCAAGCCGCCCGACCCGTGAAACCGAACATTGCCCTCGGTGGAAATGATCGCCGGGTTCGGGTGGCCGCACTGCGTGAGCGCGACCTGACCCGTGTTCTGATCGACATAGGCGAGCGACATGGTGAAATAGAGATCGGATTTGACCTCGGACACCATGAGTTTGTTGAGGGCGAGCGCGACCTCATGCGGGGGTTTGCGGCGATATGTGCCCTCAGGTGTCCGTTGGAGCGCGATGTTCTGTTCGGGCGCACCGTTGGACAGATAGCCTGCGACCCGCGCCGTGAGCAGCGCCGATGCGATGCCGTGACCTGAGACGTCGATGGCGAACAGGGCCACCGTGTCGTCACCGGCATCGAACGTGCCGACAAGGTCGCCGCCCACATGACCGCTGGGTTTCAGCAGAAGGCTCGCCTGCGACCCGCCGTAATCGCGGACCCTGTCGCGCACGAGGTCCATCTGCATTTTGCGCGCTTCCATCAGGTCGCGGTCGAGCGCGTCATAGAGCGCCGAAATCTCATCCAAGGTAGCAACGACAAGACGGTTCTTGTCGTTCAACTCACGTTCCATCCGCAGGATTCTGTCACCGGCCGCGATACGCGCGCGCAGCTCGTCGGGGCTGATCGGCTTGGTCAGGAAATCGTCCGCCCCCATGTCGAGCCCCTGCGCGACCGATCCTTTCTCGTTCTTCGAAGTAAGGAGGATGAAATACCCATAATGGTCGCGCGGCATAGCGCGGAAGTGGCGGCAGAGTTCCAGCCCGCTCATCCCCGGCATCATCCAATCCGACACCACGAGGTCGATGTCGGTGGTCGACAGGATCGTAAGCGCGCCTTCGCCACTGTCGGCCTCGATCACGTCGAAACCCAATCGGGTCAGCGTGGCGACCAGAACCCGGCGTTGGGCGCGGCTGTCATCGACCACCAGAACCTGCCGGATGACCGAGGCGTCGGGGTCGGACCCCTTCGGCAAAGCTTTCAACATTGGTGCAGACACTGCGCCCCTCCACGGCGATTCACACGTCTCACAGTGGGCATAGGCTCGGCGGCTTAATGGGAGGTGAAAGTTCAAATTGTTTTTGCTTTCAATGCGCCGGTGACGAGTTCTTAACGACCGCCCGTCAAAGTGGCCGCCGGCGATGGAGATGCGGATGATCGACTGGCAGCAGGTGTTGGTGCTGAAGGAAGAGGTCGGAGAGGACGATTTTGGCGAGGTCGTGGAAATGTTCCTCGAAGAGGTCGAGGAGGTATTGGCAGATCTGGGAACCGACACGGAACCCTCGGCGCTCGAGGCGTCGCTACATGCGTTGAAATCCTCGGCGCTCAACCTTGGTTTCTCGGGTTTCGCTGATCTCTGTGCATCGGGTGAAAAGGCAGCAGGACGAGGTGAGGCCGTCGACCTCGCGGCGATCCGGTCGATGTATGCGGACTCGCGGGCCGTATTCGACGCGTCGCGTCCTTGACAGAGCACGCCTGAAAGCCAATCACCCTTGCCCGTAACGGGGCTTGTCGATAAACCGCGCCGGACAGTGAAAAGGAGTCCCTCGATGTCCGCGCCGAAGAAAGTCGTGCTCGCCTATTCCGGCGGCCTCGATACCTCGATCATCCTGAAGTGGCTGCAAACCGAGTATGGCTGCGAGGTCGTGACCTTTACCGCCGATTTGGGCCAGGGCGAGGAACTGGAACCGGCGCGCGAAAAGGCGATCATGCTCGGGATCAAACCCGAGAACATCTATATCGAGGACCTGCGCGAAGAATTCGTGCGCGACTACGTGAACCCGATGTTTCGGGCGAACACCGTGTACGAAGGGCAGTACCTGCTCGGCACCTCGATCGCGCGCCCGCTGATCTCGAAACGGCTGGTCGAGATTGCCGAGGAAACCGGGGCTGACGCCGTGGCCCACGGCGCGACCGGCAAGGGCAACGATCAGGTGCGGTTCGAGCTAGCCTGTTACGCGCTGAACCCGAACATCAAGGTCATCGCGCCGTGGCGGTTGTGGGACCTCACCTCGCGCACCAAGCTGCTCGAATTCGCCGAACAGAACCAGATTCCGGTGGCCAAAGACAAACGCGGCGAAGCACCGTTCTCGGTCGATGCGAACCTTCTGCACACCTCGTCCGAGGGGAAAGTGCTGGAAGACCCGGCGGAAATGGCGCCCGACTATGTGTTCCAACGCACCGACAACCCCGAGGACGCGCCGGACGAAGCTCAGATCGTCGAAATCACCTTCGACAAGGGTGACGCGGTTGCCATCGACGGTGCGGCGGTCAGCCCGGCAGAGATGCTCACAAAACTCAACGAACTCGGCAAGACGCACGGGATCGGACGGCTTGATTTCGTCGAGAACCGTTTTGTCGGCATGAAATCGCGCGGCATCTACGAGACGCCGGGCGGCACGATCCTGTTGGAAGCTCACCGGGGCATCGAACAGATCACGCTGGACAGCGGGTCGGGCCACCTGAAGGACAGCCTGATGCCGCGCTATGCGGAACTGATTTACAACGGCTTCTGGTTCTCGCCGGAGCGCGAGATGCTGCAAGCCGCGATCGACAAATCGCAGGAGCTCGTCTCGGGCACCGTACGTCTGAAGCTCTACAAAGGCTCGGTGTTCTGCGTCGGCCGCTGGTCGGAAAACTCGCTGTATTCCGAAGCGCATGTGACGTTCGAGGACGACGCAGGCGCTTACGATCAGAAGGACGCCGCAGGCTTCATCAACCTGAACGCGCTGCGCCTGAAACTGCTCGCTGCGCGCAAACGCCGCCTGTCCAAGTAAGCGCGCGACGACGAAAGATTTCGGGGAGGCAACGTCAGCGTTGCCTCCTTTTTCTTTTGCGCTCAAATGCCAGCGACCATCCCAAGGATACCGACATGAGTCTTGCCGAAATCGCCGACAGAATGAACGAGGCGCTGGCCGAGCGCCCGCTGGACAATTCGATCAAGTTCGATTGCGGCGACGACGGCGCGATCACCATTTCGGGCACCGAGGCGCGGCTGGCCGACGAGCCCGCCGATTGCACGATCCGCATCTCGGAAAAGAACCTCGTGAAGCTGCTTACGGGCAAGCTGAACCCGATGACGGCTTTCGCGATGGGCAAGATCAAGGTGTCCGGCGACATGGCGGTCGCGATGAAACTCAGCCAACTCGTCGGTTGATCGCTTGCGCCTGCCGATGCCTCCACTAGGCTGCGTCGGATGAGCGATTACGAAGATGCAGATCTGTTTATCGAAGCGCAGGATACCGTCTGGTCAGACGTGCTTGCCGAACTGAAAAACGGGCGGAAGCAAAGCCACTGGATGTGGTTCGTCTTTCCACAGCTCGCCGAGCTTGGCCAATCGGACATGTCGATGCTCTACGGGATCGAGGATCTCGAGGAAGCCGAGGCTTATCTGGGCGATCCCGAATTGCGACGGCGGCTTGTCGAGGTGTCCGAGTTGATGCTGAAGCATCCCGGCAAGGATGCGAAAGACATTCTTGGCGATGTCGATGCGGCGAAACTCAAGTCGTCCATGACCTTGTTTGCGGCTGTTCCGGGCGCACCGGATACCTTTGCGCAGGTGCTCGACACGTTTTACGATGGCGAACGCTGCGAAAGAACGCTAGTGGCCATCGCATGAAAAAGGGCGGCCTGAGCCGCCCTTTTCCTAAACAGTCACAGTGACTTATTGCACGGTGATCGTTTTCATCACCAGCTCGCCGTCCGGCTTGATCGGGCCGTCTTCGGTGGCGCCGAGGGTGTATTCGAACACGCCGGTGGACATGCCGCCCTCTTCCGAGTGGATCATCAGCATGAGCATGTCGCCCGCGGCGACCTCTTCCTGAAGGATCGCGGCGACATCGGTGTTCTCACCCATGCGCAGCGGCGCGTAACCGACGACCGGGCCCGGAGCCATTTCGCTGTCGGTGCGGTGCACGACGAGCCAGCCGTTGGCCGGTGCGTTCACCATGTCGGCCGACACGACGCCGTTTTCGACGGACTGATCCGAAGCTTCGACCATCGGGGCCATCTCGTGGCTAGCGGCGAAAGCCGTGGTGGCGAGGGCGGCGGCGGCGATACCAGTTGCAAATGCGAATTTCATCAATCTTCTCCTGTTGGTTTCAAACTGCGTCTGCCCGCAGTCCCCAACAACCACGTGTGAGATCCGAATAAGTTTCGCTTTTTCTGAAAACGGTCGATCACGGAAGCGTCAGATCACTTACGCGGTGAGGCGCGCATCGACCTCGGCCCGGTCTGGCATCGCCTGCGCGGCACCCGGTCGGGTTACCTGAATGGCGGCGGCGGCGCTTGCGAACCGAAGGGCCTGCGACACCGACATGCCCTGATCCAGCCCGGCCACCACGGCACCGATAAAACAGTCGCCCGCGCCGGTGGTATCGACGGGATCGACCGGGAAAGCGGGCTGTTCCACGGTCTCGTCCCCACGCCACACGGCGCCATCGGCACCGCGGGTGATAATGAGGTTCTGCACCGGGATATCCGCGACTTCGCATCCGAGGTGGGCCGCGAGTTGTTGGGCCTCGATGTCGTTGACCACGACGAGGTCGGCGAGCGGCAGCATCTCGGCCACTTCATCCGCCTTGAACGGTGCGGCGGAGTAGACGACGAAGCATCCCTTGGCCTTGGCGAGGCGCGCGGCCTCGGCGTTCTTCGTGACCTCGTTCTGAAGCATGAGATAATCGTCCGGCCCCGCGTGGGCCAACGCGGCCTCGATCAGGTCCGACGATTGTTCATGGTTCGCACCCGGCATGAGGACGATCAGATTTTCGCCCGCGTCATCGACGTAGATGCAGGCGTTTCCCGTCACGCGGCCCTCCGTGCCGACGAACCGAACTTCGACACCGAAGCTTTCCAACAGGTCACGGCCCGCACCATCGGCACCGACCATGCCGATATGCACGACTTTCGATCCCATCCGGCTTGCTGCGACCGACTGGTTCGCGCCTTTACCGCCGAGACCGAAATCATACCCCGTGGCCGTCAATGTCTCACCCGCCGCCGGCAGATGCGGCACGCGGTAGACATGATCGACATTGATGGAGCCGAGGTTGAAGATCGTCATCAGCCGACCTTGCAGGCCGCGAGCACCGCCATGTTCAGAATGTCGTTGGCGGTCGAGGTGGTCGAGCAGATCTGGATCGGCTTTGCGACGCCTGTGAGGATCGGGCCGATCACCGTGGCGCCCGCCATTTCCTGCATCAGCTTGACCGAAATCGACGCCGAGTGGCGGGCCGGGACGACGAGGATGTTGGCCGGGCCGGACAGGCGGCAGAACGGGTAATGCGCCAAAACGTCAGGGTTCAACGCCACGTCCACGGTCATTTCGCCATCGTACTCGAAATCCACGCCCCGCGCTTCGAGGATCGCGGGCGCTTCGTGCATCTTTTCGGCACGCTCGGACACCGGATAGCCGAAGGTCGAGAACGACACGAAGGCCACGCGCGGCTCGAGCCCGAGGTCACGGGCAACCGCCGCCGCACCCTCGGCAATGTTGGCAAGGTCTTCGGTTTCCGGCCATTCGTGCACGAGCGTATCCGCGATCAGCACGATCCGCCCTTTGTGGAGGAGCGCCGTCACACCGACCGCGCCATCCTGCGGTTTGGCGTCGAAGACGTGGTTGATGAGTTCGAGGACATGCGCCGATTTCCGGGTCGCGCCGGTGACGAGCGCATCGCCGTGACCATGCGCCAGCATCAGCGACGCGAACACATGGCGGTCACGGGCAGCGAGGCGGTGAATATCCTTGCGATCGTGCCCAGCGCGTTGAAGCCGGTCGTAAAGGAAGGCTTTGTAGGTCGCGAGGTTGTGGGTGGTGGCGGCATTGACGACCTCCAACTCCGACACCGCATCGGCGAGCCCCGCCGCTTCGAGCTTTTCCTTCACGTCAGATTCGCGACCCACGACGATGGCCTTGCCGAAACCGTTGCGCTGATACGCGACGGCGGCGCGCAACACGTGGGGATCGTCACCCTCGGCAAAGATCATCGTGGCCTGCGCGGCGCGGGCGCGCGCGTTGAGCGACCGCAGGATCGAGGCGGTCGGATCCATCCGCGCCTTGAGCTGGGCCTCGTACCCGTTCATGTCGATGATCGGACGGCGCGCAGCGCCACTGTCGGCCCCTGCTTTCGCGACCGCTGGCGGGATCGTGTAGATCAGACGCGGGTCGAAGGGCGTCGGGATGATGTAGTCGCGGCCGAAGGTCAGCTTCTTCCCGTAAGCGATCGCGACTTCGTCCGGCACATCCTCGCGCGCGAGTTTGGCCAGCGCTTCGGCACAGGCAATCTTCATCTCGTCGTTGATCGCCCGCGCATGGATGTCGAGCGCGCCACGGAAGAGATAGGGAAAACCGAGGACGTTGTTGACCTGATTGGGGTAGTCCGAGCGACCGGTGGCGACGATTACATCCTCCCGAACCTCATGCACCTCTTCCGGCGTAATCTCGGGGTCCGGGTTCGCCATCGCGAAGATCACGGCGTTTTCCGCCATGCTAGACACCATTTTCTGCGTCACCGCCCCTTTGACTGACACGCCGAGGAAGACGTCGGCCCCCTCCATCGCTTCCTCCAGCGTGCGCAGGTCGGTTTTGACCGCATGCGCCGATTTCCACTGGTTCATGCCCTCGGTGCGACCCTGATGGATCACGCCCTTGGTGTCGCAGACGATGCAGTTGTCGTGCTTGGCCCCCATCGTCTTGAGCAGTTCGATACAGGCGATGCCCGCGGCCCCTGCCCCGTTCAGCACGATCTTGCAGTCGGCAATGTCCTTGCCCGAGATATGCAGCGCGTTGATCAGCCCCGCCGCGCAGATTACCGCCGTGCCGTGCTGGTCGTCGTGGAAGACGGGAATATCCATCTCTTCCTTGAGCCGCTGCTCGATGATGAAACATTCGGGCGCCTTGATGTCCTCGAGGTTGATACCGCCGAAGGTCGGGCCCATCAGCCGGACCGCGTTGACGATCTCGTCCGGGTCTTCGGTATCCAGTTCGATGTCGATGGAGTTCACGTCGGCGAAGCGTTTGAACAGCACCGCCTTGCCCTCCATCACCGGTTTCGAGGCCAGCGCGCCAAGGTTTCCGAGGCCCAGAACCGCCGTCCCGTTCGAGATCACCGCGACAAGGTTGCCCTTATTGGTATAGTCATACGCCGTTTCCGGGTTCGCATGGATCGCTTCGCAGGGCACCGCGACGCCGGGCGAATAGGCGAGCGACAGATCCCGCTGCGTGGTCATCGGAACCGAGGGTGCGATATCGAACTTGCCCGGACGGGGCTCGATATGGAACTGCAGCGCCTCTTCGCGCGTGATCTTGGGCTTCTGCGGCATCTTGGGTGTCCCTTTCTGTCGTCCGGGTTTCTCTAGCGGGGCAGCCAAGGCGCCTCAACTCTTATCCGGTTCTGTAAGTTCGCCATTCTGCGGGCTTGGCGACATTTTCGGAAAATCAACCGGGGTTCAAGCGCAATATTCGGAAAGATTTCTCCGCGTGACTTTTCGCCCGCTTCGCACGTGAACTTATGCGCCCCCCATACTAGATTTGGGCCGAATCATGCGGGGAACCACAAATGGGCACAATCCTTCTTACCGGCGGCGCGGGTTACATCGGCTCCCACACCTATGTGGAGCTGGTTGCTGCCGGGCATAAGGTCGTCATCCTCGACAATTTCTCGAACGCCCGGCCCGATGTGGTCGAGCGCCTGCAAACGATCACCGACGCGCCCGTCACCTGTTATCAGGGCGATGTGCTGAACAAAGCGTTCCTTGCCGAGGTTTTTCGCCAGCACGACTTTGACGCCGTGATCCATTTCGCCGCGCTCAAGGCCGTTGGTGAAAGCGTCGAGAAGCCGCTCGCGTATTTTGAGGTGAATTGCACCGGGTTCTCGAACCTGCTGATGGCGATGAAGGACGCGGGCGTCTTTCGTGTCGTCTTTTCCTCGACCGCAACGGTGTATGGCGAGCCGGTCGCCCTGCCCTATACCGAGGACCACCGGATCGCGCCGGTGTCGCCCTATGCCCAGACCAAGGTGATCTGCGAGACCTTGTTGCGCCAACTCAGGGAGTCGGACGATCGCTGGTCCTACGGCGTGCTGCGCTATTTCAACCCGGCTGGCGCCCACGATTCCGCGCTGATCGGCGAGGACCCGAACGACATCCCGAACAACCTCATGCCCTACATCGCCAAGGTGGCGACGGGGGAGCTACCGCATCTCACAGTTTTCGGCGACGATTACGACACGCCGGACGGCACGGGGGTGCGTGATTACATCCATGTGGTCGATCTGGCGCAGGGGCATGTGCAGTCGGTGAACAAGCTGATCGACGAGGACGATACCCATATCGTGAACCTTGGCACCGGCACGGGATATTCCGTGCTCGATATGCTTCGGTCGTATGAAAAGGCTTGCGGGAAAATGCTGCCCCACAAGGTCGGGCCGCGCCGTGCGGGGGATATCGATTGCTTCTACGCCGACCCCGCAACCGGCCGGGATTACCTCGGGTTCGAGGCGAAACGCGGGCTCGACGACATGTGCCAGACCTCATGGAACTGGGTCTCGCGCATACGCAACAGCTAGGGGTTTCAACCCCCCGCTCGGCCCGATAGATTCCGCGAAAGCCTGACGGTCGGGGGACCCGCGTGAACACTGCCACTGCTACCGTGACGCCCATGATGGCGCAGTTTCTTGAGATCAAATCCGGGTATCCGGAGGCTCTCTTGTTCTACCGCATGGGCGATTTCTATGAGCTGTTCTTCGACGATGCCGTCGCCGCCGCCGAGGCGCTGGATATTGCGCTGACGAAGCGCGGCAAGCATCTGGGGGAAGACATTCCGATGTGCGGCGTCCCGGTTCACGCCGCCGAAGGCTATCTGCTGACGCTCATCCGCAAAGGGTTTCGCGTCGCGGTCTGTGAGCAGATGGAGGACCCGGCCGAGGCCAAGAAGCGCGGGTCGAAGTCGGTGGTGCGCCGCGACGTGGTCCGACTGGTCACGCCCGGCACATTGACCGAGGATTCTCTGCTGGATGCCCGGCGGCACAACTTCCTCGCCGCCTTTGCCGAAGTGCGGGACAAAGGCGCATTGGCCTGGGTCGATATTTCAACGGGTGCCTTTCGGATCATGTCCTGTCCGCGCACGCGACTTGGGCCGGAGCTTGCCCGCATCGCGCCGCGCGAGGTGGTGGTGAGCGAGGCATCTGAGGCTGAGTTGGCCGAAATAGTGACTGATCTGGGCGCGTCGATCACGCCACTCGGTCGTGCAGCTTTCGACAGCACCGGGGCCGAGAAACGGCTGTGCGATCTGTTCGCGGTGTCGACGTTGGAGGCCTTTGGGACCTTTTCGCGGGCCGATCTGGGCGCTCTCGGTGCCATCGTCGAGTATCTGGACATCACCCAAAAGGGCAAACTGCCGCTTCTCCGCCCGCCTGTGGTCGAGAACAGTCGCGCGTCGATGCAGATCGACGCGGCGACACGGCGGAACCTCGAACTGACGCATGCGCTTGCCGGGGGTCGGGAGGGATCGCTACTCGCCACCATCGACAAGACAGTGACCGCAGGTGGTGGGCGACTGCTTGAGCGGCGCATTTCAAGCCCCTCGCGCACCTTGGGGACTATTCAGGACCGGCTCGATTCTGTCGGTTTTCTGCTGGAAGAGACTCTGTTTAGGGCTGATCTGCGCGACGCGTTGCGCAAAGTGCCGGACATCGACCGGGGCCTGTCGCGTCTTGCGCTCGACCGGGGCGGTCCGCGCGATCTGAGTGGCATTCGTGACGGACTTGGCGCGGCGGCAGAGATTGCAGAACAGCTATCGTCGGTTGAAGCACCCACGCTGCTGGCCAGCTCCGCACAATCACTGACCGGCCACGAGGTGCTGATCGAGATTTTGGATCGCGCATTGGTCGCTGATCCTCCCCTCCTCGCGCGTGATGGTGGGTTCGTTGCCGCCGGATATGATGCGGAACTCGACGAAGCGCGCACGCTTCGCGACGAAGGGCGTGGTGTGATCGCTGGAATGCAGGCGAAATACGCTGAGATGGCCGGGGTTTCGTCGCTCAAGATCAAGCACAACAATGTTCTGGGTTATTTCATCGAAACGACAGCGACCCACGCGGAAAAGATGCTGTCGGCGCCACTTTCCGAGACCTTCATCCATCGTCAGACCACAGCAAACGCCGTGCGGTTCACGACCGTCGATTTGTCGGAACTTGAAACCAAGATCCTGAACGCCGGGAACCGGGCGCTTGAGATCGAAAAGCGTCTCTATGACAGCCTGAAACGCGAGATTCTGGCACAAGCTGGGCCGCTCGGAGATGCTGCGCGTAGCCTTGCCGAGATCGATGTTTCAACCGCCTTGGCTGAACTGGCAGCAATCGAGGATTGGTGTCGCCCGCAGGTGGAGGACTCTCGCGCGTTCGAGGTCGCCGGGGGCCGTCATCCCGTCGTCGAGCGCGCGCTCCGGGCGCAAGGCGGTGACCCGTTCATTGCCAATGACTGCCACTTGGCCGATGGGTCCGACGGCGCAGATATCTGGCTGCTCACCGGGCCGAACATGGCCGGTAAATCGACGTTCCTGCGCCAGAACGCTTTGATCGCCCTGCTCGCCCAAGCTGGCAGCTTTGTGCCCGCCTCATCCGCGAGGATCGGGATCGTCAGTCAGCTTTTCTCGCGCGTTGGCGCAGCGGACGATCTGGCCCGTGGGCGCTCGACGTTCATGGTCGAGATGGTCGAAACCGCCGCGATCCTCAATCAGGCTGACGACCGGGCGCTTGTCATTCTCGATGAGATCGGGCGCGGCACGGCGACTTATGACGGCCTGTCCATCGCATGGGCCACGTTGGAGCATCTGCACGAAACCAATCGCTGTCGCGCACTGTTTGCAACGCATTATCACGAGCTTACGCAACTTGGCGGCAAGTTGACCGGCGTCGATAACGCGACGATTGCGGTCAAGGAATGGGACGGCGAGGTGATTTTCCTGCACGAGGTCATCAAAGGTGCCGCCGACCGATCCTATGGTGTGCAGGTCGCGAAACTCGCGGGCCTGCCTGCGAGTGTGATCGACCGGGCGCGCATCGTGCTGGATGCGCTGGAAAAGGGCGAGCGCGAAGGCGGCGCAACGCAAAAGGCGTTGATTGATGATCTTCCGCTGTTTTCGGCTGTGCCTGTGCAATCCGTTGCCACGAAATCCAGCCCGTCACCGCTTACAGAAAAGCTCGCCGGAATTCATCCCGACGAGCTGACGCCCCGTGAGGCGCTGGATCTGCTTTACGAGCTGAAGGCGCTCGGAAACGGCTAGGACTTAGCCCGGATTGGACGACACGCCGACTTGGGCCGCGCGCAGCAGGCGGTCGTGGAGCATAAAGCCCTCGGCCATCACTTGAATGATTTCGCCTTTGTTCGTGCCCGGAACCGGTGCTTCGAACATCGCTTCGTGTTCGATCGGGTCAAACTTGTCGCCCACTTGCGGCGCCAGAATGCGGATGCCGTGCTTGGAGAAGATGTTGAGCAGCTCGCGCATGGTCAGCTCGAGCCCTTCGGTCAGGCCCGACGCCTTTTCCCGCAGGTCGTCGTCAATCGCTTCCATCGCTCGTTTCATGTTGTCGTAGACCGGCAGCATGTCGCGGGCGAGTTTGGACCCACCGTAGTTCTCGGCCTCGCGCCGATCCCGGTCGGACCGTTTGCGCGCATTCTCGGCATCTGCCAGAGCGCGCATGAACCGGTCTTTAAGCTGATCGCGTTCGATGCGAAGCGCCTCGACCTCACCCACCTCATCCAGCGGATCGGTTTCGGGCGCGATCTCTTCGTCGTCCGGCAACGGGCCTTTGCCCTGATCGCCCATGATCTCTTCGATTGCAGCCTCGATATCTTCGAGCGGCTCTTTCTTCTTCGGGTCTGCCATTCTTTCCCTCATTACCCCCGGTCGGAGATCAGTTTTCCGACCAGCTGCGCAGTGTAATCCACGATCGGCACGATCCGCCCATAGTTGAGCCGGGTGGGTCCGATGACCCCAACCGCACCGACGATCTTTCGGTCAGCGTTCATATATGGAGAAACCACCAGAGAGGAACCGGAAAGTGAGAAAAGTTTGTTCTCAGAGCCGATAAAAATCCTCACACCTTCGCCATCTTCCGCCAGTTCCAGAAATTCGGCGATGTCCTGCTTACGTTCGAGATCATCGAAAAGGCTCTTGATCCGGTTCAGTTCAAGCTCATCTGCCGGATCGGTGATGAGATTCGCCCTGCCCTGCACGATAAGCCTGTCGGTTCCCGCGCCGTCCTTGTTCCAGACCGCCAAGCCGCTTTCCACCAGCGCGCGGGCAAGATCGTCAATCTCACGGCGCCGGTTTTCGACCTCACGCAATATGACTTCGCGCAGCTCCGACAGCGTCCGGCCCTCGGCCAGCGCGTTGAGGAAGTTCGCCGCTTCGCGCATCGAGCTGGGCGTATGACCTGCGGGGGGCGTGAAAAGGCGGTTCTCAACCTGCCCGTCGGCAAAAACGAGTACGGTCAGCGCCCGGTCGGCCCCAAGGCTCACGAATTCGATGTGTTTGATCGGCGCTTCGGTCTTGGGGGTCAGGACGAGGCTCGCACCCGCCGTGATGCCCGACAGCGCCTTGCCGACCGAGCTCATGAGCGCCGGCACGTCGGCCGAATTCGAGCCGAGCGTCTGCTGAATCTTGTCCCGGTCGTCTTCGGTCAGGTCGCCGACCTCGAGAAACCCATCCACGAACATGCGCAGGCCAAGCTGCGTGGGCACCCGCCCCGCCGAGACATGTGGGGAATCCAAAAGACCCATGTATTCGAGATCTTGCATGACATTTCGGATCGTCGCCGCCGAAACCTTTTCCGACAACGTCCGGGTGAGCGTGCGCGAGCCAACCGGATCGCCGGTCTCTAGATACGCCTCGACCAGCCGCCGAAACACCTCGCGCGATCGGTCGTTCAGTTCGTTCAGTCGTTGCGACCCTTCGGTCATGTGGCTTTCTCCGCAGGCCCGGCGCTCTTGCTTTTTGTCTGGGGGCGTGAGACGCACCCACCAGCAAAATCAGGAAGGACACGCCATGCGCCCATCTGGCAGGAATGTAGATGAACTGCGCCCGATTTCAATTGAAACGGGGGTCACAAAGCACGCCGAGGGCTCCTGCCTGATAAAGGTCGGGGACACGCATGTGTTGTGTACCGCGTCGCTCGAAGAGCGGGTGCCGCCGTTTCTCAGGAACTCCGGCATGGGCTGGGTCACCGCGGAATACGGCATGCTGCCCCGCTCGACCTCGTCGCGGATGCGGCGGGAGGCTTCTGCGGGTAAGCAGGGCGGTAGAACTGTTGAAATTCAGCGGCTTATCGGTCGTTCTTTGCGGGCTGGCGTTGATCGGCAGGCCTTGGGCGAGCGTCAGATCACTGTGGACTGCGACGTCATTCAGGCCGACGGCGGAACGCGTTGTGCCTCGATCACCGGGGGTTGGGTTGCGCTGCGGCTTGCCGTGAACAAGCTGATGAAAGCGGGCGATATCATTTCCGATCCGCTGGTCGATCCTGTCGCTGCCGTGTCCTGCGGCATTTATGCCGGTCAGGCGGTTCTGGACCTCGACTATCCGGAAGATTCCGAAGCGGGCGTCGATGGTAACTTTGTCATGACCGGAACCGGTCGTCTGATCGAAGTGCAGATGTCGGCCGAAGGCTCGACCTTCTCGCGCGCACAGATGGACGATCTGATGGGTCTGGCCGAGAAAGGCGTGGCCGAGCTCGTCGCCGCACAAAAGGCCGCCGTGAAATGACGCGCCGGTTCACGGAAGACAAGCTGGTCATCGCCTCGCACAACAAGGGCAAGTTGCGCGAGATTGCGGCGCTGATCGAGCCGTTCGGCGTGGCTTGCGTTTCCGTGAGTGAGTTCGGTTTGGCCGAACCTGCCGAGACCGAAGACACCTTTGCCGGGAATGCGCGCATCAAAGCTCATTTCGCGGCAAAGGAAACCGGTTTGCCCGCGCTGTCCGACGACAGCGGCATCATGGTCGACGCGTTGGACGGTGCGCCGGGCGTCTACACCGCGGATTGGGCCGAAACACCGAATGGCCGTGATTTCCCCATGGCGATGGAAAAGACCTGGACCTTGCTCGACGAACGCGGCGCGCCGGAGCCCAGAACCGCGTCGTTCAACTGCACCCTCTGCCTTGCCTGGCCCGACGGCCATGACGAGATTTTCGAGGGTCGCGTTTCCGGGCGTCTGACTTGGCCGATGCGAGGCGAACAGGGATTCGGTTACGATCCGATCTTCATTCCCGAGGGCTACGAGATCACGTTCGGTGAAATGGATCCCGGCGAGAAGCACGAGATGAGCCATCGCGCGGTCGCCTTTGCGAAGCTGGTCGAGGGCTGCTTTGACCGATAATTGGAGAGAGGGCGGTTTCGGCCTCTATATCCACTGGCCTTTCTGTGCCGCCAAATGCCCCTACTGCGACTTCAACAGTCACGTTTCGTCACAGATCGACATGGCTGACTGGAAACGGGCCTATCTTTCCGAACTATCACGCTATGCGGCGGAAACCCCTGATCGCGTGTTGTCTTCGGTCTATTTCGGCGGCGGCACGCCCTCGCTCATGGACCCGTCTGTTGTCGGCGCGATTCTGGACGCGGTTGCAGGTCACTGGACCCCCGCGAACGACATCGAAATCACGCTCGAAGCCAACCCCTCCTCCGTCGAGGCCTCTCGTTTCCACGGGTACAAGGCTGCGGGGGTGAACCGAGTGTCGATGGGATTTCAGGCCCTCAACGATCGAGACCTCAAGGCGCTCGGCCGGTTGCATGACGTCGAAACCGCCCTTTCGGCGCTGGACGTGGCCCGGAGTGCGTTCGAGCGGATCAGTTTCGACCTGATCTACGCGCGGCAGGATCAGACGTTCGATGCTTGGACGGACGAGTTGAACCGAGCGCTCAGCTATGACCCCGATCATCTGTCGCTTTACCAACTGACAATCGAAGACGGGACCGCCTTCGGTGACCGCTACGCACGTGGAAAGCTGCGTGGGCTGCCGGATGACGACGTGTCAGCAGACATGTTTTTTGCAACTCAGGACATCTGTGAGCAAGCCGGTTTACCGGCCTATGAAGTCTCTAATCATGCCAAACCGGGGCAAGAATCGCGTCACAACCTGATCTATTGGTCTGCGGGCGATTATGTCGGCATAGGACCGGGTGCGCATGGTCGCCTGACCCTCGAAGGTGAGCGTTATGCGACTTGGACCGAGCTTTCCCCTACACGCTGGCTACAGGAAGCTGACTCCGGCAACGGCGACAAGGGCCGTGAACGCCTGTCAGCCGCCGATCAGGCCGGAGAATACCTGATGATGGGGCTGCGTACCACACAAGGACTAGATCTTGTACGGTACGAAGCTATCGCAGGGCATGAACTTGACCCTGAAAAGGTTGCGCAGCTTGAGGAAGACGGCTTCCTGGAAAAGACTCAGGGCCGACTTGTCCCGACGAGATCGGGTCGGGCGCTCCTCAATGCAATCGTGCGCGAGCTGCTTCCAGCTTAGACATCGCCGCCAAGCATCCGGCACAGGTCGTCGAACTGATCGAGTGTGGCGTAGCGGATCGTCACGCTTCCCTGATCTTCGCCATCCTTGTGGTCGATCACGACTTTCATGCCCGAAGACGCCGAGAGCGACTTTTCAAGCGCAACCGTATCCGCATCTTTCGGGACCCGTTGAGACGATTTAGTCTCTTTCTTCGTCTCAGGCTTCGCTTTGGCCAAACGCTCGATCTCACGCACCGAAAGCCCTTCTTTCACCGCGCGCTTGGCGAGTTCGATGGGATTGTCAGCGGTGAGAATGGCACGGGCCGCCCCGGCTGAGAGGCTGCCGTCCTTTACGAACTCCAACACCTCCGGCGGGAGGTTCAGGAGGCGCATCATGTTTGCGATGTGCGATCGCGATTTACCCAGCGCCTCGGCGAGTTTCTCCTGCGTATGGCCGAATTTATCCATGAGATCGCGATACCCGGCCGCCTCTTCGATGGCGTTCAGGTCGGCGCGCTGGATGTTTTCGATGATCGCGACTTCGAGCGCCTCGGTATCGTCATAGGAACGGACGATCGCGGGAATTTCATGAAGCTGTGCGACCTGGGCCGCACGCCAGCGCCGTTCGCCCGCGACGATTTCGTAGGCGCCAGTGCGGCTGGGATGCGGCCGCACGATAAGGGGCTGAATGATGCCTTTCTCGCGGATCGAGTTCGCCAGATCGTCCAGACCTTGCGGAGAGAACGTCCGGCGGGGCTGATCCGGGTTGGCTTCGACATTCTCAATCGGGATCAACATATCGGGCTTGCGCGGGGCAGAAGCCCCAACATCTGCGCTCTCTGCCTCCGGCTGAACGTCCGCCATTAAAGCGGAAAGCCCGCGACCGAGACCCCGGTTCGGTTTTTTCGTCGCCATGTCTATCTCCTACCCGGCTTTGGCCATCAATTCTTGTGCGAGGGCGATATACGCCTGGCTGCCCTTCGACGTCGGATCATATGAAATGACCGGCATCGCAAAGGACGGCGCCTCGGACACCCGGACATTTCGGGGCACAACCGTCGTGAAAACAAGCTCGCCCAAAGTCTCGCGCGCATCGGCTTCGACCTGCTGGGCGAGATTATTCCGCGTGTCGTGCATGGTCAGGACCACACCCTCGATCCGAAGCTTCGGATTCGCGGCCTCGCGCACTTCCCGGATCGTCAGCATGAGCTGGCTGAGACCTTCGAGCGCGAAGAACTCGGACTGGAGCGGGATGAGCACCGAATGGGCCGCGACCAGAGCGTTCACCGTGAGGAGGTTCAGCGATGGCGGGCAATCAATGAGCACATAATCGAGCCCGAGATGCTCCGCAGTCGGCGCGCGCAAAGCGTCATGCAGCAGATGCGAGCGCTTTTCATTGGCGACGAGCTCGATATCTGCGGACGAGAGGTCCGTTGTGGACGGTGCGATAAAGAGGTTTTCGATATCGGTGTCGACAACGACGGCGTCCAGCGGCTGCTCGTCGATCAGGAGATCGTAAGTCGTCGCCTCACGGTCTTGCGGCTCAATACCCAGCCCTGTCGAAGCGTTCCCTTGGGGATCAAGGTCGACAATCAGGACACGATTGCCCTTCATTGCCAGGGCCGCGCCAAGGTTGATTGCTGTCGTTGTTTTGCCAACGCCGCCCTTCTGATTGGTCACCGCAATGATTCTGAGTTCAGGCACGCTCGATACCTCCAAGTTTCAGGATGACCGCATCGGGATGGGTTTTGCTTGGGACTGTATCGACCTGAAACCGCCAGTTTTCAAGAGCGATATCAAGCTCATCACGGTATCCCTCCCCTTTGAGAAAGAGCGCGGTTCCGTCTTTTTTCATATGGCGTTCGGCGAAATCAACAAGGTCGTCGAGGGGTGCGAGGGCACGCGCTGAGACGACATCGGCATTCGCGGGCTCGGCCGATTCAATCCTGTCGCACACGATATTCGCGTCAGCGCCCGTCTCACGAATCACCGTGCGGAGGAAAGCGGCTTTGCGTTGATCGCTTTCGATACAGGTTACGCGGAGACTGGGTGCCGTTTCCGTTGCGAGGATGGCGATGATCAATCCGGGGAACCCCCCGCCCGTACCGAGATCGACCCATGTTCCAGATTGTGGGGGAGCAAGCTCGAGAAGCTGGGCCGAGTCAAGGAAGTGCCTCTCCCACAGCGCGCCGATCGTGCTCTGACTCACCAGGTTTATCTTTCGGTTCCACTTGATCAGCAGGTCTGCGTAGGTTTCCAGACGTTCTTCTGTTTCACGTGAAACACTCCCCTGCCCCACGACGAGGTGTTTGCTCATGCGGATTGCTTCCGAGCAGCCTGTCGCACCTTTGCAAGGATGAGAGCCAACGCGGCGGGCGTCATACCTTCAATCCGGCCCGCATGAGCCAACGTCTCAGGTTGTACTGTCGAAAGCTTCTGCTTCAGCTCGCCAGTCAGACCGTCCAGGATCGAGTAATCAAAATTGGCCGGGATCGCTTGATGCTCGTCACGGCGCAAAGCTTCCACTTCTCGCGCCTGCCGCTCAATGTACTTGGCGTACAGAGCATCCTTTGAAATCTGTACTTGAGTATCCTCATCGACGTCTTGGAACACGTCATCAAGCGTAAGAAGCGTTTGAAAGCTCAGGCCAGGGATCGACAACAGGTCATAGGCCGTCCGGCGCGTTCCATCCTCGCTGACCGAACCCCCCGCCGCATTCACTTCCTGAGGCTTGTAGGTCTTCTGTTTCAGAAGGGCTTCAGCCGCTCCGAGCCGTTCCATCTTTTTACTGAGTTTAGCCCGACGATCCTCGGACACGGCGCCAAGTGATATCCCAACCGGAGTCAGCCGTTGATCAGCATTATCTGCACGCAGAGCAAGTCGATACTCCGCCCGCGATGTAAACATTCGATAAGGCTCTGTCACGCCTCGGGTGACGAGGTCGTCAATCATCACACCAATATAGGATGTTGATCGGGAAAAGATGATCGGCTCGCGCCCAGAGGCAGCGAGTGCCGCATTGAAACCTGCAACGATCCCCTGAGCCGCGGCTTCCTCATACCCCGTTGTGCCATTGATCTGGCCCGCGAGGTACAAGTTACGAACCGACTTGAGCTCCAAAGTCGATTTCAGGGCTCTCGGATCCACGTAGTCGTATTCAATCGCGTAACCCGGCTGGAGAATCTTTGCATTCTCGAGTCCGACAATGGATGCGACGTACTGGTGTTGGACATCCTCGGGAAGAGATGTAGATATTCCATTCGGATAAACGGTGTGGTCGTTCAGCCCTTCTGGCTCCAGAAAGATTTGGTGCGACGATTTATCTGAAAACCGTACGACCTTGTCCTCGATCGACGGGCAATAGCGTGGACCCACACCATCGATGTGCCCACCATACATCGCCGACCTCTCAAGGTTGGCGGCGATAATATCGTGCGTTCGCTGGTTCGTATGGGTGATACCGCAAGACACCTGACGCGCACTCGGCGCCTTGTTCATGAACGAGAAAACCTCTGGCTCGGCATCACCCGGTTGCTCTTCCAAGCGATCCCAATCGATCGTTCGACCATCCAAGCGCGGCGGCGTGCCGGTCTTCAATCGACCAAGTGGCAAATCGAAGCCGCGAATTTGGTCCGCAAGCTCTACAGATGGTCGATCACCCATCCGCCCGCCTTGAATGGTAACATCGCCGATATGGATCACGCCCCGCAGGAACGTGCCTGTGGTCAGAACAACGGACCTCGCCCGCAACTCCGACCCATCGGCGAGCCGAATACCCGTAACGCTGTCGCCTGACATGATAAAGGCCGCGACTTCGCCCTCAACGACCTGCAAGTTCGGCTGCGCCGCAACCAGTGAGCCAACCGCTTGGCGATAGAGCGCGCGATCAGCTTGTGCCCGCGGTCCTTGAACGGCGGGTCCTTTTGAGCGGTTCAGAAGACGAAACTGGATACCGGCCATGTCGGCGGCACGGCCCATAATACCGTCAAGCGCATCGACCTCGCGCACGAGATGCCCTTTACCCAAGCCGCCGATAGCCGGATTGCACGACATGACGCCCAGATCGGACGCTTTCAATGTGACGAGCGCCGTCCGAACGCCGACCCGCGCCGAGGCTACTGCCGCTTCTGCCCCGGCATGCCCGCCGCCGACCACCAAAACATCGAAGTCTGAATGTTCCACGTGAAACATTGCCTCCTGACCAAACTACTTTCCGAGACAGAAACTTGCGAAAATCTCGTCCAAAATGGATTCGACATCGATCCGGCCAACCAACGCATCCAGCGCGCGGATCGCTGACCAAAGTTCTTCAGCACCAAGTTCAGATCGCTCGGGTCCGCTCTGTATCTCGATTCGAGCGTTTTCCAAAGCGCGAAGCGCTGTGTCCATCGCAAGTCGATGACGCTGCCTGATCGCCGTTCCGGCATGGGCGGCACGATCCGACAGAAGCCTCGTAAGCTCCCCAATCAGAAAATCCAACCCCTCCCCGGTCTTACCGGATACACCGTGCCCAGAAATGTCCGATTTACCCTGAACCACGATATCCCCATCCACCGGATCCATCGGCAAACTCTCGCCAGACAGGAGGAAAATTCTCAGATCAGCACTCGCCGCCCGCGCGCGGGCCCGCTCGATCCCCAACCGCTCGACCACGTCATCGGACTCGCGCAGTCCCGCTGTGTCCAGAATTGTGACCGGCAGGCCAGCCAGATCCATACGAACCTCGATGACATCCCGGGTCGTGCCAGCAACCTCCGACGTGATCGCGGCTTCACGTCCAGCGAGGGCATTCAAGAGGGTGGACTTTCCGGCATTCGGCGCACCGACAATAGCGACCTCGAACCCATCACGGATGCGTTCCGAAATCCTGGCACCGCTCACCTCGCGCGTCAGATCGGCTTGGGTCCGGCCAATCAGGTCGAGCACCTCAGGTGCCACATCGACCGGCACCTCCTCATCCACAAAGTCGATCGTCGCCTCGAGGAGAGATGTCGCCCTGATCAGATCGACCCGCCACTTCGCGGCCTTATCCCCAAGCGCACCGGACAGAACTTTCAGCGCCTGCTTCCGCTGTGCCTCGGTCTCACTGTCGATCAAGTCCGCCAGACCTTCGACCTGCGCCAGATCGAGACGTTCGTTCTCCATCGCCCGTCGCGTGAATTCTCCCGGTTCTGCGAGGCGCAGTCCAGGCTGATCAGCAAGCGCCGAAAGCACGGCCGAGATCACCGCGATCGAACCATGTAGATGGAACTCGACGACGGGCTCGCCAGTAAAGCTGGCGCCCCCTTCAAACGTCAGCACGAGAGCTTCGTCGATCGGCTCCGCCCCTGCCCGCAACACACGCAGCGCGGTCGTCCGGTGCGCTGGCAAGGACCCAGCCAAAGATCGACCGGCCGCGAGGGCATCAGGCCCCGATACGCGGACAACGGCTACGCCAGCCTTGCCTCTCGCCGAGGCCAGTGCAAAGATGGTATCCATAGTTAACCTGTTGATTTAAAACAGGGATCAGGCGTTCATCGAGTCGAAGAACTCGTCGTTCGTTTTCGTCTGCTTGAGCTTGGAAATCAGGAATTCGATCGCATCGGTCGTGCCCATCGGGTTCAGAATTCGGCGCAGCACATAGGTTTTCTGCAGATCTTTGGGCTCGACAAGCAGCTCCTCTTTCCGCGTACCGGACTTGAGAATGTCGATGGCCGGGAAGATCCGCTTGTCCGACACCTTGCGATCCAGCACGAGTTCCGAGTTACCGGTGCCCTTGAATTCTTCAAAGATCACTTCGTCCATCCGGCTGCCGGTATCGATCAGCGCGGTTGCGATGATCGTCAGCGACCCGCCCTCTTCGATGTTCCGCGCGGCACCAAAGAACCGTTTCGGACGTTGCAGCGCGTTCGCGTCGACACCGCCGGTCAGCACCTTACCCGAAGACGGCACAGTGGTGTTGAAGGCCCGCCCCAGACGGGTGATCGAGTCGAGCAGGATGACGACATCCCGCTTGTGTTCGACCAGACGCTTGGCCTTTTCGATGACCATCTCGGAAACGGCCACGTGGCGGGATGCCGGTTCATCGAAGGTCGAGGCAACGACTTCACCGTTCACCGACCGCTTCATGTCCGTGACTTCCTCGGGGCGTTCGTCGATCAGAAGCACGATCAGATAGACCTCGGGGTGATTGACCGAGATCGAATGCGCGATGTTCTGCATCAGAACAGTTTTACCGGTACGCGGCGGGGCGACGATCAGCGAACGCTGGCCTTTCCCGATCGGCGCGACCAGATCGATGATGCGGGCGGAGCGGTCTTTGATGGTCGGATCGTCGATCTCCATCTTCAGCCGCTCGTCCGGGTGCAGCGGCGTCAGGTTGTCGAACGCGACCTTGTGGCGCGCGGTTTCCGGGTCGGTGAAGTTGATCTTTTCAACCTCGGTGATCGCGAAATAGTTCTCGTTCTCACCCGGCGCAGCGATCACGCCCTCGACGGTATCACCCGTACGCAGCGAATGCTTCCGGATCATATCCGGCGACATGTAGATGTCATCGGGACCCGGCAGATAGTTGGCCTCTGGCGAGCGCAGGAAACCGAACCCGTCCTGAAGCACTTCGAGCACCCCGTCACCGCCGATCTGCCACCCGTCCTCGGCACGGGCCTGAAGGATCTGGAACATCATCTCGCCCTTGCGCATGGTCGAGGCGTTCTCGATTTCGAGCTCTTCAGCCAGTGCGAGAAGATCCTTGGGGCTTTGCGCCTTGAGATCGGACAGATTCAAACGTTCAGTCATGGAAGATCACCAATAGGTCTACGTCAAAGCGCAGGTGGTTTTTTGGAATGGGAAACCAGAGCCGGACGGCCCCTTTGATTGCCGCATATAGGGAAACCGAACCTTCAAGTCAATCTAGGCCCTTCTTAGCACCTATCGGCGAGACCACCCGACCATCCTTCCTTAATAAAAGAAAGAAAGAAAAAGGGTTGTTTCGAGATGTAGGTCCTGTGGGCATTGTGGATTAACGACTTGTCCGCAGGCCTTTCGACACGAATGAACGGTCATGGATAAAACCTGAGACAAACAGGCCAAAAGAAAAATAGATTATTAAAAGCAAATACTTACACCATATCGCCCTTGTGGATAAGATCGGGGATGGCTCTGTGCGTCAGGCTTGCATCCACACGCGACACGTTACAGGATTTCCCGTGTTGACCGAAGTTCGAACCGAATGTCGGAAACCCGCCGATCTATTGGAAACCCAGAATTGCACAGGTCGGCCCACAATCGCATAACGAGGAACAAACACGGATTTTCCACAGGGTTCCCAACATGACCACTTCCCTGATCCTCGCGTCGGGCTCTGAAATTCGCGCCACTCTGCTCGAGAATGCCGGCATCGGGTTCGAGGTCGTTCCGGCGCGAGTCGACGAATCCGCGATCCGCGCAGGGCTTGCGGCCGAAGAGGCGCAACCCCGCGATGTGGCGGATGCGCTGGCCGAGTACAAAGCGCGCAAGGTGGGGCAGAAAAACCCCGAGGCACTGGTTCTGGGCTGTGATCAGGTCGCGGCGTTGAAGGGTGAGATCCTTTCAAAGCCAGAGACGCCCGAGGTCGCGGTGGATCAGCTCACCCGTCTGTCGGGCCAGACGCATCACCTCATGTCCGCGGCCGTCATCTACCACGGTTATGAACCGGTCTGGCGGCACGTTGGCGTGGTGCGCATGACGATGCGCCAGCTTTCGCCTGCTTACATCACGGATTACGTGGAGCGGAACTGGGACAGCATCCGTCATTCGGTCGGGGCCTACAAACTCGAAGAAGAAGGCGTGCGGCTATTCTCGCAGATCGACGGTTCCTATTTCAACGTTCTCGGCTTGCCGCTGACCGAGTTGATATCCTATCTCATCGTGAGGGGAGAACTTGAGACATGAGCGAGGCGCCGACGCCCATTGCTGCGGTCATGCTGGCACCCGGTGAGACGAGCCGGCTGCCGGTTCTGTTCGATCACTGGCTCTGGGCGACGCAGCTTCCCGGTCGCTACCTCCCCCTCACTGTCGAACCGCAGGATATAGGCGATGTGATCTCGGCCCTGCCCAAGGCGGGATTCGTGGGTCTGCACATCTCGGCGGCCTATCAAAAGGCGGTGTTGGATCACGCCGACATCATTACGGACCGTGCCGCGCTCATGTCCGGGGCGAACACGCTGATCTTTCGACGCGACGGGAAAATCCACGCCGACAACACCGATGGCTATGGCTTTATCGAAAATATCCGCCTGACCGTGCCCGGCTGGGATGCGCGGCTTGGGCCTGCGGCGATTTTTGGCGCCGGGCGGGCGGCGCGTGTGGTGATCTCGGCGTTGATCGAGGTCGGCGTCGGCCATATCCGCCTGACATCCCGCACCAGACCCAAGGCCGAGCAGCTTCGCAGCGAATTCGGCACCCGGATCGAGGTTGTCGATTGGCTGAAGGCCGGGAATATGGCCGAGGGTGCTGCGACCGTGGTGAATGCCACCCCACTGGGGAGCCGTGGAAATTCGGATTTCCGGGTTCCGCTCGACGGGCTGACGCCGGGCGCGGTGGCCTGTGATCTGACCGTCGATCCGCCCGCCACGCGGTTTTTGCAGCAGGCGTCGGCCTATGGGTGCCACGTCGCGGATGGCGTTGGCATGCTGATTTGTCAGGCCTCGCCGAGTTTCGAGCGCTGGTTCGGACAGCGCCCGCCGAATGACGAAAACGCAAGGATTGCAGCCGCTTCATGACCTTTATCATCGGACTGACCGGCTCTATCGGGATGGGAAAAAGCACGACGGCCAAGATGTTCGCCGAGGCGGGGATCCCGGTGTGGGATGCCGACGCGGCGGTTCATCGCCTTTACGGTCCCGGCGGCGCGGCGGTCGCGCCGTTTCAGGACCTGCGCCCCGAAGTGGTGATTGATGGCTGCGTGAGCCGGGAGGCTTTGAAAGCCTGGATGGCCGAGGATCCGACGGCGCTCAAGCAGATCGAAGCGATCGTTCACCCGCTGGTGGCAAAGGACAGGCAGGCGTTTCTGAGCCATACCGACGCCGACATCGTCGTGCTCGACGTCCCGCTTCTGTTCGAGACCGGGGGAGACGCGAACATGGATGCCGTCGTCGTCGTTTCGGCGCCTGAGGATGTTCAGCGCGAACGGGTGCTTGCCCGTGGCACGATGGACGAGCGCACATTCGAGGGCATCAAGGCGAAACAGACGCCGGACGCGGAAAAGCGGGCGCGGGCCGATTACGTCATCGAAACCCTGACACTTGAAGACGCCCGCAGGCAGGTTCAGTCTGTCATCGAAGATATCCGGGGGAAGCTGGCCGATGCGTGAGATCGTACTCGATACCGAAACGACGGGGTTCGACCCGAAAACCGGCGACCGGATGGTCGAGATCGGGGCCGTGGAGCTCTTGAACCACATGCCCACGGGCCGGACTTATCACCAGTATATCAACCCCGAGCGCGATATGCCTGAGGGTGCGTTTGCGGTGCATGGGTTGTCCGAGGAGTTTCTGCGCGACTATCCTCGATTCCACGAAATCGCAGACGCGTTTCTCGAATTCATCGGGGACGCAAAACTGGTCATCCACAATGCGTCGTTCGACGTGCCGTTCCTGAACGCCGAGCTTGGCTGGTGCAAGCGTCGCCAGATTCCGATGGATCAGGCGGTCGATACGCTGTTGATTGCACGCAAGAAATTCCCCGGCGCGGGCAATTCGCTCGACGCGCTTTGCCGGCGTTTCGGGATCGACAACTCGCACCGGACGCTGCACGGCGCGCTCCTTGACTCTGAAATCCTGGCTGAAGTTTACCTTGAGCTGATCGGTGGCCGTCAGCCAGACCTCGTACTTGGTGGCGGCGCGACCCAGACGACCGATACGGGGTCAAACGAGGACTGGCGTCCCCGGCCCCGGCCCGAACCACTCCCCTCCCGGATCACCGAGGACGAGCGGGAGGCGCATCAGGCATTTGTCGAAAAGCTGGGCGGTTCCGCGCTCTGGGCGAAATTCGGTTAACGGGTCCGTCTGAGGTAGACGTAATAAGCCCCCAGACCGCCGTGCTTCTGGTTGGCTTCCGAAATCTGCAGCACATGGTGGCGCAAAGGCGGTGAATTCAGCCAATGCGGCACTTGATGACGAAGAACGCCGTGGCGTTCGGGGATCGGTCCGGTGTCCGGCTTGGATTTGCCCTTGCCCGTGATGACGAGGACAAAGCGCCGATCCTGCGCGACCGAATCCAGAATGAAATTCAAAAGCCGGGGATGCGCCTGAGCGATGGTCAGACCGTGAAGGTCGATCCGCGCCTCCGGCTTCAGCTTGCCGCGCTTCATCTGAAGGTAACGCTTGCGATCCATCGAAACCGGTGCGGCGGCGACGCTGTCTTCGACCTTGGGGGCCAGATCGTTCGGCGGAGATTTGGTGGCGGATCGCGCGCCCAGTCGGAACGGCTCGACAGACTTCGGCTCGGGCGCAGGTTTCGGCTTGCGCACCAAAGCCTCGCTCGCCGTTTCCTGCGATTTCTTGGGGTGCATCGGGGTCGCGCGCTTGGCGACTTCGTCCCACAGGGATTTTTCTTCAGCACTCAAGTGCCGGGGTCGCCGGGCCAAACCTATTCCTCCGGCGCGAGCGCATAGGCGCGCTGGATCGGGAGGAGGACGACCATCCGCCCGGCATCCTTGATCCGTCCGGCCTCCCGACCGGCTTCGTCGCCGGTGCCCCAGAAAATATCTGCCCGTTGCGCGCCCTTGATCCGCGAACCGGTATCCTGCGCGACCATCAGGCGCGAAAACGGCTCCGCCCCGCCCTTTTCAATCCAGACCGGGGCGCCCAAGGGCGTATATGCGGGATCGACGGCGAGGGTGCGGCCCGCGGCAATCGTCCGGGCCATCGCACCGACCGGACCGGAGTGAGACGGAAGATGCTCGAGTTCGGTGAAAAAGACGTAGGAGGTGTTGTGGCTCAACAGATCGCGACCCTCGACAGGATTGCGCGCCACCCAGTTCTTGATGACCTCGGCCGAGACCTGATGGATGTTGTAGATGCCACGACGCACCAATTCGTCACCGAGCGAGCGGAAACTGTGCCCGTTGTGACCGCCGAACCCAAGGCGGATGGACGAGCCATCGGGCAGCTTGATGCGCCCTGATCCCTGAATTTGCAGAAACTGTAGCTCAACCGGGTCCTCGACCCACGCGATTTCGAGCCCGCGACCGCTCAGCACCCCGTCCTCTTCGATCTCGCGGCGGGTGTAGTTCGCGGTTCCGGCGGCGATTTCGGGCGGGCGTCGGTACACGGGCACGCTGAAGCGACCCGTGCGGTGTTCGGACCCGCGAATTTCGGGTTCGTAATAGGCGGTGAACACGCCGTCCTGCCCATCGTCGATCTTAACCGGGCGGAAGAACAGTTCGAAAAACGACTTGGGCGTCCCGGTGTAGTCGAACCCGATCGCACAGATCGGGTTCCATTGCGGATCGTTGAGCAATTCGCAGGTGTGCAGAAACACGGCAAAGGCCGCTTCGTGATCGTCCAGCTCCCACCCGACCAGATCGGAAAATTCGAGAAGGGTGAATTCGGCCTCGGCCAGATCCGCGCGGACCGGCGAGGCCAGAGCGACCAGCCCGGCGAGTGCGAGGCCGATCAGCTTTCTCATCTCAACCGCCCGTGGCGACAAGCTGCCAGTTCGGGTTGTCCGAGCCCATGATCCGGGCAAAGGTCCAGACGTCTTTCTGGCGTTTGACCTCGGTCGGGTTGCCCTCGACGATCTCGCCCGATTTGTCGCGCACCACCGACGTCAGCTCACCGATGAAGCGGATCGTAATCTCGCCCTCGCGGGTCGCATCGTCAAACTCGGCTTCGATCAGCTTCATCTCACGCAGACCGACGAAATTCGCGTCGATCTGGTATCCGTCTTTCTCGCGCTGCTCGACCACGGTCGCGAAGCTTTCATACACTTCGTCCGACAGGAACGGCTTGATCTTGTCCAGTTCACCAGCCTCAAAAGCCATGAGGATCATCTCATAGGCGCCGCGAGCACCGTTCAGGAAATCGCCAACCGCAAACGAATGCTCGGCGCTTTTCATCTTGCCCAGAGCTTCGACGCTCGACGGGTCTTCCACATGATCGGTGATGTCGGTGTCCGGGCCACCTTCGATAACCTCGAACTTGCCGCGTTTGTCGACGCGCTCGGTCTCGGTTCGGGAAACGACCGGCTTTTCAAAACCCTCCCGCGTGCCGAGGACGTCGCGCAGGCGAAGGATCAGAAAAATCGCGATGGCGGCGAGAACGATCAGCTGGAAGATCGGTGAAGACATTCGAACCTCATTTCAGGGCGCGGTTTGATTTTCCGCGTTCGGAACATATGTAGGCGCTGGGCATTGGCAAGTCTACCAGCGCCCAGACACGATATGAGGATGCCATGTGGCTTTTGCTTGCGTTTATCGCCATTCCGTTGGTCGAGATTGGCCTTTTCATTCAGGTGGGCGGTCTGATCGGGCTTTGGCCGACGCTTCTCATCGTCCTTGTGACCGCGATCATCGGCTCCTACATGGTGCGCGCGCAGGGGGCGATTGCCCTCGGTCAGGTGCGTGACAGCTTCAACCGGTTGTCCGATCCGTCCGAACCGCTGGCCCACGGCGCGATGATCCTGTTTTCCGGCGCGATGCTTCTGACCCCCGGCTTCTTTACCGATACGGTCGGCTTCCTGCTTCTCATCCCCGGCGTGCGTCGCTGGGCGTTCAAGCAGATTTCGCAGCGTGTGCAGGTGAAAAAGAGCTTCACGGTCCATACTGGCGGACAGACGCACACCTACGGCACCAACGATGTGATCGAAGGTGAGTACGAGGATGTGAGCCCGCCGAAGAAACCGACGCATGAGCCGTCGCGTGGGCCGTCAGGCTGGACCAAACACTGAGAGTTTGTGATCGGCGAGGTAAATCCTCAGCCAAGGTGTAAACTGGTCGGGATGCTCGGCCACTTCGCGTTCCAGCGCGTCGAGCGTGACCCAACGTACCCCATCCACCTCGTCGGGATCGAGACGCAGGACCGGGCGGCGGTCGGCATTGACGAGGAACAGGTCCACGACCTCATGCTCGATCAGGCCGTTCCCGACCTCGGCCCGGTACTCGATCTGATCTTTCCACACCGGATCGACCCCGGTGATCCCCAGTTCTTCCTCCAACCGACGCACGGCGCAGACCGCAGGCGCCTCTTCCCAATGTGGATGCGTGCAGCAGGTGTTCGCCCACAGGCCCGGCGTGTGATACTTGCCCGCCGCCCGCTGCTGGATGAGGATTTCGTCGTCATGGACGAGAAACACCGACACTGCACGGTGCCGCAGCCCCTCGACATGTGCCGCGAGCTTTTCGACCGGTTGCAGGGTCCCATCGACCCAGGCGGGGATCATGTGTGCCATATGCCGCTGATACATTTCAGCGCAGGGACAGGAAAGGGTTGGCGTTGAGGCCGCCGAAGCTTCTTGTTAGAAAGTCGCGACTTTGGATTCCAGGGAGATACATTATGGCGGACGAAGCACCCACCGGCGCACCGCAACAACAGACGCCACCCGTCATGCGCATTCTCGGCCAGTTCATCCGCGACATGTCGTTCGAGAACATCGTCGTGCAAAAGGGCATGACCGGTGAAATGCAGCCCGAGCTGAAGGTCGAGGTGGCTCTGGACGCGAAAAAGCGTCAGGTCGAAAACCAGTACGAGGTCATCACCAAGTACAAGGTCATGTCGACGAACAAAGGTTCGGACGCCCAGCTGTTCATCCTCGAGCTCGAGTATTCCGGCCTGTTCCACATCGAGAACGTGCCCGAAGACCAGCTTCACCCGTTCCTTCTCATCGAATGCCCGCGCCAGCTGTTCCCGTTCGTGCGCCGCATCGTGTCGGACGTGACCCGTGACGGTGGCTTCCCGCCGGTGAACCTCGACAACGTCGATTTCGTGCAGCTTTACCGTGGTGAGCTTGCGCGTCGTCAGCAGGCCGAGGCCGCGAAGGTCAACTGATCTTCCGACATGTGAATTGCCAGAGGCCGCTTCCGACTGGAGGCGGCCTTTGTCGTTTGATCAGTCCTGTTCGTCGAACTTTTCGCGCATCGCACGCAGCACCGGCAGCATAGAACGGACTTTCTCGGTCCCGATCGATTTCACCACGTCCGAGATGATCGGGGTGATCGAGGCCAGCGCGGCGTCACGCGCTTTGCGCCCTGCGGGGGAAATCGTCACCTGCTTGCGCCGCGCGTCGTCCCAATCCGGGTGGATGTGGATATGCCCGGCCCATTCCAGCTTGTTCAGCGTGTTCGTCATCGCACCGCGCGTCACGTGAAACGACTTGGCGAGCTGGGCGGGGCTTTTCGCCTCCCCTGCCCGCGCCAGATGGTTGAGCACGGAAAAATGGCTCAGCTCCATGCCCTTTGGCAGCGCCTTGGACAATGCCGTGCGCGCCAGCTGGTCGGCCATGAACATCTCGCTGAAAAGCGCGACCGATAAGCTGTCGGTGGAAGTGTCGGGCATCAGGGGCTTTCGAAAGAGCGGTCGTGGTTGAGCGCAGGGATGCGCTGGCGGGACTTTTCCACGGTCGCGAGGTCAAGATCAACCAGCGTGACGCCCGGGTCGGTCCCGGCATCCGCGATCACCTCGCCCCACGGCGCTATGGCGAGCGAATGCCCGTAAGTTGCGCGTTTGTCGGTGTTCTGGCCGGTTTGCGCGGCGGCGAGGATATAGGCGCCGGTCTCGATCGCGCGGGCCCGCAACAGCACCTCCCAATGACCCGGGCCGGTGCCGGTGGAAAAGGCGGCAGGCACGGTGATGATCTCGGCCCCGGCCTGCGCGAGGCTGCGGTAGAGATACGCGAACCGGACGTCATAGCAGATCGTCAGCCCGATCCTGGCCAGATCGGTATCGACCAGAACAGCCCGTTCCCCGGGCCGATAGCCCGCACTTTCGCGGTAACGCTCGGTCTCGGACACATCCACGTCGAACATGTGGATCTTGTCGTATCGCCCCCGCACCTCCCCCGCCGGGTCGATCAGAAACGACCGATTGGCAAAGCGACCGTCGGGATCGTCGGTCTTGAGCGCGAGCGAACCGATGGAAATCCAGACGCCGTGGTCGCGGGCGGCATCGCGCAGGGCGGCGAGCGTCTGGTCGTCGGCTTCGTGTTGAAGCACGGCCTCCTGCCGGGTGCGCGAGGTCGAGACGCAGTTGGTGACCTCCGGCGTCAGGATCAGCGACGCGCCGGACCGCGCAGCTTCGTCGACAAAACCCCGCGTCACCGTCAGGTTCGCGGCGGGATCGTCGCCCGAGCAGAGCTGAACAAGAGCAGCCCGCATCAGGCGGACAGAAGCGGGTCGAGCTTGCCGGCGCGTTCCAGCGCGTTCAGATCATCGAAGCCGCCCACATGTGTTTCGCCGACCCAGATCTGCGGCACGGTGTGACGACCCGACTTGGTCATCATTTCCTGCTTCAGCTCCGGGTCCTGGCTCACGTCGATTTCCTCGAACGCAACGTCTTTGCTGGTCAGAAGCCGTTTCGCAGCATGGCAAAAACCGCAGAACGGCGTCGTGTAGATCGTGACGGGTTGCATAAGCTGTATCCTTTTTCCGGGTTAACCCGATTGAAGGATACTTAAGGTCTGCGCGCAACGCGTGCCAGTGTCGCAATTTTCACCTCCTTCGCGCCCACGGCGAAAGCGGCTTCCGTCGCGGCGGCAAGGGTCGCGCCCGATGTCATGACGTCATCCACGATCAGCACGTCCTTCTCGCGCATTGCCGCGCCCCGCCTCGGATGCGGTTGGATGGCGCCTTGCAGATTGGCGAACCGGGCGTCGAGCGTCTTGCCCTCCTGCGTTTCCCCGCCCCGCGTGCGGATCAAGGCGGTGGGCAAAGCGATGAGCCCCGTGGTGCGCGCAAGTGCCCGCGCCAGTTCGGCGGCCTGATTGTAGCGGCGGCGATAAAGCCGGGTCCAATGCGAGGGCACCGGGACGATGACCATGCCCGGTGTGAACAGCGGTTGCGCTACGTTTGCGATCCAGCGGGCACCGGGGATCGCGATGTCCGGTCGGTCCGCGTGTTTGAACGCAAGCACCAGCCGCCGCCCGTTCCCGTCATAGTCGAGCGCCGTCCGGCCCCGAGACCAAGGCCGCGCGATGGTCATGCATTCGTCGCACAGGTCGATGTGCCCGTCCGCCTCGCCGGGCAATGCCACGCCGCACTTGTCGCAGACGTGCCCCGTGATGAACCGGGTCTCCCGCCAACAGGGGCCACACAGCCCGCCATCGCCATCGACGATTTCACCGCAGGACGCGCATTGCGCCGGATAGATCGCGCGGAGCAGCGATTGCATTCCTCTGGCCTCCATCTATGGTGCCGCGCCATGTCGAACCTGACCGATCCAACCCGCCTGTCCCTGACCCGCGCCCGTGCCCGGGCGGATGGGATGTTCCTGCAGGAAGAAGCGGCGGTCGAAGTTCAGGATCGTCTGGAAGAGGTTAACAGAACCTTTACGTCCCCCGCCGTCGTGACGGGTTTTCCGGAGATCTGGCGGAAATTCTTTCCCGATGCCGTGATCGTCACGGATGACGAGGTGCTTTCGCTCGAACCCGGAGCGCATGATCTTGTCGTTCATGGCCTGTCGCTGCACTGGTCGAACGATCCGGTGGGCCAGTTGATCCAGTGCCACAAGGCGTTGAAGCCGGACGGGTTCTTCATGGGCGTGATGTTCGGCGGCGAGACGTTGCAGGAACTCCGCGCCGCGATCACCGCTGCCGAGATCGCGCAGACGGGGGGCCTGTCGCCTCGGATGCTGCCGATGGGTGAGCTTCGCGACCTTGGCGGGCTACTGCAACGGGCCGGGTTCGCGCTGCCGGTGGCCGATAGCTCGACCCGTGACGTGAGCTACGCGGATGCGCTCGCCTTGATGCGCGACCTGCGGAAGATGGGCGAAGGCAATGCGCTCGCCACCCGCGCCGGCTTTACCTCGCGCCTACTGTTCGCCGAAACCGCCGCGCGATATGCCGAGGGCGCGGATCACGATGGCCGCATCCATGCGACATTCGAACTCGTTTTCCTTGCGGGCTGGGCACCGCATGAAAGCCAGCAGAAACCCTTGCGCCCGGGCTCGGCACAGGCGCGGCTGGCCGAAGCCTTGAACACCGATGAAACCAAACTGAACGACAAGCCGTAACAGGCGGGTCAGGGACAGGAACGGAACGATGAACGAGCATTTGCCAAAGGATCACCCCAAGGTGGCCGAGCCCAAGGTCGGCGTGCTGTTCGCCAACCTCGGGACGCCCGACAATTACGATTACTGGTCGATGCGGCGGTATCTGAGCGAGTTTCTGTCGGACCCGCGCATCATCGACCTGCCGAAATGGAAATGGCAGCCGATCCTGCAAGGCGTGATCCTGTCGTTTCGGCCCTTCACCTCGGGCAAGAACTATCAGTCGATCTGGAACCACGAGGCGGGGGAAAGCCCGCTGATGACGATCACCAAGGCGCAGACGGCAGCGATGAGCGCGAGCCTTCACAGCCTGTTCGGCGACCGGGTCATGGTCGATTTCTGCATGCGCTACGGCAACCCGTCGACCGCGTCGAAAGTGCGCGCGATGGTCGAGGCCGGGTGTACCAAAATCCTCTTCTTTCCGCTCTATCCGCAGTATTCGGCAACCACGACCGCCACGGCGAACGACAAATTCTTCGACGCGCTGACCCGCGAGCGCTGGCAGCCCGCGACCCGGACCGTGCCCGCCTATTTCGACCGCGACGATTATATCGAGGCGCTCGCGGCCTCGGTCCTGCGCGTGTTCCCGACCGAAGCGGACGCGCCGGAGCGGCTGATCTGTTCCTACCACGGTATGCCGCTCAGCTATCTGCACGCGGGCGACCCCTATCATTGCCAGTGCCACAAGACGACGCGGCTGTTGGCCGAGCGTCTGGGTTGGAAGCCGGGGCGGATCATGACGACGTTCCAGTCGATCTTCGGGCGGACCGAATGGCTCAAGCCCTATACCGTGGTCGAAGTCGCGCGGCTGGCCAAGGAAGAGGGCGTTCGCAGCATCGCCGTCATGGCGCCTGCGTTCTCGGCGGATTGCATCGAGACGTTGGAAGAGGTCGACGGGGAAATCCGCGAGGCGTTTATCCATGCTGGTGGCGAGACGTTCACCTACATTCCCTGCCTCAACGACAACGACGATCACATTGCGGCGCTGACCAATGTGGTGGTCGAAAACCTGCGCGGTTGGCTGGATTAGAGACTAAATCTCCCACCCGAAGTGCTTGCAGGTGGCGAGGATACGTACCTCCGCTTCCCCTGCCACATCGGCCTTGATCGAGTTCAGAGCGACGAACCAATAAAGGTATTCGACATAGGCGGGCTGCGCCGTTTCAAGCTGTCGCCACGCCTCGTCCACGCCATGCTGCGAAACGCGCGGCATCTGGTGGTGAAAGTCGCATTCCCCGAACAGGATCGCGGGTTTCTGGAAGAAAAACCCCGAAAGCGCGGCGGCGGAGTTCTGTGTGATCACAAAATCACAAACCCTTAGCGCCTCTTCCATTCCGCCGGTCTGAACCGTCACGCGCGGGTCGTCCGCGGCGATGGCATCGAGCGTCGCGCGTTCTTCGTCCGAGTACGCCTCGCCGGGATGAAGCCCGAGCAGGATCCGCTTGTCATCAGCGCGGGCCTGAACCTCGGCGATCATGTCGACAGGCGACATCGTCTGGAACGAACGATGTTCGAGCAATTTGCCCTGCAGGGCGACGTAGATCAGCCCCGTGCGCTCGGCCGTCTCGGGCCCCTGCTTGAACAGCCACTTGCGCCAGCTTCCGACCCAAGCTTGGGCAGTATCAGTGTCTATTTCGGCCGGATCGAAGGATTTCTTGGCAACCTCGAACTCCCACCGCTTGGGCGTCGCCTCGATCCGCCAAAACGGAAAGTAGTAGCTTTTGCGCATGGTGAGCGATTTCGGGTGGAACGGGTCGTCCATCAGGAACAGCGAATAGCCGTTGCGCGCTGCGGACTTCAGGCGTTCCTCGAACGAATTGCGCTTCAGCTCGACCCGGAACCCGACCTCCTCGAACGCTTTCGTCACCCGCGCGACGAAACCGAACTCGCCGCGCTGGGCCATGTCGAGCATGACATCGTCAAGGTAGATGCGAAGAATACGGGCTTCCATGCGCGGCAAGCTACCTGCCCGCCCGGTCCGGTCAAGCCGGGTGGTTGTCGCGGGCAAACCGGGGGTCCATATAGCGTCGGAACCAAAAGGAGGCGGACATGAGCGAGTTTCCCGGCTGGCACGGCACCACGATCTGTGGCGTGCGCAAAGGCGGAGAAGTGGTGATTGCAGGCGACGGGCAGGTGAGCCTGGGCGACACGGTCATCAAAGGCACGGCGCGCAAGGTGCGCAGGCTGTCGCCCGGTGGCTATGACATCATCGCTGGGTTCGCGGGCTCGACGGCTGACGCGTTTACCCTGCTCGAACGGCTCGAAACGAAACTCGAGGCCACGCCGGGTCAACTGGCGCGGGCCTGTGTCGAGCTGGCCAAGGACTGGCGCACCGACAAATACCTCCAGAAACTCGAAGCGATGCTGATCGTGTCGGACGGCAAGGACCTGTTCGTCGTGACCGGCGCGGGCGACGTGCTGGAACCCGAGCATGACGTGGCCGCGATCGGATCGGGGGGGAACTACGCCCTCGCCGCAGGCCGCGCGATGATGGACACGGACAAGTCGGCGGAAGAGATCGCGCGCGCCGCGATGGCGATCGCCGCCGACATCTGCGTCTACACGAACGGCAACCTGACGCTCGAAGCGCTGAAAAAGTAAGAGGCGGACATGACCGACCTGACCCCCCGCGAGATCGTCTCGGAACTCGACCGATTCATCATCGGCCAGAAGGACGCAAAGCGCGCCGTGGCGGTAGCGCTGCGCAATCGCTGGCGGCGCAAGCAACTGCCCGATGATCTGCGCGACGAAGTCTATCCCAAGAACATCCTCATGATCGGGCCGACCGGCGTGGGTAAGACCGAGATTTCCCGGCGTCTGGCCAAACTGGCCCGCGCGCCGTTCATCAAGGTCGAAGCGACCAAATTCACCGAAGTGGGCTATGTGGGCCGCGACGTCGAGCAGATCGTGCGCGATCTGGTGGACACGGCCATCGTGCAAACCCGCGAGTGGATGCGCGAAGACGTGAAATCCGCCGCCGAGCACAACGCGGAAGAGCGCGTGATCTCGGCCGTTGCCGGCGATCAGGCCCGCGAGCAGACGCGTGAGATGTTTCGCAAGAAGCTGCGCTCAGGCGAGTTGGACGACACGATGATCGAACTCGACGTGCAGGACACGGGCGGCGGGATGCCGATGTTCGACGTGCCGGGCCAGCCCGGCATGAACATGGGGATAAACCTGTCGGATATGTTCGGCAAAGCCTTCGGCGGGCGCACCGTCCGCAAAAAGATGACCGTGGCCGAAAGCTATGAAATCCTGATGGGCGAAGAGGCTGATAAGCTTCTGGATGACGAAGCCGTTAACAAGCTCGCGCTGGAATCGGTCGAGCAGAACGGGATCGTTTTCATCGACGAGATCGACAAGGTCTGCGCGCGGTCCGATGCCCGTGGTGGTGACGTCAGCCGCGAAGGCGTGCAGCGCGATCTGCTGCCGCTGATCGAGGGCACGACGGTGTCGACCAAGCATGGCCCGGTGAAGACCGACCACATGCTGTTCATCGCCTCGGGTGCGTTCCACATCGCCAAGCCTTCGGACCTGTTGCCCGAACTTCAGGGTCGTCTGCCGATCCGCGTCGAACTGCGCGCGCTGACGGAAGAGGATTTCGTGCGCATCCTGACCGAGACGGACAATGCGCTGACCCTGCAATACACCGCGCTCATGGGCACGGAAGAGGTCAAGGTCTCGTTCACCGAAGACGGGATCGCCGCGTTGGCCCGGATCGCCGCCGAGGTGAACACGACGGTCGAGAACATCGGGGCGCGCAGGCTTTACACGGTGATGGAGCGCGTGTTCGAGGAACTCAGCTTCACCGCGCCGGACAAGTCGGGCGACGAGGTGGTCGTGAACGAAGCCTTCGTTCAGGAGAACCTTGGCGAGTTGATGCAAAGCACCGACGTGGGCCGTTACATGCTGTGACCCGGCACGCGTCCGGCGCGGGCCGGACGCACCAGCCTCAGGCGGCTTTCACGCTCGCCGTCACGTAGTTCACCGACAGATCGCGCGATGAGATCGACCAGCTCCACAGGATCGGGTTGAACACGAAGCCCTGCTTGTCGACCAGCCGCAGCCCGGATTGCGCGATCAGGTTTCCAAGCTCGTCGGGCGTGATGAACTTGTCCCACTCATGCGTGCCTTTCGGCAGCCAGCGCATCACATGCTCGGCACCGACGATGGCGACCATGAAGCTTTTTGGATTGCGGTTGATCGTCGAACAGACCATGAGCCCGCCGGGTTTCAGAAGCTGCTGACAGGCGGTGAGGTAGGACAGCGGGTCCGCCACATGCTCCACCACCTCCATATTCAGAACCACATCGAACTGCTCGCCGGCTGCGGCCAGTGCCTCGGCGGTGGTGAAGCGGTAGTCGATCTCCAGCCCCGACTGTTCGGCATGGACTTGCGCGACGGGAATATTGCGCTCGGCGGCATCGGCGCCGACGACGTCTGCGCCCAGACGCGCCATCGGTTCGGACAAGAGCCCGCCCCCGCACCCGATGTCGAGGATACGCAGACCGGCGAATGGCTTGTCGTCAGACAGGTCGCGACCGAACTCCGCCGCGATTTGTGACGTGATGTAATCGAGACGGACGGGATTCATCATGTGAAGCGGCTTGAATTTCCCCGTCGGGTCCCACCATTCTGCAGCCATCGCTTCGAATTTTGCGACTTCGCTGGGGTCGACTGTCGTTTGTCCGGCACTCATGTTAGCCTCGTCTTTCTGGCGTCTTTGTCGCAGCACCTATATAGGTTCCCTATGGAACAGGCCGCAGGAAAAAACACCGCAGGTGGGAAAATGTACCCACCCATCGAGCCATTCGACCGTCGGATGCTCGAGGTCGGCGATGGCCATACGGTTTACGTCGAACAATGCGGTGCGAAGGACGGGATGCCCGTTGTCGTGCTTCACGGTGGGCCGGGCGGCGGGTGTTCGCCCGCCATGCGCCGGTTCTTCGATCCGAAGAAGTACCGCATCATCCTGTTCGATCAGCGCGGCTGCGGCCGCTCCCGCCCGCATGCCTCGGTCATGGCCAACACGACCTGGGACCTTGTCCGGGACATCGAACTTATCCGCGATACGTTCGGGATCGACCGCTGGATCGTATTCGGCGGGAGCTGGGGCGCGACGTTGGGGCTGGTCTATGCACAGGCGCATGCGGATCGTGTGGCGTGGCTGGTGCTGCGGGGCGTGTTCCTTGCCACCGAGCGTGAGTTCGACTGGTTCTATGGCGGCGGTGCCGGGCAGTTCTGGCCGGACCTGTGGTCGCGGTTCACCGATCTGATCCCCGAGGACGAGCAGGGCGATCTGATCGAGGCCTATCACAAGCGGCTTTTCTCCGGTGACCGGGGCGACGAGTTGAAGCATGCGCGCGTCTGGGCGTCGTGGGAAAATGCGCTCGCCAGTATCGAAAACGACGGCGCGATGATCGACAGTCCGGCGGACTATGCGCTGGCCTTCGCGCGGCTTGAAAACCACTATTTCCAGAACCGCGCCTTCCTGTCGGAAGAGCAGCAGATCCTGAACAACATGACCAAGATCGCGGCCGTGCCCGGCACCATCGTTCAGGGGCGGCACGACATGATCTGCCCGCCTCAGGCCGCATGGTCCCTGCACAAAGCTTGGCCGACGAGCGAGTTTCGCATGATCCCGCGTGCAGGTCATGCGGTGTCCGAACCCGGCATCGCGGCGGAACTGGTGCGCACAACCGACAAGCTTGCCCGGCAAAGGGAAACGCTCGGGCTATGAAGGATCAAGCGCGGGTCTGGGACAAGCTCTCGAAGCGCTACATCAAGTCGTCCGTTTCCGACCTCGACACCTATGAGTGGAAGCTGGCGATCACCCAGTCTTACATGCACCCCGATATGGACGTGCTGGAAATCGGCTGCGGGTCTGGCAACACCGGGCGGCGGCACGCGCTGCTGGTGCGCAGCTACACGGCGATGGACATCTCATCCTCAATGATCGAAGGGGGCAAAGCGCTGGGCGCGCTGCCGGACAACATGCGGTTCGTGCATGCCGATTTCGATCGGGCGGACGTTGCCCCCGGCAGCTACGACATGATCCTCGCCCTGTCCGTGCTGCATCTGTTGCCGAACCCGGCCTTCACCGTGAAGAAGATCGCGGAAAGCCTGCGCCCCGGCGGCACCTTCGTGTCGTCCACCGTGGTGATGTCCGAGATGAAACTGGTCAAATTCATCGCGCCGCTCGGCCAGTTGTTCGGTGCGATCCCGCATCTGACGTTTCTGTCCGAGGATGAGATTCGCGCGATAATCCGTGATGCCGGGCTGGATATCGCAGTGGACGAGCGCCCAGACGGTCATCCCGCGCGGTTCATCATCGCGAAGAAACCCGCCTAAGGCAGCATCGCTTCGAGCGTCGCAAGGTGGTCGGCCTCGTTCGCTGGCTTGTCCCATCGGATACGCGAAATCCTCGGGAACCGCATGGCGACGCCGGACTTGTGCCGTTTCGAGCGGTTGAGCCCCTCGAACGCGACCTCGACCACCAGATCGGGCGAGAGCGAGCGTACGGGGCCGAACCGCTCCACCGTGTGCTGCCGCACGAACTTGTCGAGCCGCTTCAACTCCTCATCCGTGAACCCGGAATAGGCTTTGCCGACCGGGACGAGCCGGTCGTCGTCCCAGACCCCGAAGGTGAAATCCGAATAGAACCCCGACCGCTTGCCATGCCCGCGCTGGGCGTAAAGCAGAACCGCATCCACGATCATTGGGTCACGCTTCCACTTGAACCACGGCCCGCGCGGACGACCGGCGACATAGGCACTGTCCAGCCGTTTCAGCATCACGCCCTCGATCACGGCGGCGGGTGGGTCGGCGCGGTGGGCGGCAAGCGCGTCCCACGTGTCGAAGTTGAGCAAGGGCGAGGCGTCGAAACGCAGGGGGTCGAGCGTGGTGACAGCAGCCTCCAACCGGGTCCGGCGTTCATGGAACGGTAGCTCGCGCAGGTCCTCACCCTCCCAGATCAGGATGTCGTAAAGCCTGAGCGCGGCAGGGTGGCTGAACGACAAAGCCTTGCTCGCCGTTTTCCGGTTCAGCCGCTTCTGAAGATCGCCAAAGGGCGCGACTTCATCCTCGCGCCGCACGATCAACTCGCCGTCAAGCACGCCGGAAAAGTCCATCCGGTCCACGATGTCCGGAAAGGCAGCCGAGATATCCTCGCCCGTCCGGGAATAGAGCCGCCGTTCATCGCCATGCGCGGCGGCCTGCACGCGGATACCGTCCCACTTCCATTCGGCGGCGAAATCAGCCGGGTCCAGCGTGGACAGACCGTCGTAGTCGTTGGGCGTCGACAGCATCACGGGCCGGAAAGGCGCCTTGATGGTCGGTTCGGGTTTCGGCCCGCCTGCGATCCACGCGAAGAGCGGCTCATAGGGCGGTTTGAACCCCGCCCAAAGCTCCATGATCTCGTCGAGCGGCACCGTGCCGGTGTTCGCAAGCGCGGTGAGCGCCAGCCGCGCCGACACCCCGACCCGCATCCCGCCCGTCATCAGCTTGAGCAACGCCAGCCGTTCGGACGGGTCGAGCGCGTCGAGCCAATCCGCGATCATCGCAGGCGTTTCGGTCTTGGACGCCGTGTTCAGCCGTTCGACCACTTCGGACAAGGGCACATCCCGCGCCGCGCCCTGCCCCGGCCAGATCAGCGCGATGGTTTCCGCAAGGTCGCCGACGTAGTGGTAGGACATGGTGAACAACTCGCCATCCACCCGCTCGGACACGAGCGCGCGCAACAGGGCCGGTTTCGCCCCGGCAAAGTCGAGCTCGCCCGTCAGACTCGCCAGCGCATAGCCGCGATCCGGGTCCGGCGCGCTGGTCAGGTAGTTCTGCAAAAGCTCCAGTTTGGCATTCCGGCCCGGCGTGAAAGCGAGGCGTTCGAGAAGCGCGGCATAGGCCTTCATTCCGGCTCCTCCTCATATCCTACGAGGTGCAGTGGGCGCGCGCGGCGCTGGTTCAATTCCGCCCACCGCATCAGCGCATCGTCGCGCCCGTGGGTGATCCAGAATTCGCTCGGGTCGATCTCCTGTATCGTGGAGGTCAGGTCGGGCCAGTCGACGTGATCCGAGATGATGAGCGGCAGTTCGACCCCCCGCTGCCGCGCCCGCGCCCGGATCTGCATCCAGCCGGAGGCGAAACCGATCACCGGATCGGCGAACCGCTGCAGCCACGGCGAGGCGAAAGCGGACGGGGGCGAGATCACGATGGCCTCGCGCAAGTCCCGCGCCTCGGCCTTGTCCATCGTCGCGGGGCGAAGATCGCCCAGCGGCACGCCCTGCTCGATGTGATAATCGCTGAGCCGTTGCAGCGCCCCGTGAACATAGATCGGCGCGTCATACCCCGCCTCGCGCAACAGCATGATGACCCGCTGCGCCTTCCCAAGCGCATAGGCGCCGATCAGATGGGGCCGCTCGGGAAAGGCACGGACCGAGGCGAGGAGCTTGGCAATCTCGTCCGCCGGATCGGGGTGCTTGAACACCGGCAGCGCAAAGGTCGCTTCGGTGATGAACAGATCGCATGGCACCGGTTCGAACGGCGCGCAGGCCGGGTTGGCGACGCGGGAGTAATCGCCGGACACCACAGCGACCATCCCCTTGGCCTCCAGCCGGATCTGGCAGGAGCCGAGCACATGGCCCGCCGGATGGAAACTGACCCTGACCCCGTCCACATCGACCGGCCCATCGACCGCCTGTCGGATCTTGGCGAAATCCTCGCCATACCGGATCGCCATGATGTCGAGCGTCTGCTGGCTGGCGAGCACCGCACCATGCCCCGACCGCGCATGATCCGCATGCCCGTGGGTGATGAGAGCCTTGGCGACGGGCCGGACCGGATCGACGTAGAAATCCCCGACCGGACAATAGAGCCCTTCAGGTCGTGGGATCAGGAGGTCTTGGAACTCCGGTTTCGTCATGATGCCTTTCCGTTCGTCGCACTCACGAACGCACCCACGCCGCAGCGCGTTCCCGCATGATACGGCGCTCCTCCGCCAGCGGTTCGTCATTTTCCTTGCAGACTCACCCGCCCTCCCCTATATCCGCCTCAACAGCGGAGGCGCTGGGGTCCAAACCCGACGCTCCACCGGAACACACCGACGGGCCGCTGGCCCGTTTTTTTGTGCCTGAAAGGATCATATGACCGATCTCGTCGCCAGAACTGCGATCGACCGCCGGCTCGCCGATATCGTGCGCCCGGTGATCGAGGATATGGGGTATGAGCTTGTGCGCCTGCGTCTGCAGGGTGGCAACACGCAGACGCTTCAGATCATGGCCGACAAGCCCGATGGCGGGATCGAGGTCGACGATCTGTCCGAGATCAACACCGCGCTGGGCGCGACGCTGGACGTCGAGGACCCGATCGAGGGGGAATACAACCTCGAGGTTTCCTCGCCCGGCATCGACCGCCCGCTGACGCGGTACAAGGACTTCGACACCTGGGACGGCTGGATCGCCAAGGTCGAGACCAGCGAGTTGATCGAAGGGCGCAAGCGGTTCAAAGGCACACTGCAGGGCACCGAAGACGGTGAAATCCTGATCGAGATCGAAGACAAGGGCGAGCCAGTGACCATCGGCCTGACCTTCGACCTGCTCGCGGATGCGAAACTCGTCCTCACGGACGATCTGATTGCCGAGATGCTCAAACAGCGTAAGGACGCGGGCATCATCGACGAAGCTCAATACGACGAAGTGATCACGGACGAGACGTCCGAGGAGGACTGATACAATGGCAATTACCTCTGCTAACCAGCTTGAACTGCTTCAGACCGCCGAGGCTGTCGCGCGCGAAAAGATGATCGACCCGTCGCTCGTCATCGAAGCGATGGAAGAAAGCCTCGCCCGTGCCGCCAAGTCGCGTTACGGCGCTGAGATGGACATTCGCGTGTCCATCGACCGCAAGACGGGCCGCGCCACGTTCACCCGCGTGCGCACCGTGGTCGAGGACGAAGAGCTTGAGAACTATCAGGCCGAGCTGACCGTCGAGCAGGCGAAACAGTACCTCGACAACCCGGCAGTCGGCGACACCATCGTCGACGAAGTGCCGCCGGTCGAGCTGGGCCGCATCGCCGCGCAGTCGGCCAAGCAGGTCATCCTGCAGAAGGTCCGCGAAGCCGAGCGTGATCGTCAGTACGAAGAATTCAAGGATCGCGCGGGCACCATCATCAACGGTGTCGTCAAGCGCGAGGAATACGGCAACGTCATCGTCGATGTGGGCGCTGGCGAAGCGATCCTGCGCCGCAACGAAAAGATCGGCCGCGAAAGCTATCGCCCGAACGACCGTATCCGCTGCTACGTGAAAGACGTGCGGCGTGAGACGCGTGGGCCGCAGATCTTCCTCAGCCGCACCGCGCCGGAATTCATGGCTGAACTCTTCAAGATGGAAGTGCCGGAAATCTACGACGGCATCATCGAGATCAAGGCCGTGGCCCGTGACCCCGGTTCGCGCGCCAAGATCGGTGTCGTGTCCTATGACAACTCCATCGACCCGGTCGGTGCCTGTGTCGGTATGCGCGGCAGCCGCGTGCAGGCCGTCGTGAACGAGCTTCAGGGCGAAAAGATCGACATCATCCCGTGGAACGAGGATATGCCGACCTTCCTCGTCAACGCGCTTCAGCCTGCCGAAGTGTCGAAGGTGGTTCTGGACGAAGACGCCGAGCGCATCGAAGTCGTGGTGCCGGACGAGCAGCTTTCGCTCGCCATCGGTCGCCGCGGCCAGAACGTGCGTCTGGCCAGCCAGCTGACCGGGCTCGACATCGACATCCTCACGGAAGAAGAGGAAAGCCGTCGTCGTCAGGCCGAGTTCGCCGAGCGCACCAAGCTGTTCATGGACACGCTCGATCTGGACGAATTTTTCGCCCAGCTTCTGGTGTCCGAAGGCTTCACCAACCTCGAAGAAGTGGCTTACGTCGAGCAGGACGAACTGCTCGTCATCGACGGTGTGGACGAAGGCACGGCGGAAGAGCTTCAGGCCCGTGCCCGTGACTTCCTCGATGAACAGAACCGCAAGGCGCTGGAAAACGCCAAGGCGCTGGGCGTTCAGGAAAGCCTGATCTCGTTCGAGGGCCTGACCCCGCAGATGATCGAGGCGCTGGCCAAGGACGGTGTCTTCACGCTGGAAGATTTCGCGACCTGCGCCGACTGGGAGCTTGCCGGTGGCTGGACGACCGTCGACGGCGAACGCAGCAAGGATGACGGGGTTCTCGAACCCTACGATGTGGGCCTCGAGGAAGCCCAGAACATGATCATGACCGCCCGTATCCAGCTTGGCTGGGTCGACCCCGCCGATCTCGTCTCGGAAGAAGAGACCGAAGAAGACGGCGAAACCACCGAGGAGGCCGAGGCCTGATCCCAGGCCTCGGGGGTTAGCGCGTGACGCGCGGCGGCCGTGAAAAGGACCGGACGGGGGAACCCGAACGGCGGTGCATCGGGACCGGCGAGGTGAAGGACACCTCGCTGATGGTCCGGTTTGTCGTTGGGCCAGATGGCGCGGTCTACCCTGACCTGCTGGGCAAACTGCCGGGCCGGGGGTTCTGGATTACGCCCTCGCCCAAGGCATTTGCCTTGGCCGCGAAGAAGGGCGCCTATGCCCGGGCAGCGAAACAGCAGGTCACGGTGCCTGAGGACCTGTTCGTAAAAGTCGAGGCGGGTCTTGCAGAACGCGTGATCCACCTTATCTCTCTTGCTCGAAAGGCGAGCGAGGCTATTGCCGGCTTTGAAAAGGTCAAAGACTGGCTCGCCAAGGATCAGGCCGAGGTGCTTTTGCAAGCTTCCGATGGCTCTGATCGTGGGAAATCCAAGCTTCGCCCACCCCGTGGCAAAAACAGCCTGATCGCCTGTTTGACCCAAGATGAATTGGGTTTGGCATTCGGGCGTGAACATGTGATACATGCCGCACTCGCGGGTGGCGGACTCACGAAACGTGTTGTAGACGAAGCCGCGAAGCTTTCGAGCATGCGCGATATGAACGACGGTGGGACCGCCCGCCGGAAAGGTAAGACGACCAGATGAGCGATACGGACGGCAAAAAGCCCCTTGGCCTGCGTGGTGGACCCCGGTCGGGTTCCGTCAAGCAATCCTTCAGCCATGGGCGCACGAAGAACGTTGTGGTGGAGACGAAGCGCAAACGCGTCGTCGTGCCCAAGCCCGGTGCGGGTGGCGGTGCGGGCGGCGGCGCTGGCTCCCCCGCGACGGATCCGTCCAAGCGCCCTGCTGGTATCTCGGACGCCGAGCTCGAGCGCCGGATGAAGGCGCTCGCTGCGGCCAAAGCCAACGAAGCGGAAGAAGCCAAGCGACGCGCAGCCGAAGAAAAGGCGCGCGAAGAAGAGCGTGAGCGTCGTCGGCAGGAAGCCGAGGAAAAGGCGCGCGAAGAACAGGAACGTGCGGAAGCCGCGGCCAAGAAGGCCGAGGAAGACGAACGTCGCCGCAAGGAAAAAGAAGCCGCCAAGAACAAACCGGCGCCCGCAGCCGAGGCCGACCCGGCCGCAGCGCAGGCCGCCGAGGCGCGTGGCGCCAAGACCGGTGTGCGCAAGCCCGAGCGTGAACGCGCGCCGCAGCCGGCCGACGATCGGTCGAACCGCGGCAAGGGCGCACGCGACGACAGCCGCCGCGCTGGTAAGCTGACGGTGAACCAGGCCCTCACGGGTGGCGAAGGCGGGCGCCAGCGCTCGGTCGCCGCGATGCGCCGTAAGCAGGAACGCATGCGCCAGAAGGCGATGGGGTCCAGCGAGCCGCGCGAAAAGGTCGTGCGTGACGTTCAGGTTCCCGAAGCGATCATGGTGCAGGAGCTTGCCAACCGGATGGCCGAACGGGTCGCCGACGTGGTCAAGTCGCTCATGCAGATGGGCATGATGGTCACGCAGAACCAGACCATCGATCAGGACACCGCGGAACTCATCATCGAAGAGTTCGGCCACAACATCGTGCGCGTTTCCGACGCCGACGTGGAACAGGTGATCGAACAGACCGAGGACAAGGCCGAGGATCTCGAGCCGCGCGCCCCGGTCATCACGATCATGGGTCACGTCGACCACGGTAAGACCTCGCTGCTGGATGCGATCCGCAGCGCCAAGGTGGTGGCCGGTGAAGCGGGCGGGATCACCCAGCACATCGGTGCTTATCAGGTGACGACCGAAAGCGGTCAGGTGCTGTCGTTCCTCGACACGCCGGGCCACGCTGCGTTCACCTCGATGCGTGCCCGTGGGGCTCAGGTGACGGACATCGTCGTGCTCGTGGTCGCTGCGGATGACGCCGTAATGCCGCAGACGATCGAAGCCATCAACCACGCCAAGGCGGCGGGTGTGCCGATGATCGTCGCGATCAACAAGGTCGACCTGCCGGCGGCGAACGTGGACAAGGTGCGCACCGATCTGCTGCAGCACGAAGTCATCGTCGAAAAGATGTCGGGCGAAGTGCAGGACGTCGAGGTTTCGGCCCACACGGGTCAGGGTCTGGACGAACTGCTGGAAGCCATCGCGCTCCAGTCCGAGATCCTCGAACTCAAGGCGAACCCGAACCGCGCCGCGCAAGGCGCCGTCATCGAAGCGCAGCTCGACGTGGGCCGCGGCCCGGTCGCGACCGTGCTCGTCCAGAACGGCACGCTGCGTCAGGGCGACATCTTCGTCGTCGGCGAGCAGTGGGGCAAGGTCCGCGCGATGGAGAACGACCGCGGCGAGCGCGTCAAGGAAGCCGGACCGTCGGTGCCTGTCGAGGTGCTCGGCCTGAACGGCACGCCGGAAGCGGGCGACGTTCTGAACGTGGTCGAAACCGAAGCGCAGGCGCGCGAGATCGCGGAATACCGCGAACAGGCCGCCAAGGACAAACGCGCCGCTGCCGGTGCCGCCACCACGCTCGAGCAGATGATGCAGAAGGCGAAGGACGACAAGGACGTCGCCGAGCTGCCCATCGTCGTGAAAGCGGACGTGCAGGGGTCGGCCGAAGCCATCGTTCAGGCGATGGAGAAGATCGGCAACGACGAAGTGCGCGTGCGGGTCATCCACTATGGCGTGGGCGCCATCACCGAAACCGACGTCGGCCTTGCCGAAGCGTCGGGCTGTCCGGTCGTCGGCTTCAACGTCCGTGCGAACGCACCGGCCCGCAATTCGGCCAACCAGAAGGGGGTGGAAATCCGCTACTACAGCGTGATCTACGACCTCGTGGACGACGTGAAAGCGGCGGCCTCGGGTCTTCTGTCCGCCGAAGTGCGCGAGAAGTTCATCGGTTACGCCGAGATCAAGGAAACCTTCCGCGTGTCCGGTGTCGGCAACGTGGCCGGGTGTCTCGTCACCGAGGGCGTCGCTCGCCGGTCCGCCGGTGTGCGCCTGCTGCGCGACAACGTGGTCATCCACGAGGGCACGCTCAAGACGCTCAAGCGTTTCAAGGACGAGGTGGCGGAAGTCATCTCGGGTCAGGAATGCGGTATGGCGTTCGAGAACTACGACGACATCCGCAAGGGCGACGTCATCGAAATCTTCGAACGCGAAGAGGTCGAGCGCACGCTGGCCTGATCTGCGGATCGATTGGAATAGAAAGGGCGGCTCATTGGGCCGCCCTTTTTTGTTGGCTTAAGCGGGCAAACTTGGGGGGACCAGTCCCCCCAAACCCCCCTGCCGAAGGGGTTTTCCACCCCTCCGGACCTCCCCGGAAGGTTTCTTGAAACAGAGAAGAGTTAGAGCATGTCCCGCATCATCGCGATGAGCGGGATGTCGGCGGGCGGCATCGGGTAGTCCCGCATGTCGCGAACATGCACCCATTTGAGGGTCTGACCCTCTTTGGGTTGCGGCGTCCCCTCCCACTTCCGGCAGACGAAGACCGGCATCAGAAGGTGGAAGGTCTCGTACCCGTGCGAGGCGAAGGTGAGCGGCGCGAGGCAGGATTGCCATGTGTCGATGCCCAGCTCTTCGTGGAGTTCACGGATCAACGCGGCCTCGGGCGTTTCGTCCTCTTCGACCTTGCCGCCGGGAAACTCCCACAGCCCGGCCATCGATTTGCCCTCGGGACGCTGGGCCAAAAGCACGCGCCCGTCGCGGTCGACCAGTGCGACGGCAGAGACGAGAACGGTTTTCATCAGCTGCGATAGTCCGCGTTGATCTGGATGTAGGCGTGGGTCAGGTCGCAGGTCCAGACCGTGGCATGGCCCGTGCCGAGCCCGAGGTCGACGTTGATGACGATATCCTCGCCCAGCATATAGTTAGCCCCCTGCTCTTCCCGGTAGTCGGGCGAAACCCAGCCTTTTTCCGCGACGAGGATGTCGCCGAAGGAAATTGACAGCGTGTCCCGGTCGGCGGCGGCGCCGGATTTGCCGATCGCGGCGACGATGCGGCCCCAGTTGGGGTCTTCGCCTGCGATCGCGGTTTTCACCAGCGGCGAGTTCGCGATGGACATGGCGTGGGTGCGGGCGTCGGCGTTGGATTTCGCGCCTGTCACGCGGATTTCGACGAACTTGGTTGCGCCTTCGCCGTCGCGGATCACCTGATGGGCGAGGTCCATCATGACCGACCGCAAGCCGTCCTCGAACGCGTCGTCCTTGGGGGTCACTTCGACACCGCTGGCGCCGGTGGCGGCGAGGATCAGCGTGTCGGAGGTCGATGTGTCGCTGTCCACCGTGATCGAGTTGAACGTCTCGTCGATCAGGCCGGACAGGTAGGATTGCAGAACCTTCTGCTCCACCTTCGCATCGGTGAAGATGTAAACCAGCATCGTTGCCATGTCGGGTGCGATCATGCCGGAGCCTTTGGCGATCCCGGCGATCTTTACCGTCTGCCCGTCAATCGCGACCTCGGCCACCGAGCCTTTGGGGAAGGTGTCGGTGGTCATGATCGCACGGGCGGCAAACTCGATCCCGCCAGCGTCGAGCGCGTCGTTCAGCTCGCCGATCTTGGCGGTGATGCGGTCATAGGGAAGCCGCTCGCCGATCACGCCGGTCGACGCGGTATATACCCTGTTCTCGGCCACGCCCGTCACGTCCGCCACGGTTTTGGAAATTTCGGCCACCGCATTTTCCCCGGACGATCCGGTGAAGGCGTTGGAATTGCCGGAGTTCACGATGATCGCCGCGCCGCCCTTGGGGTCGGACCCCAGTTTGGCCTGACAGTCGAGCACGTTGGCCGACCGTGTCGCGGAGCGTGTGAACACGCCAGCGATGGTCGTGCCGGGATCGCAGAGCGCCATCATGACGTCGTAACGTCCGGCGTAGCGGACCCCGGCCTGAACGGCGGCGAAGCGAACGCCGCCGATCTGAGGCAGTTTGGGAAAGCCGTCCTTAGGGGCAAGCGGTGCGACCGCGTGCTTATGGTTCTTCGCCGAGACGAGCGCCGCCTCGAGCGATTTCACCTTTTCCCTGAGCTTCTTGATCTTTTTCTTCTTGCCCACGGCGAACCCTCCCGATGTCGGTTATTCGAAGATCGACATATCCGACAGGACGGCGGGATCAAGCGTCGTCACGTCGGTCCGCTCGATTGCGGCGTCTTCCATCAGGGTGGCGAGCGCATCTTCGACCGCCGTGGTCTGAAGCTGACCGATGATCTCGTCGCGGACCTCTTCGAGCGGCGGGGCACCGGCTTCTCGGGTTTCGTTGAGCTTGATGACGTGCCAGCCGAACTGGGTCTGCACCGGGTCGGACACATCGCCCGCTTCCATACCGGACACGGCGACCTCGAAGGGTTCGACCATCATGCCAGCCGAGAACCAGCCAAGCTCGCCACCGTTCGGGCCGGAGGGGCCGGTCGAAAACTCCTGCGCGAGAGCTGCGAAATCGGCGTCGTCGGCGCGCGCCTGTTCGGCAAGGTCGCTCGCCTCGGCTTCGGTTTCGACGAGGATATGCGATGCGTTCCACTCGGTCGTGGGCTCGGCATTGGCATAGGCTTCGTCATAGGCGGCCTGAATGGCATCTTCGTCGACGGCTTCGGTGATGACATCGTCGATCTTTTCGGCGGCAACGAGCGTGCGACGCTCGTTCTCAAGCCGCACTTCGACGCCTGCACCGACTTCGTCGATGGCCTGGCTCAGCACGGTCTGCTGGATCAACTGGTCGATCAGACCGGGCAAAAGCACGTCGTTCGGAAGCTGTTGATACTGCTGCGGCAGGTTTTCCTTGGCTGCGACGACATGGCCCAGCGTGATCTCTTCGCCGTTAACGGTGGCCAGCACGGTGTCGACCGTCACTTCCATCGCCGGCGGTGCTTCGGTTTCGGCCTCGGCTTCGGGGGCCGCGTCCTGAGCCCAGCTGGGCAGGGCCAGCGAAACCGAAAGCAGCGTGGCCGCGAAAAGCGACGCGCGGGTGGACGTATGGGTCATGAAACCTCCTCGTGGTCGTGCCGGAAGACCCGGCAACGTTGACTATCCCGGCCCCCACCCTTAAATCGCAATGGTCCTTGGGGGGCCGACTTCATGCCCTTGATATGGGGGCGCGCGGAGACGGGCAAGCACCCCGCGCAATCACGAGAATGTCAGAGCTCATCGAGCGGAGAGCACATGCTGGGTTTCGGAACCATCGCCAAAAAGGTTTTTGGCACGCCCAATGACCGCAAGATCAAGGCAACCCGACCGACCATCGAAAAGATCAACGCGCTGGAGCCGGAGTTCGAGAAACTCTCGGATCAGGGCCTGATCGACAAGACGGCCGAATTCAAAGAGCGACTGGAAAAGGGTGAAACGCTCGAGGCGCTTCTGCCGGAGGCCTTCGCCAACTGCCGTGAGGCCGCGCGCCGTGCGCTGGGTCTGCGGGCATTCGACACGCAGCTCATGGGCGGCATCTTTCTCCACGAGGGCAATATTGCCGAGATGAAGACGGGCGAGGGTAAGACGCTCGTCGCGACCTTCCCGGCCTATCTCAATGCGCTTACGGGAAAAGGTGTGCATATCGTTACGGTGAACGATTACCTCGCCAAACGTGACGCCGACTGGATGAGCAAGGTCTATGGTGCGCTCGGCATGACGACGGGTGTCGTCTATCCGCAGCAGCCCGAGCTTGAGAAGAAAGGCGCTTATGGCGCCGACATCACCTATGCGACGAACAACGAGCTTGGCTTCGACTATCTGCGCGACAACATGAAGTCGAAGATCGAAGACATGAACCAGCGGCCGCATCACTTCGCCATCGTGGACGAGGTCGACTCGATCCTGATCGACGAGGCGCGCACGCCGCTGATCATTTCGGGCCCGTCCGACGACAAGTCGGAGCTGTACGTGGCCATCGACCGGATCGTGCCGGAACTGACCGAAGAGCATTACACCATCGACGAAAAGGCGCGGTCCGCGACCTTTACCGATGAAGGCAACGACTTCCTCGAAGAGCGGCTGCATCAGATCGGCGTCCTGCCGGAAGGTCAGACGCTGTACGACCCGGAATCCACCAGTGTCGTCCACCACGTGAACCAGGGTCTTCGGGCCCACAAGATGTTCCAGAAGGACAAGGACTACATCGTTCGTGGCACCGAAGTCGTTCTGATCGACGAGTTCACCGGCCGCATGATGGCCGGTCGCCGCCTGTCCGAAGGTCTGCATCAGGCCATCGAAGCCAAGGAAGGCGTGCCGATCCAGCCCGAGAACGTCACGATGGCCTCGGTCACGTTCCAGAACTACTTCCGCCTCTACGAAAAGCTGGCCGGGATGACCGGGACGGCGCTGACGGAAGAAGAGGAATTTGCCGAGATCTATGGACTCGGCGTGGTCGAAGTGCCGACCAACCGCCCCATCGCGCGCGAAGACGAACATGACGCCGTCTATCGCACCACGGGCGAGAAATTCGCGGCGGTGGTCGAACAGATCATCACGGCCCACAAAAAGGGTCAGCCGATCCTCGTCGGCACCACCTCGATCGAGAAATCCGAGGCGATTTCGAACATCCTCAAGAAAGAGGGGATCGAGCACAACGTCCTGAACGCGCGCCAGCACGAGCAGGAAGCGCAGATCATCGCCGATGCGGGCCGTCTGGGCGCCGTGACCATCGCGACGAACATGGCCGGGCGCGGCACCGACATTCAGCTTGGCGGCAACGTCGAGATGAAGGTGCTTCAGGCGCTCGACGCGAACCCCGACGCCGACCCGGAAGAGCTGCGCAAGCAGGCCGAGGCCGAGGTGGCGGACGAGAAAGCCAAAGTGCTCGAAGCCGGTGGTCTGTTCGTGCTCGCCACCGAACGCCACGAAAGCCGCCGGATCGACAACCAGCTGCGCGGCCGTTCGGGCCGTCAGGGTGATCCGGGGCGCTCGTCCTTCTTCCTCTCGCTCGAAGACGACCTGATGCGCATCTTCGGGTCCGAGCGGCTCGACAAGGTTCTGTCGGGTCTGGGCATGAAGGACGGCGAAGCCATCGTTCACCCGTGGGTCAACAAGTCGCTCGAACGTGCGCAGGCCAAGGTCGAGGGTCGCAACTTCGATATCCGCAAGCAGCTTCTGAAGTTCGACGACGTGATGAACGACCAGCGCAAGGTGATCTTCAACCAGCGCCGCGACATCATGGAGAACGAGGATCTGTCCGACGTGGTGCAGGACATGCGCCATCAGGTGATCGACGATCTCATCCTCGAATTCATGCCGCCGAAATCCTACGCGGATCAGTGGAACACGCAGGGGCTCTATGCCGCGATCCTCGAAAACCTGAACCTCGACGTGCCGGTCATGGACTGGGCGAACGAGGAAGGTGCGGACGACGACACCGTGCGCGAACGCCTGTACGAGGCCAGCGACAAGCAGATGGCCGAAAAGGCCGAAGCGTTTGGCCCCGAGACGATGCGCAACATCGAAAAGCAGGTTCTGCTCCAGACCATCGACGGCAAATGGCGCGAACACCTTTTGACGCTCGAACATCTGCGGTCCGTCATCGGGTTCCGTGGCTACGCGCAGCGCGATCCGCTGAACGAGTACAAGACGGAAAGCTTCCAACTGTTCGAGTCGATGCTCGACAGCCTGCGCGCCGAAGTCAGCCAGAAACTCGGTCAGGTTCGTCCGATGACGCAGGACGAGCAAAGGGCCATGATGGACCAGATGCGCCAGCAGCAGGAGGCTCTGGCCGCTCAGGCGAAAGCTGCCGAAGCCTCGGGTCCGTCCGAACCGGGTGAACCGCGCGAGGGCTTCGACGAGAGCGATCCGTCGACATGGGGCAACCCGGGCCGTAACGAGCCCTGCCCTTGCGGATCGGGCAACAAGTTCAAGCATTGCCACGGCAAGATCTGAGCTTTCTGAATCAGGCGAAGATTAGACAAAGAGGGCATTGAGCCCTCTTTTTCTTATGTGAATCAAAGATTTCACAAAATCGAAACAACCCGTTTCCGGTCACCTTTTATTCATTCTATCGGCCTATTGCATTGGCAGAGTTCCCATCGAACGTGGGAAAGGACGCCTCGCTATGCTGGAAAAAATCCAGTCGATTTCGACGAACTTGGACAAGAAACGGGTCTATACCGCCGTTGGTGCCCTCGTGGTGGCGCTCGCGACCGGACATGTCATGCAGCGGACGGTGAATCAGCAGAATGAGCCGGTCGATATGCGCGCTCAGCAGGCTCAGGTTACACCCGCTGCGACGACAGGCCGACCGGACGTGGCCGAGGTGGCTGAGGCGACGCCTGAACCGCTCCCCATCCCCGATACCCAGCCCGCGGGCGAGGAAGTGACCAAGGGTGACACAGCGCCCGCGACCGATCCGATTGCGCCGCGCCCTAGCGCCGAAATGGCTGCAGAGATCGATGGACCGGCTGCGATTGAGCCCGAAGCCGTGGCTGCCGAGCAAGTCGAACCCGCACAGAGCGCGGATTGGGTCGCGACGACGACGGACCCGGCGCAGACCGAATGGGTCGCACCGGATGCTGACCCTGTCGAACTCGCCGAGGTGTCGCGCTCGGTGTCGACCGATACGTTGCCGCGCCCTGCGCTGGATGCGAGCGAGTTCGATCTGACGCCCGCCGACGTCGTGACGACACCCGAAGAGACCGACGCGGTTGCCGAAGACTGCGCGCCCAATCTGGCGCTCGCACCTCTTCCTGGCGCGCTGATCTACGCAGAACTGACCTCACCCTGCGATGCGGGTGCCGAGGTCGAATTCGACCACGCGGGCCTGAAATTCACCGAGTCGCTCGACGATGAGGGCATGCTGACCGTCATGGTTCCGGCGATGACCGGCGACGCCGCGGTCTCCGCGATGATCGAAGGGCACGACGACCCGGTCGAGGCCAGCCTCGTGATCGAAGACGTGAACGACTACGACCGTATCGCGCTCGTCTGGCAGGGCGGCACCGGGCTACAACTCCACGCGTTGGAGAATGGCGCCTATTACGGTGAGGCAGGCCATGTCTGGGCTGAGGAACCGGGTCTCCCGGCCCGCGCCACGGACGGTCAGGGTGGGTTCGTGACCGTCCTCGGCTCGACCACTGGCGGCTATGCGGCCGACGTCTATACCTACCCGCTGTCGATGCCGACTGCGCCCGCGATTTCGATCGAGGCGCAGGTTCTGGAAACCACCTGTGCCCATGCGATCGTCGGGGAATACCTTCGCTCGGTGCCCGATGGCGAACCGACCGCGACGCAAGTTGGGATGATCGTGCCCGATTGCGAGGCCGTGGGTGAATATCTTGTGTTGAAAAACCTTCCCCAAGACCTGACAATCGCCCGCAATTAAGTGCGGGCGACAACCCCGCCGACGTGAACCGAGACTGGGTGCGGGGCAGTCACAATGAAAAATCTGTGTGCGGCGGTTTGCGCCGCACTTTCGCTTTCGAGCCTTGCGCAGCCGGTACTGGCTGACGACGTCCTGCTGACCTCGCGCGACGGTTCGATGGAGATGTCGGGCACCCTTCTGGGCTACGACGGTCAATTCTACCGGATCGACACGGAATACGGTGTCCTGACGGTGGATGGGTCGGGCGTGAATTGCGAAGGGCCCGGGTGCCCCAACTTGATCTCGTTCACCGCCGATATCACGATCTCGGGCGAGGCCGAGATCGGGTCGACGCTGATGCCGGCCCTGATCGAAGCCTTCGCGCTTTCCGAGAACTACGCGATCACGACGGAAGAGATCGCAGGTGTCGGGCTGACCTATGGTTTCTACGAGACCGATAATCCGACGCCCGCCGCGCGGTTCACGATCCGTCAGACCACCTCGTCCGAGGGGTTCGCCGATCTTCTGGGTGAAGAAGCGGACATGGTTCTGTCGCTGCGGGAGCCGACGCGGGCCGAGCGGTTGATGGCCCGGGATGCCGGTCTGGGCGATCTGGATGCCGTGCGCCAATCCCGCGTCATCGCGCTCGACGCGCTCGTGCCGGTGGTCAATCCGGGCAATCCGATCCGCAAACTGGGGTTGGAGACGTTGGCCAACCTTTATGCCGGTAACATCGAGCGCTGGGATGTCATCGGCGGCGAACCGGCCCCGATCACGCTTTATCTGCGCGACCCGGACGCAGGATTTGGCATGGCCTTCGTGCGCGACGTGGTCGAGGCGCAGGACAAGACCTTGTCGGCGAGCACGCTGACCAAGGCTTCGAACGACGGGGTGACCTATGCGGTGCAGGAGGACCCTTTCGGTCTGGGGATCGCCAGTTTCTCAAGGCCCGGTTTGACCGAAATTCTCACCCTGACCGGCGATTGCGCGTTCGAAGTCGCGCCGAGCCAGATGGCGATCAAGGCGGGCGACTATCCTCTCGCGGCCCCGATTTACCTATACCGGCCCGCGATCCGGTTGCCCCAGATCGGGCGGGATTTCATGCAGTATCTTCGCACACCGGGAGCGGGTCGGGTTATCCAGCGCGTCGGTCTGGTCGATCAGGACATCGAGGAAATCCCCTTCGCGATGCAGGGAACGCGTCTTGCGAACGCGATTGCGCAGGCCGGGCCGGAGACGAGCCTTGCCGAGCTGCAACGCATGGTCGCCCTGATGGACGGGATGCAACGCCTGACGCTGACCTATCGTTTCAAAGGCGGTTCGACAGCGCTCGACGCGCCGTCACGATCGAACGTGGCGCTGCTCGCCGATGCGCTCGAGGCCGGGGTTTTCGACGGGCGCAGGCTGACCTTTGTCGGGTTCTCCGACGGTCAGGGCGGCGCGGATCTGAACCTCAGGCTTGCGGCCCGCCGTGCGGAAGCCGTGCGTCGTGCGGTGCTGGACGCAGCCGAAACCTTTGATCCGGCGCGGGTCGCGGTCGAGGCTGACGCATTCGGCGAAGCGCTTCCCATGGCCTGTGACGACACCGATTGGGGCCGCAGGATCAATCGCCGCGTCGAGGTTTGGGTCGAATGACCCACGATCAGGTCAGATAACCGTCCGATCTGAAGCTCACCTCCCGCGACCGCCCGATGATGATGTGATCGTGCAGGGTGATCTCAAGCGATGCGGCCGCGACCCGGATACGCTCGGTCATTTCGATATCGTCCCGCGAGGGGGTCGGATCGCCGGAAGGGTGATTGTGGACAAGGATCAGTGCCGACGATCCAAGCTCCAGCGCCCGTTTGACGATCTCGCGCGGATAGACGGGGACATGCCCGACCGTCCCCTCGGCCACCGCTTCGTCGGCGATCAGCGTGTTCTTGCGGTCGAGATAGAGCACCCGGAATTGCTCGGTCTCCCGATGGCTCATCGCGGTGTGGCAATAGTCGATCAACTGGTCCCATGACGACACCACGCGCCGCCCCATGACACGAGCGCGTGACAGGCGATGGGCGGCAGCCTCGACAATCTTCAACTCGTGGACGACCGCATCGCCGACCCCGTGCATTTCCTTGAGCCGCGCGGGCGAGGCCGAGAGGACGCCGTTGAAGTCGCCGAACCGATCCAAAAGCCGCCGCGCCAGAGGTTTGACGTCCTGACGGGGGATCGCGCGAAACAGGACCAGTTCGAGCATCTCGTAATCGGGGAGCGCGCCGGGACCCGACGACATGAACCGTTCCCTCAGGCGGGCGCGATGATCCGAGATGTAGGAGGGCAATCGGGCCTTGGTGCCCTTGACCGGAACAGGCTGCGCCTCGTCGTTCTCAAAGAGCGGGAGGGCCAATTCGGCCAGATGTGAAACAGGCTGGGACATGATCCCAGCCTGCGTCGAGTCGGTGAATGTTTCGTTAACGCGGTCGGCGCGTCAGCTTTTCATTCCATCCCAGAAGTTTTTGACCTTCGAGAAGAAGGTCGAGCTTTCCGGGTTGTTCTCTTCCGACAGCTTCTCGAACTCCTTGAGGAGCTCTTTCTGGCGCGAGGTCAGGTTCACCGGGGTTTCGACGGCGAGCTCGATGTACATGTCGCCATGGCCACCGCCACGCAGCGCGGGCATACCTTTGCCCCGCAGGCGCATCTGACGCCCGGATTGCGACCCGGCGGGGATTTTCACCCGCGAGCGGCCACCGTCGATGGTCGGCACTTCGATGTCGCCCCCCATCGCAGCCGCCGTCATGGACACCGGCACGCGGCAATGCAGGCTCACGCCGTCGCGTTCAAACAGCGTGTGCTCGGCGACCTGAATGAAGATGTAAAGGTCACCCGAAGGGCCGCCGCGCATCCCGGCCTCGCCCTCACCGGCCAGCCGGATGCGGGTCCCGGTTTCGACACCGGCGGGAATGTTGACGGACAGCGCACGCTCTTTCTCGACCCGGCCTTGGCCATGACAGGTCTGGCATGGGTTCTTGATCATCTGCCCGACACCCTGACAGGTGGGACAGGTGCGTTCGACCGTGAAGAAGCCTTGCTGCGCGCGCACCTTGCCCATGCCCGAACAGGTCGGACAAGTCGTCGGCTCGGCGCCCGCCTCGGACCCGGTGCCATCGCAGGTGTCGCACATGACGGAGGTCGGGACGTTGATGGTCTTTTGCAGACCCTCATACGCCTCTTCCAGCGTTACGCGCAGGTTGTAGCGCAGGTCAGAGCCGCGCGTCGCGCGCGACCGGCCGCCACCGCGTTGGCCCATGAAATCGCCGAACAGGTCGTCGAACACATCCGAGAACGCGCTCGCGAAGTCGCCTTGCTGGCCGAAACCGGGGCCGCCGGGGCGCCCGCCGCCCATACCGCCTTCGAATGCGGCGTGGCCGAACCGGTCATAGGCCGCTTTCTTTTCGGGGTCTTTCAGGACGTCGTAAGCCTCGTTCGCTTCCTTGAACTGGTTTTCGGCGTCAGGATTGTCGGCGTTCCGGTCCGGGTGGAGCTCCTTGGCCTTCTTGCGATAGGCCTTTTTGATCTCATCCGCCGATGCGCCTTTGTTGGTTCCGAGAACCTCGTAATAGTCACGTTTCGACATGGATCGTCGTCCCCTTTCCAGGAACGCGAAGGCCGGTCCGCCCGCATGTGACGGACCGGCCCTTTCGCGTCATGGGTCTTACGACCGCTTGTCGTCGTCGAGGTCTTCGAAATCGGCGTCGACGATGTCGTCATCTACGCTCGACGGACCATCTTCGCGCTCGCTCTCGCCCGATTCCTCGGACTGCTGCGATTTGTAGATGGCTTCGCCCAGCTTCATCGACGCTTCGGTCACGTTCTGGATGCCCGACTTGATCTTGTCGGCGTTGTCGGTCTCCAGCTCGTCCTTGAGCGCGGCGATGGCAAGCTCGATCGCTTCCACGGTGGTCGGGTCGACCTTGTCGCCATGCTCTTCGAGCGCCTTCTCGGTCGAATGCACGAGGCTTTCGGCCTGGTTCTTGGCTTCGACTAGCTCACGACGGCCCTTATCGGCTTCGGCGTTCGCCTCGGCGTCCTTGACCATCTGATCGATCTCGTCGTCCGACAGACCGCCCGAGGCTTGGATCGTGATCTTCTGTTCCTTGTTGGTGCCTTTGTCTTTGGCCCCAACAGACACGATGCCGTTGGCGTCGATGTCGAAGGTCACTTCGATCTGCGGCATGCCGCGCGGTGCCGGCGGGATGTCTTCCAGATTGAACTGGCCGAGCATTTTGTTGTCGGCAGCCATCTCACGCTCACCCTGGAACACGCGAATGGTCACGGCGTTCTGGTTGTCTTCCGCGGTCGAGAAGATCTGCGACTTCTTGGTCGGGATCGTCGTGTTGCGGTCGATCAGGCGGGTGAACACGCCACCGAGCGTTTCGATGCCGAGCGACAGCGGGGTCACGTCGAGCAGGACGACGTCTTTCACGTCACCTTGCAGAACACCGGCCTGAATGGCGGCGCCGAGGGCCACCACTTCGTCCGGGTTCACACCCTTGTGCGGCTCTTTGCCGAAGAACTTGGTCACTTCTTCGACGACTTTCGGCATGCGGGTCTGACCACCGACGAGGATGACCTCGTCGATCTCGTCTTTCGACACACCGGCGTCTTTCAGAGCGGCCTGACAGGGCTTGAGCGAGTTCTTGATGAGATCGCCGACAAGGCTTTCCAGCTTCGCACGGGTCAGTTTCATGACCATGTGCAGCGGCTGACCGTCCGAACCCATCGAGATGAACGGCTGGTTGATCTCGGTCTGCGAAGCCGACGAAAGCTCGATCTTGGCTTTTTCCGCAGCTTCCTTGAGACGCTGCAGGGCCATCTTGTCCTTCGTCAGGTCGACGTTGTTCTCTTTTTTGAACTCTTCGGCGAGGTAGTTGACGATCCGCATGTCGAAGTCTTCACCGCCGAGGAACGTGTCGCCGTTGGTGGATTTCACTTCGAAGAGGCCGTCGTCGATCTCGAGGATCGTGACGTCGAAGGTGCCGCCGCCAAGGTCATAGACCGCGATGGTGCGCGACTCTTTCTTGTCGAGACCATAGGCCAGCGCGGCTGCCGTCGGCTCGTTGATGATGCGCAGCACTTCGAGACCGGCGATCTTGCCGGCGTCTTTCGTGGCCTGACGCTGGGCGTCGTTGAAATAGGCGGGCACGGTGATGACGGCCTGATCGACCTTTTCACCAAGATAGCTTTCCGCCGTCTCTTTCATCTTGCCGAGAATGAAGGCCGAGATCTGCGACGGCGAATACTTGTCGCCCGCAGCTTCGACCCACGCGTCCCCGTTGCCACCGTCGACGATGTTGTAGGGGACGAGTTTCTTGTCTTTTTCGACGGCAGCGTCGCCCACGCGACGGCCGATCAGACGCTTCACGGCGAAAATCGTGTTGTCCGGGTTGGTGACAGCCTGACGCTTGGCCGGCTGACCGACGAGGCGTTCCTCGTCCTTGAAGGCGACGATCGACGGAGTCGTGCGCGCACCTTCGGAGTTTTCGATGACTCGCGGCTGCGAACCATCCATGATCGCGACGCAGGAGTTCGTGGTCCCCAGGTCGATACCAATGACTTTACCCATGCTCATTTCCTCTCTTTGGCGATGTGTTGGGCTCTGGCCCGTAAGGCACCGTCGCCCGATCCCATAAGGTCGTCGGTGGAGGGTCATCCAACCGGCGTCTGGCCGTATATAAGGAGGGGATTTCGGGCCTGCAAGTCGGCGAAAACCGCCATTTCGCGGAAAAAAGCGAGTCGTTTTCAGTGTTTTGGAAAGGAAAGCCCGACGCAGTGCGCCGGGTTCCGTCGGGGGTCAGGAAAAGAAGTCGGTGATGCCGGTGGCCTTCAGGCTGGCCTCCCACAGGATCGCCTCGCCCTGAGGGTCGCGTTCGGGGGCCAGTCGCAGTGCAGGACCCACCCGTTTCTCGGCGTCCGGGCCGTAGAAGTCGCCGCCCGTCGCCTCGGGTTCGAAGGCCGCGCGGGCCAGTCCGCAGGTGCCATCCTCCTGCGACTGAGCGACTTTTACGGTGGAAGACAGGATGTAGCGGTCGAGGATCGTGGTCTTGCCCGCCTTGGTGGTTTTGGCCTGTAGCCCGCTATCCGCCGGGCCGGGATGGGCGCAGAGTGCTTTGACTTTGTTGCCGGGCCGGGCGTCGGCGTGTTCCTGCAGTGCATAGGTGAACAGAAGGTTCGCGAGTTTCGATTGCGAATAGCGCAGCCACTTGCCCATGCCGGGCCAGCGGTCGCCGCGCCATTTGGTCGGGTCGGCCTCATACATCTCGCGCATGACCGGGCGTTTCGGGCGGTTTCGCGCACCGGAGGAATGATTGACCACCCGCGCCTCGCCGCGCTGGGCCGCAGCCGTTTCCAGGAGCGGCCAGATTTCGTGCGTGAGCAGGAAGTGCGAGAGATGGTTGGCCTGCATCTGAATGTCGAAACCGTCCTCGGTGCCCTGCTCTGGCAGGCCCATGAGGCCAGCATTGTTCACCAGCACATCCACGCCCGTTGCCCCGAACTGTTCGCGCATGGCCGCGCCCGCCGCGCGGACCGAGGTGAAGCTGGCGAGGTCGCAGGGGATGAGCACGGCGTCGGGTGCGATCCCTTTCACCTCGTCCAACGCACGGTCGGCGCGATCCGACGGGCGGTTCAGCATGACCACCTGCGCCCCTTTGCCTGCTGCGGTCTTGGCGAGGACGAGCCCCATGCCCGAGGTGCAGCCGGTGATCGCGACCACCCTGCCCGTCTGCTCCGGCAGCGATGCGACGAGATCGGGGTAGTGAAGCGTTTCGGGTGGAGTGCGGCGGGCCATGTCTGATCCTTTCGGGAATCGTATATGTTTACGGTGTAAATACGTGCCGCGATCGCGATCCGTCAACAGATATTTACAGCGCAAACATTTTGCCGGATAAGGCGGCATGGCGGACGACAAGCGATATCACCACGGCAACCTGAAACCGGCGCTGGTGCAGGCGGGGCTCGACATTCTGCGCGAACAGGGGCTGGAGAGGCTGTCGCTGCGGGCCTGCGCCGAACGGGTCGGGGTCAGCCATATGGCGCCCAAGAACCACTTCGGGAACGTGACCGGTCTGCTGTCGGCGATCTCCGCCGAGGGGTTCGTCGCACTCAAGGCCGAGATGGAGCATGGGCTGGGCGAGGCGCCCACCCGATCCGAGCGTCGCGATGCGGCCTTTCGCGGCTACGTGGCCTTCGCCAAAGCCAACCCTGCCCTGTTCGAACTGATGTTCACCCGCAGGTTGGTCGATTTCACTGATCCGGTTCTCAAGGGTCCGATGTCCGACTGCGCCGCGATCCTGCGCCAGCTTTCGGCAGGGATGATCTGGGACAAGGACGCAGCACCCGACGCCGATATGCGCGCCCAGATGCTGAACTGGTGCATCGTTCACGGCTTCGCGCAACTCAGCGTGCAGGGGGTGTTCGACAAGGACGGGATGCGCCACCTTGGGATCGAAGATATCACGCCGGACGTCGCCTACCGCGACTGAGGACGAGCGATGCAGGACCCGACACTTAACATCGGTGGCGCGAAAATCTGGCAAGGCGCTTTGGGGCGCCCGGCGCAGGAGGCGATGGTGGCCGATCTACGCTCCGTCGTGACCGCGGCACCCCTGTTTTCGCCCGAAACCCGCTTCGGCAAGCCGATGTCCGTGGGCATGACCTCGGCCGGGAAATACGGCTGGTATTCGGATCGGCGCGGCTATCGCTATGAGCGCAGGCATCCCTCAGGCGTGGACTGGCCGCCGATCCCGCAAAGCGTGCTGGACCTTTGGCACAGCGTGACGGGCGTGGACCGTGCGCCGGACTGCTGCCTCATCAACTTCTACCGCGACGGCGCGCGGATGGGATTGCATCAGGATCGCGACGAGGCCGATTTCTCATGGCCCGTGCTCTCGGTCAGTCTCGGCGACGATGGGCTGTTTCGCATCGGGGGCACCGAGCGGGGCGGCAAGACGCAGTCGGTTTGGCTCAAATCCGGTGACGTGCTGACCTTGGGCGGTGAAGCGCGGCTCGCCTATCACGGGATCGACCGCATACGGTTCGGAACCAGCCAGCTTTTGAAGGAAGGCGGCCGGATCAACCTGACGTTACGGGTGGTCGATTAGGGCTGGAGCGTGCAGCAGCCCGAGAACATGAACTGACCGCCGTTCCCCGTGCGCAGAAAGTCGATGCGCCATGCGTACTGACGATCCGACATGCCGTCCGAGCACATCTCGCGCGAGATGAAGCCGGTGATGTCGCCCGACGCAATCGCGCCGCGCGGGCTGTGCGGGACCGACGCGTAATAGTCGATGGGTTGCACCAGCGCCGGTTCATCCATCCCCGGATCGGTGAAGCTTGTGTCGGATTGCCCGATCTGGAGCGACCAGAACGGCTCGGTGCCATAGCACCACAGCGGCGTCGGGGTCTTCGACACCGGGTCCTGCCCCGACTGACGCTCCATATACGTCATCGAGACCCAGCCGGTCCCCTCGCCGATGTTGATCTGGCCCCATGTGCGGTCGTCGGTGAACGCCACAACCTCGATCCCGTCACGCTCCGGCCCAAGCTCGTCCATCACCTCGGCATTCGCCGTCGGCCCCGCGCGCACGTTCAGCGTGTCGTTGGCCGCGACGCCCGTGACGTCGTAGAGCGCAGGCAGTTCGACCGACTGGGCGAACCCGAGTGACGGCACAAGGCACAGGGCAAGCAGAAAACGTTTCATCGGCGGGCTCCCCAAGACAAGGACGCATGTTTGCGGGTGTAGCTTTCGCCCATGAACCCGATCACCAAGAGGACGGTGGACACGATCAGCGGGTAGAGCCAGTTGGAGTAGTGCGGGTTGTAGTTGATGAACATGAACCCACGGCACTGGTCGATGATGTGGAACAGCGGGTTCCACGAGAAGAGCACGATGATGTTCCACGGCACGGTGTTGGCCACGAACATCTTGCCGGACGCGATCATGTTGGCGCGCGCATAGATCGTCGAACCGACGGTCGCGAACTGCGGGAACCACGGTTTGAGCGCATAGAACACCATCCCGATCCCGATGCCCGAGAACCACGCGAGGATCAGCATCATGAAGACGCCCGCAAGGTTGTGGATCGTCACGTGATTGACCGCGATGTGGTAGACATAGACGACGACCACGACCGACAGGATCTGGATGTAGAGCGCGCCCAGCGCGTTCGACAGGATCGACACGAAGGTCGACATCGGCGCGTGCTGCATCATCGGCGACGCCGGACCATCGGCGCCGACCACGGCGCCCATCGTCTTGGTCTGCGTCATGTAAAGGAAAATGCCCGACATGATGTAGAGCAGGAAATCGCCCCGGATCATCGCACCGCGCAGGCCCAGCACCGAATACATCACGTAGAACACCGCGACGAGCATCATGGTCTGGAGCATGTTGATGAACAGCCCCATGAGCGCATTCGAGTGCGTTTTTCTCAGGTTGTGGACCGTCGCGTGATAGATCAGCTCGAGAAGGCCGACGATCACGGTCAGTCTGCTGGGTCGGGTGTCTACTCTGAACATCTTGCGTCCTGTGGCCTGCCCGCCAATTTTCGTTTGGAAATCTTGCTGTTCCCTTGATGCGGCAGCATAAGGGGCAAGGTGTGTTATTTCAATGATGCCGGAGGGTCCGGCGAGAGGAGCGGTTTTGGACTACGAAAAGCTGATGGGCGTGATGCGGCGGCTGGCGATCGAAGCGGGGGACAAGATCATGGAGATCTACGACGCCGACGATTTCGAAGTGCGGTCGAAATCCGATGAAAGCCCGGTGACCGAGGCCGATGAGGCGGCGGATGCGCTGATCTCGGCCGGTCTGAAAAAGGCGTTTCCCGATGTGCTCGTTGTGACCGAAGAGCAGGCCGACAGCCACAGCGAAACCGCGTCGGAGTTCCTGATCGTCGATCCGCTCGACGGCACGAAGGAGTTCGTGAACCGGCGTGGCGATTTCACCGTGAACATCGCCTATGTCGTCGACGGCACGCCCATTCGCGGCATCGTCTATGCTCCGGCCCGCAAGCGCATGTTCTATACGATGGAGGACGGCGCTTCGGTCGAGGAAACGGGCGACCTGCATCCCGATACCCCCGGCCACTGCACCCCGATCCGCGTGTCGCACCCGGACAACGACGCGCTGATGGTCGTCGCCTCGAAATCGCATCGCGATCAGGCGACCGACGACTACATCGGCAAGTATGGCGTCAAGGATATGACGAGCGCGGGGTCGAGCCTGAAGTTCTGTCTTGTCGCCACGGGCGAAGCGGACCTTTACCCCCGTCTCGGGCGCACGATGGAGTGGGACACGGCCGCCGGTCATGCCGTGCTCAAGGGCGCGGGGGGCGAGGTCGTTCGCTTCGACGATCACGAGCCGCTGACATATGGCAAGCCGATCTACGAGAACCCGTTCTTCATCGCCTACGCTCCCGGTGTGGAGCTGAAATCGGCCTGATGTGAGCCGCCGCGCCCCATATCGGACGGTCCCAGCGGTCGCTGGGGTGCCGTCCGTTTGGGCCATGTTAGACACTGATTTGTGGGTCAAGCCACAATGACGGATGCGATCCCCGTCTCCGTCGTAGTGGTCAGCCGGGGTCGCCCCGCACTCCTCCAACGGGCGCTGACCGGGATCGGTCAGCTTTGGTATCCGAATTTCGAGATCGTCGTGGTCGCCGACGAGGCGGGGCGCGATGCGGTTGCGGCGATGGGGTGGCAGGACCGGGTGAAGCTCGCGGCCTGTGACGAGGCCAACATCTCGAAAGCCCGCAACATCGGGATTGGGCTGGCTGCGGGTGAGGTCGTCGCGCTTATCGACGACGATGCGGTGCCTGAGCCCACGTGGCTCACCCACCTCATCGCGCCGTTCGCCGACCCTGATGTCGTTCAAACCGGGGGTTTCGTGAGGGCGCGGAACGGAATCACCTTTCAATGGCCCGTGCGTGCGGTCGACGCTTTGGGCCGGACGCGCAAGATCGACCATGCGGGTACGGCGCCATTCACGCCCGATCTGCGCGCTGGCGAAGCGGTCAAGACGGAGGGTACCAATATGGCGCTCCGTCGTGCTGTCATCACAGGGATCGGCGGGTTCGACGAGGCGTTTCGCTTTTACTTGGACGAGACCGACGTGAACTTTCGCCTCGCGACACGCAAGACTGTGATCACACCCTTGGCGCAAGTCCATCACGGTTTCGCCGGATCGGAGTCGCGGAGAGCGAACAGGGGTGCGGCTGACCTGACCGAGATCGGTGCTTCGACCGCTGCCTATCTGCGCAAACATGCAAAGGCGAGCGAAGTCGAAGAAACGTCGAACAGGCTCTATTCCAGCCAAAACCGACGACTTCTGGGTCAAATGGTGGATGGCACCCTGTCACCGGATGAGATCGCGCCGCTTCTGCGCACGCTCGAAAACGGGATCGAACAAGGGCGGCGGCGTGACGTCGGGCAGCCTGCCGACTTCAGCGTCCCGCCGCCCGCCTTCCACACCTTCTCCCCCGCCACGTCCGGGAAATCGCGCATCCTTTCCGGTCGGTTCTGGAACGGCCGCCAACTCGCACGCGAGGCGCAGAAGGGCGTGGCAGGTGGAGATGTGATCACGGTCTTTCGTTTCTCTCCAACGGCACTTTCGCACCGTGCCGCCTTCAACCCGAAAGGCTATTGGGAACAGTGGGGCGGCCTCTTCGGGCGCTCGGATCGCGGTCAACCTTGGTTCCGGTGGGCGCGGTTCGGCGAGCGTGTGCGCAAGGAACAGGCAAGACTCCTCGAACTGCGATTCAAATAGGCAGAAACGCCCAATATCTGGGTGACGTTTCCAAGGTGCGAACATAAGGTTGTCGCAATCGGGACCTACGGTTCCCGCCGATGCGTTGAATTGTTACGCACGTGCAGCAAGATAGATTTCAAAAGGTGAGATCCACATGACCAACAAGGTAACCAAGGCAATTTTCCCCGTGGCGGGACTTGGGACGCGCTTTTTGCCCGCGACCAAGTCGATCCCCAAGGAGATCATGACGCTGGTTGACCGCCCGCTGATCCAATACGCCATTGACGAGGCCCGCGCCGCCGGGATCGAAGAGTTCATTTTCGTTACCTCCCGTGGCAAGGGTTCGCTGGAAGATTACTTCGATCGCGCTCCGATCCTCGAAGAAGACCTCAAGGAAAAGGGCAAGGACCAGCTTCTCGAGGTCCTGAACAAGACCAACATGGAATCCGGCGCGATCGCCTATATCCGGCAGCACAAGGCGCTGGGCCTCGGTCACGCGATTTACTGTGCCCACCGTCTGCTTGGCGATGAACCCTTCGCCGTCATCCTGCCGGACGACGTGATCGCCACGCAGGGCAAATCCTGTCTGGAACAGATGGTCGAAGCCTATGAAGAGACGGGCGGCGCCATGGTCGCCTGCATGGAAGTGCCCGAGGACAAAGCGTCGTCCTACGGTATCCTCGACGTCGAAAGCGAATCCGGGCGTCTCGCCAAAGTGAAGGCGATGGTGGAGAAGCCGGCCGCCGGTACGCAGCCGTCGAACCTTGCCGTCATCGGCCGCTACATCCTGACCCGCGACGTTCTGAACAACCTCGGGTCGTTCAAGAAGGGCGCGGGCGGGGAAATCCAGCTGACCGACGCCATCGCGGACGAGATCACGCAAGGTCGCCCGGTCCACGGCTATCGCTTTGACGGACAACGGTTCGATTGCGGCTCCAAGGCTGGCTATCTGCAGGCGACGGTGTCCTTCGGGCTCGAACGCGAAGAGCTTCATGACGAGCTCATGGATCACCTCGAGCAGATCGTCGCGATGAAGCGGGCGGCCGAGTAAGAGGTACGCATTGAACACGGACGCGACGGGCAAGGTACGGTTACTGGACCTGTCGCGTCTCGTCTCGCGCGTTGGACGCGGGACATGGACGGGCATCGACCGTGTCGAGGCCGCATACCTCAGGCGGCTACTGGCGGATGACGATCCTCTCTACTCGATTGTCCGCTCTTCCTTTGGCTTCACGCTCTTCGACCGACACGGGACCGAGGCACTTGCCGCGCGGCTGAGGGGCGAGGTCGAATGGGGCTCAGCCGACCTGCTCTCACGTCTGTTCCTGAAAGCGCATCCTGTGAAACGGCGGGCCGAAGCGGACCTGCGGCGCCTTTGCGTGGGGCGTGCGAACCGGCGGGCTTTGCCGGGGTTGCTCGAGGATAAGCTTTCGGCGCCGCCGGTTTGGATCAACGTCGGGCACTCCAACCTGCAAGCCGCCATGTTCGACGCGATCCGGCGGGTGAACGGGAGATCGGTCGTGCTGATCCACGACACCATCCCCCTCGATCATCCGGACTGGCAGCGCGAGGGCACGGTCGACAGCTTTCGCGCCCGTATCCAACAGGTCGCGCGAAAGGCCGACCTGGTCATCCACAGCGCGGTGGCGACACGGGCGTTGACCGAGGCGCAGTTTGAACGCGCGGGGCGGGTGCCGCCGGGCATCGTGGCGCATCTTGGCATCGACAGGCCGACCGCGAATGTCGAAGAGATTCCCCCACAAATCAGGCGAGATAGACCCTATCTCGTCGTCTTGGGTACGATCGAGCCGCGCAAGAACCACGCGCTCTTGCTCGATACATGGGCCGAGATGTCGACCCAACGCCCTGCTGACGACATGCCGATGCTGTACATCGTCGGCGCGCGCGGTTGGCGCAATGACGACGTCTTCGCCCGGCTCGACGGCCAGCCCGCGCATGTTTGTGAACTCGGCACACTTTCGGACGGGGCGCTCGCAGCCCTGTTGAAGGATGCTCAAGCGCTGCTCATGCCAAGCTTCGTCGAGGGTTTCGGCCTGCCGCCGGGCGAGGCCCTTGCGCTGGGCTGTCCGGTCATAGCCGCCGATCTGCCCGTTTACCGTGAGGTATTCGGAAACAATATCGTTTACCTCAATCCCCGCGATCAGTATCTTTGGGTCGAAGAATTAAAGACATTCGCGACAAAGAACCGCGAGGCACAGGCAACATCGCTTCCGACGTGGGAAGATCACTTCAACGTTGTCTTAAAGTGCCTATGATACAGGCGAGTAAGCCTGAGCGGCGTGGAAGGGGCGATATTGGGCATCGTGCGGACATACCGACTTCGTCTTCTGCGCAAGCGGTGGCGTATCCGTGCTTTCCGCAAGCGGCGCGAAATCAAATCGGTTTCCGATAAGACGGAAACAATCAGATCCCGCGACATCCTCGTCTTCTGCACCGCGCGCAATGAACGTGTGCGCCTGCCCTTTTTCCTGAAGTTCTATCGCGACATGGGGGTCGGCCACTTCATTTTTGTCGATAACGACAGTGATGATGGCTCCGCCGAATACCTTGCCGAACAGCCCGACGTGTCGCTCTGGACCGCCAAGGCAAGCTACAAGCGCGCGCGGTTCGGGATGGACTGGCTGAATTGGCTGATGCGCCGTCATGGGCATGGGCACTGGTGCCTGACGATCGACCCGGACGAATTCCTCGTGTTCCCGTTCTGCGACACGCGGGGCCTGCGCGCCCTGACCGACTGGCTCGATGCCTCGTCGATCAAAAGCTTCGGGGCCATGCTGCTCGACATGTACCCCAAGGGGCCGATGGGCGGGCAACCGTATCGCGAGGGGCAGGACCCGTTCGAAATCGCGAACTGGTTCGATGCCGGCAATTACATGATCGCGAAGAACAAGAAGTTCGGGAACCTGTGGATTCAGGGTGGGCCCCGCGCGCGCATGTTTTTCCCTGACAATCCGGCCCGCGCGCCCGCGCTGAACAAGATCCCGTTGGTGAAATGGCACCGCAACTACACCTACGTGTCGTCGACCCATAACCTGTTGCCGCGCGGCCTGAACCTCGTCTACGACGAGTGGGGGGGCGAAAAGGCATCCGGCTGTCTGCTCCACGCCAAATTCCTCGACACCTTCGCGACCAAGGCGGCGGAAGAGTTAGAGCGCAAGCAGCACTATGCGGCGAGCCACGAATACCGCGCCTATCACGAGAAACTCGAGGATGACCCGGACCTGTGGTGCAAGTGGTCCGAGAAATACATCAACTGGCGGCAGCTTGAGATTCTGGGGATCATGTCCAAGGGGAACTGGGCGTGACGGTCGGCTTTGCCCTGCTCGTCCACACCGCGCTGGACCGCGCTGCGCAGGTGGCGCGCCATTGGGCCAAGAACGACTGCCCCGTCGTGATCCACGTCGACAAGAAGGTGAAGCGGCGCAAGTACCTTGAGTTCACCGCAAGCCTGTCCGATCTGCCGAACGTCAAATTCTGCAAGCGGCATAGCTGCGACTGGGGGACATGGAGCCTTGTCGCGGCCAGCCAATCGGCATCGGAAATGCTGCTGGCCGAGTTCCCGGACGTGCGCCACGTCTACCTTGCATCCGGCTCGTGCCTGCCGCTGCGCCCCGTTGCCGAGTTGAAGGAGTATCTGGCCGACCGCCCGATGACCAACTTCATCGAAAGCGTGACGACCGAAGACGTGCCGTGGACCGTTGGCGGGCTCGACATCGAACGCTTCACCTTCCGCTTCCCGTTTTCATGGAAAAGCCAGCGCCGCGCTTTCGATTGGTACGTGAATTTTCAGCGTCGGTGGAAACTCAAACGACGCATCCCCGACGGCGTGGTCCCGCATCTTGGCAGCCAATGGTGGTGCCTGACCCGGCAGACCCTGTCCGCCATTCTCGAGGACCCGCAGAGGCCCGCGTTCGACAAGTATTTCTCGCGCGTGTGGATACCCGACGAAAGCTATTTTCAGACTCTCGTCAGGCTCTATTCCACCAATATCGAGAGCCGATCTCTGACCCTGTCCAAGTTCGATTTTCAGGGCAAACCGCATATTTTCTACGACGATCACATGCAGCTTCTGCGCCGGTCTGACTGTTTCGTTGCGCGCAAGATCTGGCCCGAGGCCGAGAAGCTGTATTCCGGGTTCCTGTCTGACGACGGTTCGATCTTTACCGGGGCCGAGCCGAATCCGGGCAAGATCGACCGCATCTTTTCCAAGGCGGTCGAACGGCGGACCAAGGGGCGTCCGGGTCTGTTCATGCAGAGCCGTTTCCCGAACGAGAATTGGGAGAACGGGCTGACCTCGTCCCAATATTCAATCTTCGAGGGCTTTACCGAGCTGTTCGAGGATTTCGAGGATTGGCTGGCGCGCGTCACCGGAACGCGGGTGCATGGTCACATCTATGGCCCGGACCGGGTCGAGTTTTCAGGGCGCGGCAAGGTGTTTGCCGGTGCGCTGACGGACAGCGCCGAGTTGCGCGACTACAACCCGCGCGCCTTTCTGACCAACCTGATCTGGAACACACGGGGCGAGCGTCAATGTTTCATGTTCGGCCCGGCTGACACGCAGGACGTTTCATGGGACGTCGCGAAGGACCCGAACGCGCAGATCAGCGTTATTTCAGGCGCATGGGCGGTGCCGCTGTTCTACTCCAATGCGAATTTCTCGGACATTCGTCGAGAGGCCGCGAAACTGCAGAAGATCGAAGCCGAACACCTCGAAGTGCTCCGTTCGGTCTGGACCAAGGCGAGGGTGCGCATCTGGACGCTGGCGGATTTCGTGGAATCTCCGATGGAGCCGTTGCAGACCATCATCGACGAGATCGGCGCACGCAACGCCAACCGCCTGACCGAGGCGCCGCGGATGCGGTCACTCGAAGGGTTCGGGCAGTTCCTGCAGAACCTCAAGAACCAAGGGATGCAGCCGCATCTGATGGGTGATTTTCCGACCGGCGCGAACGTGCCCTCGCGTCAGAAACCCCGCAAGCCATACCTCGTGAAATAGGACCGACATGGACCGCCCCTTCGACTACTTCGTCATCCTCGCAGAGATGCGCACGGGGTCGAACTTTCTCGAATCCAACCTCAATGCCTTTGCGGGGATCACATGCTATGGCGAGGCGTATAACCCGTATCTGATCGTCGACCCGGATCGCACCGAGCTGTTCGGGTTCACGATGGCCAAGCGGGATGCGGACCCGATCGGCATGATCGAGGCGATGAAGGAAAACACCGACGGCATTCCCGGTTTCCGGCTGTTCCACGACCACGATCCGCGCGTCTATGAGCATGTGATGAGCGACCGTCGTTGCGCCAAGGTCATCCTGAATCGCAACCTTGTGGACGCTTGGGTGAGCCAGCGGATCGCGTGGTCGACGAAGCAATGGCAACTGGGCGACCATGCGGACGTGAAGAAGTGGAAGGTCAAGTTCGACCCCAAGGATTTCAAGCACTTCTACTTTACGGTCAAGGATCGCCAGCGCGCCATCGCGCGGCGGCTGCAGGTCGAAGGGCAGGCCGGGTTTTACATCGACTATGACGACATTCAGGATCTGAAGGTCGTCAACGGGCTCGCCAAGTTTCTGGGAGAGACCGAGGAACTGAAGAGCTTCTCGGGCAAGTTCAAGAAACAGAACCCCGAGCCTCTGGCCGACAAAGTCCGCAATTTCGAGGACGTCGAAACGACGGTGAACGAGATCGACCGATACGATCTGGGGAGCCTGCCGAATTTCGAACCGCCGCGCGGGCCCTCGGTTCCGTCCTATGTCACGGCCCACAAGGCACCGCTGTGCTTCATGCCGGTGCCGGGCGCTCTGGATCAGGAAATCCGCGATTGGTTGGGCGCGATCGACAAGGTGCATCGCGATGTGCTCGAGACCGGGTTCACGCAGAAAGAACTGCGCCAGTGGAAGAACCAGAACAAGGGTCATCGCAGTTTCACGGTGCTGCGCCACCCGGTCGCCCGCGCGCATTCGGTCTTTTGCCGCTACGTGCTGAACCACACGCCGTGGACGATGTGGGAGCTTCGTCATGGGCTGATCGAGCGCTATGATCTGGATATTCCGTGGGATACCCCGATTGGTGAGGATTACGACCGGGTCCGCCATCGCAAGGCGTTCCTCAGGTTCATGCATTTCGTGAACGGGTCACTCGGCGGGTCGAGCGTGCATGGGGTCGAGCCGATCTGGGCCACGCAGGACAATCTTTTGCGCGGTTTCTCGGACTTCGTCGCACCGGATCATGTGCTGCGGGAAACCCAGATCAACGAGGGCCTCGCCGTGCTGGCGATGGAGGTCGGGATCGACCCGCCACCGCTCGGCGACGCGATCCCGGATGAGCCGTTCTCGCTGGCCTCGATCTATGACGAGGAGGTCGAGAAAGCCGTGCGCGACGCTTATGCGCGCGACTACATGGCGTTTGGTTTCAAGAAATGGGATCGGGACGGGCGCTGATTACGCAGCGCGCGTCGCCTGTGCTTCGGTCAGGATCGTGTGCAGTGTTTCGGGGTCGGTGTTCGCCCGCAGCTTTGCCGTCACGGCCGCGTCACGCATGGTCCGCGACACCAGAGCCAGCGCCTTGAGGTGATCCACGCCACCGCCATCGGGGGCAAAGAGCGCAAAGACCAGATCGACCGGCTGACGGTCGACCGAGTCGAAATCGACCGGCTTTTCCAGACGGAAGAAGGCCCCGACGACACGGTCGAGACCTTCGATACGTGCATGCGGAAGGGCGATGCCGTGCCCCACACCCGTGGGGCCCAGCGTTTCGCGTTCCTGAAGGGCGGCGAAGGCGGCGCTGCTGTCGATTCCATAGGTCGACGCCACAAGATCACCGAGATCCTGAAACAGGCGTTTCTTCGAGGAAACGTTAGCGACCACCTTCACGGCGGCGGGCCGAAGGATTTCGGATAGTTCCATGAGTCCCACTTGCTGACCCGGCCAGTCCTTCTGTCGCCTGCCTGCGTCAGGTCAGGTTACCGGGGTCGATCCAACCGATGTTTCCGTCTTCACGGCGATAAACAACGTTAACGCCACTCGATTTCTCGTTGCGGAAGACCAGCACCGGCGCATGGGCCAGCTCCATCTGCATCACCGCCTCGCCAACCGAGAGCGCCGGAATGCGCGTCTCCATCTCAGCGATGATCATCGGCTCCATGCCTTCAGGCTCCGACGAGTCGGCTCCATCTTCCGCGGCGAGGATATACGAGGCTCCTCCGAAAACTTCAACCGGGTCGACGCGCGCTTTGTGATGGTCTTTCAGACGCCGTTTGTAGCGCCTCAGCTGCTTTTCCATCTTTTCGGCGCATTGGTCGAAGGACGAGTGGATGTCGTGCGATTTGGCCGAGGCCTGAGCCGTCAGTCCGGTCGACAGGTGAACGATCGCTTCGCAGGCAAACTCGCTCGCCACTTTTGAGAAGATCACCTGCGCATCGGTCGGGCGTTCGGCGTACTTTTCGACCACCGTTCCGAGCCCGTCTTTGACGTAGACCTGAAGCGAGTCGCCGATGTCGATCTGCTTGCCAGTGATTTGGTACTGCATGGTTCCTCCTCTTGGATGGAATGTCCCACGTGGCCTAGCGCGGGGTGCGCGAGGTCACGAGAAAGGGACGGATGTGAGGGAGTTGTGCGAGTCGCACCGCCCGGTTTCCCTGGGCGCATGACATGCTGCGCGTGTTCCGCTTGCAGCACGAAACGATGGGTGCGTCCTCATGCATCTCTTTCATTCAGCGCCCGAAACGGTTCCTTGTCAATCCAGATAACTTGCTGCGATCGCAGCCTTTAGTGGGCGAAAATGTCCGTTTCCGGCCAGCCGGCCAGATCGAGCTGCGCCCGCGCGGGCAGGAAATCGAAACAGGCTTGGGCAAGCTCGCTGCGCCCTTCGCGTGCCAGTCGGGCGTCGAGCTTTTCGCGCAGGCGGTGAAGGTAGAGCACGTCGGACGCCGCGTAATCGAGCTGCGCTTCGGTCAGTTCCCGCGCGCCCCAATCGGTCTGTTGCTGATACTTAGAAATGTCGATGCGGAGAATTTCCTCGAGCAGATTCTTGAGCCCGTGACGATCCGTGTAGGTGCGGACGAGTTTCGACGCGATCTTGGTACAGTAGACCGGCGCCGTGACGACGCCGAAGGCATTCAAGAGGGCCGCGATGTCGAACCGGCCGAAATGGAAAATCTTCAGAACCTCGGGGTTGGCCAGCATGGCGGTCAGGTTCGGCGCCTCGGTCTGACCACGCTCCACCTGCACCAGATGCGCATGGCCGTCGCCGCCAGACATCTGGACGAGGCACAGGCGGTCGCGGTTCGGGTTCAGCCCCATCGTCTCGCAATCGATCGACACGACAGGTCCGAGGTCGAGCCCATCGGGCAGGTCGCGCTTGTACAGGTGGTTCGCCATGATCGCCTCCGTTTCCAAAGAGATAAGACGCGGTTTCCTAAGGATCAACTAAGCGCAACCCTACCCCGTCGCGTCTTTCCGCTGGTCGTTTCGGCGATTTCATGCCCCAGTGCGTGACCGAAGGGAGGCTTGCCTTTATCGCCCGGACACTCATCATCATGTGCAAAGACCCGCGCCCGGGTCGGGTGAAAACGCGCCTCGCCGCTGACATCGGGCCGCTGCCCGCCGCGCTCTGGGTCCGTCGCCGGATCGCCGACATGGTGCGGTCGCTGGATCATCCGAGTTGGGATATGGTTCTTGCCGTCGCGCCGGATACTGCTGTGGGATCGGGCCTGTTGCCGGACCTGCCGCGTCTCCCGCAGGGGGGCGGAGACCTCGGCGACCGCATGGCGCGAGCCTTCCGCGCCGTCACGCCCGGACCGGTTCTGATCGTGGGAACGGATATACCCGGCATGACCCGTGACCATGTGCGCCAAGGCTTCGACCTGATCGCGCGGCACAAGGCGGTCTTGGGCCCCGCAACGGATGGCGGGTTCTGGGCCATCGGGCTGGACACCCGCCGCCCGATCCCGGCTGACCTTTTTGCAGGGGTGCGCTGGTCGACGGAACACGCGCTCGCCGATACGCTCGCCACTTGCCCGACGCCTGCCTACCTTCCAACGCTGGATGACGTCGATTCCGCTGCCGATCTCGCACGACTTTCCGACTGACGGCCCGAAAACGCCGTGATAGGCCGATGACATGGCACGTATTCCCAGCAAAGAGGAAATCCTCGCGTGGATTTCCGACAACCCGACCCAGACCTCCAAGCGCGATATCGCGCGGGCCTTTGGCATCAAGGGGCAGGATCGGATCGACCTGAAACGCCTGCTCAAAGAGCTTGAGGCCGACGGGCATCTGGAAAAACGGAAAAAGACCTATCGCGACCCGGACAAACTGCCGCCGGTCTCGATCCTCGAAGTGTCCGAGATCACGCCGGATGGCGACATCTTTGCCGACCCGCTGGAATGGCAGGGCGAGGGCGACAAGCCGCGCGTGCTTTACGTGGCCAAGCAGGGCGATCCGGCGCTGAAAAAGGGCGACCGGCTGCTCTGCCGGATGACCGAAGTGGACGGTGACGACTACGATTACGAAGCCCGTCTCATCCGCCGGATCGGCGAGAATGCGCGCCGAATCCTTGGCATCTACCGCAAGGGCCACGAAGGCGGCCGGATCATTCCCATCGATAAAGGGTCGGACAAGGAATGGCAGGTGCCCGACGGGGCGACCGACGGTGCCACGGACGGCGAATTGGTCGAGGCCAAGCAGACCGGACCCAAGGGGCGTATGGGCCTGCCGCGCGCGCAGATCGTCGCGCGTCTCGGCGACCCGACCGCGCCGCGTGCCGTGTCGCTCATCGCCATTCACCAGCACGGTATCCCCGACGAGTTTCCTGACGACGTGATCGCGGAAGCCGACCGGATGAAGCCCGCTGGCCTCAAGGGGCGCGAGGACCTGCGCCATCTGCCGCTGATCACCATCGACCCGCACGATGCCCGCGACCATGACGATGCGGTCTATGCCCATCCCGACGAGAACCCCAAGAACCCCGGTGGGTTCGTGATCTGGGTGGCGATCGCGGATGTCGCGCATTACGTCACGCCCGGCTCGGCGCTGGACCGCGAGGCGCGCAAGCGTGGCAACTCCAGCTATTTCCCGGACCGGGTTGTGCCGATGCTGCCCGACCGGCTGTCGGGCGATCTGTGTTCGCTGCACGAAGGCGTTCCGCGCGCCGTTCTGGTCGCCCGGATGGTGATCGACGCGCAGGGTGAAAAGATCGGCCATTCGTTCATCCGTGGCCTGATGAAATCGCATGCCTCTCTGAACTACGGCGAAGTGCAAGAGGGGCAGGACGGCAACCCGAACGACAAGGTCGCGCCGCTGATGGGGGATGTGATCGCCCCACTTTACGACGCGTATTATGCGCTGCGCCGCGCGCGTGAGGCGCGTCAGCCGCTCGATCTGGACCTGCCGGAACGCAAGATCGTGCTCTCGGACGACGGCAAGGTCGAAAGTGTGCGGATCGCCGAGCGGCTCGATGCCCACCGGCTGATTGAAGAGATGATGGTGCTCGCCAACGTCGCCGCCGCCGAGGAACTGGGGCGTCTGGGCCGCCCGCTGCTGTACCGGGTCCACGAGGAACCGTCGCAGGAGAAACTCGAGGCGCTGCGCGAGGTGGCACAGGCGTCGGGCTTTACGCTGGCCAAGGGGCAGGTGCTGCAAACCCGGCACCTGAACCAGCTTCTGTCGCAGGCTGAGGGGAGCGAGTTCGACGAGCTCATCAACATGACGACGCTTCGGTCGATGACGCAGGCCTACTATTTCCCGCAGAACTTCGGGCACTTCGGGCTCGCGCTCAAGAACTACGCGCATTTCACCTCGCCGATCCGGCGCTACTCGGACCTCATCGTCCACCGCGCGCTGATCTCGGGACACAACTGGGGCGAGGACGGTCTGAGCCAAGGCGACATCGAGCAACTCGAAGCAACAGCCACCCACATCTCGCAGACCGAGCGCCGGTCGATGGAGGCGGAGCGGGATACGACCGACCGTTATCTTGCCGCATTCCTCGCCGACCGGGTCGGGAACGAGATGACTGGGCGCATCGCCGGTATCCAGCGCTTTGGCATGTTCGTCAGGCTGGATGAAACCGGCGCCGACGGCCTTATCCCGATCTCGACCATCGGGGCCGAATACTTCCGCTATGACGAAACGACCCAAAGCCTGACCGGCGAACGCACCGGTCTGGAACTGACCGTCGGCCTCCCCGTCCTCGTGCGGCTGGCCGAGGCTGTTCCGGTGACCGGGGGTCTCACATTCCAACTCCTCGAAGTTGCTGGCGAACCCATCAAAACGACAGGTCGCGGGCCTGCCGGGAAGGGCTTAAAACGTAAGCCTGCGCGAGCCGGGAAGAAGACAGCGAAGACACGCAAGAAAGTGCGTCGAACGCGAAAGTAAGAATGTCGCTCCGGCGACGCGAGGAGTTGGAGCATGACAGTCCCGCAATCTGACATGGGTCAGGCGGATTTTCGTGACTGGATTGCGCGGGTTGTGAAACCGCGTGCGCTGGGTCGGATGATCCAAGACAGAGTCTTTGAATCGGCCATGCAAACTGCTCGGTTCCTGCCGGAAGTGATCGACCGGCAGTTAAACCAATCCGAGTTCGTTCTGCCGATCTGGGAGTACCTCGAGATCGCTGCGTCGGAAGAGCGTGTCCGCAATGGTCGGACGGCGCTGCGCAAGCGGCGCGAGCTGTTCATCGACATCGAGCGGCGCTTTGGGGTCGAGCCCGAAATCATCGTGGCGATCTGGGGTCTGGAGACCGGTTATGGCGTGGTCCGCGGATCGGTTCCCGTCCTTTCGGCGCTGGCGACTCATGCGTGGCGCGGCAACCGGCAGTCGTTCTTTGAGGACGAACTCGTCGCGGCGCTGAGGATCTTGCAATCGGGGCACACGACGCCCGACAAGATGGTCGGGTCCTGGGCCGGTGCGATGGGGCACGGGCAATTCATGCCGTCCAGCTTCCTGAATTTCGCGGTCGATTTCGACGGGGACGGGCGCAAGGATATCTGGTCGGCCGATCCGACCGATGCGCTGGCCTCGATCGCGAATTACCTGAGCAAACACGGCTGGCGGCGCGGCCAACCGTGGGGGTACGAGCTGACGCTGCCTGACACGTTCGACTATGAACTGGTGGGGCTGGATCAGGCGCACAGCACCGCATTCTGGCAGGAGCGGGGGGTGAGAACGTCCTCCGGCGATCTGCTGCCGGATTACGGTGTCGGGTCGATCCTGTTGCCCGCCGGTGCATCCGGTGCGGCGTTCATGCTCCTGCGCAATGCGCATTCTTTGCTCAGGTACAACAACGCCGAAGCCTATGTGCTGGGCGTCGGGGCGCTGGCGGACCGGATTGGTGGACACAAAGGGCTGGTTCAGTCATGGCCGGTGTCGGATCGCGTTCTGAACCGCTCCGAGGTGCGCGAGGCGCAAGAAATCCTGACGCTTCTCGGCTTTTCGACACAGGGTGTCGACGGGTTGCGCGGTCCGAATACGGTCCGCGCGGTTCGTGGGTTTCAGGCCGCGCAGGGGTGGAAGCCGGACGGCTACCTGTCAGGTCACGTTCTGGATGCGCTCCGCGCGCGAAAATCTCAGGATTAGGCGGCGCGCAATGCGCCCTCGGCAGCGGCCCGGATGGCGCGGATGTTCTCGCCATAAACGCCGGGGTTCGCGACCGACCCGCCCTTGAACACCGCTGAACCCGCGACCAGCGCATCGGCACCAGCCTCGACCACGAGCGGGGCCGTCGTCGGATCGACACCACCGTCGATTTCGATGTGGATCGGGCGGTCGCCGATCATCTGGCGCAGCTTGCGGACCTTCGACGTCATGTCGATGAACTTCTGCCCGCCGAAACCGGGGTTCACGGTCATCACGCAGATCAGGTCGGTGAGGTCGAGCAGATGCTCCACCGCGTCCGCAGGCGTGCCGGGGTTCAGCGCGACACCGGCCTTCATTCCCGCACCGCGGATCGCTTGAAGCGTGCGGTGGGTGTGGGGACCTGCCTCGATATGCGCGGTCAGGATGTCGGCGCCAGCCTCGGCATAAGCGTCGATATAAGGATCGACCGGCGCGATCATCAGGTGAACGTCCATCACCGTTTTCACATGCGGGCGGAACGCTTTGACGGCGGGCGGACCGAAGGTGAGGTTCGGCACGAAATGCCCGTCCATCACGTCGATATGGACCCAATCGGCCCCCTGCGCTTCGATGGCGCGGATTTCCTCGCCGAAGTTGGCGAAATCGGCGGACAGGATCGACGGGGCGATCTTGATGGAACGGTCAAAGGTCATGGCGGCCCCCAAATGGCAGTTTCCCTGCACATAGCGCCCCCAAAGCCTCTGGTCCAGTTACCCTATGGCCGGGCTCATCCGTTCGGCGATGCGATGCGCCTGAAACCCGTCGGCAAGGCGCGTGAGGTTCAGCGTCGCCACGACACCCTCGGCATAGAACGGATCGCCCTCGGAGAACTTGCGGGCATCCTCTTCGCTCGCGGCCTCCAGCACGCCCCAGTGACCGATCGCTTCACCCTCCGCGTCCCACAGCGCCGAGCCGATCAGAACCGAGCACAGACCGTGCCCGCCCGACCCGACCCAATCGCGATGCTGCGGGCGAAGCCGGTCGCGGTCGTCCTGTTTGCCGGGGTGGTGGATGTTTTCCATGAGAAAGAACATGTGACCCTATTCCTGCAGAAATGGCACCAGAATGTCCGCGACCGCGTCGGGTTGTTCGAGCGGCGCGAAATGTCCGGCGTCTTCGATGATCTCGAGCCGCGCATTCGGGAGCAGTTCGACCATCCGTTCGTGGCGGCTGACGGGCGACCATTGATCCTGACGCCCGACCATGACCAGTGTCGGACATTCGATCTGGGACAGATAGGCCGACGCATCCGGGCGATTGACCAGCGCGTGGATCTGCCGCTCATGAATTTCCGGTGTCTTACGCAGCACCATGTCGGTGAGGCTCTGCATCAGCTCCGGCGTCTGGTTCGGCTCGTAAACCATCGGCGGCACCCAGCGGTCGGCCAGCGCCTGCATCCCGTTTTCGTTGGCATATGCGACGATCTCGGCCCGAGAGTCTTCTTCGCCCTCTTTCAGAGGCGCGATCCCGGTGTCGAGCAGGGCGAGGCGGCGCACGCGTCCGGGCGCCATCCGCGCCATTTCCATCGCAACGCGTGCGCCCATCGAATGACCGGCGACCTCGAGCGGACCTTCGGCAATGGCGAGACAATCGATCGCCATCTTCTCGATCCGGTCCTGCGACGTCACATCGGCGACATAAGCGTGCATGCGTTTCGTCACCGGGCCCCAGCACACACCGTCGCAGAGGAGCCCGGGTATCAGGATTGCCGTCATCAGTTGATCATCGTGTTGGGCAGGATCAGCGAAATCTGCGGGAACGCGACGAGGATGATGAGCGTGATCAGCATAGCGACCCAGAACGGGGCCACGCCGCGGAACATGCGGCCAAGCGACACGTTTGGCGCCACACTTTTCACGATGAACACGTTCAGACCCACCGGGGGCGAAATCAGACCCATTTCCAGCGTCAGCACGACGAGCACGCCGAACCAGATCGGGTCGATGCCAAGCTGCTGCACCACCGGAAAGAAGATCGGCATGGACAGCACCATCATCGCGAAGCCTTCGAGGAAACAACCGAGGATCAGGTAGATGGCGAGCATGATCGCCAGAACGCCAAGCACCGGGATCGCGAGCGTTTCGAGATAGGCTCCGAGCGCCTGCGGAATGTGGCTGAGCGCAAGGAAGGTCTTGATCATGTAGGCCGAGATCAGGATCAGCATCACGGTGGCCGTGGTCACGACGCTTTCACGCGCGGCTTTCCAGAACTTGGCGAAGGTCAACTGACGCTGAAGCACGCCGAAAAGCATGACCAGACCAGCGCCAACCGCTGCAGCCTCGCCGGGCGAGAACACGCCGGTGTAGATGCCGCCGATGGTCAGCACGATGACGAGCAGGATCGGCGCGGCTCCGGTGGTCGAGCGCAACTTTTCCGCGAACGTCGTTTTGGGGCCTTTCGGACCCATCTCGGGCTTGAGCCACGTGATGATCTGGATCGTCAGAATGAACATCGTGAGCAGAAGCAGACCCGGCAGAACGCCCGCAAGGAACAGGCGGCCAATCGATTCCTGCGTCAGTAGTGCGTAGATCACAAAGCCGGTCGAGGGCGGGATGAGGATACCGAGCGTCCCGCCTGCCGCGACAACGCCGGTAGACAGGCGGTTATCGTAGTTGAAACGGTCCATTTCAGAGAGACTGACGCGACCGATGGTCAGAGCCGAAGCGACCGACGAGCCAGACAGCGCGGCAAAGCCACCGCAGGCGAACACGGTTGCGCTGGCCAGACCGCCGCGCAGGGCGCCGATCCAGGCATAGGCGGCGTCATAGAGCTTGCGGCTCATCCCGGTTTCGGTGGCCACGTTGCCCATCAGGATGAACAGCGGCACGACGACGAGCTCTGCGCTGGCGGCGAGCGAAAAGGCGTCGGACGCCAGCTGCGACATCGCGGCCTGCGGGCTGTTCAGGATCATGTTGCCGACAAAGCCGACGGCGAACATCGCGAAAGCCACTGGGATACGAAGCCCCAGCAGCACGAACAGGATGACCATGCCGACAAGGCCGATGGTTTCGGGGCTCATGCCGTTTCCTCGAGTGTAGCGGGGCCGAACACCTGGGCGATCAGTTTAAAGATCATGCCAATCACGGTGATCAGACAAAGAACGATGATGGCGCCTTTGAACCAGTCGAACTGCAGGTCGATGATGTTGGTCTTCTGCACGACACCCAGCTGAAAGCGCATGAGGCTGATCGAAGACCACGTGGTCCAGGCGATACCGGCAAAAATGGCGATGCCGATGAGGGTCGAGGCGATGTCACCGGCGCGGATCATCCAGCGGGGCATGCTGCCTTCGAACAGGTCGACGTTCACGTGACCGTTCAGCTTGTCGCACAGCGCCATGCCGCCAAAGACGATGATGACCATGCCCATCTGGGTAAGATCCTGAGCGCCGCGAAGGGGCGATCCGAAGAAGCGCCCGATCACGTCGACCAGAATGACGGCGACCTCGACGACGAGGCCGACCGTACCGATCAGGGCAGACAGGCGAATAAGCCAGTCTGCCCCCTTGTTCAGTTTCGACAGCAAAGCTTAGTTGCCCTGCATCGTGGCGAGCACTTCCTCGCCGCCCACTTCGCCCACGACTTTCTCGCGGATCGGGTAGGTCAGTTCCTCGAACGCGGCGCGCTCTTCGTCGGTCAGGGTGTAGACGGTGTTGTCGTCCATCCCGCTGATCTCTTCGATCACCGACTCGGCGCGTGCGATCCAGCCTTCTTCGGCCGACTGCGACAGCGGACGACCAGCGATCGAGTCGATGGCGTCTTTCTGTTCCTGCGGCAGGCTGTCGTACTTGGCCTGGTTCATTGCGACGTAGAACGAGATGTGGCCGAGCGGCGCGTTCAGCGTGTAGCTGTTCGCAACTTCGTCGAGTTTGAAGTCACCGATGGCCGAGGCGCCGGTGATGACGCCGTCGATCAGGCCGGTTTGCAGCGAGTTGTAGATCTCGCCAGCCGGCATCTGCACCGGGGTCGCGCCAAGCGCTTCGACGGCGGCAGCGGCGGCCGAGCCGGACACGCGGATTTTGAGACCCTGAAGGTCGGCGGGGGTGCGCACGTCGACGTCTTTCATGATGAAGACGTTCGGCTCGGACAGCCACAGGGCAAGCGGCTTGGTGCCCGGAAACTCGCCATTGAGCTGACCGGCCTCATAGGCGTTCCAGATCATGTCGTAGCCGGTCATGCCCTCGGGCAGCGCGCCCGGCAGTTCCGAGATCATGGTCAACGGGAATTGAGACGAGGTATAGCCCTGCAGACCCCACACGATGTCGGCCACGCCCTGAACGACGCGGACATATTGCTCGAGCGGACCGGCGCCAAGCTCGCCGCCCGGATAGACTTCGATCTCAAGACCGGAGCCTTCGACGGCAGCCTGAAGCGGCTCGATGGTGGATGCGGTGAGGGTGTGCGCGGGCGGAACCCAGTGCGCAAACTTTACGGTTTCGGCAAGGGCCGGGGCCATGCCGGCAACGGCCAGCGCAGCAGCGGCAGCAGCCGTGCGGAACATACGTCCTTGGATCATCTGGTAGTCCTCCCAATCAGATGCAGTGCCCGATGTCGGGCTTTAGAGGTGGCCGCACGGTATGGGAGCCGCAGGGCCGGTCAAGTCACATTCAGCTTTGTCCCATTAGGTTTTTCTATTCTTCCCCGATGATTACCACTTGAACAAGGCATCTCGGGGTTGTCTGCGGCGGGATGACCCACCCCGCCGCAGGAAGTTCAGGTCAGCGCGACCCGTTACTTGGTGCGCCAGCTGTCGGCGTAGTTGGTGCGCGCTTCCGTCGAGTACGGGGTCGGCGACACGCGAACGCGGATCGTGGTCTGCTCGTGCGGCTCGACCGAGGTCTTGGCGGAACCGCCGTCGGGCTCGCCCCAGGTCATTTCGAGCACGTCGCCGACTTCGACCGACTGATCCACGACGCCCAGCGACAGCAGGCAGCGTTCGTTGAACGAGTAGCCGTTGAACATCGACATACCGACCATCTTGTCGCCCTGCATGACCTTGTCCGCGGTGGACGAGGCGTAGTTGGGCTGCGGGAAGTCGATCCACTTGTAGTTCTTCTCGCCCGGCGCGAAGCACGACGAGATCACTTTCATCACGTCTTCCGCATTCCACTCGAAGGTGACTTTCTTGCGGTTGGACGAGGCGCCTTTCATCTTGGTCAGGGCGTCCTTGCCGATGAAGTCGTCTTTCTTCCAGCCGATGTAGAAGCCGTAGCCCAGTTCGAACGGGTTCACGTAGTAGTCTTCGATGTTGTCGGAGACATAGGAACCGCCGATGGAACCAGCCGCCTCGTACGACTGCTCGGTCAGCCACTCGCGGTAGTCCTTCATCATGCCGTCGCCGGTGTAGATGCCGGGCAGCGGCGAGGGGATCCCGCCGGATTCCACGGTGTTGGTCGAATAGGCGCGCGACCCCACGAAATGCATCTCGACGCCGACTTTCTTCGCGGCTTCGGCGATGGTCGACTGGATGTAGGACTTGTCGGCGTAGGGGCCCCAGATTTCGAGACCCGGCGCACCGGCCATACCGTGACGCAGAGCCTGAACCTTGCGCGACCCGATGTTGATCGTGTCGACGTGGAAGAACTTGATCTCGGGAACCGGACCGCCGTTGATTTCTTCGAAGATCTTGTCGGCGTCGGGGCCTTGGATCTGGAAGCGGTAGTGGGTGCGGTAGATCGCCTTGCCGTCCGGGCGCGAATCCGAGCGCGGGTCGTAGGAAACCTTGACGTTCCACTTGCCGATCGCGGCCTGGAACATGATCCAGTTCGACGTCGGGGCGCGGCCAACGGTGACGTATTTGTTTTCGTCGAGGCGGAAAATGATGTGGTCGCCGATCACGTGACCGGCCGGGGTCACGGGCACGAAGTGCTTGGCGCGGCCCATGTCGAAGTTGCCGAAATCGTTGATGCCGACGTGGGCGAGGAACGCTTGGGCGTCCGGGCCTTCGACGGTGACTTCGTCCATGTGGTGCGATTGGTCGTAGACCACGACCGAGTCACGCCATGCCATCTGCTCCGAACGCCAGTTCGTGAATTCCGGAGCGACGCCCGGGTAGATGTACATGCCGATTTTCGAATTGCGCAGGTGCGTGACGATATCCGTCTCCTGCATGATTTGCTCAAGGCTCTTCGCCATGACAACCTCCCTAAAGTCATTCGATGTATACATGAGACTGCGCGAGACCGGATTTTGCAAGTGAAAATCATGTGACGGCGCCCGAGTGGCCCCAAAATGTATGCGCGGCGCGGGTTTAGTCGACGATCAGCGCCAGTGCCGGATCAAGTTCCTCGGGGTCCAGCGTCTTTTGCTCAAGGTTCTGACGGGCGATTCGCGCGTGTTCGCGGGCGAGGGCTTCGGCCCGCGCGCCTTCCCGCCGTTCGATGGCTTCGACCATCGCCCGGTGCTGGGCCTGTGCGATGATGATCGACTGTTCCATCGCCTTGGACTCGCGCCTGCGGAACACGAAGGCCGAGGGCGAGGCGAAGGGCAGGGATTTCACGCGCTCAAGCTCGCTGCGCACGATGCTGGAGGGGCAGAGCGCGGCAATATCGTCGTGAAACTCCGAGTTCAGGCCGGAATATTGCTCGAGGTTCGGGGGCGCGCCGTCAGTGTCGAAGCCCGCGTCGATCTTGGCGATCAAGCCTTTGATCTGTTTGATCTTATCGTCCGGAGCACCGGCCTCGGCGGCCAGTCGAAGCGCGGTGCCTTCCAGCACGCCGCGCAGTTCGATGGCGTCGATCACGTCTCCGTAGGTGAAGGATCGAACTACGAAGCCACCGCCGCGCGCACGTTCCAACAGACCTTCTTCGGCAAGGCGGCTCATCGCTTCGCGCACGGGGGTGCGCGAAATCTCAAGCTCTTCGGCCAGCGCGACCTCGTAAAGGCGCGTCCCGCCGGGCAGTTCGCCCTTCACGATCCGCTGCCTCAGGTCATAGGCCGCCCGCTTCGCATGTGTGCTGCCGCGCAATTCCGACATGATCTCCTCCCGTGTATACATCGCAATGTATACATCGGCGGGCGTCAGGCCAAGGAAATTGCCGTCAGCGCGCCGAACGGATGACGTCGTCGCCTTCTTCGTAAAGCTGCTCCACAAGTCCGGCACGCTCGCGCAGCACCGCGCGTTGGTTGACCGAGCCCTTGTCGGTCACCTCGCCCTTGTCGAGGTCGAGCGGTTGGGTCAGCACCATCGCAATCGGCACGCGCATCGACGACCCGGTCGCCTTGGCGTTGTAGGCTTTCAGCCGGTCGGCAATCGCGTCGCGCAGGGCAGGGTGGGTGAACAAGGCGTCGTCGTCCATGTCCTTGCCGCGAGGAACGATGCCTTCGATGGCGGGCCGGAACGGGACCAGAAGCGCCCCGAGCTTTTCCTCACCGTCGCCGGTCAGCACCACGTCCCGGGCCAACCCGCCCAGCGCATTGGTCAGCTTGGCCCGCACCGCGCCGACCGACACCCAGGTTCCGGTCTGAAGCTTGAAGTTCTCGGCCACGCGCCCGTCGAAGAAGAACCCTTTGGTCGGATCGCCCGGCTCGGCGAAGCGCAGCGCATCGCCAAGCATGTAGTAGCCTTCGTCATCGAACGCCTCGGCCGACAGCTTCTCATTCCGCCAGTAACCGGGAGTGACGTTCGGCCCTTTCACCCGGACCTCCATCTTGCCCTCGTTCGGGACGAGTTTGACGGTCATGTCCTTGCACGGCACACCGATGTTGCCGGGGCTCGCCTGCGGGTGCGTTTGGAACAGGGCGAAGGGTGCGGTTTCGGTCGCGCCAAGGCCGGTGGCGAGCAGGATTTCCTCGCCCGTCGTCTTGACCGCAGCCGCCTTGATGTCGTCCCACGTGTGCTGGGCCATCGCGGCGCCTGCGTAATACATCAGCTTGATATCGCTGAAGAAAAAGGCGGCAAAGTCGGGATCCTTCTCGACCTCGTGGATGATCATCTCGAACCCGGCGGGCACGTTCCAATACCAGTTGGTCTTGACCTCACGCAGGTTGCGGATCGTCTCGCCGATCAAGTCCTTGGTCGGTCGGCCCGCGTCGATGTGGAAGGTGCCACCGTTGGAGAGCACGACGTTGAAGATCAGGTTTCCGGCGGCGACGTGGTTCCACGGCGCCCAGTCCAGCACCATCGGCGGTTCGTCCCGCAGGTAGGCGTAGCAATCGGTGACCTGTTCGATGTTCGCGCAGAGCATGCGCTGGGTCTGGATGACCGCTTTCGGCGACCCGGTGGTGCCGGAGGTGAACAGGAACTTGGCAACCGTATCGGGCGTGATCGCGGCGTTCGCCTTGTCCACGGCATCCGTGACCGGCGTGGTGACGAGGCTTTGCCACGACCATTCAGTGCCCGTCTTTGCGATGACGGTGGTGTCCGGCATGACCGCCGCGATGGCTTTCTCGAACGGGGCGAAGTCGTCGACAAAGATCGCGCCCGGCGTGATCTGGTCGCGCACGCTCTTGAGCTTCTCGAAGCCCTCCGACACCAGCGAATACGCCGGCGCAATGGCGGCGGAGGGGATGCCGACATAGTTCGCGGCAACGGCCATCAGGGCATGGGCGACGGAGTTGCCCGACAGGATCACCAGCGGCTTTTCGGTGGACAGCCCAAGGTCGAGCAGCGCCTGACCGATGGAGCGGACCATCGCATGCGCTTCACCATAGGTGACGCCCTGCCATTCAGATTCGCCCACACCACGCTCGACGATCCACGTGCGATCCGGGGCTTCGCGCGCCCAGCGGTCGATCCATTCGGACGTCTTGCTGGAATAGGGGCCCAGCGGCTCTTTCTGCCAGACATACATGGTGCCGTCCGGCTTTTCGTCGAACATCACTTCGGCATCCCAGACGTGAACCGGGCGCATTTTTGCGTCGCTCATTAAATCCTCCCACTGGCGTCCTCCTCGACGCCATCCAGAAAATAGTTTACGCGGAAACTAAATCCGTGAATAGTGTAAACAACGCGACTCGAGCAGTCGCGAGGGAGGACATCGTTGGATCTGACTTATCTCACCTACGAGCTTCGGGGGGATGTCGCGCTTGTGGGCCTGAACCGGCCCGAAAAACGCAACGCCATCTCGGACGCGTTCGTCGAGGAGCTTGCGCTGATCGTGCGCAAAGCCGAGGCCGAGGCAAAGGCCGCCGTCATCTATGGACATGGCACGCATTTCTGCGCCGGGCTGGACCTTGCCGAACATGTGAAGAAGACCCCGTTCGAGGGCGTTCATGGATCGCGCCGCTGGCACGAAGTGTTCGGCTGGATTCAGAAGGGCAAACTGCCGTGGTTCGCGGCGCTTCATGGTGCGGTCGTCGGTGGCGGTCTGGAACTCGCCTCGTCGGTTCACGTGCGCGTGGCGGACAAGTCGGCGTTCTTCGCTCTGCCCGAGGGTCAGCGCGGCATCTTCGTCGGAGGCGGCGCTTCGGTGCGGTCTGCACGGCTCATGGGTCTCGCACGGATGACCGACATGATGCTGACGGGCCGTGCCGTCGATGCCGATACGGCCGAGCGCTGGAACATCGTGCAGTATGTGGTGGACGAAGGCGAAGCGCTGGAGAAGGCGGTCGAGATGGCGGCACACGCCGCGACCAACGCCGAGATTTCGAACTACGCAATCATCAACGCATTGCCCCGGATTCAGGACATGGCGTCGGACGACGGGCTTTTCGTGGAAAGCTTTATCGCCTCTTTCACCGCCACCAGCCCCGAGGCTGAGGAGCGTTTGAATGCCTTCCTCAACAAGAAGGTCGGCAAAGTTAAGAACCCGGGGGCCAGCTGATGGCCCACGGCGCGGTTCAGGATGCGGACGAGCAGGAGATTTCACTGGGTGACATCACCCAGTCGCTCGGCTTTCTCATCCGGATCGCGCAGATCAAAGTGTTCGCGGCGTTCTACGAAGGTTTGGGCCAGTTTGGCCTTAAGCCCGGAGAGTTCACCGTGCTCTGGGTGATCGGCTTGAACCCCGGTCTGCGCCAAGGCACGGTCGCCAACACGCTCCGGATCAAACCGGCGCATATGACGAAACTGACGGGGAGATTGGTGGATCGGGGTCTCGTCTCACGCGAAACACCCCCGGACGATCGCCGCGCGGTTCGGCTGAAGCTGACGCCCGAAGGCCAGAGCTTCGTCGACACGCACCGCGACGCGTTCCTGACCTTTCACTTCACGGAAAAAGACAACCTGAGCAGCGAAGAAGCGGACCAGTTCCTTCTGCTGCTCCAGAAATTTACAGGACTGCACTGATATGCCCCTGAACATCGACGACCTGATCGCGATCGACATTCACACCCACGCGGAAGAGCCCTGCAAACATGGCGACCGTGAAGATGGTTACTATGAGTTCCAGCAGGGTATGGCGAAATACTTCGGCAACCCGGCGGGCGCCGACGGCATGTTGCCGACCGTGCCGCAGACCGCGCAGTATTTCCGCGAGCGCAAGATCGGCGCGGTGATCTTTCCGGTCGATAGCGAGCGTGAGACGGGCTTCAACCGCTACTCGAACGAAGAAGTCGCCGAACTTTGTGCCGAGAACGACGACATCCTGATCCCCTTCGCCTCTATCGATCCGTGGAAGGGCAAGATGGCCGTGCGCGAAGCGCGTCGCCTGATCCGTGATTTCGGCGTCCGGGGCTTCAAATTCCACCCGACCATTCAGGGCTTCTGGCCGAATGACCGGATGGCCTATCCGTTCTACGAAGTGCTCGAAGAAGAGGGCTCGATCGCGCTGTTCCACACCGGTCAGACCGGCGTGGGCTCCGGCATGCACGGCGGCATGGGGATGCGGCTGAAATACTCGCACCCGATGACCATTGACGACGTCGCGGTCGATTTCCCCGATCTCAAGATCATCATGGCCCACCCGTCCTTCCCTTGGCAGGAAGAGGCGCTTGCGGTGGCCCAGCACAAACCGAACGTCTACATCGACCTCAGCGGTTGGTCGCCCAAGTACTTCCCGGAAATTCTGGTGAAATACGCCAACTCGCTTCTCAAGAAAAAGATGCTGTTCGGCTCCGATTGGCCCGCGATCACGCCGGACCGTTGGCTTGCCGACTTCGAAAAGGCTCCGTTCAAGGACGAGGTGCGTCCCCTCATCCTCAAGGAAAACGCAAAGCGGCTTCTGAACCTTTAGGGCGCATTATGGGAGGAGAACTCATGAAACTTTGGAATCTCACGGGCGCGACCTTCGCGGCTGCGCTTTCCTTCACCGCCGTCGCGCAGGCGCAGTCCTTCGTGGCCGCCCCTGCAGCACCGCCGGCCCACCCGGCAGCGTACATGTACGGCAAGTTCGCCGAATTCCTCGCCGAGGAATCCGGTGGCGAAATGTCGGCGAACATCGTCGGGCCCGAGGTCGTCTCGCTGCCGCAGATGAAAGACGCGCTTCAGACCGGTCTGGCGGCCGTCGGAAACTCGCTGCCGCTCTACTTCGCGGCCGACTTCCCGCAGACCGGCGTTGCCGGCGACCTCGCACTCGCGGGCCGCAGCCCGCATGCGATGGGATGGGCGATGACGGAATTCGTCGTGAACTGCGCGCCGTGTCAGGAAGAGTACAAGGCGTTCGGCGGTGTATTCCTCGGCGCAGGGTCGTCGGACGTGTATGTCCTCATGACCACCAAGCCAGTCGAATCCATCGACGATCTGCAGGGTATGCGCCTGCGTTCGGGCGGCGCGCCCTATTCGCGCTGGGCCGAAAACTTCGGTGCGACCCCGGTGAACCTGCCGGTCGGCGAAACCTTCGAAGCGATGAGCCAAGGCACCATCGACGGTACCATGGCGTCGATCGCCGACATGCTGTCCTACCGTCTGGTCGACGTCGCGACCAACGTGCTGCGCGTGCCGCTGGGCACCTATCACGTGACGTCGAACTTCACCGTTGGCGCCGACACCTGGGCCGACATGACGACCGAACAGCGCACCCAGTTTGCCAAGGCCGCCAACCGAGGCGACCCGCAGCTGACCGACCGCTGGGCCTTCCAGATGCCGGGTGAAGCCAACGACGCCGTTGCCGAAGCCGGGATTGCGGACGCCGAGCCGAGCGAAGAGTTCCTCGCCGCTTCGAACGCTTTTGCCGAGCAGGATGTTCAGTCGCGCGTCGATTCCAACCCGCTTGCGGCCGATTTTGCCGCCCTGATCGAAAAGTGGGACGCGATCGTCGCAGAAGTTGGTGAAGACCCCGAAGCGCTCGCCGCCCGTGCATGGGACGAGATCTGGGCCAACGTCGATTTCGAAACCTACGGCATGTAATGCCTGCGCCCCGGCCCGGACATGGGCCGGGGCCACGTCTTCCTGAAGGTTGATCCATGAGACAGCTTGTCTCCATCGCACGCATGATTGCCCGGATCATGGGCTATATCGGTGCCTTTGCGGTCGTCGCGATGATGCTGCACATCTCGCTCGACGTCGTGCTGCGCAACGCGTTCCGCATCTCGATGAACACGGTGCCCGAGATCGTTGCGCGCTACTATATGACCGCGCTCGCCTTTCTGCCGCTCGGCTGGCTCGAGCTGCGGCGCCAGATGATCTCGGTCGAGCTTCTGGATTTCGCCATGACCGACAGGATGCGCCAGTACTCGGACGCGGCGGTCATGGTCGTCGCGGCCGTCATCTATGGCTTTCTGGCCTGGACGAACTGGGACAAGGCCCTGTCCGAAACCCGCGTCGGCACGCTCGTCGAAATCGCGACCTACAAGATGCCGGTCTGGCATTCGTTCTATTTCGCGCCGATCGGTTTCACTCTCGCCGCTCTGATCACCGCCCTGCTGGCCTTCGGGTATCTGAACCCGACTCTCGCAGCCCAACTCGATGAGGCCGAAGAATGAGCGTCGAAACCGGTATCTACGGCGTCATCGCGCTGGGCATTTTGCTCGTCCTGCGTCTGCCGGTCGCGCTCGCGCTGATCCTCGTCTCATTCGCGGGGATCTGGTCGATGATCGGGCTCAGGCCCGCGCTCGGTATCCTCGAGAACACGCCCTATAGCTTCGTCGCAAGCTGGACGATGAGCGCGGTTCCGATGTTCCTGCTCATGGGTTTCGTCGCCTTCCATACAGGGCTGACCGCAGGCCTGTTCGAAGCGGCTAAAGTATTTCTGGCGCGATTACCCGGCGGTCTCGCGATCTCATCCATCTTCGCCTGCTCCGGCTTCGCGGCCCTCTCCGGCTCGTCCATCGCGACGGCTGCCGCAATGGGCCGCATCGCGATCCCGGAAATGGTCAAGGCAGGATATCGCCCCTCGATTGCGTCTGGCGCCATCGCGGCAGGCGGTACGATCGGGGCTTTGATTCCGCCGTCCATCCTGATGATCATCTACGGGATCATTGCCGAAACCTCGGTCACGCAGGTCTTCCTTGGCGGGGTGAGCATCGGGATCATCACCGCCATCGCCTATACGCTGGTCGTGCTGATTATCAGCCTCGCCCGCCCCGACATCATTCCGCGCTCAGCGAATGTCGAGCAGGGCGAAGGGATGAAGGTCCTCATTCAACTCCTGCCGGTTCTGGTCCTGATTCTCGTCGTTTTCGGCGGGCTGTTCAGCGGGTTGTTCACCGCGACCGAGGCCGGGGCCATCGGTGCGCTCGGCACCTTCGTGGTCGCCGGGGCGACGGGAAAACTGACCCGCAAGGCCGTGTCGCGCTCGCTGATCGAAACCGTGACCACCACGGGTTCGCTCCTCATCATCGGGTTCGCCGCCACGATGTTCACCCGGTTCCTTGGGCTGTCCGGTCTACAGGGCTTCATCGCGCAGGCGGTGGCGGGGGCGGACATCGGCTATGTCGGGCTGATGTTCATCATCGTGATCATCTACCTTGCCCTCGGCACGTTCATGGAGCCGTTCGGCGCCATGCTCGTCACGCTGCCGGTGTTCATTCCGGTGTTGCATGGGCAGGGGATCGACATGGTCTGGTTCGGCGTGCTCGTCGTGAAGCTCCTCGAGATCGGGATGATTACGCCTCCCGTCGGATTGAACGTCTTCGTCATCAAGAACGTGGCGAGCAAATACGTCAGCGTCGTGCAGGTGTTTAAGGGTGTGATCCCATTCCTGCTGTCCGACATCATCGTCGTGGCCATCGTGATCGCGTTCCCGGCCTTGGTTCTGTTCCTGCCGAACCTGTTCTGACATCAGTCTGAAGCACTGAGGATAAGGGCGGCCCACGGGTCGCCCTTTTTGTTTGGAACGATTCCAGATACCCGATCAAATTAGTCGGACTTCTTGACATATCCGACCGTTTCAGTCAGCTAAGTCCCCAGAGAACGAGAAATACCACCAATCCGGGGGACGGAACTTCATGAAACGCACGACCATCACGGCACTCGGTCTGATCATCGCATCCGTGCCGGCCTATGCGGCCACCAAGGGCGAGGTGCTGACGACCTATGCCGACATCGCGCACGCCGCGTATGAGGACAGCCTGACGACCGCGCAGACGCTCGACGCCGCAATCGACGCGCTGGTCGCTGACCCGTCCGAAGACACGCTTGCCGCCGCACGCGACGCTTGGATCGCAGCCCGCGAACCTTACCAGCAGACCGAAGTTTACCGCTTCGGCAACCCGATCGTGGACGATTGGGAAGGCAAGGTGAACGCCTGGCCGCTGGACGAGGGCCTGATCGACTATGTCGACGCCTCCTACGGTGGCCCGACCGATGAGAACCCGTTCGCCTCGGTCAATGTCATCGCCAACCCGCAGCTCACCATCGCCGGGCAGGAGGTCGACGCGACCGAGATCACGCCCGAGCTGATCTCGGACACGCTGAACGAGGCTGACGGCATCGAAACCAACGTGGCCCGTGGTTACCACGCCATCGAGTTCCTGCTCTGGGGTCAGGACCAGAACGGCACCGAAGCTGGCGCGGGCGACCGCCCTGTGACCGACTTCGTGCAAGGCGACGCCTGCACCAACGGCAACTGCGACCGCCGCGTCGATTACCTCGAAGCGGCTATGGACCTGCTCATCTCCGACCTCGAAGAGATGGTCGCGGCATGGTCCGAAGGCGGCGAAGCGCGCGAAGCCGTGATGGCGAACGAAGATCAGGGGATCATCGCGATCCTGACCGGCATGGGCTCGCTCTCCTACGGCGAACAGGCCGGTGAGCGTATGCGCCTTGGCCTGATGCTGAACGACCCGGAAGAAGAGCACGACTGCTTCTCCGACAACACGCACCGCTCGCACTACAACGACGGGCTGGGCGTTCAGAACGTCTATCTCGGGTCCTACACCCGCGTCGACGGTTCGGTTGTCGAAGGTCCGAGCGTCACCGATCTGGTCGCCGAATCGAACCCCGCGCTGGACGAAGAGATGAAGACCAAGCTCGAAACCACGATGACCGCGATGACCGCCATGTCGGACGCTGCCGAAAGCGGCTTTTCCTACGACATGATGCTCGAAGCGGGCAACGAGGACGGTGAGAAGCTGATCATGGATGCCGTGAACGGGCTCATCGACCAGACCGCGACCATTGAGCGCATCGTCGCCGACCTCGGCCTCGACGCGATCGAGTTCGAAGGCTCCGACAGCCTCGACAACCCGAACGCGGTTTTCCAGTAAGGAGCACCTCAGATGATCGTCTGCCACTGTCAAAACATCACGGATCGCGACATTCATGCCGCCATCGACTGGATGCGCGCAGCGGACGAACGGACGATCATCACCCCCGGGCGCATTTATCATGCGCTCGGGAAATCCGCGGACTGCGGCGGCTGCATGTCGCTCTTCGTTGCCACCATGCGGGAAAATGATAGCCTCCACGTACCCATGAACCTGCGCAACCTGCGCAGGCATCCGGCAGAGGAGAAGCGCCATGAAGGGCAGCGAGAAAGTCATTGAATACCTCAACGCGGCGCTCCGGCACGAGTTGACGGCTGTCAGCCAGTATTGGCTGCACTATCGCCTTCAGGACGACTGGGGGCTCAAGCACATGGCGGCCAAGAGCCGCGAAGAAAGCATCGAAGAGATGCAGCACGCCGATAAGCTGATCGAGCGAATCATCTTTCTCGAAGGTCACCCGAACCTCCAGAAACTTGACCCCCTCCGGATCGGTGAAACCCCCCGAGAGACGCTCGACTGCGACCTCGCGGCGGAGTATTCGGCGGCCAAGCTTTACCGAGAAGCGCGCGATGTCTGCCGGGACGAGAACGACTACGTCACGATGAAGTTGTTCGAGGACCTGCTTGCCGATGAAGAGGGCCACATTGACTTCCTTGAAACCCAGATCGACCTCTACGAACGGATCGGGGCCGAAAACTTCGCGCATCTCAACGCCGCCAAGATGGACAGCGAGGAGTAGCCTCGCCGCTCTCCTGATCGCCGCCGGGCCTGCTGTCGGGTTCGACCTGACCACGCTCGGCGACGATCATCTGAACGTCATCCCACGAACATCGGACGAGGCGGCGCGCATCGCCACGGTGACCGCGCCGACCGACGACTTCTCGCAAGCCGAGCAGTTCGAAGAGCGCCCCGCGGGCGCGTCCACCGTGCGCGCCCGCAACAACGCAGATGCGTTCAGCCAGCCCTCGGCCAACATCGGTTTCGAGGGTGAGTTGGAGTTCAAGGTCGGCAACGGCCTGTTCCGAAAGATCTGGGTCACCGCGCCCGCCTCGACCGAGGCGTCTGACGGGCTCGGCCCGCTCTACAATGCGCGCGGCTGCCAGAACTGCCACATCAAGGACGGGCGCGGGCATCTGCCCGAAGGGCCGGACGACAACGCCGTCTCGTTCTTTCTACGTGTGTCTATTCCAGCCGAAACCGCCCTCGAACTGCAGGAGGTCGAGGACTACATCGGCGCGACGGAAGAGCCCAATTATGGTGGGCAGATACAGGATTTCGCCACCAACGGTTTGCCCGCTGAAGCGCAGGTTCAGATCAGTTACCAAGACGTGCCCGTCGAATTGGCGGGTGGCGAGGTCGTCACCCTGCGCCAGCCGACCTATGCGCTCACCGATCTCGGCTACGGCCCGCTGCACCCCGAGGCGATGCTCTCACCCCGCCTGACGCCGCAGATGATCGGCCTGGGTCTGCTCGAAGCGATCCCGGCGCAGGATATCCTCGCGCTGGCCGACGAAAACGACGAAGACGGCGACGGCATCTCGGGGCGTCCCAACCTCGTCTGGTCGATCGAGCACGACAAGGTCATGCTGGGTCGCTTCGGGCTCAAGGCCGGGACGCCGACGATCCGGCACCAAAGCGCGGCGGCGTTCGCGGGCGACATCGGCATTTCGAACCCGCTGTTCCCGAACCCGTGGGGCGAATGTACCGAGGCGCAGACCGACTGTGTCACCGCCGAACATGGCGACGACGAAAGCCACGATGGGTTCGAGGTCGACGATCAGGGTCTGGACCTCGTGACCTTCTATGCCCGCAACCTTGCCGTTCCCGCCCGTCGCGGCGCGGACGATCCCGAGGTTCTGCAGGGGAAAGAAGTGTTTTACTCGGCGGGCTGTACGTCCTGCCACACGCCCAAATTCGTGACCAATCGGCTCGAAGATCGGCCGGCGCAGAGCTTTCAGCTGATATGGCCCTATACCGATATGCTGCTGCACGACATGGGGCCGGGGCTTGCCGACAACCGCCCCGAAGGCCGCGCGACCGGCACCGAATGGCGCACAGCGCCGCTGTGGGGGATCGGTCTGACGAAACTCGTCTCGGGCCATGATACGTATCTGCATGATGGTCGCGCTCGCACTTTGATAGAGGCGATCCTCTGGCATGGGGGTGAGGCTCAGGCCGCCCGCGATGTCGTCGTCGGCCTCGACAAACCCGACCGGGACGCCCTGGTCAAATTCCTGGAGTCGCTATGAAATACGTAGCTTTCGCCGCCGCTCTGGCCGCCTCGCCCGCACTTGCGGGTGTGGACGAGGCCGTGAACGACTACCTTCTGCCGCACCTGTCCGAGTTCACCCAATCGGCGAACGCCCTGAACGATGTGGCGCAGACGAACTGCACCGCCGAGGCGCTGAAAGGCCCCTACAACGCGACCTTCGATGCTTGGACGGCGATCTCGGACTTCCGGCTCGGGCCGAGCGAACATGGCGCGCTGTCGCTGTCGTTCTGGCCGGACACGCGGGGGTTCACCGACAAGAGCCTGTCGGAACTCATCGCGGACGAAGACCCGGTGGTGAAAGATCAAGCCGCGTTCGAGGAAATTTCGATCGCCGCGCGCGGGTTCTTCGCGCTTGAACGCGTGCTCTACGACGGTGAGATGAGCGCTTATGGCGAGGGTGATTACACTTGTGCTCTGGCGCGGGCACTGACCCACGATATCGCGGATCAAGCCGTCGCATTGGAGGCCGCGTGGGCCGACTTTGCGCCACTGCTTCTGGCCCCCGGTGCCGAGGGCAACACCACCTATCTGGACGAAAGCGAATCCCAGCGCGCGATTTACACGCAGATCTTGTCGTCGCTGGAATGGACGCAGGACACGCGCCTTGGCCGCCCGTTGGGTGAGGTCGACCGCCCGCGTCCCACACGCGCCGAAGCGTGGCGGTCGGGGCGGAGCCTGACCCAAGCCGTGCTCGCGGCCGAGGCCGCCGTTGGGCTGGCGCAGTCGCTGGCCGATTGGGAGCTGCCGCAGACCACGGCCGCCCTGGCCGAGGTTCAGGAGCAGGCCGCGAGCATCGACGATGGCTCGTTCCAGAACATCGACGATCTGATGAAACGCCTGAACGTCGAAATCCTTCAGCAAAAAATCGACGCGGTCGAGAATGCGGTCGAAGTCGAGGTCGGAACCCGTTTCGGGATCACGCCGGGCTTCAACTCGTCGGACGGAGACTGACATGACGACACGCCGCACATTTCTGGGCGGCCTGATCGCCGCAGCAGGCGCGCCGCGCCTTGGCTGGGCTGCGGTCGGTTCGCCCTCATTCCTCGCCGCCGCGCAGGAGCCTGACGGGAGCTATGCGCTCCACGGCCTCGATTCGGCTGGAATAGAGACGTTTTCAGTGCCTCTGCCCGCACGCGGTCACGCCGCTTGCGGCCACCCGACCCGTGCCGAGGCGATCGGTTTTGCCCGCCGCCCGGGTCGCTTTGCGCTGGTGATCGACTGCGCCACCGGGCACGTGATGCGAGAGCTGGAGCCGCCCGAGGATCGTCATTTCAACGGTCACGGCGCCTTTTCGGCCGATGGCGCGCGCCTGTTCACCTCTGAGCAGGAGATCGTCGGGAGTGTCGGGCATGTGGGCGTGTGGGAGACCGAGGGGTACACCCGGATCGACAGTTTCCCGACCACGGGTCTTGGCCCGCACGAACTGCGCCTGATGCCGGACGGCGCGCATCTGGTGATCGCAAACGGCGGCATCCAGACCGATGACCGTGACAAGCTGAACATCGATACGATGGAGCCGAGCCTCGTCTATACCGACCTTGCCGGACGCGTGATCGAAAAGGTCGTGCTGGACCCGGACCTCCACCAGAATTCCATCCGCCACCTTGCGATCCGCGACGACGGCCTCGTCGCCTTCGCCATGCAGTGGGAGGGTGCGCCGGGTGCCGCGACGCCGCTGATCGGTCTACACCGGATGGGCGAGGCGCCGGTTCTGGGATCGGCGCCGCTGACCGAACAGTTGTTGATGGAGGGCTATGCGGGCAGCATCGCGTTCGCCGGGAACGGCGCCGAGGTCGCGATCACCTCGCCCAAAGGTGGGCGGCTGCATCGTTTCGCGCCCGATGGCACATTCCTTGGCGAACTCAAGCGCACCGACGTCTGCGGGCTGGCGACGTTGGGCGAGGGCTACCTCGCGTCCGACGGTCTCGGCGGGCTCATCGCGCTCGACGCGACCGGGCCGCATGCGCTGAACCGGCTGCCTTCGGCATGGGACAACCATCTGATCGCGATCTGACGCAGGCCAAGACGCCGCTTGGTAATTCGCCGCTTACCCGCTAGCCTCAATCGCATGGGGCGGGAGTAACTGGTGTGCCACAGGCGTTCACGATCATTTCGGCGCGGTTTGCCCGCGATCTTACAGCCGATGACGACCAAAGCGCCGCACCGACCGGGGCCACCATGTCGATGGCCGGGTCCGAGGTCGATTGGGCCGAAACCGGGATGCCGTCACGCCGCCGCACCGTGCGCACGTGGATCGCGGTCTGGCCCGACCGGGATCTGGCCCGGTCCTATCTGGATCGCCGGTTCGAACACATCCCGCTGCTCGCCCAAGCCGAAGAACATTGGTGCGGGCTCATGTTACCCTACCAGAGCCACGGCGATCTGAACTGGCTGCCCGAAGGCACCTCGACCGCCGTGTTCGATAACCTCGGCCCGCGACCCAAGCCCGCCCGGCCCGTTTTCGTGATGACTACGCTGGGGATCGGCAATCCGGGTGAAGGCATGATCGCGTTCGGCAAAGGCACTCGTGCCGTGCGTCAGGCGTTTGCCGACCTGCCCGCCGTCATCCTCGAACAACAGCTTCTGCCTGACGTGCAGGGTCTGGACGCGCCGACCCTGACACTGTGGGAAAACGAGGCCGAAGTGATCGGCGCGGCTTACCGCAGCGAGCCGCACCGCTCTGCGATGAAAGTCGCAGACCACCCCGATCTGGCGCGAGGGTCGTTTACGCGTATGACGCTTCTCTGGGCCGAAGGGAGTTGGGAGGGTGTGAACCTCCGCTCCAAGGGTGCGATCGGCCCCAAGTCAGACTGAACCGAAGCCCGTATCGAGCGCGGCAAGGATCGTATCGACATTCTCTTCGCTCAGGATCAGCGCAGGCGACAGGATCACGTTGTTGCCTGAGACCCGCACCATCGCGCCGCTCTCATACGTCACGCGGTGAATGGCGTTGATGGTCGGCTTGTCGATGGGCGCTTTCGTCGCGCGGTCCGACACAAGCTCAATCGCGAGCATGAGGCCGTGACCACCGCGCACATCACCGATGATGTCGTATTTGTCCTGCAAGGCGTTTAGCCCCGCGAACAACTGATCGCCCCGCGCGGCGGCGTTGTCTTTGACGTTCAGCCGTTCGGTTTCCTTCAGACAGGCAATCGCCGCAGCGGCCCCCACGGGATGACCGGAATAGGTGTAGCCCGACCCGATGCTGCCCTTGCCGCTGGTGTCGTTCTCGAACACCTCGGACACCTTTTCCGAAATCATGACCGCTCCGAACGGGAAATACCCGTTGGTGATCGCCTTGGCGGTGCACATCAGATCGGGCTGAACGCCCCAATGACGGCTGCCGGACCAGTCGCCGGTGCGACCGAAAGCGGTGATGACCTCATCCGCGATCAGAAGGATGCCGTATTTGTCGCACAGCGCGCGCACGCCCGGCATGAAGCTTTCATGTGGCGGAATGACCCCGCCTGCACCCAGCACCGGCTCCATGATGAACGCGGCGATGGTCGAAGCGTCCTGAAACTTGATCTCGTCCTCGATGGCGGCGAGGCAAAGTTGCGCCAGCCGTTCCGGGTCCGTCTCGTTGAACGGATTGCGATATGTATAGGGGGCGGGGACGTGGAAGCAGCCGGGCATCAGTGGCTCGTACTGCGTGCGGAAGTTGGCGTTTCCGTTCACCGAAGCGCCCAGCGTATGGGTGCCGTGGTAGCCCTTTTTCAGAGACAGGTATTTCACCCGGCCCGCTTCGCCCCGGATCTTGTGATACTGGCGGGCAAGGCGCAGCGACACTTCGACCGAATCCGACCCGCCGGAGGTATAAAACGCGCGCGTCAGCCCGTCAGGTGCGAAGAAATCGGCGAGCATCTCGCCCAGTTCGATGACTTGATCGTTCGAGGTGCCGCGAAAGATCGAATAATACGGCAGACGCTCCAACTGTGCCGCGATGGCGTCTTTGACCGGCTGGCAGGAAAAGCCGAGGTTCACGTTCCACAGCCCCCCGACCGCATCGACCGTGGTGTGACCGTCGACATCCGTAATCGTCACGCCTTCACCGCCCACGATGATGTCGGGCGGATTGGCGATGCTGTCGGCGGGATGCGCCATCGGGTGCCAAATTGCGCGGGCGTTGCGCTCTTTCAGGAAGTTGGCGTCTTTCATCGGGTGATCCTCCGTCGCGTCGGATTGGGTCGGGGCGTCACGCGCCCGACCATTTGTCTGCATGTTCCGGCGGCACGACGCCGCCAAGCTGGTGTGTGATCCGGGCCATGCCGTCGCAGAGCGCCGCGCGGACATCGGCCCGCTTTTCGTCGCTGTCACGCACGGTGGGAAAGGCGATGGCGACCGCCCCGGTTACTTCGCCGTCGGGCCCAAAGATCGGCGCGGCCTGTGAGCAGACCTCGTTGTCGAAGGCGCGGTCCTGCGACGCAGTGCCCCGTTCGCGGACCTCGTCCAGCATCGCCTGAAGCGTCGAGGCGGTCGTGATCGTCCCATCCGCATAGCGGTCGAGCGGCCCTTTCAGGATGCGCCTGGCCATGCCTTCGGGCGCAAAGGCCAGCACGGCGAGGCCGGATGAGGTGGCGTGAAGCGGCAGCATCTCTGATTCGTCGAACGCGACCTGCGTGCCATGTGTCATCGGGTCGGCGTGGAGCGCAGGCGACAGCACATCGCCGTGGATTAGAGACACATGAGTAAGCTCCCCGACCGCATTCGCGATCTCGGACACCACCGGGCGGAGCACGGAACGCACCGGATGCGTCGCCTCGCGCACCCCGGACAGGCGCAGGATCGAGGGCCCCAGCCGATAGGCCCGCGTGACCGGGTTCTGTTCCAGAAAACCGTTCTCGGTCAGTTCGGTAAGGTGGCGATGCACCGTCGCCTTGTCGCGGTCCACGAGCCGCACGAACTCGGTCAACCCGATCTCGGGTTTCTGCCGCGCAAAGTAATTGAGCAGCTCGAGCGCTTTCGTGATCGTTCCCATCGGGGCGGCGGTCTTCCGATCGTTGCAGGTGCAATTTTTTCACCTCGACGTTGACAGAAAGAAGTCGAGGCTGCAAGAATATTTGATACCAGAGGTTCATATATTGAACCCAACCAACGGGAGCAAGACAATGAAGACAGTTCTGGCCAGCGCCGTGGCCCTCGCCGCCGCCGCCCTGCCGATGGCCGCGCAGGCCGAGTATCCGGAAAAGCCGGTCGAGTTCGTGGTGCCTTTCCCGCCGGGCGATCTGGAAGACGTGATCACCCGCATGATCGCGGATGAGTTCCAGTCGACCTACGGCGTGCCTGCCGCAGTGGTGAACAAGCCGGGCGGCGGCGGTGGCCCGTTTCCGGGTGCGGCCGAAGTCGCGAACGCCGACCCTGACGGCTATACCATCGGGTCCTTCGTCGTGGATATCCCGCTGGTCGGCCCCGAGGTCGGCATCCCCGCGCTGTCGCCGAACCCGTTCGAACCCATCGGCATTTTCGTGACCTACCCCTTCGTCATCGCCACGTCGGGAGACGCGCCTTATGCATCGATGGACGAGCTTGCCGCCTATGCCGCCGAGAACGACGTCGCGCTGGGCCATTTCGGCACCTTCCTGATCCCGACGCAGGTGACGATGGCGCTCGCCAACAAGATGGGCTTTTCCTACGGGTCCGAGGCCGCGTTCGACGCGCTCGATTGCAACACGCTCGCCTCGGGCGATGCGGACGTCATCAACACGACGCTGCAACTGATCCTGCCCTGTCTAGACGACATCACCGTGCTTGCGTCGATCGGCGGTGAGCGCATTCCGCTGACCCCGGATGCGCCGACCGTGGGTGAGCTTGACCCCGAGCTCGACCTTGCGCTGTGGAATGGCCTCTTCGTTCACAAGGACACCCCGGCCGATGTGCGCGAAAAGATTGCCGTCGTCGCCGAAAAGGTCATGTCATCGGACGCCGCAAAGACGCTCGCGGCTGAAACCGGTGCCCTGATCTACTGGCAGGATGCCGAGGCATCGACCGCGCAGATCGAGGCCAACGGGGCCACGATGGGCACCGTGATGAGCCTGATCGAGCAATAAGCCACCTCGCGCCCCGGTTCGCCGGGGCGCATGTGTTTCAAGGGCAGGCATGAGCACGCGCAAGACCTTTCAGGATCTGTTCCAGCGTTACCGGCGACCGGGCGACTTCATCCTGTCGCTCGCCGCGTTCATTTTCGCGCTGTTCCTTTTGGAAAGCATGTCGCGCCAGACGACGTGGATCGACGGGCAAGCCCTGTTCGCCCAACCATCGTTCTGGCCGCGCATCGCGATCTACGCGATGGTGCTGTTCTCGGGCCTGCAC
>JAYZLL010000018.1:0-48720 GCA_036154315.1 Pseudomonadota bacterium
GCCCTGTTCTTCCTGACCGGTGTTGGCAATGCCTCCACCTTCCAGATGATCCCGGTGATCATGGGACGTGAAATTCCGCGCCTGATGCCGCAGTTGGGCGTCGAGGAACGCAAGCGGCAGATCGCGATGGAATCCGGGGCCATCGTGGCCTTCACCTCGGCGATCGCGGCTTACGGCGCCTTCTTCATCCCCAAGGCCTACGGGACGTCCATCGCGATGACCGGGTCCGCCGTGGGGGCGCTCTGGGGCTTCCTGATCTTCTACGTCATCTGCGTCGTTATCACCTGGGCGGTCTACACGCGCCCCGGCGGCCTTCTCCACGACATCGAACATGGCCGCACACCGCAGGGCACCGCAGCCCAGCCCGCTGAATGATCCAATTGAATTCCCGGGCGGCGCAGTCCGCCGCCCGCACCCAGACACCCGAAAGGACAGCCCAATGAGCCATCTGCTCGACAAACTGAACTTCTTCCAGAGCAAGGAACTGGAGCAATTCTCGGACGGTTGGGGTCAGACCACCCGCGAGAACCGCGACTGGGAGGACACCTACAGAAACCGCTGGCGGCACGACAAGATCGTCCGCTCGACCCACGGGGTGAACTGCACCGGGTCGTGTTCCTGGAAGATCTACGTCAAGTCCGGCATCGTGACTTGGGAAACGCAGCAGACCGATTATCCGCGCACCCGGGCTGGCCTGCCCAACCACGAGCCGCGCGGCTGCGCGCGGGGAGCGTCCTACAGCTGGTATCTCTATTCCGCCAACCGCGTGAAGAACCCGCTGATCCGGGGCAGCCTGATGCGCGCCTGGCGCAAGATGCGCGAGACCATGACGCCGGTCGTCGCCTGGGCCGCGATCCAGAACGATCCAATCCTGCGTGCCTCCTATACCAAGACGCGCGGCAAGGGCGGGTTCGTGCGGGCAAGCTGGGACGAGGCGACCGAGATCGTCGCCGCCGCCAACGCCTATACCGCGAAGACCTACGGTCCAGACCGCGTGTTCGGCTTCTCGCCGATCCCCGCGATGTCGATGGTCAGCTATGCCGCGGGCTCGCGCTATCTGTCCCTTCTTGGCGGCACCTGCATGTCGTTCTACGACTGGTATTGCGACCTGCCGCCTGCCTCGCCGCAGACCTGGGGTGAGCAGACAGATGTGCCGGAATCGGCCGACTGGTACAATGCGGGTTTCTTGATGCTTTGGGGCTCGAACGTGCCGCAGACCCGCACGCCCGACGCCCATTTCTACACCGAGGTGCGCTATCGCGGCACCAAGTCCGCCGTGGTCAGCCCCGACTATTCCGAGGCCGCCAAGTTCGGCGATATCTGGTTGAATCCGCAGGCCGGCACCGACGCGGCGCTGGCGATGGCAATGGGCCATGTGATCCTGCGCGAATTCCACCTCGACCGGCAGGCCGCGTATTTCGAGGACTACGCCCGCAAGTACACGGACATGCCGATGCTCGTTCGGCTCGACGAAAAGGACGGGCACCTCGTGCCGGGCCGCATGCTGCGCGCCGACGATTTCGACGGCAATCTGGGCGAGTCGAACAATCCCGACTGGAAGACCGTCGCCTTCGACGAGGCATCGGGCAAGGTCGTCGCTCCCAACGGGTCGATCGGCTTCCGCTGGGGCGAAGAGGGAAAATGGAACCTTGAAGAACAGGCGAAAGGCGCGGAAACCAAACTGCGCCTGAGCCAGATTCTCGATGGCGACCACGACGAGGTTGTCGGCGTCGACTTCCCCTTTTTCGGCGGCGCGGCCACGGGCGACTTCGTCAAGTGCGACCATCCCGAGGTGCTGACCCGGAACATCCCCGCGCGGAAGGTCAAACTGGCCGACGGCAAGGAAGTGCTGGTGGCCACGGTGTTCGACCTCTTCTGCGCCAATTACGGTCTCGACCGGGGCCTTGGCGGTGACTGGGTGTCCAAGGATTTCAACGACGACAGCCCCTACACCCCGGCCTGGGCCGAGAAGATCACCGGCGTGGCTGCTGAAAAGATAATCGCGGTCGCGCGGGAGTTCGCAGGCAACGCCGAAAAGACCCATGGCAAGTCCATGGTCATCCTCGGGGCCGGTCTGAACCACTGGTACCACATGGACATGAACTATCGCGGCATCATCAACATGCTGGTGATGTGCGGCTGCATCGGCCAGGAGGGCGGCGGCTGGTCGCACTACGTGGGGCAGGAAAAGCTGCGCCCGCAGACCGGCTGGCAGCCGCTGGCCTTCGCGCTGGACTGGAACCGTCCGCCGCGGCACATGAACTCGACATCCTGCTGGTATGCCCATACCGACCAGTGGCGCTACGAGACCCTGCGGGCGGGCGAAATCCTGTCGCCCACGGCGCCCGACGGCGATTGGGACATTTCCCTGATAGACTACAACATCCGGGCCGAGCGCATGGGCTGGCTGCCGTCCGCCCCGCAGTTGAAAACCAACCCGCTGGAGGTCTCGAAAGCTGCCAAGAAGGCGGGCAAGGAGATCAAGGACTACGTCGCCGAACAGCTGAAATCCGGCGATCTGGAAATGTCCTGCCAGGATCCGGACGCCCCGGAAAACTGGCCGCGCAACCTGTTCGTCTGGCGGTCGAACCTGCTCGGGTCTTCGGGCAAGGGACACGAGTATTTCCTCAAGCACTTGCTCGGTACCGATCACGGCGTGATGGGCAAGGACCTGGGCGAGGAAGGCGGCGTGATGCCGAAGGAGGCCGTCTGGCATGACGAGGCGCCGAAGGGCAAGCTCGACCTGCTGGTCTGCATCGACTTCCGCATGTCCACGACGGCGGTCTATTCCGACATCGTCCTGCCGACCGCCAGCTGGTACGAAAAGGACGACCTCAACACCTCGGACATGCACCCGTTCATCCACCCGCTTCAGGCGGCGGTGGACCCGGCCTACGAGTCGAAGTCGGACTGGGAGATCTTCAAGTCGATCGCCCGCAAGTTCTCGGAAGTGGCACCCGAGGTTCTGGGTGTCGAAACCGATATCGTCCAGCTTCCGCTGCTGCACGACACCCCCGGCGAACTCGCTCAGGCCCATGTGAAGGACTGGAAGAAGGGCGAATGTGACCTGATCCCGGGCAAGACCGCGCCGAACTATATCGCGGTCGAGCGGGATTATCCCAACCTCTACAAGAAGTTCACCTCGGTCGGTCCGCTGCTGGAGAAACTCGGCAACGGCGGCAAGGGGATCACCTGGGACACGAAGGTCGAGGTGAAACACCTGTGCGACTTGAACGGCGTCGTCCAGGACGAAGGCGTGTCAAAGGGCCACGCGAGGCTGGAAACCGCCATCGACGCGGCCGAGATGATCCTGATGCTCGCGCCCGAGACCAACGGCGAAGTGGCCGTGAAGGCGTGGGAGGAGTTGGAAAAACCCACCGGTCGCCACCATGCCCACCTGGCCGAGGGCGCGCACCACACCAAGATCCGCTTCCGCGATATCGCGGCGCAACCGCGCAAGATCATCTCCAGCCCCACATGGTCGGGGATCGAAAGCGAGGAGGTCTGCTACAACGCCGGCTACACCAACGTCCACGAGTTGATCCCGTGGCGCACCCTGACGGGCCGCCAGCAGCTCTATCAGGATCATGAATGGATGCGGGCCTTTGGCGAGGGCTTCGTCAGCTACCGCCCGCCGGTCGACCTCAAGACCATCACCGCGGCCGTCAACAACGACGCGGCCGAGGGCAGCCCGCACGTGGTGCTGAACTTCATCACGCCCCACCAGAAATGGGGCATTCACAGCACCTATACCGACAACCTGCTGATGCTGACGCTGAACAGGGGCGGACCGGTGGTCTGGATGTCCGAAGTGGACGCGCAGAAGGCGGGCCTTGTCGATAACGACTGGGTCGAGGCCTACAACACCAACGGCGCGTTGACTGCGCGGGTGGTGGTGTCCCAGCGGATCAAGCAGGGGACGCTCTTCATGTACCACGCTCAGGAAAAGATCGTGAACACCCCCGGCTCGGAAAAGACCGGCAATCGCGGCGGCATCCACAACTCGGTGACCCGCGCCACGCTGAAACCCACGCACATGATCGGCGGCTATGCGCAGCTGTCCTACGGCTTCAACTACTACGGCACCGTGGGCAGCAACCGCGACGAGTTCGTGATCGTGCGGAAAATGAAGAAGATCGACTGGCTCGACAAACCCGCAAGCCGGTCCGCAACCCAGAACGTGGAGGCAGCGGAATGAGAGTTCGTGCGCAAATCGGCAAGGTCCTGAACCTCGACAAATGCATCGGGTGTCACACCTGCTCGGTTACCTGCAAGAATGTGTGGACGACGCGCGAAGGCGTTGAGTACGCGTGGTTCAACAACGTCGAGACCAAGCCCGGCACCGGCTATCCGACCGACTGGGAAAACCAGAAGCGATGGAACGGCGGCTGGGCACGGTCCGCCAGCGGCAAGCTACATCCCAAGCAGGGATCGAAGTGGCGGATCCTGGCGAACATCTTCGCCAACCCGTCGATGCCCGAGATCGACGACTACTATGAGCCGTTCGATTTCGACTACGACCACCTGAAATCCGCGCCCGACATGACCGCGTTCCCAACCGCGCGGCCGCGTTCGAAGATCACCGGCGAGCGGATGGAGAAGATCGAGAAGGGCCCGAACTGGGAGGAAATCCTCGGCGGTGAGTTTTCGAAGCGGTCGGCCGACTACAACTTCGAGAACGTGCAGAAGGAGATCTATGGAGAGTATGAAAATACCTTCATGATGTACCTGCCGCGGCTCTGCGAGCATTGCCTCAACCCTACCTGCTCGGCCTCCTGCCCCTCGGGTGCCATCTACAAGCGCGAGGAGGACGGCATCGTCCTGATCGACCAGGAGAAATGCCGCGGCTGGCGGATGTGCATCTCAGGCTGCCCGTACAAGAAGGTCTATTACAACTGGGATACCGGCAAATCTGAGAAGTGCACCTTCTGCTATCCGCGGATCGAGTCCGGCCAGCCGACGGTCTGCTCGGAAACCTGCGTCGGCCGTATCCGCTATCTGGGTGTGATCCTTTATGACGCCGACAAGATCGAGGCGGCGGCCAGCGCCGAACGCGAGACCGATCTCTACGGCGCGCAACTGGATGTGTTTCTCGATCCGAACGACCCCGAGGTGATCGCCGCGGCCCGCCGCGACGGTGTGCCAGAGGACTGGATCGAGGCCGCTAAGGTCAGCCCGGTCTGGAAGATGGCGATGGACTGGAAGGTGGCCTTCCCGCTGCACCCCGAATACCGGACGCTGCCGATGGTGTGGTACATCCCGCCGCTTAGCCCGATCCAGAACGCCGCTCAGGCGGGCCAGATCGCGATGAGCGACCAGATGCCCGACGTGCGGTCTCTGCGCATCCCCGTCAAATACCTCGCCAACATGCTGACGGCGGGGGACGAGGAGCCCATCGTTCACGCGCTGGAACGCATGTCCGCGATGCGGCTCTACATGCGGGCGCTCAGCGTGGATGGCGTGCGGGACGAGGCGATCGCCGCCCGTGTAGGTATGTCGGGCCGGGTTATCGAGGACATGTACAAGATCATGGCCATCGCCGATTACGAGGACCGCTTCGCGATCCCCACGGCGCACCGCGAGCAGAACGAGCATGGCGCCGACATCCGCGGCGGCTGCGGCTTTACCGATGGCAACGGCTGTTCCACCGGCGAGGCCGGCAAGACCACCTTGTTCGGCGGCAAGAAAAAGAAATTCGCCCTTCCGCAGGAGACCTTCTGATGATGGACCGCACACTCAAGGCCCTGTCGCTGATCCTGAGCTATCCCTCGCGGGAGCTTCAGGAGGCCATGCCCGAAATCGGGGGCGTCATCGCCGCCGATCCCCGCATCGCCGCCGACACACGGGCTGCGCTGCGCAGGTTGACCGATGGCTTTGCAAAGGCCGACCTCTACGACCTGCAGGAAAGCTATGTGATGCTCTTCGACCGGTCGCGGACGCTGTCGCTCAATCTTTTTGAGCACGTCCACGGCGAAAGCCGCGACAGGGGCGGCGCGATGGTCAGCTTGATCGAAACCTATCGGGAGGGCGGGTTCGAGCCCGCCACCTCGGAACTGCCGGACCACCTGCCGGTGTTGCTGGAATTCCTGTCGACGCGTCCCTTCGCAGAAGTGCAGGAGACTCTGGCGGACGCGGCGCATATCCTTGATGCTCTCGCGGCCCGCCTCGGGCGGCGCGACAGCGGGTATGCTGCTGCGTTCGCCTCCCTCTTGCAGCTTTCCGGAACCCGCGCCGACGCGGAAGCGGTGGCCGACATGCTGGCCCAGCCGGATGATGACCCGACCGACCTCGCGGCGCTTGATGCCGTCTGGGAGGAAACCGAGGTTACATTCGGCCCCGATCCGAACGCAGGTTGCCCGCAAGTCCGCGACATGCTCGCGGCGATGGACAAACCGACCCCGAAACCATTGAACAGGAGCGCATGAAATGTTCGGCGACTTCGACATCAACTTCGTCATATTCGGGGTCATGCCCTATGTCGCGCTGACGATCTTCCTCGTGGGGTCGATCGTGCGCTATGAACGGGACCCCTTCACCTGGAAAAGTTCCTCGAGCCAGCTCTTGCGCCGCAAGCAGCTGATCTGGGGCTCGATCCTGTTCCATGTCGGTATCCTGACCGTGTTCTTCGGCCACCTCGTCGGTCTGTTCACACCGATCTGGGTGCTGGATGCGATCGGCATTCCCTATGCGCTGAAGCAATGGATGGCAGTCCTGATCGGCGGACCGGCCGGGATCGCGGCCCTGATCGGCTCGACCATGCTGCTGCACCGTCGCCTCGTCGATCCGCGCATCCGGGTGACATCGACCTTCCCCGATGTTCTCATCATGGTCCTGATCTGGCTGCAGCTGGCCATCGGCCTTCTGACGATCACCCAGACGCTTCAGCACATGGACGGGTCGGAAATGGTCCGCTTCATGACCTGGTCGCAGAGCGTGGTCAGCTGGAACATCAACGCCTGGGTCACGGTGGTTGACGTGCACTGGCTCTACAAGCTGCACATCTTCCTCGGCCTGATCATCACGGCGCTGTTTCCCTTCACGCGGCTGGTGCACATCTGGTCGGGCTTTGCCGCTCCTTTCCGCTACCTGCTGACGCGGCCCGGCTACCAGATCGTGCGCTCGCGTCGGCATCGCCCGCTCGAAGACCGCCGCCGCGCCTATGACAAGGTGCAAGCCAAGCGCGGTCCCACCTCCACGACGCCAGCGGAGTGAGCCAGATGAACGTGGCCCTGTTTCCCGATGTCGTCGTGAACGGCGAAACCATCCCCTCGGCGGCAATCGCCGCCGAGGCCCAGAACCACACTGGCCCGAAGGACAAGCCGGGCATCGCCTGGCGCAAGGCGGCGCAGGCGCTGGCCATCCGCGCACTGCTGTTGCAAGAGGCGAAGCGCCGGGGGTTGACGCCCGACCCGCTGGAACTGGCGCCAAGCCGCTTCGAGACCGAAGACGAAGCCCTGATCCGTGCCCTTCTGGATGAAGCGCTGGAAATCGAGCCGATTGCCGAGGACGCGGTCCGTGCGGAATGGCAAAAGGACCCCGACCGTTACCGATCCGCGCCGCTCTGGGATGTCTCGCATATCCTGTGTGCCTGCGATCCGCGCGACGACGCCGAACGCGCCATGGCCGAGGCGCGGGCCCTTGCCCTGCTGGCGCGGCTTGACGGTGATGCCAAAGGGTTTTCCGCCGCTGCCCGTGAAAGCGATTGCGGCTCCAAGGCTTCGGCTGGGCATCTGGGCCAGCTTGGCCCGGGCGACACCGTGCCCGAGTTCGAAGCGGCGTTGCGCACCCTGGCCGAGGGCGGCATCAGCCCCACACCCGTTCTCTCTCGGCACGGCTGGCACATCATCCGCCTGAACGCCACAGCACCAGGTCAGGTTCTGCCCTATGAGACCGTCCGCCCCAGAATCGCGCAGGCGCTGGAAAAGGCGGCCTGGGCGCGGGCATCACGGGACTTCGTCGAATCTCTGGCCCAAGGCGCACAGATCACCGGCGCAAGCCTTGCGCCGATCTGAACCAAGCGAAAGGACGTGTCATGCAACCGTCAGAGCCATTGCTGCGTGGGAGCGGTGATAAACCGACAAGCCCGAGCCTGCTTGCAAATCCTCTGGATTTCATCAGTGACGATCACCTGCGCGAACGTCAGATTTGCGCAGTGATCGACGGGCTGGCATCGGCGGACGCTCTCGATCGCCAGGCAGCGACAACGGTGCTGCGCTTTCTGAACGAGGAATTGAACGTCCACCTGCGCGACGAGATGGAAGATCTGTTCCCGCTTCTTGCCCGGCGCTGCACGGAGGAGGATGCGATCGAGGGTGCGATCGACCGGATCAGGGCTGATCAGGATGAGGCGATGCGTCTGTTGCCTGAAGTGCGTGCGATGCTGGCTGGTTGCCTCGACACGGGGGCCGATCTGACCGCCAAGGAGCGCGCCGTGTTGTCCAGGTTTGCGGGGCACGTGCGCCGCCACCTCGTTGCCGAAAACGCGATCCTCCTGCCGATTGCCCGCGCCCGGCTGACTCGGGCCGATCTGCAGACCCTGTCGAAACACATGCGAACGCGGCGCGGGCTGCCAGATTCCCCGGAGACGACCGATGCTGAATGATCTTCTGGCGCGCAACGTGGCTTGGTCGCAACAACGTCACGCCGAGGAACCCGACTATTTCACCCGCCTTGCGGCCCTTCAGGCGCCCGAGTTCTTCTGGATCGGCTGTTCGGACAGCCGGGTTCCGGCCAACGTGGTCGCGGGGCTCGATCCGGGCGAGGTATTCGTCCATCGCAACGTCGCCAACATCGTTCATTCCTCGGACATGAACCTGCTCTCGGCGCTGGAGTTCGCGGTCGATGCGTTGCATGTGCGCGAGATCATCGTTTGCGGCCACTATGGCTGCGGCGGGGTCAAGGCCGCGACCGAGGATCTGCCCCATGGTCTGGCCGATCACTGGCTCGAGCCGATTCGGCGTCTGGCTCGCGCTTACGCGGTCGATCTGGGGCGCGAACCCGATCTCGAAGGACAACGTGACCGACTGGCCGAACTGAACGTCGTCGAAGGGGTTCGGCGTGTCTGCGAAACGCCGATCCTTCAGAGGGCATGGCGTCGCGGAGCCGATGTCCGCGTGCACGGCTTGATCTACGGGCTCAAGGACGGGCGCCTGCGAGATCTCGATTGCAGCATTGGGCCCGGGCACTTCCAGGCTGCCCAATCCACACAGGAGGCAGCACAATGACCATCCATCAAGCCATCGCGTCACCGGGCTGCGGCTGTGACAGTCAGGACATGCTTCACGCGCTGATCAGCATCGACGAGGCGCTTACCCGGATTGCGGCGCACACTGCACCGGTCGGTCGGACCGAGGCCGTGTCGCTCGACCGCGCCTTTGGCCGCATTCTCGCTCAGGCGGTCCGGTCCCGATCCATGGCACCGGCTTTCGATAATGCGGCGATGGATGGCTATGCGATCGCGACATCGGCCCTGACTGGCCCCGGACCCTGGGTGCTGCCGGTCGTTGCGCGCGTGCCTGCCGGACAGGCGGTGACGACACCGGTTGCCGGAGCCGTGGCGGCCCGGATCTTCACGGGCGCGCCAATCCCAAGTGGCGCGGACGCTGTCGTGATGCAGGAGGATGTACAGCGTGACGGGGACGTCATTCATCTGTCGCGCCGACCTGAACCGGGTTTGAACATTCGCCGTGCGGGCAGTGACATGGCCAGCGGCGCAACCGTCCTCGACAAGGGGCAGAGGCTCGGCCCGAGGGAGATCGCCGCCTGCGCCGCCGCCGGCGCGGGCATCCTGCGCGTTCGGCGCAGGATGCGCGTTCGGCGCAGGATGCGCGTAGCACTGCTGGTCACCGGTGACGAGGTTCGGCGCGCCGGAGGCGCCCGCGAGGCCGCCCAGATCTGGGACGTCAACACGCCGATGCTGACGGCAAGCCTTGCCTGTGCGGGCGTTGAAATCGTGGCCTCTGCCCATGGTGCTGACAGTCTTGCAGGCCTTGTCCGTCAATTGGGCGACATGGCGTCGCAGGCCGATCTGGTCATCACCACGGGCGGTATCTCGGTGGGCGAGGAAGACCATGTGAAGCCGGCCGTCATGGCATTGGGCGGCGAAACTCTGTTCAGCGGCGTCGCGATCAAACCCGGCAAGCCGGTGTCGGTCGGGCGCATCGGCAAGGCGCACTGGCTTGGATTGCCTGGCAACCCGGTATCGGCCTTCGTCACATGGCAGGTCTTCGGACTGGCGCTGATCCGTGCCCTGAGCGGCGAGGGACCCATCCCAACCCGGCGCCATGTTGTGACCGCAAGCCCAATCCGCCGCAAGCCCGGGCGCTGCGAACTCCGACCCGTCACTCTGGCCGGTTTTGATGCAGAGGGTCGCGAGATCGTCAGTTTCGAGGATGCCACGCATTCCGCTCGTGTCGGACTGCTTTCCCTGGCCGACGGGTTGATGTTCCTGTCGGCCGACGCCGAGAGCCTGCCAGCCGGTGCGCTAGTCGAATTCCAGCCGTTCTGCCAATCCTGAGGAGTCCAGATATGAAACTTGCCTACACGATGGCGCCGGGGCGCGGCGATACCGACCTGGTTCTTGAACGGCTGGCAACCGACCTCGCGGCTCGCGGTCTCAGATGTTGCGGCACTGTCCAGATCAACAGCGAGCGCTGTGATGCCGGCCCCTGCGACATGGACGTGCGAGTGTTGCCCGATGGTGCCATTCTGCGCATCAGTCAGGACCTCGGCCCGCAGGCGCGGGGGTGTCGCCTCGACCCAACCGCGCTGGAAACGGCGGTCGGGTTGGTCGCGGCCGATCTCTCATCCGGGGCGGACCTCCTGATCGTCAACAAGTTCGGCAAACACGAGGCCGAGGGACGAGGGTTCCGCAACGTGATCGCCGAGGCGATCGCGATGGACGTTCCCGTTCTGGTTGGTCTCAATGCGCTCAACCGACCGGCTTTCGAGACCTTCGCGGAAGGGCTGGCAATCCAGCTGCCGCCCGAACCCGAAGCACTGATGGCGTGGATAGATGAGGTGACCGCGCCGGCTCACGAACTGGTCTGATTTTGGCTGATCGCCGGGATCTTTTATTCGTCTTTCTGAGGTGAAAAGGCCTCCGTCTACACCGGACACTCAGGCATAACCATGGAGGTTTAGGCATATGCCCAAGCACGTGCTTATGTCTGACTATGAGATCATCACTGATGGCGGCCGCCGGCGCCGCTGGAAGGCTCCGGGGAAGCTGCTGATCGTCGAGGAGACCTTGGAGGATCGGCTCGACTCCGTCGCAACTTCAGGCGGGTAGGGGGTGCCTATGTGCGATCCGTGTGCAATGCGATCCGCCAAGAGACTTACGATTTCACAGATACTTAGCCCTGATCGGTATCCAGTGTTCTCGGTGGGTCTGGTTTCTTGCGGTTCGCCCTCGATCCCGCCTTGCGCGCTGCTGCGAACCCGCGGTCCGTGGCCATGAAGCGGGCAAGCATTGGGGCGACGAGGCGGGCGGGCTCAAGGTCCTGTCCGGTCTGGTGGCCCAGAACAGCCGCGTAGTCGCAGAGGTCGCGGTGCACATCGGCGGGAAGCTCCACGGTCAACTTGACCGGTTTGTCGTCATGGATCGGTCCAAGCTTCAGCTTTGTCATCTTATTTCTCCCAAAGGCTCGAGGATCAGGTCGCGCGTGACCATGACGCGGACGGGGAAGCCCGGACGGATGGTCAGTGTCGGCGGGACGGCGAGCTGCTGCTGGACGATCTCGTCCCCGGTCCGCCCGATCGTGTCCTGCGCGGCCTCGCGAATGGCACGGGCGACGTCATCCTCGCTGTCGGCCCCGCTTTCAAGGCCGAGGTTCAGGATCGTGGCGAGGCCTGCGGCGAGAAAGACGCGACCCCAATGATAGTTGACCCGGTCCTGCAGGCCGGACGCGCCTGTTCCGTCAGTGCCGGGCGCGCGTTCCAGCACAATGGAGCGACCGTCGGACAGGATGAGGCGGGTCCAGACCAGAAGCAGGCGGCTTTGCCCGGATGCGATGCGGCTGTCGTATTCTCCCAGCAGGCGCGCGCCTTGCGGGATCAGCAGGTACCGCCCCGACGGGCTGTCGTAGACGTCTCCAGTCACCTGGGCCGAGATCTGGCCGGGGAGGTCGGAGCGCAGGCCGGTGATCAGGGCGGCCGGGATCACCGTTCCGGCCTGCAGGATGTAGGGGCTGGGCGGCGGCACCATGCGCTGCGCACTGACGGTGTCCGTGTCTCCGGGACGGGTGAGGAAGGCCTCCCGGTTTGAGACCGGATCGTTTGCCGTCGGGCTGCTCAATGTGGAGGGGAAGAGCGCGCCGGTCGCGGGGGGCGTCGATGTGTGCTGTGCTCCGCCGTGCGGCACGGTTTGCGCCTCGGCGAAAAGGGCGCTCAGGCGGGCGGCGTCGAGTTCCTGAAGGCGGCGTTGTTCCTCCGGATCGACTGTGGGGGCCAATGGACCGGAAAGGGGCGGTGCCGGGACCGGCTGGCCGCGATCTTGCGCCCCAAGGATGGCGCGGCCCAGCTCACCGGGTAAGGGCGGGCCGAGACGCGGGACATCGGCGTAATCCCGAGGCAATGTGGACAGCCCTTCAGCCGCCTGAATGCGTTCGGTGGAAAAGAGCTCGGTCTGGTTGCCCTCCTGCCGGTTGTTCTGCAGCGCCACGATCAGGATTGCGCCAAGGCCAAGTCCGCCGATGGCAGTGGCAAGGGCAATGGCCCGGCGGGACAGGCGCATCACACGGGGCGGATCGGGCCGGAGGCGGAGCTCCTGAGCGATGTCTTCCTCGGTCCTTGGCGGCTCTTGCATATTAGGGGTTTGTGTCATCGCTCCGCCTCCGGCCGTGCCGCGCGCGGTGGGCTCTGATCGCCATCCGTCCGTACGATCCGCACGACCTGCTGTTGTCTTTCGCCGAGACGCAGTTCCGCGGCCCCGAAGAGCCGGTCCACGATCAGCACATTGCCGAGCACGCGGGTGTTGACGATCTGGCCACGTCCATCCGCGCCGATCACGAAGAGCGGGGGCATTTCGCCCTGGGCGATGCCGGGTGGAAAGACGACAAAGACACGCCGTCCATCGTCGAAGACCGAGACCGGCCGCCAGGGTGGGGCGTCGCCCTGCAAGCCGTAACGGTAGTGCCGCTCGGCCTCGGGCGGGATCTCGGGACGGCGGATTGTCGGGGTGCGGGGCGTGGCGCGCACCTCTGGATAGGCCCATGCAACGCTGGGCATCCAAGCCTCCTCATTCGCACGCAACTCGATGTGGTAGCTGCGCCTGTCGGTGTTGACGACAAGATTGCTGGTGATGTCGGGGCGGGTGGGTTTCACGAGGATATGGACACGCTCGCTGCGGCCTGCGCCGCTGGTGGTGTCGCCGATGATCCAGCGCGCGGTGTCGCCGGCCGCGATCGGGCCGGGGCCGGTAAGCCGCTCTCCGGGTTCGAGCGCGATATTCGTGATCTGGCCGGGTGCTGCATAGATCTGGTAGAGCGCGCCTTCGCTCCACGGAAAAATCTGCATGGCGTTGTAATATCCCTGCTGGCGGGGTTCGACCCGGGCTGCGGCATTGGCGGCGATGATGCGGGCTTCCGGCGTGTCCGCTACCGGATCGCCGCCGCGGGAGGGCGTCCAGGCGGGGGGCGTGTGAACCGGGCGGGGCGGCCTCTCGGCCGGGGGTGGTGCCGGCGGCGGCGCGAGGGCCGGTACCTGGTCGTCATAGGCGATCTCGGGCGGGCGCTGCCCCGTGCAGGCGGTCAGCGCGGTGGCCGCGAGGAGAAGAACGGGGATGGGGCGAAGTCGTCTCATTGGGCATTCTCCCTCGACCAGTTGATGGCATGGACATAGACGCCGAGCGGGTTGGCCCGCAGGCGCTCCGCATCGCGCGGCGGCTGGATCACGACGGTCAGGATGGCGGTCCAGCGTTCGGTGGTGGCGAGCTGACCGTTTTCATAGCGGCGCTCGATCCAGGCGACACGAAAGCTCGACTCTGATGCACGGATGACGCTCGAGATCTCGACGGAGACCTGCGTGTCGCCGACCAAGGCGAAGGGATCGTTCAAACGGGCGTGGTCATTCAGCGCGACGGCGCCGCGATCCGTAGCGAAATCGTACGCACGAAGCCAGTTCTGGCGCAGCACGATCGGATCGGCCGGGACCTGCCGGACATGCTCGACGAAGCGGGCGAGGTGCCAGGCGATCTGCGGATCGGTCGGGCGATACTCAGCGAGCGCCGGGGCGACGGCCTGTGCCGCGCCGAGACTGTCGACCTCGACCACGTAGGGGACGACGCTGCTGCGCGTCGATTGCCAGGCGAGCGCCCCGCTGAGCCCGGCGGATAGGGCGAGGCAACCAAGCGCCATAAGGCGCCAGTTGCGGGCCTGAACGCGGGCCGAGCCGATCCGCTCGTCCCAGACCTGGGCGGCCTTCTGGTAGGGGGTGACGGGTTCGGGTGTGGTGCCGTAGCGGACGCTGGGTCGTCGGAACATCAGGAGGACCTTTCGGAGAGGCTGACGACCGTGCCGCCGCCGCCATGATCGCCGGAGCGGATGACATGGGCGGCGGTGGACAGGCCGTGCTGGAGGGATTGCTGGCGCTTCATCCGGCGCGCCCAGTCGGGCGGGCCGTCATTGGCCGGGGCGGGCAGGGCGCCACCCGCCATCCGTCCCCCGGTTGCGGCATAGGCTGCGCGGGCGCCGGACTGCGCACCGTCGGAGATCGCGCGCCGAAGCGGACTGAATGCCGCGACGGCACCGGTCTTTCCGACTGCGGCCACACCACCGACGGACTTGCCAAGTGCCGTGCTGCGGGACGCGGCACCAAGTTGGTAAGCGGTCGCGGTTCCGCTGCCAACCGCACTGGCACCACGCAGGGCCGCGCCACCGGTGCCAAGGGCCATCCGGGTCCCGGCCACACCGGCGACCGCAGCCCCGCCGACCGCAATGCCGGTGCCGACCGCGGCGCCCGCGCCAAGTTGCGGCCCGCCCGAGACGATGCCATTGGCGATGCCCGGTCCGAAGATACCGAGGGCGAGGAGCGCCAGTGCGCCAAGGACCACCGACATGGCGTCGTTGATCGTGGGCTCACCCGCGAACCCGGCGGTGAACTCGCTGAAGATGGTCGACCCGATGCCGACGATCACGGCCAGGACCAGAACCTTGACACCCGAAGAAATGACGAGACCCAGCACGCGTTCGGCCATGAAGGCGGTCTTGTTGAACAGGCCGAAGGGCACGAGGATGAAGCCCGCCAGCGTGGCCAGCTTGAATTCGATCAGGGTGACAAAAAGCTGGATTGCCAGGATGAAGAACGACAGCAGGACGACCAGCCAGGCGAAGAACAGGATCCCGATCTGGATGAAGTTCTCGAAGACGGCGACGAACCCGGAGAGCTCGGCGATGGAGGCGAGGATCGGCTGCCCGGCCTCGAGCCCGACCTGCGCGATGCGCCCCGGCTGAAGCAGTTCATCGGCGGAGATCGTGCCGCCGGTGGCGACTAGGCCAAGGCCCGCGAAACTGTCGAAAACGATCCGGGCCAGCGTGTTCCAGTTGCCAATGATATAGGCGAAGACCCCGACAAAGAGGGTCTTTTTCACCAGCCGGGCAATGATGTCGTCATCCGTACCCCAAGCCCAGAACAGCGCGGCAAGCGTGATGTCGATGACGATCAGCGTGGTGGCGAGAAAGGCGACGTCGCCACCCAGAAGTCCGAAGCCGGAATCAATGTAGGAGGCGAAGACCTCGAGAAACCGGTCAATGACACTGACGCCGCCCATTGCCTTACTCCGTCCCGGCCGGCTCTGGAGCCAGATCGAAGAAGCGCTGCCGGGCCGCCTCCCAGGCGGCGCGGCATTCGGTGTCGCTGGCATAGTCTTCGGGCGTCAGGTCCCGGCAACGCGCGAGGATGCCGCGCAAGGCGTCATCCCTGACCACATGCCCGGTGTCGGTGGGCAGGACCGTGCGCGTCAGTTCGACCACGGCGGCGAGGGCGGCAAGGCCGCCGATACCGAAGGCGATCAGGCGCAGAGTTCGCGGGGTGTCGAGGGCCATGCGCTTACTCCCCGAACAGCCGTACTGTGCCGGGGGAGTAGCCGCCGCCGTAATCCAGAAACCGCGCGAGGTTCTCGCGGCCCTGCGCCTCGGCGGAGGCGATGCGGGCGGCTTCCAGCGCTTCCGCCCGGTTCTGCGCGGCGATGGCGGCGGTCAGATCGGCGATCTGCGTCGACTGCAATGCGAGCAGCTGGTTCCCAGCCTGCGCGACCTGCAGGGCCCCAACGGCTCCTTGGCTTTCGCGGATGAGCGCGTTCATCTGGCTGCGGGCTCCGTCGATATTGCCCACGACCCCGGCCTGCACGCGCAAGCTGTCCTCGAAGCCCGCGACGGAGGTCTCCCACCGCTCGCGCGCACCGGCGATCATCGCGTCGAAATCACCCTGGGCTGCTGCAGCACCGTAGTCCTGCGCGAAGGCCTGTTCGATGGTCGCCACGTCGAAGGCGAGGCTCTGGGCATCGGCCAGGAGGCGCTGGGTTTCGCCGATGGCGTCCTGCAGTTGCGCCAGCGAGGAATGCGGCAGGTTCGCGAGGTTCAGCGCGTCGTTCATCAGCATCTGCGCCTGGTTCTGGATCTGCGCGATCTGGTTGTTGATCTGTTCGAGCGCGCGGGCGGCCGAGAGGATGTTTTCGGCATGGTTCCGCGGGTCGTAGACGATCCGCCCGCCTCCACCGAAGAAGAAGGCCTGGGCCGGTGTCGATAGAACCGGTGTCAGGACGAGGGCGCTGGCCATCAATGCGGCGGCGAGTTTGCGGGGCCGGGCAGGGCGCTCAGGATTGTGGGTCATGTTCTGTCTCCTTCTGGTCAGGGTGAGGGGGTGCCGGATCGGCTGGTGCGATGTCGGGCCCGAGCAGGTCGGTGGCCCAATCAAGACCGCTATGGCGCAGCCAGGCGGCGGCAAAGCCATCCCGGCCATGGGTGGCGAACAGATCGCTGATTGCGGCCTGATCGGCCTTGGAGGAGGCGGCGGTGAAGGCCAGCGCCACCTCGCCGAGTCCGAGCGAGAAGAGCCGGTTGCCCCGCCTCGACTGGCAGTAGTAGTCGTGCTTCGGCGTCGCGCGGGCGACGATGTCGATCTGGCGGTCGTTCAGCCCGAAGTTCTGGTAGATCCGGGCGATCTGGGGCTCGAAGGCGCGCTCGTTGGGAAGGAAGATCCGCGTGGGGCAGCTCTCGATGATGGCGGGTGCGATGAGGGACCCATCGATGTCGGCCAGCGATTGGGTGGCGAAAACAACGCAGGCGTTCTTCTTTCTCAGCGTCTTCAGCCATTCGCGCAGCTGCCCGCCGAAATTGGCGTCATCTAGCGCCAGCCAGCCTTCATCGATCAGGATCATGGTGGGCCGCCCGTCGAGGCGCGCCTCGATCCGGTGGAAGAGATAGGCCAGCACGGCGGGTGCCGCTGGTGAGCCGATCAGCCCCTCCGTTTCAAACGCGAGCACGTCCGCGCTGCCCAGGTCCTCGGCCTCAGCATCGAGAAGCCGACCGAAAGGCCCGCCGAGGCAGAAGGGCTTGAGCGCGCGCTTCAATTCGGTTGATTGCAGCAGGACCGAAAGACCGGTCAGCGTGCGTTCATCGGGCGGGGCCGAGGCGAGCGAGGTCAATGCCGACCAGAGATGGTCCCGCGCAGCAGGGTCGATCGTCGCGCCTTCCCGTCCGAGGATCCCCGCGAGCCAGTCCTGCGCCCAGGCACGCTCCGACGCCTTGTCGATCCCAGCGAGTGGCTGCAGCTGCACGGCGGGGTACTGGTCGGCCAGTGCATCGCCGAGGTTTTCCCAATCGCCACCCATGGCGAGCGTGGCGCAGCGGATCGAGCCGCCGAAATCGAAGGCGAAGACCTGGGCACCGGCATAGCGCCGGAACTGCAGCGCCATGAGGGCCAGCAGGACTGATTTGCCCGCCCCGGTCGGGCCGACGATCAGCGTATGCCCGACATCGCCGACATGTGTGGAGAATCGAAACGGGGTCGTGCCGTCGGTTTCGGCGTGGAACAGTGGCGGGCCGTCCAGATGGTCGTTCCGGTCCGGCCCCGCCCAGACCGCCGAGATCGGGATCATATGGGCGAGGTTCAGCGTCGAGATCGGGGGCTGGCGCACATTTGCGTAGAGATGGCCGGGCAGGGAGCCGAGCCAGGCCTCGAGCGCGTTCAATGTTTCCGGGATACAGGTGAAATCCCGCCCCTGCACGATCTTCTCAGTGGCCTTGAGCTTGGCCTCGGCCGTGCGGGAATCCTCATCCCAGACGGTAATCGTGGCGGTGACGTAAGCCGCACCCGCCACATCGGCGCCGAGTTCCTGGAGCGCTTCATCGGCATCTGCCGCCTTGTTGGCCGCGTCGCTGTCGAGCAGGGTCGAGGCCTCGTTGGTCATCACCTCCTTCAGGATCGCGGCCACTGACTTGCGCTTGGCGAACCACTGGCGGCGGATACGGGTGAACACCCGGGCAGCATCCGTCTTGTCGAGGCAGATCGCGCGCGTGCACCAGCGATACTCGAAACCCTGCCCATTCAGCTCGTCAAGCAGCCCGGGCCAAGTGGCGCTCGGCAGGCCGATGATGGTCAGGGTCTTGAGATGCGCGGTCCCGAGCTGGGGTGTCAGTCCACCCACCAACGGATCATCGGCCAGCACAGCGTCGAGATGCATCGGTACCTCCGGCACGCGGACGTGTTGGCGCCGGGTCGAAACGGTCGAATGCAGGTAGGTCAGGGTCTCGACATCGGAGAGCCAGGCGATCTCCGGCATGAACCCGTCGAGCAGATCGGTCAGTCGCTCGGCGCGGCCGACAAAGCCCGAGATCAGATCCTGTGGCTTGGTGCTGCGATCAGGTCCGTTCTCCAGCAACCAACCCTCGGCGCGGCTCGCGTCATCCGCGGGCGGCATCCATACCAACGTCAGGAAATACGCGCTTTCGAAATGCGCGCCCGCTTCTTCGAATTGCGCGCGGCGTTCGGCATCGACAAGGGCCGAGACCGGATCGGGAAAGTCGGAGGCAGGATAGTCCTGCGCCGGGATCCGCTGCGCCTCAATAAATACGGCCCAGCCGGAACCTAGCCGTCGCAGCGCGCTGTTCAGCCGGGCCGAAGTGGCGACCAGTTCGGCAGGCGTGGCGGAATCCAGATCCGGCCCCCGAAACCGCGCTGTGCGTTGCAGGCTGCCATCTTTGTTCAGGATGACGCCGGGTGCGACCAATGAAGCCCAGGGCAGGAAATCGGCCAGTAGGGCGGATTTAGAGCGGTATTCGGCGAGATGCATCATCGGCTCAGACCCCGAACCAGGACGGGTAACGGAGATGCCGCCGCGCCACTTCGGCGATCTGTGCGTCCCGCTTCGCGGCCCAGACGGCGAGGAGGTGGCCAACCAGCCAAAAAGCGAGGCCTACAAGCCAGAGCCGCAGGCCAAGCCCGATGGCCGCGGCCAGAGTCCCATTGGCAATGGCGATAGTGCGCGGCGCACCGGCCAGCAGGATCGGATCGATCAGGGCGCGGTGCACCGGCGCGAAATAGCCGGGAATGTCGGTGGGGTTCTCCATCAGATCAGCGCCCCGCCGCCGAAGGAGAAGAAGGACAGAAAGAAGCTCGAGGCCGCGAAGGCGATGGACAGCCCGAAGACGATCTGCACCAGCCGCCGGAACCCGCCCGAACTGTCGCCGAAGGCCAGTGTCAGGCCCGTGACGATGATGATGATCACCGCGACGATCTTGGCGACCGGGCCTTCGATCGACTCGAGGACGGATTGCAAGGGGGCTTCCCACGGCATGCCGGACCCGGCGGCGAGCGCCGGTTCGGGCAGGGCAAAAGCGATCAGGCCGAGCGCGGTTGCGCCAAGGGCTGTGCGAAATGATGGCAGAAGGGTCATGGATGGCTTCCTTGTGTTGGTGGGAAAAGGGGGGTGAGGGCGTAATCGCCCGAGGCGGTCAGGCCGGTGACACGCGCCAATTCGGACAGGCGACGATCGCCCCCCCGTCCGGACAGAACGGCGATCAGGTCGATGGTTTCTGCGATCAGCGCGCGCGGGACGGTGACCACCGCTTCCTGGATCAGCTGTTCGAGCCGCCGCAGAGCACCAATGGCGGACCCGGCATGGATCGTCCCGATCCCGCCTGGATGGCCGGTGCCCCAGGCTTTCAGCAGGTCGAGTGCTTCCGGCCCGCGCACCTCGCCGATGGGGATGCGATCAGGCCTCAGCCGCAGCGACGCGCGGACCAGATCGGACAGGGTCGCGACCCCGTCCTTGGTGCGGAGAGCCACGAGGTTGGGGGTCAGGCATTGCAGCTCGCGCGTGTCCTCGATCAGGACCACGCGGTCCGAGGTCTTGGCGATCTCCGCCAACAGCGCATTGGTGAGGGTCGTCTTGCCGGTGGAGGTCCCGCCCGCGACAAGAATATTGGCCCGGCTGGTGACCCCCTCGCGCAACTGCGCAGCCGCATCTGAGGAGAGAATGCCCTTTGCGACATAGTCCTCGAGGGTGAACACCGCGACGGCGGGCTTGCGAATGGCAAATGTGGGAGCAGAAACCACTGGGGGCAGCAAACCCTCGAAGCGCTCGCCCGTGTCCGGTAATTCAGCCGAAACACGCGGGGCCGCGGGATGGACCTCCGCCCCGACGTGATGCGCGACAAGACGGATGATGCGCTCGCCATCGGCGGGAGACAGCACCGCGCCTGTGTCGCTCAGCCCATCGGCCAGCCGGTCAACCCAGAGCCGCCCGTCAGGGTTAAGCATCACCTCGACAACACCCGCATCCTCGAGCCAGGCGGCGATGCCAGGCCCAAGGGCGGTGCGCAGCATGCGTGCGCCGCGGGAAGACGTCTCGGTTTTGAAAGGGGTAACGGTCATGATTGGCCTCGCGATGGGTCACGAGACCGATCAAGAAGACCGCTATTGGCCTACGGGCAACAGCTGTGAAGGCGTAGTAGGGGCATGGCGTGTAAAGGCAGGGGCATTGCTGAGATCACCAGCCAGTCAAAGTGCAATTGGGCCATAGGATTTGGTTTTTGGAGCGTGCCACCGTCGTTTGATGCCTTTTGGTCTTGGTTGAACAACCACTCATTTCGAATCCGCTTTCCTCCGCCACTTGCCCTGGCGAAAGCGTTCTCCCTGTGCGGCTGCGCGAGGTGGAAGATAATCGAACTCTCACCGTCAGAATAACTCGGTGCTACCGTCGTCATGGAATCGGACAGCATATCCCGCGCGCGCGTAGGCTGTTGATCCGTCTGCAAATCTGTTACGAAGGCTCTGAGCGTGTTCGAAGTCCAAGAGTGTGAATGCAGCGGACTCAGCCGGTCCATCTGCAGATAAGCCCGCACCAATCATGATCCCGCCCAAGTCTGTCAAAACGAAGCGATCGTGGAAGTCTTCGCCGCCCTTTTTTTCCGACCACGCGTAAAGCTCCAAGCTGTAGCCTGATGGGAGTCGTCCTTTGATCTGGGCGGCACCGTCTCGAGCAACGAGCTCAGGAGGAGGGCGCGAACCATGTTCTCGGAAATGGATCTTGATGACTTTTGGCGGCCAAGGCCCACGTCCGAGTCGATCAAGCAGCGCTACAAGTGGGGCGAGATAATTGCCCTCGGTTGGTCGAAGATCGAAATAAGGATCAATGATATCGACCTCCCTCGACACCGCAGCAAAGGTATTGAGGGTGTCGGCAATTTTGTCTTCCGTCCTTGTCACGTTGCAGCTTGTTGCTGCGCTAAAGAGCGCATGTCCATCGGAGCAATCGTCCGGATGCATTGACTCTGCGCAGGCCGTATTTCCAGCGTCGCATATGATTGCTTTGAACGGCCGGGCGGCGTGTTCGCATAGGGTGTTGTTTATCCAGTTTTCCTCGTAGTCATAGACACGATTGAAATCGACGACCTTATGCTTCGAGTTGCGCAAACGTTCTGTGATGCTGGACATACGAATATCCGGCACGCCAGCCTCTTTTGCTGCTTGGATGACTTTCCTCTCCCATTTCGTTGGAAATCGTGAAATCAGTCGACCTTTATCCGCGCCGAAGCGGTCGATCAGGTCTTTAAAGGTTCGCCAGTCCGCGCCAATGGCAGCAGGCTCTACCGCGTATTCTGACAGCATCAGAACAGTTCCTCCGCCCGTTCTTCGAAGAACCCATCTGGCCACCGGTCAGAGAAATCACCGTCTCTATCAACGCGAAGGCGGCGAAAATGCACTTCTTTTTCAGAATTTTCGACGTATATGACAGAGAGATCATCGGGTTTCAGTGCATTTTTTCTTGGCGGGAGTTCTCCTTCGGTGGTCTCCCGCACTCTGCGTAGGAGCCGCAGCATGATGTGTTCGCTATGGGTTTCGACAAGTAGGGTTTTGCCTGAACCGAACGATTGCTCGCCGGGCACTACAGCATGAATGAAAAGGTCGCCGACCCCGACCTGAATTGCCGGATGTATGTGAAGTTCGGGCTGCTCGATTGCCAGAATGCCATCCTTGTCGCGAAGGCAAGCGACGATGACCGGGATCATCTGAGAGATGCCAACACCAACATCGCTTGGGGCTACATCAATGCCTTTCAACACGTCACGCAAAACAACCTCGGTACGCGATCCCAGCTTCTGGAACTCTTCCTGCAGTTCTCCGATGTCGTCTTCGCTGATGCCGCGTTTGAACAACTGATCGATCCGGCTTGAGACCGGTATTTCCAGATACTCCGACTTCGCGATCTCGTAACTCGTTCCCAGACCGTCCTTACCACTCAGCCAGGCATTCACTTCGCTAAGCAATCTGCCCTGCTTGTCTGAATAGAGAAGATCCCATGCCGCCAGGCCCTGTGCCCAACGCCCCTCATCAGGTGAAACCTGGGGTCGGAAAGCCCTTGGAGGGATGTCCCGGAGCGGACCGATGTAGGTCATCTCCGAAAGGTAGTCGCGTGCAATGCGCAGAGGTCCCAAAAGTAATTCATCTAGCAATAAGGATAGGCCACGCACTCGCGGCGTGTTGCCTTCCAGTTCCAGCTTCATTGGTTCCGGATCGCGCAGTTCCAGTGCCCAAGGCTTGGTAATATCCGGCAGAGCGCCAATCACGGATGAAGAGGCGATGCGAAATTCGCCGATACCTTTCAAGTCAGCTGATCTCGCCATATCTCTTGATAGTTCCCAAATCTCGATCCCCAATTTGGTGCCGAGTGGGTCGCCTTCAGCAAGGCCTTCGGGCACTTCGTCGTCTGCATCCACATACTCCTGCAAAAGTGGATGCTGGAAGTTGAAGTCGGTTAGCTGCGCCTGCCCAGCTTGCGGTGGAGACTTGATTGAGGCGATGTTTTCGCCATCCATCTCGACAATCAAGACCGATACATAAGGCGCGTTGATCAAGTCACTCCATTGAACCTGTAGGGAGACACCGATCTCTTGGACAACAGCGTACTCCTTCAGATCGGTGTTCTCGCCAACGATGTAGCGGATGCGCAGACTTTCAAACTCAGGATCACCGAGCGAATTTCCGTTATTGATTGGCAGCCGTTCATTACCCTGATCTCCGGACAAATCGATGACCAGCTTGATCGTCATCGAATTCGAGAGATCATGGTTATGGATCAGCTTCTTGAAACCGCCGAGATCGATCAGGCCGCCCGCAATCGTTTGATCCGGATCGGGGTTCTTCCTCTCTAGGATTTCGCGAACATAGTGCAACGCCTGAAGGATCGTGCTTTTGCCCGCGCTATTCGGGCCGAACAACAGCGTGATCGGCCGTAGCTCAATGACCTGCTTGGCACCAACACCTTTGAAGTTTTCGATTTCGATCCGGCTCAGTCGCATAACATTCTCATTTCTTACTTCACGCCCTTGGCCTTCGCAGCCGCGGCGAGAATTTTGGGCATCTTGGAAAAACAAAAGGTTTGGAAAACCCGTTCCATGGCGTCCCATTCACCAGTGTAGAACTCTCCTGACTGTGAAGTAAATTCCTTGGCAAAGCGCGCTTTCAATTCTGTCTCATGACTATGAGTCGTTGCCCCATCGTCAAACGGTTGGTGGTAATTTAGTTCCCATCGGCAAACAGCGCTTTTGGGAAACCCGCCATTGACTTCTTTCAACCGACGGATTGGATCATTTGATCTGCCGATTTTCACCAATGCCTTGCCGAGGTGAGGGCCGGTTCTGCCCAGCAGTGCTTCCGCATTGGCTGTCAATTTCATCAGGTATAGGTGGTTCTCACCGTCCTCGTGCTTGGAGGTTCGGTCCCCGAAACTTGGAGGAATACCCTTGGACGGCTTGAGCACGTCATTCATGTAGCCGCTGGCGAGTTCTTCCGCCGCGATGGGCGGTTCACCGAAGACGCTCACCTGGCGGACATGATGGCTGAGCGCCCTAAGCTTTTCGTCTGGCTCCAGCAGGACAGCCTTGGTCGTTCGCTCAAACCGTTTCTTGCTGTCATAGGCTTTTGGCGCAATGGTCTTGATGTGGACCCGGTTGGTGATGCGCCATGCACGGACAACTTTCAGGCCGTAGGTCCACCTGTCCTGAAAACCATGATCTAGCTTCCATTTCCTCGACTCCTCAGTCTGCCGGTCCAGGTCATGGCATCGTTCCAATGTGACTTCCATGAAGCCAAGGGCCTGCCTCTGCAGATCGGTATCTGTGAGAGAGTCTACGGCGCCGTAGATGAGGACAAGATCCCCGTCCTTCATCTTGGTCAGCATGTCTTCGCGCTGCGCTTCATGGGTGAAGCCGATGTATCCGGCTTCCTCGGGGTTGAAGCCGTAGAATGCGCGCACCCAGATCTGGCGGTCTTCGGGGGTGATCTTGTCCAGCTTCATCCCCACACCTTCGCCGTGCCAACGTCAAAGAAGTGGACATTCAGCTTGTTTCTCTTGCCAGATTCAGCGCGGAAGTCCACGAAGCTAAATGCCTTGGCGATGATCCGTTTGTTGTTGTCTGAGTTGGGGTTGCCATAAAGACCGACGAAAAGTTCGGTAATCCTTCCCTGTGGGATTTTGCTCAGGACGTGATCATCGTTGTCATCGAACGAATGCCCAAAGACAAACAATGATCCGCTTATGCTGGAGAAGCTCCGCAGCGCCTTATGCAGGTAGGCGCTGTGCATGATCTTGTCGAGTTTGTCACGGCTATGCCCCTCGGCGACGAATACCGGATACTTCTCCTCGTCAAGCGCAGAGCGAACCTGATCGACAATCGGAATATCGGTCTTGGACCACGTGTACTTGGTGATCTCATGCCCGGCATCGAAGATGTGCAGGGCACCGTGTAGGAAATGCACCGTCGGCGAGTTGCTGTCCTGCCAGGAAACATAAGGCGCTTGCTCGTTCCCTTCCGGATGGCGGAAGCCGTCATCGCACCGGATATGCAGTTCGTCGACCTCGTCATGCATCAGTGCCCAGTACAGGAGCACGTCATAGTTCAATGTGTAGATATGTTCGAAGTGGGAGAGAAATGCGCGACAAGCGGCATACTGCTCGTTTGTGATGTCGTAGGGCCGGTCCGGGTGATTTAACGCTATCGCTTCGGCTAGGATTGTTTTGATCGCCGCTGCATCCTTCTCGATCTGTTCGACGAGTTCTGGCGAAGTATCCTCGTAGCATTTCAGGACCTTGGCCATATCGACGAGAAGCCGGATTACAGCTTCGAAATCCTGCGTCGCGAGCGCATTGAAGACTTCGGCAGCATGAGGGACGGTGGAGAAATCCGCCTTGCTGTAGAGCGAACCATAGCTAAAAATGTCTGGCTTCAAGGCAATGCTGAAACCATTGCCCAGCAGGATGTGCTTCTTGGCTCCGGCCAAATTCAGGCATTCTTCAAAACTATGGATTTGGAGCTCACCCATCTGCACGCCCTTCAATCAGCTTCGGGAAGTTTGCCGAAAACGCCGCCAGAACGTCCCGCCATGTGACCGGATCGGATTGAGCCTTGCTGCGCACCACGTTGAGAACCGAATAGCCAGCATCGGACAATGCGTCGCGCAGGTCCCGTTCCAGTGCCGCCATCCGGTCGCGAACAGGTTTGTGCAGCTCCATCTGTTCGCTGTGATCCTGCTCCGCGGTCTTCCCGATCTCCGGAAAAATCGGCCCGTAGGATACCAGATCGTATTGGGCGCATTGCTCCGGTTCGATGTCCTGTTCGGTAAGCAAGCGGCGAAGGCTGTTGGAAGCTTTCTGAAATCCCAGATGTTGCCCCATCCGCGTGTAGGGCGCGGTGGCATAAGGGCTGCTGTTGTCCCCGGTTCGCCCGACATACAGGCGCTCACCCTTCGGCGTGTCGATCCGCCACACATAGAGCCAAAACCCGCGTTGCAGCATCGGGCCGGGCAGGGTGAGGGTGTGGAGTTCCGCCATCACCCGACCTCACGCATTCTCATAGCTGCGCTCGAACAACGGCTTGGCCTTCTCGAAATCTTCCATCGAGCGGATGGTGATTTCCAGATCGCCGGTGCCGAAATGGCCGATGTTGCGCACGTCGCGGGTGAATCCGTCTCCCAGCGTGATTGTGTCGGGGTCGACCTTGACGTGGACGATCAGCTTGCGCTCCTGGGTCTTGATCTCGACGCAGGCGAAATTCTTGATCCGCTTGAAGGCGAAATAGAAGCGCAGCACCTTGAACTGCACATCATCGCCCAACCCTTCAAGATGTTCCTTCACCGTATCAAAGAGGGCGCGCAGCTCACCGTCCGCCTTGTCGAGATATTGCGAGACGGTGGTGTATTTCTGCTTTTGCCCGCCGTCTGTGCCGCCATCAACTTTATCCGTCGCGATCACGCCGTTCAGCGGAGCTGAGGCTGCGTTGACCTGTTCCAGCAGCAGCAGGTCATCGTCGAACTTCATGTAGCGGATGAGTTCGATGTTGCGGTTCATCTGCTTGATGGCATGCTCGTCGTAGCGGGAGAAGTCGCCGGCGATGCAGATCAGGCGCGGCGAAGACCATTCGACGGATTGGGCGGCCTTCTCGCCGAACTTCTTCAAGACAAGCATCTCGAAATCGCCGCGATGGGTCACCAGCCAATCCAGATAGAACAGGCCCTGATTGATGACGTTCATGTTGGAGGACCGCTTGTATTCGATGATCACAGGGCAGGAATTTTCATCGATGCCGAGCGTGTCCATCCGCCCGCCATGGTCGCGGCCGGTGGAAAATTCCGACGCCAGAAAGCGGACGCCGAGAAAGGTCTCGAGGTTCTGCTCGATCAGCGTCTGCAGTGATTTTTCCAGCGCCAGCGACGTGCCATGCACCTCGCAGACATCCGTGCCGCCAATCCGGAAGAGCTTCAGATCGCTCATAGCTCCCCCCGGAAAGCGCGTTGTGAGAGGGAGGCAAACAACTTCGAGCCCTCTTCTGCAGTAGCCGCAAGCATCGAGAAATGAGATTGGTATCTGCGGACGATTTTTAGGTAATCTTGTTGGAGTGTGATCGGTGGTAACGGCAACTGTACCTCTTTTACCTTTCTTGTGCTGATCGTATTCAGGCCAGAAGTTGTCCGGCCGGCGGAGATCAATTGAATTCTTCCGCCTTCTGAGTTCAGAAGATGGGAAACAAATTCAGATAACAGCGCCGTCGGATCCGGCCGAAATCGGATGAGGTGATTTTGGTGCACGCAGTCGTGGACTGATCCATTCCAAACAGCGCACCGGCCAATCTCATCCGGATTACCATGGCCTTCGACAATCAGGACGTCACCCTTTAAAAGTGCGACCCGTTTGAACTCGCTTTCGGTAAGCCCAATCTCTTTGATTTCATCGAGTGCAAGGCGGTCGCGATACACATTAGCGACTCGCAAGTATGGTCTTCTGAGCTCAAGCTCGTCCCGCCGCTTGGTTACCTGCAGTCCACCTTGAACGTCGCCAAGGTCACCAAGTGAGTGTATTGGCCAATTTTTGGGGTTGGATGCCGGATCCCCGAACATGTCCAGAAACACCGACTTGAGAAAATCGTCGGCGAGGGCGAGGGCCTGCTGACGTTTGCGGCGGATGGCATCGGCCTTGTCGAGGATCGCCGCAATCCGGCGTTGTGCGTCGAGTTCAATTCTGGGCAGCTGGACTTTGTCAACGAAAGTTCGCCCGATGCCTCCAACAGTAGCTCCCCGAAAGTCGGACATAATTTGCGCCTGACCAGCTGGAGATTGAAGAAATCGGAATACAAAACCAGGATCTGCTTTCTTGGTGCACACTGAAATACGAAAAACATGTTCGTTGATAGCGGCTTCTTCGTAAGGGAATCCTTCATCTACGAAGCTCACTTTTCCAGTTGTGGCACCATCTTTTACAACAAGAATATCGTTCTTTCGGACCCTGCCTTTATTCATCTGAAGAAAGAATGCACGTGGAATCCTCTTGTCTTTTGTGAAGTTGAATCCTCCATCGTCGGATAGATGCTCAGCGCCGAGACTGGGAATGTCACCGATACCGTCTCGAATTCCACCTTTTGGCCTAGCCCCACTCTCGAGGTCTTGCACCCACTCTGACAATGCAATCTGGCTCATCCCAACATCCCCTCAAGGTCTGTCAGGTCTTTGGCGATGTCGTTATTCAGGATCTTCATCCGCTCCAATATGACCTTCGGCGGGTCGTATTTCTGTTCCGCGTAGACGCGCTCCTTGTACTTGGAGAGCGAGAGGTCGTAATTCGCCTCGCGGATGTCTTCGGCCGGAACGAAGAAGGCCTTCTGCTTGCGGTCCGTGTCCCGCTTCGGATCGCGGTTCCGCCAGGCCGCGATGCAATCCGGCAGGTCATTGGCCTCGATCGGGTCGCGCTTGTCGTCCAGCGAGTAACCGTCCGCCTCCACATCGTAGAAGAAGACATCATCGGTACGCCCGCCCTTGGTGAAGACGAGGATGCCGGTGGACACACCCGCATAGGGCTTGAACACGCCGGACGGCAGCGAGATGACCGCCTCCAGCTGGTTGTGATCGACCAGCAGTTTGCGTAGCGCCACATGGGCCGTGGAAGAGCCGAACAGCACGCCATCGGGCACGATGGTGGCCGAGCGCCCGCCGGTTTTCAGCATGCGCAGGATCAGCACAAGGAACAACAGTTCCGTCTTCTTGGTCTTCACCTGTCGCAGAAGCCCGGCATGCACATCCTCGAAATCCAGCGAGCCCTTGAAGGGCGGATTGGCGAGGACAATGTCAAAGCCTTCGCTTGATGACTTGGGGAACTTCTCCGGGAAGCTGTTGCTCAGCGTGTCCTGGTAATGAATGTCGGGATTATCAACGCCGTGCAGCATCATGTTCATCGCCGCGATGCGCAGCATGGTGGCATCGAAATCGAAGCCGTGGAACATGTCGTTGCGGATATGGGCCCAATGGTCCTCGAGCAGGTCACCGGTGAAGGTCTTCTCGGTCTTGCCGGTGTCCGGGTCGGTTTCCTCCATCACCGCCTCGGGCGAGGTGTGGTTTTCGAGAAGGTAATTCATCGTCTCGACCAGAAAGCCACCGGTGCCACATGAGGGGTCGGAAATCACATCGGTGGGCTTGGGCTCCAGCATGTCCACCATAAGGCGGATGATGTGGCGCGGCGTGCGGAACTGGCCGTTGATGCCTGCCGTGGTCAGCTTGCCGAGCAGGTATTCGTAGAGGTCGCCCTTGGTGTCGCCAGCGGTGAGCGGCAGGTCGTTGATCATGTTGACCGCCTTTACCAGAAGGCTGGGCTTCTGGATCATCAGCTGCGCATCCTTCATGAATTCAGCGAAGGTGGTGCCGACGGACGCCTTGCGGAAATGCGGGAAGACGCGGTCGCGCACCAGCGGCAGCATCTCATCGGCACCCAGATGGCGGAACTGCGACCAGCGGAGTTCCTGTTCATCAGCATTGAACCGGCGCTTGAACTCCACGCCGCTGCGCTTCAGGCGGTTTTCGTCGCGGGCTTCGTTCACGTCGAGCAAGCGCACGAAGATCAGGAAGGTGATCTGCTCGATCACCGTCAGCGGATTGGTGATGCCGCCGGTCCAGAACTCGGTCCAGAGGGCATCGATCTTCTTTTTCAATTCGCCGGTTACCATTAGTGTAGCTTTCCTTGGGATGTATCGGCTCCGTCATCGCCTTTGGGCGCCGGAGCGAAGAGATTGACGATTTTCATCAACTGGTCGATGTCATCGGGTTTTTCGAAAATGCCCTCGGGGCCATCGGCATCGACAACCGTGAATGGCTGGTCATAGAGGCGGTCGATGGTGATGAAACCGAATTTGATGATGTGGTTTTGCAGCAGCGCCAAGAAGCGTGTCTGCTTGGCGGTCAGTTCGGGATGGCCCAGCACGAAGGCCGAGAACTTTTCCTTCACGGCCTGTTCTTCGAGCCCGACCATCTTGCGGATGGTGATGTCGAGCGGCAGCGTCGTGGACGCAAAAAACTCTTCCAGCGCATTGCGGCTGACATCGGGGTTCTGGGTCAGGACCAGCGAGATTATTGCGTTGAGGTCCTCGGGCGTCACCGCCTCGCCTGCGCGGATCTTCTTCAACGTCGCATTGGTCTCGAAGTGCTTTTTCAGTTCAGCTTCAACGAGCTGCTCATAGGCAGCCATGTCCACGGTCTTGAGCGAAGCGCTGCGGCGCGAGGACTGAACGAGACCGGTGTCTTCAGTGATGTCGACGATCTTGGGGCCGTTGCCGCCAATCTTCTGTCGGTCGCGGTAGATCATGATGCTGCGCAGCGGCTCGCGCACGGCCTCAAGGTCCATCACGGTCACGCCGTTCCAGAAGGCATCGGACTTGGCCTTTTTGATCACCTCGGCCTGTTCCCGAACCGGGTTGAGATGCATCTGGAGCGAGCCCAGCCGGTCGAGGAAATCGATCTTGAGATCGGCGACCTCGGCAGACTGATGCAAGACCGCGATCTGGGCCTTGCACACAAGCAGATCGAACGCATGCGCCTCGGCCTTGCCCCTGATATCGCGCCATTGCATCAGCGGGGCGATGGTCTGGCGCAGCACCGATACTGTCCCGGGATCGAACCGTTTCAGGTTCTCAATCGAAGCAGTCGAGCGCTTCTCCCGCCACTTCTCCCGCACCGCGACGGTGTTTTCATCGAGCGCATTGATATCGGCAGCGATCAACTGGATCACGTGATCGAAGACGGCAATCTCGCTTTTCTGCAGTGCCGTTTCAGCAAGCTGGATGCGCTGCTCGAAAAGCTGTTGGAGCAGTGATTTCGTAACCGTCGGCTCGGCAGGTTTGTAGCCCTCTTCGAAGCGTTTGAAATTAGCCCAGTGGTCGAAGATCCGGAAGACGGTCTTGTCCTTTCCAGGGCCAAACAAATCGGTGCAAAGCCGTGTGCCGCGTCCAACCATCTGCCAGAACTTGACCGGCGAGCGCACAGGCTTGGCAAAGACGAGGTTCACGATCTCGGGCACATCGATGCCGGTATCGAGCATGTCCACCGAAAGGGCGATGGTGAGCTCGCTGTTGGTTCCCGTTCCCTTGAAGTCATCGATCAGGCTTTCCGCGCGTGGGTCATAGTTGTCGATCACCTGACAGAACTTTCCGCCATATTGCGGATACATCTCGTCGAATAGCCGGCTCATCAGCATGGCGTGTTCGTGATTGCGCGCAAAGATGATCGTCTTGCCGATGGTCTGTCCGTTCGCATCTCGGATGCCGTTTTCCATCAGATTGCGAATGATCACACGGTTGGTGTCGCGATTGTAAATCGCCTTGTCGATCTGTTCTGAGGAGTAGTCATAGTCATTCGGGTCTTCGCCTTGCGCTTCCAGTTCCTCGATCTGCGTTTGGGTCAGCCCATCAAGTGTGATGCCGTCACGAAGGAACTGAGTGGTATGATCGATCACCTCAAAGGGAACAAGATGCTTCTCACCCACCGCCTCTTCCAGGTCGTAGCTGAAGGTCGGCAGCTTGCCCTCGCAATTGAAAAGGCCAAAGGTCGACCGTGTCACGAAATTGACCGGCGTCGCCGTCAACCCGACCTGGAGGCTGTCGAAATAGTGAAAGAGATCACCATAGATGTTGTAGATGCTGCGGTGGGACTCGTCAGCGATAATCAGATCGAAGAACCCCACATCGAACGACTGGTACACCTTGAGCATCGCCGGGTACGTCGAAATGAATATGCGCTCCGTGGCAGCCCCGTTGACACGAGAGTTGACCACCCGGATCGGCTCTGAATCGAGGAAGTCAGTGAAGGCGTTCTTCGCCTGTTTGCGGAGCTCCTTGCGGTCGCAAAGGAACAGCACCCGCTTTGCCCATCCGGCGCGGATCAGCAATTCGGCAAGAGCGATCGCAACACGCGTCTTGCCGGTACCTGTTGCCTGAACGATCAACGCCTTTCGATGCTTGTCGGTAAAGCGCTCAGATACGCGTTTGATCGCCTCGATCTGATACAAGCGATTGACGATCCGCTCTTGCGGAACCAGCGACTTAAGATCCTTGCGGCTCTTGCGCTGGAACTTGACCAGATACTGCAGACTGTCCTTGGAATAGTAGCCGAACACCTTTCTCGGCGGGTACCCGGCTGCATCGTCCCACATCCAGATGTCGTATCCGTTGGTGTAGAAAATGACCGGCCGCTGGCCAGACTTCTTCTCAAGCGCATCTGCGTACAGCACCGCTTGCTTTCGGCCGAGTTCCGGATCGACGGAGGTTTTCTTTGCCTCTATAACCGCCAGTGGCGAGCCGTCTGCGTCCAACAGGACATAGTCAACGAAGCCCTTTCCTGACGGTGTAGGTTGGCCATCGACCTCCATTTCCTTCACGACTTCATTCGTCGAGGTTTCTCCCGTCGCAACATTCCAACCGGCAGCCGCGATCAGGTTGTCAATGATGCGGGACCGAGTTGTCGCCTCATTGAACTCAAGGACGTCGGCGGTCTGCTGAGCGGATTTGGCGAGGCTTGCTAGTTCGTCAGCCTTTTTCTCGGCGGCTTCAACTTGCTCGCGGGACTTTTCTACCTCTGCCAGAAGCGCAGCGATCTGCTCTTCCTGAGCAGCTAGCTTTTGGAGGGTCTGCTTCTCTTGCTGAGTAAGCGGTTGCTGTTCCTTGCCGACGCTTTTGAGCTTTGGCTGCTCGAATGTCGGCAGCGTTTTGTGGTCGACCTGACAGTAGTTGATAATGGCCCACTTGCTGAGATCGTGAGCTTCCTTGAGCAACCACAGGGCGTCATTCCGGGAAACATCATCGCCATGTGCCGCCTTATTTCCGAATTTCCTAATGGCATGCAGCTTGTTCAGCACGACTTTCGGCACCACGGCTACAAAGGCGCTGTTGGTGAGAAGATCGATTTGAGTCGGTCTAACCGGTTTGGGCAGATGAAGTGCGTAATAGATATCCTTCACGAGATTCTCTGCCAGAAGCCGGAGATTGAATATAGCACTCCGGGCATCGAGCATCACGTAGCTCTCGGCCCTTGCGCCAAGAACAGCAACCTCGGGCCAGTGGTCCTTTAGAAAGTCGAAATTGGAGGCTGTCATTTTGTCGCCTCCTCGACAGCGGCGTCGAAAGCCGACTTGTTCTCAATGATCACCGGGCATTCGCCTGGGTCGTCCATGAGATGCGCCACGTCTAACCGCAAACGCTTCTCAAAGTAGTACAACATGGCCATCCGGGTGGAAATGGTAAGCCTTGCATCGCGCATGCCGTAGTCGGTTGCCACTACCTTCTTCTGCGAAGCGGACAGCGCGGGGTTGGGCACGAGGCGGATTTCGAAAGACTTGTTCCAATAGATATCGTCATGCACCGATGCGGCAGATGCGCCAGGCTCACGGGAGCCAAGACACCTTGATAGCAGGAAGTCTTTGAATTTTTGATCGATGTGACAGTAGGCTCTCGTGTGCCAGCGAAGCCCATCAGTTGCAAAGCTGTGGGGAGTGATGCGGCGCCAGAGTGCATCTGGTTTGCCGGGGCTCATCGACTGATAATTGATTTCCACCGACTGATTGTTTGCAATGCACTCATTCAGGCGTTGCAGCACCAAAGGATCAATCAGCCGTTTCGGAATCCGTATACCTTCAGTCGGAAGCAGGACAGAAGTTTGGGAATCATCTGCTTCTCTCAGCAGGCCATTGAGGAAGACATCTGGCTTCAGCTCGATGAATTGAGGCGCAAACTCCTTCGTCACAAAGTACCGCTTCTCGCTGTGATCGTATTTTATGTTTTGCGGGTATAGCGACTGGTAGGCTGCTATATCCTTGGAAGCTTGAGGTACCGAGATTCCAAAATGCGATGTGAGGTCGACACGGTTGAGGCTACCAAGCCAGAAGGCTTGGTACTCGATAAACTGGAACCTTTGTTCCGTCGCCCATTTCAGTTCGGTGGAAGCCATCGCTCGACTCGCGGTTGGGTATAATAAGTATTCGTATACAAAGTATCCGAACCGAGGTCAACCGACTTTGTTGAGGCCTGAATCGACGCCTTGCAGAACGTCAAACTGAGCAACGACCTGTGAGCAAGTCCATATTTTGGATCACTTTTTTTTGTTTTTGTTGCTAACCTTGGACTTCGGGGTTTGGCTTTTCCCTAGATAGCTCTCTTGTCAAGGTCGTTCCTTTACCCAACCGTCGCGCCAGCGTCTCAACGAAGCCTCCATACCGCTCCTTCCCCTTCGCCCTAGCCGCTGCGTAGGTGTCATCCGGCAAAGGGGGTGTCGTGGTCAGCCAGAAGCGGACGAACAGCGCCAGCGCCTCGGTCGTGATCTCCTGGTCGCGTTCCAGCCGCTCGAGCGACCTTGTCAGGCGGTCCAGCCTCCGGACGATCGCGGCCTCGCTCTGCTCGGCGCTGTCGGGTGAGAGGAACGACGCCAGGGCCGCTTCGATGATCTGGGTTTTGGGGACGCGCCGCCGAGCGGCCAGCGCGTCGATTTCATCGAAGAGGGCTGCGTCGACATAGGCGGTGATCTTGGCTTTCTTCATGTCGTCACCTCACAGTTCAATGCCGTCGTCGGGATCGAGGGCAGCTTGACGCGCCACAGTACGGAAGCGGGTTTGCATGGCGCGGGCGCGTTGGGCCTCGTCGTCAGGTTCGTCTTCGAGGGCCGCGAATTCCTCGCGCGGGAACGGCAACTCAGGCGCCACATCCTCATGTTCTGGGATTTCAGGCTCTCGTCGGATGCCGCCATCTGCATCGTCAGCGGGCTTGCTCGTTTCAGTTTCCTGAGGTGGCACAATCGGCTGAAGATTGCTCCAATCGTCGGTTCCCGCCGTGCTGATTGCTGCAGATGCTTCTACGTTAGGTGGCTTGTGGATCCTTGCCGTCAGTTGCGCATCGCGGAAGTACCGCATTTTCTGTGCTCGGATCGGGGCCGCGCCAGACACGAGGATGATTTCGTCGTCGGATGGCAGCTGCATGATCTCGCCGGGGGTCAGCAAGGCGCGGGCGGTTTCCTGGCGCGAGACCATCAGATGCCCGAGCCAGGGTGACAGGCGGTGGCCGGCATAGTTCTTCATCGCGCGCAGTTCGGTCGTGGTGCCGAGGGCGTCGGACAGACGCTTCGCCGTACGTTCATCATTTGTCGCGAAGGCGACGCGGACATGGCAGTTGTCCAGGATGGCGTTGTTCTGGCCATAGGCCTTTTCGATCTGGTTCAGCGACTGGGCGATCAGGAAGGCCTTGAGACCGTATCCCGCCATGAAGGCCAGCTGGCTTTCAAAGAAGTCGAGACGGCCGAGGGCGGGGAATTCGTCGAGCATGAACAGAAGGCGGTGCTTGCGGTTGGTGTTGTGCAGCTCTTCGGTCAGGCGACGACCGATCTGGTTCAGGATCAGCCGGACCAGCGGTTTCGTGCGGGAAATATCCGACGGGGGCACAACGAGGTAGAGTGTGAGCGGCCGCGCTTCCGAGACGAGATCATCGATCCGCCAGTCGCAGCGCCGGGTCACGGCGGCGATCACGGGGTCGCGGTAGAGGCTGAGGAAGGACATGGCCGTGGACAGGACGCCGGAGCGTTCGTTCTCGGATTTGTTCAGCAGCTCGCGGGCGGCCTGGGCGACAACAGGATGCGGGCGATCTCCGAGATGGGCAGTCCGCATCATTGCAGTCAGTGTGGCGGCGATGGGACGCCGAGGATCTGACAGGAAGGCGGCGACGCCTGCCAGTGTCTTGTCCTTCTCGGCATAGAGAACATGCAGGATCGCGCCGACCAGAAGGGAATGGCTGGTCTTCTCCCAATGGTTCCGCCGCTCGAGCTGGCCTTCGGGATCGACGAGGATGTCGGCGATGTTTTGCACGTCCCGCACCTCGCGCTCCCCGCGGCGAACCTCGAGCAGCGGATTGTAGGCGGCGCTGGCCGCGTTGGTCGGATCGAAGAGCAGGACGCGCCCGAACCGCGCCCGCCATCCGGACGTCAGCTGCCAGTTCTCGCCCTTGATGTCGTGGACGATGGCGGAGCCGGGCCAGGTCAGCAGGCTTGGGATCACGAGGCCGACGCCCTTACCGGAGCGGGTGGGCGCGAAGCACAGCACGTGTTCCGGACCATCATGCCGGAGGTAGCGCTTGTCGAGACGGCCCAGCACGACCCCGTCGTCTGCGAACAGCCCAGCGGCGGTGATATCCTTGGGGCTTGCCCATCTGGCAGATCCATAGGTGGTCACGTCACTCGCCTCACGTGCCCGCAAGACGGACAGTAAGATCGCGACGGCAATGGCGCCGATCCCGCCTGCGCCGGCGATCGCGGCCCCTTCCATGAAGACGCGGGGCGCGTATGCGTCGTACCAGTACCACCAGGTAAAGACCTGCCACGGGCGATAGATCGGCAAGCCGAACAGGGCGGTGAGAGGCGCGCCAAGCTGGGGTTGGAACCCGAGACGAAACGCGACCCATTGCGTCGCTGCCCAGACGAAGATCAGCGCCACGATACTGACGATGATGATCTGGCCCCAGAGGATCTTGGTGGCCGATGACGTGTCCTGACGGCTCATGGTGATGTCCTTTCTGCTCAGAGGCTCAGCCCGCGCTTGCGCCCGAGGCTCCAGTCGATCCCGCCGCCGGGCGTCATCGTGCCCGTAACAGTCTGGCCGAGATGGCGTTCGAGTTGCGGGGTCCAGGGGACGAGCGAGAAGCTGAGACCATCGTCGATCATGGCGAAGCGGCCCGAGGCAAGATCGAGACGTTGGCGGAATGTCCCTGCGACAGGCTCCCCTTCGGTCGGCTTGTAGCGGGGGAGCCCGGTTTGGGCGCTGAAGTCTTGGGCGATGGCGTCCAGTTCGCGGTTGCGCAGGGTGGCCAGCAGATCGCGGGCAAAGGTGACCCGCTGCCCTTGCCGTCGGGCGAGGCCCTCGGCGACAAGGTGATCCGAGCGGCGCTCCAATGCCTGGCGAACCTCTGCGCCAAATCCGGCACCGCTCAGCGGTGCGCGGTCCCGGGCAAGATGCAGGCGGTCAAGCCAGGTGGCGCCATCCGCCTCGATCTGGGCGTTCAGCGACAGATCGGATCGACCGACAAGAGACAGTTGCGGTGTCCCGTCCGTCTTCCTCGTCCAGAGCCGGGTTTCGACAATGCCACCTTGCGGCGTGTCGCCGGTCGCATCGAGATCCCGGAAGCGCAGGTGATGTACGCGACCGTCAACGCCGTCGATGATCGCGTAGCCACTACCGGCGTGGTCATCATGAAAGCCGCGTTCCACGAGCCGCCCGAGGATCGGCGCGGTGGGCGTGCCTTCGATGGCGAAATCACCCGCCGCGCGGTGGCGCTCGGCACCCATGGCCCGGTGCATCCGTTTGATGATGTCCCCGCGCATCCCAAGCTCGCGCAGGGTGTCTTCGGCATTCGGTTTCAACTCCCAGACGGCACGGGCGATTTGTTCGGCCAGCCCGAGCCTCGCCAGTGTCTGGGCACGCCCGATCATCAAGCGCCGGAGCCCCGGATCGCGGGGCTCCGGCGTTCCGCGGCGCAGGTCGGCGATGCCGGCGTGATCGTCCGCCAGGGATCGCAGGCCGCGGTCGAGATCGGTCCAGCGCTCCGCCGTGACCTGCGTTTCCAAGGCTTGGGAAATCTCGCGCGCGCTGCGGGGTCCCAGTTCCAGTTGTACGAGGTCTTCTGCGCGCGCGCGAAACCCCAGGCTGATGTAGTCGCGCGAGATGACGAGATCGCGCCCATCGTCGGCTTTGCCGCGCACGAGGATGTGGACATGTGGGTTGTCGGTGTTCCAGTGATCGACTGCGACCCAGTCGAGTGTTGTGCCGAGATCCCGCTCCGCGCGGGCCATCAGATCCCGGGTGAAGGCGCGCAGGTCCTCCAAGTCGCTCGCGTCCTCCGGCGAGACGATGAACCGGAAGTGATGCCGGTCGTCTTCGCAGCGCGCCGCAAAGCCGCCCCGGTCGAGATCATCGCGTTCAGACCCGAACAAGTCTGCGTCGCGTCCGTCTTGACCGACGCCGTCGCGCTGCAGGTAGCCGAGATGCTTGGCCATGGGCGCGGAGCGAAAACGCTTGCCCTGGTGGCGCACGACGCGGGCCTTCACGACGACGCGCCGGGAGGTGCGGGTCAGGCCTTTGGCCGTTCGCGCAAACCGTCCGCGCCCGAAAGAGGTGTTGCCGGAACGCATGCTGCCCGCGCCGATGCGATAGCCGGTATGTCCGGATTTCCGCGCAGCACGCATCACCTCGTTGACGAAACGTGTCGGTTGCTTCGAAGTTCTGCCACCGTCGCGGATACGTCCGGGGCGGATGCGCAGGTCGTTGTCGCGCCGGGTCATGGCTGCACTCGCTTGCAAGACCAGCTGCCGCGTGAAAAACTCCCATAAATCAGCCCTCTAGGTGAATTTCTGCGGCATGCAGCTTGGAGGTGCCGCGCAAATCCTCGCAGAGAAACAACAGCTTGAGGTCCGCTTGCGGCACCTCTTTTATCTCGCGCTCTTTCTGTTGAGACCCTGCGCGTCGACCCGCCCCGGCACATTCCTGCGACCGGGCTTTCCAGACCTCGCAATGGTGCGATTCCGCGGATCATGGCGTTTGCCCCCGGCTGAGAGGCACGAAGATGCCGTTTTGAGACGCGTCAGACGCAATCCGTTGGGCGTCATCGCCGGGGGTCTGACCCGTCTCAGCCGTTGCCGCGAACAGCGGGGCGTCGCGCCAGTCCTGCGTCCTCTGCGGGCGGCTGACTGCCCGCGCGACGTCGGTTCCATCGGCGATGAAGGGCGCGAGGATGGCGAGGTAATTGCGGGTTTCAAGCGGCAGGGCGCGTCCGGTATCAAGGTGGTTCTGGTACCGTGCAGGCCCGGCATTGTAGGCCGCGAGAAAGCCGGGTGACCCGAACCGGTCGTACATCTGCCGCAGATAGGCGGCGCCGGCCAGAATGTTGTCGCGTGGATCGAAGGGGTCATCGCCAAGCCGGTGGGCTGCGCGCAATTCGGCCCAGGTGCCGGGCATGATCTGCATAAGCCCCATGGCGCCCGCGTGGCTCACCGCGCGCGGATTGCCCGCGCTCTCGACTTCCATGACGGCACGGATCCAGGGCTGCGGGATGCCGAACCTGCGCGCGGCTTCTGCGATATGGATGTCGATGGGTTGCTGCTCAGATGCAGAAACACTGCGGTCCTGAGCGATCACGACGGTCGGTGCCACGGTGATCGGCGTGCAGAGGATCAGTACAAGCGCGGTCGTGACGCCCGCGTGCCGACGGCTGTTACCGCGTTCAAGACTGCGCATCTGCCGCCCCTTCATATGTCCAAAGAGGGATGGCGCGTCCGAGGATCGTGTCCGCTGACAAGGGCCCGAAATAGCGTCCATCGAGGCTGTTGGCGACACCGGCGACGAGCAGGAAAACCTCGTCCGAGCCGAGCGTGACACATCCCGTCCAACGGGGAAGTGGGCGACCGTGCCGGTCATCCGATGCTGCCTGGGCAACAACGGTGCCGCCAATGGCGATATCGAGACCATCGCGACAGACGGTCATGCCGGAGACGGCTACGATGCGTTTCAACAGCAAGGTATCCGCACCGACATAGCCGCGCTCAACCACCCAAGATGACAGGTCTTCCGGCAGGCGCACGGCAACGAGATCGCCCAGCGATGGCGGGTTTGACGCTTGAACAAGGTAAAGACCGACGGGCACGCTTGCTGAGGCATTCCAGATCAGACGCGGTGCGCGGTCGATCTGTGCGACCGCGAGCAAACCTAGGGACAAACCGGCCGCGAGGAGGGGAGGGACCGCCGCGCTCATGTCGTCACCATGCGACGCTTGAGCCAGGCCGCATGCCGGGCAGGGGTGTAGGGACGGGGCTCCAATGCAGTGGTCAGGCGGTTGTGGACGTGCCGCCAATGATCGGGGCAGACATCTTCCGGTGCGATGCCATAGCTTTCCACGATGTCGACGGACCGCAGCGCCGCCTCGACCTTGGGCCAGCCGGAGAGGCGCAGCAAAAGCTCTCCGCCTGGCGTGACACAGGGCACCGTGGAGCAGGGCTCGCCAGCGCCGACGGCGCGCAGAATGTCGATCCGGCTTTCAACGGTGCCGTGGTCGTTCGACGACCAGCGGACGAGCGCGAAGATCGCGCCGGGAGCGAAGGCCACGCGCTTTTCCGTGCGCGTCAGGATGGTTTCCCCGGCCATCCGACCGAAACGGATCCAGCGCTCGATACGCCCTTCGATCCAGGTGAGGTGGACAAGTGTCTGCATCGGCTCAACGCCCACGCCGCAGATAGGCCGGCGAAACGGCGGCATGGCGTTTGGCGGGTAGAACGCGGTCTTCGGTCTCGTCCGAGGTCGAGGTCTTCTCGCCCCTCGTGACCCAGGCCTGCAGATCGTCGACCGCATAGACGACACGCCCTCCGATTTTCGAATAGCGCGGGCCGGTCCCGTAGGTCCGGTGTTTTTCCAGCGTACGGCCAGACAGGCCGAGAAATCGGGCGGCTTCCGGGGTTCTGAGGTAGCGGGGCGGGAGTCCTTCGTTTGGGTCGGGCATTTGAGCATCTCCGGTGGCTAGGCCGCGCGACGGCGCGTCGCGGGCTGTCGGAGGTCATCAAAACGGAAGAGCGCCGTGGGGAGGGATGACGAAGATCGCGGCGCGAAAACGTCACCCCCATAGGCCAACAGGAGCAGGGACTGATGAGGGTTCGATTTTCGGAGATCGCGGGGTGATCACTTTCGCGGCTTGGAGCGCCCCGTGGGTCCTTTGCCGAGAAGGAGAAAGCGATAGCCTTTGGTGGTCAGATGCGTGCCATGGGCTGTCAGTCGGGTGATCTGGGCCTTGAGGGAGCTGGTCTTCCAATGCTCGCGCGACACAGCCTCAGGGCCGAACAAATGCTGCGCGATCGTCTGGTAGCTGGCACGATCCCGGCGCGCGTCGAGCGTGCGCAGTGCAAGCTGAATGCGCCGTCGCTGCTGCGACGTCAGGGGCGGAGGGGATCGTTTGTGATGAAGCAGTTGCGCGCGGAGCGACTCGAGGGAATTGATCCGTGCCGTCCAATGCTCGTCCAGCGGCACCAGGATGCCGAGGGGCCGGTGCAGGTTCTTTGCATCCAGCACGAGCAACGCGCCTGTTGCGAGGCGCACATACATCAAGCCGTCCCGCGTTCCGATGACGGTCAGATCATCTGCATCGATGTGCGGCGCGGCGGTGTCGCCGCCGGGGACCGGCACAGCATACCCGACCGCTGCCGGGGCGATTGAAGGCGTCCAGAACACGGGTGCTTTGGGTGCGTCGATGTCCGGATCAACCGGGAAATCGTAACCCCCATGCAGCCGGTGATCTCAATCCATCCCGCATCTGGGGATAGGTTGCGCGATAGTCTGAATTGCGGCGCAGGCATTCCCAGGCCAGCCCGGACAGGTCGAGGCTGTCGAAATGTCCATACGCCTCTTCGTCTTGCCAATTCCTGGTCATGGCGAAGCTCCGCGTCAGAGGTTTCGATGGGGAAAGAGTATAGCCGGGAGGTGCAAGAAAACGACGACGCGAACGGTCAACTTGCGCAACCTGCGCGAGTGTTCGCCGATCTGGGCCGAATTGCGCAAAGTTCAGCCGTTACCGCCCTCAAGAAGTTTGCGATAGCCGTGTTCGGTCATCCAGCGCGCACGGGCGAGGTGGCTGTCATAGATTTTTCGGGCACGCTCCGGTTCCTTGTCAGCATCGATGCCGAACAGGATCTGGCTGACTTCCTGCAGGCTTGCACCGCTTTCAGCAGCGTCGAACAGGCGCAGGTAAAGCGTCATATGTGCGTGGTCGTAGTCGGTCAGATCATCGCCTTGTGGTGCGAGATCAGAGATCGGCGTGGTGCCGGTGGCAGACATGATTCCCCCTCGCCGTTTGGCGTTAAGGTCCATAAAAGCACATCAGATTGGCTGTGCAAGAACGGATCGCGGTCAGTCAGGTTGCAGATGAGCATTATAATACGTCGCACCAAAATACGCGATAGGCTTTTTAGCTGCGGATGGATATCCGCGTTGTTTTTGCAAGTAATCTCAAGCACTACCGCCAAGCACGCGGGCTGACGCAGGCCGCATTGGCGGCGGCGATGGATGTCGACCGTGCCCATGTCAGCGCCATGGAACGCGGCCAGCAGAATGTCACGTTGCAGACTCTACAGCGGGTCGCGGCGCATCTGGATGTAACACCAGCACAGTTGATCGAAGAACGCGCCGAAGGCGATGTGCGTTCCCAATGATCGTGATCGTTCGCCCGGGCAGTCAGCTTTTGGCTCGAAACGTGCAAGCTCAGGGCAGGGCATTGGTCGAACCCAGTGCGCCGGGCAGGATGGTCTTCTATAGCGATCAATCTGCTATTCAGCACTGAGTTCGGTCAGCTTCTGGCCAAGGCGCCGTTGCATCAGATCATCGCCGGGCGTGGTCTCCATCAGTCGCTGAAGCGCCGCGATGGCCCAGCCCCGCCGGTCGATGCGTGTGCTGGCGGTCATCAGGTGATCGACCGCTTCGTCGATTTCGAAGGGGCTGGGTTCATAGCCACGGCCGGCCAGAAGATGCCTGATGGCGTGCAGAGCGACTTCGGCGGCGAAGGCCGGTTCCTTGATTGCGAAATCTCGGGCGGCCCGGATGAGCGTCGCCGGGGCCGCCTCGTGATCGGTCGCGCAGTCTAGGGCGATGTCGAAATACGTCGCGGTCTTGGCTGCGGCAAACCATTTGCCCTTGCGCCCGTGGAGTGCGATCAGGTCTTCCAGCAATGCACGGGCATCCCGGTCAGGGTAGCGCTTGACCAGATCGCGCCATATCGCCAGCCAGGTGTTCCCGCTGGCTGTGGGCAGGCCGAACCGGCGATAGGCCTCGTCTGCCTTGCCTTGCCGCACCAGGATCGCCTCGCAGAACCGGCAGATGTCGTGATGGCCCCATGTCTGGCGGTCCCCCTGTAGCAGCGCCTCGGCAAAGGCCAATGCGTCATCCTCGCGGCCCTGTCGAAGCAAGGCTTCGGCTCCGAACTTGTCATCGAACCACAGTCGGGTCTTCTTGACCGCGAGGATCGCCAGCAATTCGTCATACCGCGCGGCCTCGAGCAGGCAGGACAGCGTGAGGGTCGCGGTGCCGACATGGGAATACCGCTCCCAATCCGACCAGGCGCGATGGATCAGGGCGAGATCCCTGTCGGCATGTAAGGTCATGAGCGCGGGATACGCCGCAATCTCGCCGAACCGCTCCGAGATCGGGGCGAGGTAGTCGACGCCATCGTCCTCGATCGCCGCGCGCAGCTGTTCCAGCCATTTTGCGCGCGTCTTGTCATCGGCAGGGGCGGCGATCAGGATCGGCACAAGGTCGTCAAGTGTCCGGCGCACTGCGGTGCCAAGTGCGCCCGTCGAGGTGTCGATATGCTCAAACGCAGGCCAGATCCGCACGGCCAATGCGACCACGCCCTCCGCCGCCGTGACAGGATCCGCGCGATTGACGGCCCGGATTTCCGCGCTGGCCGATTTCAACCGCTCGATCGCCTTGGCGGAGCCGCGCCATCCGAAAGCGCTCGCGCGCATGCCGGGTTTGAAGGCCCATTTGAGGACAGGTTTGCGCGCCATCCTGCTACCGCCCGCGCGCTTTGCTGCGCCTGATCCAGTCGGCCCCGGCATAGGTCACGGCGTGGATATGAACCTCGCGGGCATCATCGTCGACGTTGAAGGCGATCACGGCCTTGCGGCTTGCTGGAATGGCGCGCAGCCCGGTGGCGATCTCGTCCCGGCGGCTGCCCTTGTGCGGCAGGTCGGCGAGGCTGGCGATGGTGGCCTCGATCTCGTCCAGCCGGCGCGCGGCGGATTGCGGGCCGGCATAGTCGATCAGCCAGCGTGTGATCGCGTCGAGATCATCCGTGACCGCCGGATGGAACCGGATGCGATAGCTCACGCCTCGCGCGCAGCCTGCAGCCGGGCCCGCGCGGTGGCAAAGGCGTCCTCGGCTGGGACATAGTCGGCGCGCGGCGTGTCGAGCCGCGCCCGGATCTCCTCGGCCATAGCGCCAAGGGCCAGCTCGCGCTCTTCTTCGTCACGCATCATCTGCTCCAGCGCCGCCGCCACAGCCGCGCTTTGTGACGCGAAGACGCCTTGGCCCACCTTGTCGGTCAGGAACCGATGGTGGCGGTCGGTGAAGCTGAGGGTTGTCTTGACGGTCATGTTTGCCTCCGAGGTATGACTTAGTCATATACGCGAAGGTTTGAAGATTCGCAATCTCTTAGGGCAGGGCGGATTCTGGAAAATTGCTGCATAAGCAAGGCAAGGATTACCAAGCGAGAAAGCAGACACCTATTCAGCTGCCTTTGTACCCTCCTGACTGTCATCCTGTATCGAACGTTGTTTGGTGAAATCTGTCGTTCGCGCACGATCAAGACCGGCCGCGTCAAGTAGGGCTCTGTTCGCTTGGCGTGATGTTGAGAGGACATAATCCCATTCAACGGCCTGGATGATTACGCTCGAATGATCCCCGCCAAGACGCCGCTCACGACCTCGGCGATTATGGACATAGTCCCAACCTGACACTTCATCTGCTAGCCGCCCATGAAAATCGGCGACAACGAGACAATGGAACTGGCAGTCGTCTGAAACGCGGATTTTTCTACGCCCAAAACTCTCGATTTTGCCACCCTTTATCTCAGTGACATATCTTCGAACCTGATCCTCGATTCGTTCCTCCGCCTTGTAGTTTTCGCGACCAGGGTGTTTCAGCTCAACAATGAACACCGTAGAAAGAGGTTCTGTGTCCTCGACATCTTCGGCACCTCCTTGGTGACCCACTGGACCCAATGCATAGAGCACGTCCCACAAGAGCACATCGGGCCTTAGCTCACTATCACTGTCTTCAAGAACGGCAGCTAAACGTTTGTCAGAAGAGAAACCGGACGCAAAAGCCAAGCGCTCGTCCAATAGCCAAAGGTCGTGAGCCGCACGCTCCTCTTCGTCTGGATTAGATGAATTGACCCTCATCGGTACAAGCAAAGTATGTAAGGTGTTTTCTACGTGGTTCTTGTCTTTGTCTGGGCTATTTCGAAGACGTCGGATCAAACGATCCATCAGGTCCAAGACAACTCTTCTTCTTGCGGCGTGGTGGCCCAACGCTGCCCTTTCATTGTCCTGCACCCCTTCGGCAGCACGGCGTACAACCTCGCCAAAATTTTCGGGAACTTCATCGCCCGATACGACTTTGTCCACCAAAGATGAAAGGGCTTCTTCTCTCTTTTGCTCAGCGCGAAACCTAGGAAGCGCCAATTTGCTTACGAAATCTTCTGGGCTTTTTGCATTTGCAGGCAGCGAAGCAAAAATCTCATCCCTATTGGCAAAACCAAAAATTGGTTGATGTTCCAAGAATTTATCAAATTGCTCCCTACGGGCTCGATCAAACTCGTTCAGCTGGTCTGCAATGAATTCTGATCGTGCAGTTTTGACCGCGCTTTTAACGATCTCGGAAACCTCGCCTTCCGGAAGAGTAAAGGATGTGCGGCTTTCGGCAACACTGTTGTCAAGGAGTTCACCGCTCACCAGAATATGAAGTGCCAAGTCATCGAGCTCTTCGGTTCTTAGAGGGCCAATCGCAACTAGATCGTCTACATTTCGACTCTCAACAGTGCGGTTATTTCCGAGCAAATGAACTTGATGGCGGCCGGTAAGCCCAGAACTCGCCTTTTTGTCACAAAGAAAACAGCGAACTTCAAGTTTTGAAGCGTCATCTAGAATAATATCGCTGATTTTTTCAGGCCCTCGCGCAACCAATTCCGAAACATCTTTTGGGTAAGTTGCTGTTTGTACGGTTCCGCCTTTGGTCGTGGCGGTTAAGTGGACTACTGGACCGACCTTGCTCAAGAAATTTGAAATAAACTCTGCTGCCAAATAGTCTTTGATCGTTGCGGCCCGTTTCGGAAACAGCTCCAAGTAAGGCCCCTGTCGTAATCCTCTAAAGCGAACTGTCGTTCCAGTAACGCCTTGCGCTAGATCATGATCCAAGTCAGTATTTTCAAATACTTGATTTTCTTGCGCCAAGCGAAACTCAAAAGCTCGCTGTGACATGCCAGTGTCTGTTTTATAATTAGAGACTACCTCTATCTTCTTGAATGCGTCTAGCCAGTAAAGACGGCCGACTCCTTTGCCGCCGCGCTCCCTTTTGAAGTCGGTGTCAATCTCGCAGAACGCATCATACCGCTCTTTGTCAAGGCCAATGCCATTGTCCGATATCTCAATGCTGATGTCGTCTGCCCCGAGATCTGAGACGACAATATTGACTACTCCATCCGAACGACCTCCGAATACTGCCACTCGGTCATCAATTGCCATGATTGAATTGCTGACAGCTTCCAAGAATGGCTGCATCGCTTGCGCATAATTTCTTGGCTTAGTCAGCTTCCTAACCCTGTTGGGTAGGTTCTCGGTCATTGTCGGCATGTACGTTCCTCAAACAGCCTTTTGAGCATCGCAGTTCGTGCAGGGCTTGTCACCCGTGAACGAACGGCGCTTTCAGAAACCAATGCCTTCTTTGCGCTATTCTGCGCAGCAAAAGTCCTAGAAGCGCCAAGTACATATCAGGGCTGAACGTGTTGGCTTCAAGCATGGCTCCGAACCGCTTGTTGCCAAACCAACGAAAAGGAAAGTGGACCCCGCCCAGTGATCCTGGGCGGGGCGGTCTGTTGTCAGTCGCCGTTGCGGCGGGTGTTGGGGCGCGACCAGATGAGGCTGAAGGTCTCTTCGCCGCCTTCGATCACCGTATCGTCGAAGAGGTTGGCGTAGATCGGCTGCGTGAAGCTCGGGTCGTCGAGCTTGAGGCTCAGGTAGTCGCGGCCCTCGGTCGAGCGCTTGGACCAGGCGGCGCCGATCTCGGCACGGCCGACGAAGACGCGGTGGGAGGGGGCATTCTCGTTCGGGGTGCTGTCCTCGGGGACGATGCGGACGGCTTTCGCCTGAACGCTCAGGGTGACGATTTCGCCGACGTATTCGCTGCCGGTCTTCTTGAAGGTTCCGATGGTGGCCATGTCATATCTCCTTTTGGCTTGTCCGAGCCCGCGCCCTTCGCGGCCTCGATGGCGATCGTCAGGACCGGGGCGATCCGCCGACGCAGCCCCTGTGGCCCGCAGCGCCAGCGGAGGACGGCAAGGCCGGTCTTTCTTGCCGCGCGAGGAATGGCGGACCCGATATTTTTCGGGGGCGCCAGGGGAAGAAAGTCCGGACCTGCCGTTGCGGCCAAGGCGGTCGAGGCGTCAGCCGATCCCGGTCAGATCAGCCGCTGAGAGGCCCGCAAGGGACGCGTGGCGTCATGCCATGGAAGAGGGGATGACAGGCTACCTCTGGACCGCGCAAGACCCCGGCAGCATGCGTCGTGCAAAGACAGGTTTTGGCGTGCAGGCGGAGCGGTGTATGTCCCGGATGTGCCACGCTACTCCGGGATTGCCCCCTCTCGCCGTGTCTGTGTTTGCCTGCCGCGATGTTCGGTCTGCCGGCGATCCGGGTGCGTGCGCGACCGGGGCCATGCGCCACAACATGGGTTTCTGCGATCTGGCTTTGCTCAGCCAGTCCTGCCCAACTGCAATGCTGCGGTGACGGCGAGGATCGAGACCTTTTGCAGCAATCGGTTGCGGCGCAAGCTGACGACGTCGCGGACGGCACGCACCGGCGCAAGCTTCACAGGGCGTTCAGTGTTCGTCGAAAGACCTGTGCGGATGCGGGTCGGACAAGGCGTTGACCTCGGACCAGCCCGATACCCGCGCCCAAGCGGTCCCGCCCACGACCAGCGCGCCCAGCCAAGACAGGAGGGTGATGGTCGCAGCGCCCGCGCTGCCGAATTCGGCAAGACCCTTTGCTGCATGAAACCCGGCGATCCCGGCGGGGACCGCGTAGATCAGACCGATGGCGAGTTTGAGCGGGGCCCAACGGATGCGGTCAAAGGCGAATTCTCCGAGAACGGCGACGAAGCCGCCGATGAAGAGGCCCGCAATGATCGACAGGAAGACGCCTTGACCCGTTTCATACAGATACATGCCGGACGTCAGCCCGATCGCGAAGGGCAGGGCGTAGACGGCCAGGTTGAACAAGATCCAGCAGAGGGCACCAAGGCCGAACAGCGTGAAGAGGGTGGAGAAAAACATGAGGCAGTCCTTTCGAGAACAAGGATCGCGCCGCCACCTCCTCCATTGGCACGGGCAGATCATAGCAGAAAACGGCCCGCCCCGGGAGAGTCCGGGGCGGGCGTCGGCGGAAAACCGGTCATGCCGGTGGGGCGGCTTTCGGCCGGAAGTCGAAGAGGGGAATGCCCATCGCACGGGCCTTGTCGGCGAGATTTTCGGTGATACCCGAGCCCGGGAAGACGATGAGCCCGATGGGCAGGGTGTCGAGTAACTGGTCGTTGCGCTTGAAGGGGGCCGATTTGCCGTGCCGCGTCCAGTCGGGTTTGAAGAC
>JAYZLL010000019.1:0-23813 GCA_036154315.1 Pseudomonadota bacterium
GGGGGGGTGGCGGTGTGTGTTTGTGGCGCCCCACCCGGGGGTGCGCACCCCCGCGGGGGCGCCCCCCCCCCACCCCCGAAGTATTTTGGGAACGATGAAGGGGTCAGGGGCGCGTCATCTTCCACGCCTCGCGGATGCCCGGTGAGGCGGCGATGGCGGCGAGCATGCTGTCGAGTTGATCGGTGGTGCCGTAGTCTTCGAAGAGCGCGCGGCTGGATTTGAGGATCGCGGCGAGCGCCTTGTCTTTGAGCCCCGTGGTCCGGCCTTCGTCGATGGCGCGGGCGTCGGGTGTGCGGGTGACGTGGAACACGAAACTCGTGTCATGGGCATGGGCCAGCGGCGTGAAGCAGTCGGACATCAGGAGCATCTGGGCCATGACCCAAGGCTCGCGCCAGTGGAGCGCGCCGCATTGGACCACGATCGAACCGGGCCGGAGCGCCGGGTAGAAGGTGCGGGCGATGGCGTCGAGGGTGGCGGTGGATTTCGAGGCGTCGATCACGAGAACCTCGATGGGGTCGCCGGGCCAAGTCGTGTCGATCAGGTCCTCTTTGTGGAGCGTGATGCGCTCAGACCAAGGTGCGAGGAGCGCGGTGGCGGTTGGCAGGAGGTCTTCGCCTGCGAAGGGCGCGACGCCTGCGGGGTAGAGCAGGCGGGACTTGGCGGCTTCATCCGCGCCGAAGCGGTCATAGGCATGGATGGGGGCGGCGTGGATGGGGGCGGAATGGCCGGCCTGTGCTTGCCCTTGCGCCAGTCGCGCGGTCGATCCGCCCGCGAAGCAGCCGAGGTCGACGATGGCGCCTGCGCCTGTCGCCCAAGCCGCGGTGAGCCAGTAGAGCAGGAGCTCTTCTTCATGGGCCAGCATGGTCGGAACGGCGCGCGCCGGGCCCAGCCGGTCGGGGCCCCCCGCAAGCCACGGGCTTTCATCGAAGATCGACGTGTCGCGCAATGTCATGAACCTGCGATTACCACGCCCTCCGAAACCCGCCAAGCGGCGGCGAATTGCCCTTGAAACGGGCGGCGGGCTGTCGTATCTCCGGCCCGGTCCTAGGGGTATAGCTCAGCTGGTAGAGCGACGGTCTCCAAAACCGTAGGTCGCGGGTTCGAACCCTGCTGCCCCTGCCACCACCATCCAGACATGTGAGAATCTTACGCATCGCGACCGGTGCGGCCGGCGCGTCTGTGGAATTGCCAGTATTTTCCCCCGTATCGGCCCAAATCGCGCCCGAATTGCGCGGTCTTTTAAGGCCCTGCGAGACGTATTCGGGGTGGCAAAATGCAAAGGCTCATCATCCTCTTCTTCTTACTGCCGTGGTGGGCCTATGTGCCGATCGCGGGGGGCGTCGCGTATCTGGGGAACGAGGTCTACAAGACCGAGCTGCGCACCGAGGCAGAGCGCGAGGCCGCGCTGGCGTTGGGTGCGCCCGATCCCGTCGATCTCGCCACATTCGACCGCGACGTGCATATCGGCCCGGCGGACGAAGTGAACGTGCTGGGCTGGATCAACACGGAATACAACTACACGCTGACCAAGCGCACGAATGGCGTGAAGACCTCGGAAAAGTATCTCTACATGCTGTTCGGGATGGCGGATGAGCCCGGGGCGCGGGCTGTGCGCGCGGCCATCGTGTTTTCGGAGCGTGAGCGGGATTACTTCATCGCGCATGTGGACGAATACATCGTGTCTTACCAAAAGGAGCTGCCGCTGTTTCGGTTCGGCGGGTTCGCGGCTGGATCCGATGGCATGGGGTCGATGATCTCGGAGGCGATCGAAGAGCAGGGGCTGCGCAAGTCCGACGATTTTTTCTATCTCGAGCCGTTTCTGGCCGGGCGTGAAGCCGCGCTGGTGGCGCAGGGCGCGCCGGAGAACGCGCGCAAGCAGTTCTGGGCGGCGGCGCTGGCCATCGCCCTGTTGGGGCTGGCCAAGCGGGTGTTCGGCTGGGGCCGCAGGCCGAGCGAGGCGTCGGCGGCGATCGATCCGCGCAAGGCGGTGCAGGTGCAGGCGCCTGCGGGCGCGAACAAGGCGATGGATTACGACTATACGTTCAAGGCCAAGCGGCGCGATGTCGAGTTGTCCAAGGACATTTCACCCGACAGTCCGCTGGGTCGGCTGGCGATGCGCGGGGCCCCGGTGCCTGCGGTCGCGGCTGAGGGTCCGGCCGCGCCGGTCGAGCGGGGCGAGGACAGTCTGGCGGCGCGGGCGGCGGAGCTTGCCGTAGAGAAACATCTGGCGCTCAGAAAGCACATGATCCGGACGCCGATCACCTTTGCGCTGTTCGTGGGGGTTGCGGTGCTGGGCATCTGGACCGTGGCGCTGCGGGTCGGGCAGGAATTCGTGCCACTGGCGATTCTCGGGTCGCTCGGGGTTCTGGCCGTGTTCGCGTTGAACATGTGTTTCCGGCTCTTCAGCAAGATCATGCACCGCCAGAAGGCGATGAAGATGGCCGGGCTGTCGATGCGCGAGCTCAAGGCGCTGGCGCGTGGCGAGGCGGTGGCTGTTGCGGATGCGGACGAGGTGGACGAGGCCGTTCGTCCGACCAAGGCGGCGCGGACCAAAGGACGGTCCGGTGGTCTGTCGCAGGCGTTCTCGGGCATTGGGCGCGGACCCATGTCGGTGTTCTGGCTCGCAGCGCTCTGTGGCGCGCTGGGCTACACCAACCAAGGCCCCGTGCCCCTCGTGAGTTTTCCGATCAATGGCTATGACCCGTTCGCGGATTCGCAGCTTCTGTACGGGCTTGCAGGGGTGTTTCTGGTGCTCGCGCTCTTTCTGTGGCTGCGTGCGGGACGTGCCGGGGGCGAGGACGCAGTGGCGATCATTCCGCGCGTCGAGCAGGATGAGGTGGCCGTGCCTGCGGTGGCCAAGGTGGCGGACAGCCTGTCGGGGAGCCGTGCCTGGGTCAGGTCGGCCGGTAAGGGCAAGCCGTCCAGCCCCACGGCGGTCAACGTGGACATGCGTGACCGGATGAAGGTGGACCCGTTCGACCGGTTTGCCGAGCAGACGCGCGCCCTGCGCTGAGGCGCGGCTCTGGGGGACAGCGCGCCGTTTCGTCGGATGCGGGTTGAAATGCCCGGCTGGGTGGCGTATCTGCCCCTCGTTCACGAGAAGGCTCGATCATGGCAAGAACCAACCCGTTCCAGTTCATCCAGCAGGTCCGCTCCGAGGTGTCGAAAGTCACCTGGCCGACCCGCCGCGAAGTCTTGCTGACCTCGGGCATGGTCATCGCGCTGACCGCGCTGGTCGCCGTGTTCTTTTCGCTGGTCGACCTTGCGATCCGCTCGGGCCTGACCGGGATTCTGTCCTTCCTCGGCTGAACCGCTTCCCCGACGTCCCGCGTGGAAAGCCCCGGCTGCGCTGAGGCTTGAAAATCCGTGGCGAGGGGGGTATCTCAGCCACCATTCCCCGCAGGCGTGCAATGATTCGAGTTGCACGCCCGTTTTTTAAGTCCGGGGCGAAAGTTGAAAAAGGCGGCTCGCGTCGCCCGTAGGAACAGGACAAGCACGATGGCGAAACGGTGGTATTCGGTGAGCGTTCTCTCGAACTTCGAGAAGAAGATCGCCGAGCAGATCCGGACCTCCGTGGCGGAAGCCGGGCTCGAGGACGAGATCGACGAGGTGCTCGTTCCCACCGAGGAAGTCATCGAAGTGCGTCGCGGCAAGAAGGTTTCGACCGAGCGCCGTTTCATGCCCGGCTACGTTCTGGTCCACATGGAAATGTCCGATGAGGGCTATCACCTCGTGAACTCGATCAACCGCGTCACCGGGTTCCTTGGTCCGCAGGGCCGCCCGATGCCGATGCGCGATGCCGAGGTCGAGGCCATTCTGGGCCGGGTCGAGGAAGGCGTGGAAGCGCCGCGCACGCTCATCACCTTCGAGATCGGCGAAAAGGTCGCCGTTACCGATGGCCCGTTCGAGGGCTTCGACGGGATGGTCGAGGGCGTGGACGAGGACAACCAGCGGCTCAAGGTGTCGGTGTCGATCTTTGGTCGCGCCACCCCGGTCGAGCTGGAGTACACGCAGGTCTCCAAACAGGGCTGATCGCTCTGCCACAAGTTTTCAGATGCTAATCGGCGCGACGGTGATACCGTCGCGCCGTTGTCGTTTCTGAGGATTTGCATGATGAGATTTCCGGTTCTGATCGCCCTGATCTGTGCGCCTTGGGTGGCGCAGGCGCATGAGGTGCAATCGCTGCGCTATGCCGAGATCGGCGGTCGGGTGACGGTCGAGACGACCGGAGACACCACGGCGGAGACGCCTTTTGCCATCGCGTCGGTCGGCAAGCTTTATACCGCGACGGCGATTCTGATGCTGGATGCGTCGGGGGCGCTCGACGTGGACGATGCGGCGGCGGAGTATCTGCCGGAGGGTATCGTCGAGGGATATGGCGGGATGCAGGGGATCACGCTGCGCCATCTGTTGACCATGACGGCGGGGCTGCCGGATTTCTACACCGACGATTACATCGAGGATGCGCTGGACGACCCGGATGCGGTGCAGCACGCGGCGGTCGCGCTGACCTATGCGATGGATGAAGAGCCTTTGTTCGCGCCGGGCGATGCGTTCGACTATTCCAACACCAACTACGCGATGCTGGGGCTGGTGATCGAAACGGTTACGGGCAAGAGCTATGCTCAGGCGCTGGAGGAAATGATCTTTGCGCCTTTGGGGCTGGGCCAGAGTTTCGTCTTTGGATCGCGCCCGCTGCCGGAGGGGTTCGCGACCGGGCATGAGGGCCGCGATCACGTGCGCGATTATTTCGAGGGGAATGGGTTCGGCGATGGCGGGGTCATCACCACGGCGGGCGAGTTGGCCGCGTTCTATCACGCGCTGCGGGATGGGGTGCTCTTGGCCGATCCGTGGCTCGACATGATGATGGAGGACCCGGTGGGCGAGGGCTATGGCATGGGGATCGAGATGGAGGGTGATATCGTGGGCCATTCTGGCGGCGATCTTGGGTTCTCGTCGGACGTGCGGATGGACATCACCAATGGCGATATCGCGATCGTGCTGGTGGGTGAGGCGGACGGAGACACCGATTTCGCCTGGGACCGGCTGGAGGACCGTTAACGCTCCATCGCGCCTTTGCCCGCAAAAATCTTGTCGCGGAATTTCTCGATCCGGGCAAAGCGGGTCTCGGGCTTTTTGGCCTGGTTCAGGTTGAAGGCGTAGCTTTTCTGCCGCCCCGGCGTGAGCGCGTAGAAGGCTTCGGCAAGTTCGGGGTCGCTGTCCAGTGCTTCGACCAGTTCGTCGGGCATCTCGATCTCGCGCTCGACCTTGGGCGGCTTCACCCCGCGTTCGGCATAGTCCATCAGCTCGGCGAGGTAGGCGCGGATGATCGGCTCCATCTGCGCCGGGCCATCATTGGTGGTGAAGTAGAGCACGTTGCGGACGCGGGAATTCGGCCCTGCGGGTTCCAGCACCCCCTCGGGGTCTTTCAGAAGCCCGCCGTTCATGAAGGTGAAGCGGAAGTCGCCGCGAAACGCGCCCATAAGGGCGATATTGCGGTCGGCGTGCATATAGACGGGATGCGCCCATTTCACGTGTTCGGACAGGCCCATGTCGAGGCAGATCTCGCGCAGCTTGTTCTGGCCCTCTTTCCACTGCTGGATCGAACAGTCCGGGGTGTCGAAGCGGTCGCAGCGGCCACAGCCACGGGTGAAGTAATCTTCGATTTCGGTGATCATCGCCATCAGCCGCGCGTCTCCATCAGGCAAAAGCCGTTGCCGAACGGGTCGGCGCAAAAGGCGGTTTTTGGGCGGTTCTCGATGTCGAAGCGGTGCTCGACGGTGCCGCCCAACGCGGTCAGGCAGTCGAGCGTGGCGTCGAAGTCGTCCACTTCGATATCCATGTGAACCGGGGTCCAGTGGCGCGTGAAATGGCGGCGGTCGTCGGTGCCGGGCGCGGGCTTTGAGCCTTGGGGTTTCTGGATGATCCCGAACCGCTGCCCGCCGCTGCCGCGCAGGACGGCGTAGGTCTCAAAGGGACGCGCGACCTCTTCGGCCCCGAACACGCCGGTGTAGAAGGCGATGCCTTGGGCAAGGTCGGGCACGTCGATGGAAACGGAATACTTCATGGTCAGACGCTAGCCTGCGGGTGCGTTTCCCAAAAGGGGGGAATCGCTTGCAATGTGCGCGGGAGTTGCGTATTGCCGCCCCGTTCAGGGACGCCCAAGGGTGAGCCCTGTCCTATTCGTGTGGGAGGCGAGGCGGTCGCGATCGTCGGACCTGACCACGGCAACATCAAGCTGAGGGGCGCGCCCTGAGGCTGTTGGAAGAAGGAGAGGCCGGATGGCCAAGAAACTTGCTGGCAAGATGAAGCTGCAGATCCCTGCAGGTCAAGCCAACCCGTCGCCGCCCGTGGGCCCCGCCCTGGGTCAGCGCGGCATCAACATCATGGAATTCTGCAAGGCGTTCAACGCCAAGACGCAGGAGATGGAGCAGGGTGCCCCTTGCCCCACCGAGATCACCTACTATCAGGATAAGTCCTTCACGATGGACATCAAGACGCCGCCGGCGTCGTACTTCCTGAAGAAGGCCGCCAAGCTGAAGTCGGGCGCGAACAACCCGGGTCGTGAGACCGTGGGCTCCGTGACCGCCGCTCAGGTCAAAGAAATCGCGGAAGCGAAGATGAAAGACCTGAACGCGAACGACATCGACGCTGCGATGCAGATCATCCTGGGTTCCGCCCGCTCCATGGGCATCGAGGTGAAGTAAGATGGCAAAGCTCGGAAAACGCACCACCGCTGCCCGCGAAGCTTTCGCCGGCAAAGAGTTCGTCACCGTCGAAGAAGCCGTCGCGCTGGTGAAAGCCAACGCATCGGCCAAATTCGACGAGTCGGTCGAGATCGCCATGAACCTCGGCGTCGATCCGCGTCACGCTGACCAGATGGTCCGTGGCAAGGTTTCGCTGCCGAACGGCACCGGCAAAGAGGTCCGCGTGGCCGTGTTCGCCCGTGGCGACAAGGCTGACGAGGCCAAGGCTGCTGGCGCCGACATCGTGGGCGCCGAAGACCTGATGGAAACCGTGCAGAGCGGCAAGATCGACTTCGATCGCTGCATCGCCACCCCGGACATGATGCCGATCGTCGGCCGTCTGGGTAAGGTTCTGGGTCCGCGCAACCTGATGCCGAACCCGAAGGTCGGCACCGTGACCATGGACGTCAAAGAAGCCGTCGAAGCCGCCAAAGGCGGTGAGGTTCAGTTCAAAGTCGAGAAGGCGGGCATCGTCCACGCCGGTATCGGCAAAGCCTCGTTCGACGAAGGCAAACTGGCCGAGAACGTCCGCGCTTTCGTGGACGCCGTGTCGAAAGCCAAGCCGACCGGCGCGAAGGGTTCGTACCTGAAAAAGGTCTCGATCTCGTCGTCGATGGGCCCGGGCGTTTCGATCGATGTCGAAAGCGCCACCGGCAACTGAGCCGACGGACTTGCGAATAGGAAAGGGCGCCTTGCGGGGCGCCCTTTTTCGTTGTCGGGATCGTGTTCTGCGGATCAGCTGTAATCGTAGTAGTCGACCATCTCGCCGTCTTCGAATTCGGAGTAGAAGTTGGTCTTGCCGGTGGTGTTGGGGACGTTTTGCATATCTTCCCCACCATACGGAATGACCTGACAGACATCGACCTGACAATCGAGAATGCCATTCTCAGGGGCCAGATCGGTCCAGTCGCCCGACGAGCTCAGAACCTCCATCCCCGAGATTTCGCTGCTGACGGTCGAGGCGAGGGTCGTGGTGCCGCCGGACACCGAGGTCAGAACGGCGACGCCGATACCGACGATGGCGGCGGTCAGGACGACCCAGTCGACCGTGACGGCGCCCGAGGTGTCTTTGAGGAAGCGCTTGACGGGCTTCTGGTCGCCGGACGGGAGGGCGGTGAGATCGAAAACAGCTTTCATTTTAAGTACCTTGAATGTCGCGGCGGTGCGCCGGAATGGGTTGATGCATGGTTAATGCCGATCAATTGAGACAAGTGAGTATCGGATTAGTGGCGCGCTCGGGGTCATTTCAGGGTCGATTTCCGCCGAACCCGTGTTGCGCGGGCGGCGGATTTCGGGCGGGAATGAGACGGCCGGTCCCGGTGCTCAGTCGGCGAAGAGCACCTTGGCGTTCTTGCGATGGCGATGCGTCAACTGGCGCGCCCGGTCGTCCGAGATGATCGGAAAGGCGGGGGGCACGGTGCTGCCGGGCAGGGGGGCGGCCAGTGCCGGGAACAGGGTGAACAGCTCATCACGGCAGGCGGCCTCGACCCCGCCCAAGGCGGCCGGGCCGGGGTAGAAGCTTTCGGTCGCGGCGCCGTTGGACCAGACCACCTCATGCCGGTCGAACATGATGTGGATATAGGTCACGCCATAGCGCGGGTTGAGCCGGTTGATCCCCGGCATATGGGTCAGGCGGGCGGCGGCGATCAGAACCTGGCGCGAGCCGGTCATCCGTTCGGCGATGTCCGAGCGGATCAGGACACGGTGCTGTGGCGAGACGATCAGATCACGCGCGGGCATGCCGTGGCCGAGTGCGCCCGCGCGGATGCGGATCGGGCGCAGGTTGGGGCGGGTCGCCATGAAGCCGTCGCTCAGGTCGCGGCGTCCGACCCAGCGGATCGGGCGCGCCGTGCCGTCGCCGGTGACGACGAGGTCGCCGGGGGCGAGGTCTTCGACCGGGCGCGCGCCGTCGGGCGTGTCGATCAGCGTGCCGGGGGTAAAGCAGGTCACCGCCGCATAGCTGTCGTCGAAGTTCAGTTCGCCGTTGTTGTTACCGACATCGGTGTCGCCCTGTTCGGTCGAGGCGGCGTAGGTCATGGTCGTCGGGGTCTGCGACAGCTCGCCGTCGAGGTCGTAGAGCAGGAAGCGGTTCGACCCGCCCATGTCCTGAAGCACGACATAATCGTCCCCGGCGCCAAGTCCTGCGACGAGGTCGTTCTTGGGCACCATGCTTTCATAGCCGGGCACCACGCTCCACCCGTCGTCGCCCACCTTTGGGGCACCATCCGGGTCGGCGCTGCGGTCGTAGGATTGCAACTGCCACCCCTGACCGTTCTGGAATTGATCCGCGGTGTAGCCGTTCGTGTTCTGAACCCAGACGAAGCGGTAGAGATCCGAGGAGGTGCCGAGCGCGGTCACGTCCTGCATGACCATGCCATGATCGGCATCGCCCGGGTTGGCCTGTTGCGTGGGTTGCCCAGAGAGCGAGGCGATCATGTCGCCCCGGAGCAGAATGGGTTGGGTGTAAGTTTGGTTCGTCATTTGAAAAGTTGAGTCTTGGTTGCAGCTGCGGCGCTTCTGACGGCGGGAAACGGCGGAAATGCGGTATTGCGGTGAACAATTGCGAAAAAAGTAAGGTTATCCATACCGAGGATTTCCTGACCTTATTCTGACGTTCGCCAAAGCGGGCCATTGCCCGAGGATCGGGGGCTCTGGCAGGCGATAAACAAGGGGTAGGGCGTGCCGTTGAGTCACGCTCGGGTGTGTCGGGCACGAAAACCCTCGCAGCCTGCGTGCTGGCGTGTTAGACTAATAGGACATATCAGGGGTCAGGGACGCGCGTGGTTGCCAATCACGCGCTCGTGGCAATTTCCCCCTTCCCTTTTCATCGAATCCCATCTACACCCCGCCGGGTCTGGCGCACTGACTCTGTCCGTGCGTCTGACGATTCGTCCGAGAAGGTGGGTGGAGTAATCCATAAATCCTGCCTGAGACGGGAAAGAACCAGATTTCTGCGGGCCGCCTTTCGGGGTGCCTCGGGTGATCTTGGACGGACCCGTAAGGACCCGACCATCGGGTGCCTGCACCCGGTGAAATAAGAGCCGGAGGGGTCGCACCCTCCATACTTGGAGTGAAACTGTGGATAGAGCCCAGAAAGAGAAAGTGGTCGAGGAACTCGGCCAGATCTTCGAAAGCTCTGGCGTCGTTGTGGTTGCCCACTACGAAGGCCTCACGGTTGCTGAGATGCAGGACCTCCGCGCACAAATGCGTGACGTGGGTGGTTCGGTGCGTGTTGCCAAGAACAGGCTCGCCAAGATCGCTCTGGAAGGCAAACCGGCGGCTTCGATCGCCCAGTACCTGACAGGCATGACTGTCCTCGCCTATTCCGAAGACCCTGTGGCTGCGGCCAAGGTCATGGATAAGTACGCCAAGGATAACGAGAAACTCGTGATCCTCGGTGGTGCTATGGGTGAGGAAGCACTCGACACCGCTGGTGTCGGCCGTGTCGCCAAAATGCCGTCGCGTGAAGAGCTTCTCGCTCAGATCGCATCGTGCATTGGCGCGCCCGCGTCGAACATTGCCGGTGCCATTGGCGCTCCTGCTTCGAACATCGCATCCATCCTTTCCACCATCGAGGAAAAGGCTGCGTAAGCAATCTAGAGGCCGACGTAGCGTTGCATTCGCTCACGTTGGAACACATCTGAAAGAACGGAAACAGTACTATGGCTGATCTGAAGAAACTTGCTGAAGAGATCGTGGGTCTGACCCTTCTCGAAGCTCAGGAACTCAAAGAGATCCTCAAAGAAGAATACGGCATCGAGCCCGCTGCTGGCGGCGCTGTCATGATGGCCGGCCCTGCTGGTGGCGACGCTGGCGCAGCTGCTGAAGAGAAGACCGAATTCGACGTCGTTCTCAAATCGGCTGGCGGCAACAAAATCGCCGTCATCAAAGAAGTTCGCGGCATCACCGGTCTTGGCCTCAAAGAAGCCAAAGACCTGGTCGAAGCCGGCGGCAAGATCAAAGAAGGTGTCGACAAGGCGGAAGCCGAAGACATCAAAGGCAAGCTGGAAGCGGCTGGCGCCGAAGTCGAGCTGGCCTAAGGCCTGCGGGGCGCGAGCTCCGTATGTAATCGAGGCTGGGTCCGGAGAAATCCGGGTCCAGCCGAACCTGTCTTGGCGAGGGCCATTCGCGAAGCATCCGCTTCGGTGACCTTCCCCAAGGCGCGGTTCAAGGATCGGGCGGAAACCTGTGGGAAGGTTTCCAGGTATGGATCCGAACCCCCGTTTCGAACGGCGTGCAGGCCGGTGCCCCGGCGGCCCCGCACGTCAGTGAGAAAGCAACAAAGGTGTCCACCTTATGGCGCAGTCCTACCTTGGCCAGAAACGTCTTCGTAAATATTACGGCAAAATCCGCGAAGTGCTGGAGATGCCGAACCTGATCGAAGTCCAGAAGGCCTCTTACGATCTTTTCCTCAACTCCGGCGACCAGCCCGAGCCCGCTGACGGCGAAGGCATCAAAGGCGTGTTCCAGTCGGTCTTCCCGATCTCGGACTTCAACGAGACCGCGACGCTGGAATTCGTTCGCTACGAGCTTGAGCACCCGAAATACGACGTGGAAGAGTGCCAGCAGCGCGACATGACCTATTCGGCGCCGCTGAAGGTCACCCTGCGCCTCATCGTGTTCGATGTGGACGAGGATACCGGCGCCAAGTCGGTGAAGGACATCAAAGAACAAGACGTCTTCATGGGTGACATGCCGCTCATGACTCCGAACGGGACGTTCATCGTGAACGGCACCGAGCGCGTCATCGTCAGCCAGATGCACCGCTCGCCGGGCGTCTTCTTCGACCACGACAAAGGCAAGACCCACAGCTCGGGCAAGCTGCTCTTCGCCTGCCGCATCATTCCCTACCGCGGCTCGTGGCTCGACTTTGAATTCGACGCGAAAGACATCGTCTTCGCCCGTATCGACCGCCGCCGGAAGCTTCCGGTGACGACGCTGCTCTATGCGCTCGGGCTGGATCAGGAAGGCATCATGGATGCCTATTACAACACGGTCGATTACACCCTCGAAAAGAACAAGGGCTGGGTCACCAAGTTCTTCCCCGAGCGTATTCGCGGCACCCGTCCGAACATGGACATCGTCGACGCGGATTCGGGAGAGATCCTGTTCGAGGCCGGCAAGAAGGTCACGCCGCGCGCGGTCAAGAAACTGATCGACGAAGGCAACGTGAAGAACATCCTCGTGCCGTTCGACAACATCGTCGGCCGCTATGTCGCCAAGGACATCATCAACGAGGACAACGGCGCGATCTATGTCGAGGCCGGTGACGAGCTGACGCTGGAATACGACAAGGACGGCACGCTGATCGGCGGTTCGGCGAAAGAGCTGATCGACGCGGGCGTCACCGACATTCCGGTGCTCGACATCGACAACGTCAACGTCGGCCCCTACATCCGCAACACCGTGGCCGCGGACAAGAACATGAACCGCGACACCGCGCTCATGGACATCTACCGCGTCATGCGTCCGGGCGAGCCGCCCACCGTCGAAGCCGCGTCGACCCTGTTCGACCAGCTGTTCTTCGACAGCGAGCGTTACGACCTGTCCGCCGTGGGCCGGGTGAAGATGAACATGCGTCTGGACCTCGATGCCGAGGACACGCAGCGCACCCTGCGTCGCGAAGACATCATCGCCTGTATCAAGGCGCTTGTGGAACTGCGTGACGGGCGCGGCGAAGTCGACGACATCGACCACCTCGGCAACCGTCGTGTGCGGTCTGTCGGCGAGCTGATGGAAAACCAGTACCGCGTCGGCCTGCTTCGTATGGAGCGCGCGATCAAGGAGCGTATGTCCTCGGTCGAGATCGACACGGTCATGCCGCAGGATCTGATCAACGCGAAACCGGCCGCTGCTGCCGTGCGCGAGTTCTTCGGCTCGTCGCAGCTAAGCCAGTTTATGGACCAGACCAACCCGCTGTCGGAAGTCACGCACAAGCGTCGTCTGTCCGCGCTTGGGCCGGGCGGTCTGACCCGCGAACGTGCAGGCTTTGAGGTGCGCGACGTTCACCCGACCCACTACGGTCGGATGTGCCCGATTGAGACGCCGGAAGGTCCGAACATCGGTCTGATCAACTCGCTGGCCACCTTTGCCCGCGTGAACAAGTACGGCTTCATCGAGACCCCTTACCGCGTCGTGAAGGACGCGCAGGTGACGGATGAAGTCCATTACATGTCCGCGACGGAAGAGATGCGTCACACGGTGGCGCAGGCCAACGCGACGCTCGACGAGAGCGGCAAGTTCGTGAATGAGATGGTCAACACCCGCCAGTCGGGCGAATACACCCTCGCGCCGGTCGACAGCGTCGACCTGATCGACGTGTCGCCCAAGCAGCTGGTCTCGGTCGCGGCCTCGCTCATCCCGTTCCTCGAAAACGACGACGCCAACCGCGCTCTCATGGGCTCGAACATGCAACGTCAGGCGGTTCCGCTTCTGCGGGCCGAGGCGCCGCTGGTCGGCACCGGGATCGAGGGCAAGGTCGCCGTCGACTCTGGCGCGGCCATTCAGGCCAAGCGGGCCGGGATCATCGACCAGGTGGACGCGACCCGTATCGTCGTGCGCGCCACGGCCGATCTGGAGCCGGGCGATCCGGGCGTCGACATCTATCGTCTGCGCAAGTTCCAGCGCTCGAACCAGAACACCGCCATCAACCAGCGTCCGCTGGTCAAGGTCGGGGACACGGTCGAGAAGGGCGAGGTCATCGCGGACGGTCCGTCGACCGATATGGGGGAACTGGCGCTCGGCAAGAACGTCGTCGTCGCCTTCATGCCGTGGAACGGCTACAACTACGAAGACTCGATCCTGATCTCCGAGCGCATCTCGCGTGACGACGTCTTCACCTCGATCCACATCGAGGAATTCGAAGTCGCCGCCCGTGACACCAAGCTCGGGCCGGAAGAGATCACCCGCGACATCCCGAACGTCGGCGAGGAAGCCCTGCGCAACCTCGACGAGGCGGGCATCGTCTATATCGGTGCCGATGTGGAGCCGGGCGACATTCTCGTCGGTAAGATCACACCGAAGGGCGAAAGCCCGATGACGCCGGAAGAAAAGCTTCTGCGCGCCATCTTCGGTGAGAAAGCTTCGGACGTGCGCGACACGTCGCTGCGGGTGAAGCCGGGCGATTACGGCACTGTCGTGGAAGTTCGCGTGTTCAACCGTCACGGCGTCGAGAAAGACGAGCGTGCGTTGCAGATCGAGCGTGAGGAAGTCGAACGTCTGGCCCGTGACCGGGACGACGAGCTCGCCATCCTCGACCGCAACATCTATGCGCGTCTGCGTGACATGATCGAAGGCAAGACCGCCGTTAAGGGGCCGAAAGGCGTCAAATCGGGGTCGGTCATCGACGAAGCGCTGCTGGGTGAACTCAGCCGTGGCCAGTGGTGGCAGCTCGCCCTCGAGAACGAGGCCGATGCCCAGATGGTCGAGGCGCTGAACGCGCAGTACGAAGCCCAGAAGCGTGCGCTCGAGCACCGCTTTGAGGACAAGGTCGAGAAGGTGCGTCGTGGCGACGACCTGCCGCCGGGCGTGATGAAGATGGTCAAAGTCTTCATCGCCGTGAAGCGCAAGCTTCAGCCGGGCGACAAGATGGCCGGTCGTCACGGGAACAAGGGTGTCATTTCGCGGGTCGTCCCGATGGAAGACATGCCGTTCCTTGCTGACGGCACGCCGGTCGACTTCTGCCTCAACCCGCTGGGCGTGCCGTCGCGCATGAACGTCGGTCAGATCCTTGAAACCCACATGGGTTGGGCCGCGCGCGGTCTGGGTCTGAACATCGACGAGGCTCTGGGCGAGTACAAACGCTCGGGCGATCTGACCCCGGTTCGGGATGCGATGAAGCATGCCTACGGCGAAGACGTCTATGCGGAAGGCATCGAAGGCATGGACGAGGATCGTCTGGTCGAAGCGGCGTCCAACGTGACCCGCGGTGTGCCGATCGCCACGCCGGTTTTCGACGGCGCGAAAGAGCCCGAAGTGAACGACGCGCTGGCACGTGCCGGTTTCGACACCTCGGGTCAGTCGGTGCTGTTCGACGGCCGCACGGGCGAGCAATTCGCCCGTAAGGTCACGGTTGGCGTGAAGTACCTGCTGAAGCTCCATCACCTTGTCGACGACAAGATCCATGCGCGTTCGACCGGGCCGTACAGCCTCGTCACCCAGCAGCCGCTCGGTGGTAAGGCGCAGTTCGGCGGTCAGCGTTTCGGGGAGATGGAAGTCTGGGCGCTCGAAGCCTACGGCGCGGCCTACACGCTGCAGGAGATGCTCACCGTCAAGTCGGACGACGTGGCAGGCCGGACCAAGGTCTACGAGTCGATCGTCAAGGGCGAGGACAACTTCGAAGCGGGCGTGCCCGAGTCGTTCAACGTGCTCGTGAAGGAAGTCCGGGGTCTCGGCCTCAACATGGAACTCCTGGATTCGGAAGGGGAGCCGGATGAGTGAGGCCCTGAGCCTCACCCCATCGCCCCAACCGATCCAGATTTGAGGAAATCCAAATGAACCAGGAACTGACAACCAACCCGTTCAACCCGCTGGCGTCGCAGAAGATCTTTGACGAGATCAAAGTGTCGCTCGCGTCGCCCGAACGGATCCTGTCGTGGTCCTATGGCGAAATCAAAAAGCCTGAGACCATCAACTACCGGACCTTCAAGCCCGAGCGCGACGGCCTGTTCTGCGCCCGTATCTTTGGCCCGATCAAAGACTACGAATGCCTCTGCGGCAAATATAAGCGCATGAAGTATCGCGGCGTCGTCTGCGAGAAATGCGGTGTCGAAGTGACGCTCCAGAAGGTGCGCCGCGAGCGTATGGGCCACATCGAGCTGGCCGCGCCCGTCGCCCACATCTGGTTCCTGAAGTCGCTGCCGTCCCGGATCGGCCTCATGCTCGACATGACGCTGCGCGATCTCGAGCGGATTCTCTACTTTGAGAACTACGTGGTGATCGAGCCGGGTCTGACGGACCTTCAGTACGGTCAGCTGATGACCGAGGAAGAGTTTAACGACGCGCAGGACACCTATGGTGCCGACGCCTTCCAGGCGAACATCGGTGCCGAAGCGATCCGTGAAATGCTGTCGATGATCGACCTCGAGCAGGAAGCCGAAACGCTGCGCGCCGATCTGGCCGAAGCGACCGGCGAGTTGAAGCCGAAGAAGATCATCAAGCGTCTGAAGGTCGTGGAAAGCTTCATCGAATCCGGCAACCGCCCGGAATGGATGATCCTGACCGTGATCCCGGTCATTCCGCCGGAACTGCGCCCGCTGGTGCCGCTCGACGGTGGCCGGTTCGCGACCTCGGACCTCAATGACCTGTACCGCCGCGTCATCAACCGGAACAACCGCCTCAAGCGGCTGATCGAGTTGCGCGCGCCGGACATCATCGTCCGTAACGAAAAGCGGATGCTTCAGGAATCCGTGGACGCTCTGTTCGACAACGGCCGTCGTGGCCGCGTCATCACGGGGGCCAACAAGCGCCCGCTGAAGTCGCTGTCGGACATGCTGAAAGGTAAGCAGGGTCGTTTCCGTCAGAACCTTTTGGGTAAGCGCGTCGACTTCTCGGGTCGTTCGGTCATTGTGACCGGCCCGGAGCTCAAGCTGCACCAGTGTGGTCTGCCCAAGAAGATGGCGCTCGAACTGTTCAAGCCGTTCATCTATTCGCGGCTGGAGGCCAAAGGTCTTTCCAGCACCGTGAAGCAGGCCAAGAAACTGGTCGAGAAAGAGCGCCCCGAGGTTTGGGATATTCTGGACGAGGTCATCCGTGAGCACCCAGTTCTCTTGAACCGCGCGCCCACGCTGCACCGTCTGGGTATTCAGGCGTTCGAACCCACGCTGATCGAAGGCAAAGCCATTCAGCTTCACCCGCTCGTCTGTTCGGCGTTCAACGCCGACTTCGACGGTGACCAGATGGCCGTGCACGTGCCGCTCTCGCTGGAAGCCCAGCTTGAAGCCCGCGTGCTGATGATGTCGACGAACAACGTTCTGTCGCCCGCCAACGGCGCGCCGATCATCGTTCCGTCGCAGGATATGATCCTTGGCCTCTATTACATCACGATGGAGCGTCAGGGCATGGTCGGCGAAGGCATGGTCTTTGCCGATGTGGACGAAGTTCAGCACGCGCTGAACGCTGGCGAAGTGCATCTGCATGCCAAGGTCTCGGCCCGCATCAAGCAGATCGACGAGCAGGGCCAAGAGGTCTATCAGCGCTTTGAAACGACGCCGGGCCGTATCCTTCTGGGCGCGCTCCTGCCGCTCAACGCCAAGGCTCCGTTCGACCTCGTCAACCGCCTGCTGCGGAAGAAAGAGGTGCAGCAGGTCATCGACACCGTCTACCGCTACTGCGGTCAGAAAGAGTCGGTCATCTTCTGTGACCAGATCATGTCGATGGGCTTCAAGGAAGCGTTCAAGGCCGGCATCTCGTTCGGTAAGGACGACATGGTCATCCCGGACTCGAAATGGACCATCGTGGACGGTGTCCGCGAGCAGGTGAAAGAGTTCGAACAGCAGTACATGGACGGCCTCATCACCCTTGGCGAGAAGTACAACAAGGTGGTCGACGCCTGGTCGAAGTGTTCCGATCAGGTTGCCGACGCGATGATGGGCGAAATCTCGGCCGTGCGTTACGACGACGCCGGTGCCGAGATGGAGCCGAACTCGGTCTACATGATGTCGCACTCCGGTGCGCGGGGTTCGCCGGCACAGATGAAGCAGCTGGGCGGTATGCGTGGTCTTATGGCCAAGCCGTCGGGCGAGATCATCGAAACGCCGATCATCTCGAACTTTAAAGAAGGCCTTACCGTGCTCGAGTACTTCAACTCGACCCACGGCGCCCGTAAGGGTCTGGCCGATACCGCGCTCAAGACCGCGAACTCGGGTTATCTGACCCGTCGTCTCGTCGACGTGGCGCAGGACTGCATCGTGCGTGATATCGACTGCGGCACCGAAAACGCGATCACGGCTTCGGCTGCGATCAACGACGGTGAAGTGGTCGCGACGCTGGCCGAGCGTATCCTCGGTCGTGTGTCGGCGGACGACGTGCTGCACCCGGCCACCGGCGAAGTGCTGGTCGCGAAGAACGAGCTGATCGACGAGCGTAAGGCGGACACGATCGAGGAGGCCGGTGTCGCCTCGATGCGGATCCGCAGCCCGCTGACCTGTGAAGCCGACGAAGGCGTCTGCGCCAACTGCTATGGTCGTGACCTTGCCCGCGGCACCCGTGTGAACGTGGGTGAAGCGGTCGGTATCATCGCCGCGCAGTCGATCGGTGAACCGGGCACCCAGCTGACGATGCGGACCTTCCACATCGGCGGTATTGCTCAGGGTGGTCAGCAATCGTTCCAGGAAGCCGGTCAGGAAGGTGTGATCGAGTTCCGCAATGCCAACACCCTGACCAACGCGGCGGGTGAGCTCATCATCATGGGCCGCAACATGCAGGTTGCGATCATGGATGACAACGGCGTGGAGCGTGCGAGCTACAAGCCGGGCTACGGGTCGAAGCTGTTCGTCGAGGACAAGCAGAAGATCAAGCGCGGCGACAAGCTGTTCGAGTGGGACCCCTACACCCTGCCGATCATCGCGGAAGCGGCTGGTATGGTGAAGTTCGTCGACCTCGTGTCGGGCATCTCTGTCCGTGACGAGACCGACGATGCGACGGGCATGACCCAGAAGATCGTGTCGGACTGGCGTTCGGCACCGCGTGGTTCGGACCTCAAGCCCGAGCTGATCCTCGTGGGTCAGGACGGCGAGCCGGTGCGCAACGATCAGGGCAACCCGATCACCTACACGATGTCGGTCGACGCCATTCTGTCGGTCGAGGATCAGTCAGACGTGCAGGCCGGTGACGTCATCGCGCGTATCCCGCGTGAAGGCGCGAAGACGAAGGACATCACCGGTGGTCTGCCGCGTGTGGCCGAACTCTTCGAAGCCCGTCGTCCGAAAGATCACGCGATCATCGCGGAGATCGACGGCTACGTGCGCTTTGGCCGCGACTACAAGAACAAGCGTCGCATCGCGATCGAGCCGTCGGATGAGAGCCTGGAGACCGTGGAATACATGGTGCCGAAGGGCAAACACATCCCGGTGGCCGAGGGCGACTTTATCCAGAAGGGCGAATACATCATGGACGGCAACCCTGCCCCCCATGACATTCTCGCCATTATGGGTGTCGAGGCGCTGGCCGAGTACATGATCGACGAAGTGCAGGACGTGTATCGACTGCAGGGCGTGAAGATCAACGACAAGCACATCGAAGTCATCGTGCGCCAGATGCTCCAGAAGTGGGAGATCATGGAAAGCGGTGACACGACGCTCCTCAAGGGCGAGCATGTCGACAAGGCCGAGTTCGACGCAGCCAACGAAAAGGCGATCGATCGTGGCAAGCGTCCGGCGGAAGGTCAGCCCATCCTGCTCGGGATCACCAAGGCGTCGCTGCAGACCCGCAGCTTCATCTCGGCGGCCTCGTTCCAGGAAACCACGCGGGTTCTCACCGAGGCTTCGGTGCAGGGCAAGCGCGACAAGCTGGTCGGTCTCAAGGAGAACGTCATCGTGGGTCGCCTGATCCCCGCCGGTACGGGTGGCGCGACCATGAAGGTCCGTCACATCGCGCAGGAGCGGGATCGCAAGGTCATCGACGAAGCGCGGGCCGAAGCGGAAGCGGCGGCGGCTCTGGCTGCCCCGGCCGAGGAGATCGATCCGTTCGGCGATTCCGGTCTGGTCGAAACCCCGGAGACCGGTGGCGACGAGCAGCCGTAAGGCTTTGACATAGCAAAAGAAAAGCCCCGCCAATCTGGCGGGGCTTTTTGTTTGTCAGGGCTTTGATACAGGGCAGGGCGGTTACTGTTCGACCGCGTAGAATTTGCCGTTGTCGAGATTGTAGTCGAAGGCGCCGCTGCCGCTGCCGGTGGTGATCCCGGTGATCGCGCTGGCCCGACCTTCGCGCTCGAGGTTGCGGAAGTTGCCGTTGAACATCAGGGTCGCGTCGCTTTCGAGCCCGGTGGAGTTGTCGCGGATGTTGTCGGTGCCGTTCGCGGCCAGCCCGGTGCCCGACACGGCCCCGTTCAGAAAGACCGCGCCCGCGAAGGTGCGGTTCTGGGTGCCGTCGGCGTTGTAGAGCGCCATCTCGTCCACCGTCCCGCTCACGGCCCCGGTGTTGAAGTCGTCGACCGTCAGGTTCACGGCACCGGTCATGAAACCCGCGATATCGCCGGTCGCATCGGCGCCGAAACCGCCGGTGTAGCTCGCCGTCCCGTTGCGCGGCATCGTGGTGGTGGCGTCCTGCCCCTGCACATATTGGAACGCGGCCTGAAAGTCCGCTTCGCCGGTGGGATCGTCCAGCCGCGAGACGTTGATACCGGGGGAGGTGTCGATCAGTTCCGCCCCCCGACCGTTCGTCGCCTTGCCGCCAAAAACACTGCACCCGCCAACGGCGGTACACACGGCCAGAGCCGTGATCATCTGGTAATGTCTCATTGTCTGCTCGCCTCAAATGCGGTTATGATGGAGACCGTTCCGCGGTCTTCCGATTGACCGCGAGTATCCGCCTGAAACCGCATTCGCGCAAGGTTTTCCGCCCAAGGGGCCAGCCCCCGCGGAATCTGGCGCATGAGCGTTGACAAGGATACCGACTCCCCATATACGGCGCGCACCCGGGCTAAGGGATACGTGTATCCGTCTGCCCGCCTACAGATATGAAGTGGCCACGATCCGGGTCAAAGACCCCGATCCTCTGATTATCCACCGCGTCGCCCCGGCTGACTGGGGCGGGGGCGGTTCATTGCGTTTTTTGGACGCGAAAGACGCAAGTCGACTGAAACCGGGGCGCGCGCCCCATGAACATAGTGTTGCAACACGGGGAACGAAGCCCAATGCCCACGATCCAACAGCTGATCCGCAAGCCGCGTCAGCCGAAAGTAAAACGCTCCAAGTCCATGCACCTGGAGTCCTGCCCGCAGAAGCGCGGTGTTTGCACCCGCGTCTACACCACGACGCCGAAGAAGCCGAACTCGGCCATGCGTAAGGTTGCCAAGGTGCGCCTTACCAATGGTTACGAAGTCATCAGCTACATCCCCGGTGAAAGCCACAACCTGCAAGAGCACTCCGTCGTGCTCATCCGTGGCGGCCGTGTGAAAGACCTTCCGGGTGTCCGCTATCACATCCTGCGCGGCGTGCTCGACACGCAGGGCGTCAAAGACCGTAAGCAGCGTCGTTCGAAATACGGCGCCAAGCGTCCGAAGTAAGGAGAGACCGGAATGTCCCGTCGTCACGCTGCTGAGAAGCGCGAAATTCTGCCTGACGCCAAGTATGGCGATAAGGTTCTGACTAAGTTCATGAACAACCTCATGATCGACGGCAAGAAGTCGGCCGCCGAGAAGATCGTCTACAACGCGCTGGGTCGCGTCGAAGACAAGGTGAAGCGCGCGCCGGTGGAAATCTTCCACGAAGCGCTCGACAACATCAAACCGTCGGTCGAGGTTCGCTCGCGCCGCGTTGGTGGTGCCACCTATCAGGTGCCGGTCGAAGTGCGCCCCGAGCGCCGTGAAGCCCTGGCGATCCGCTGGCTGATCACCGCCTGCCGTGCGCGCAACGAGAACACGATGGAAGAACGCCTCGCCGGTGAGCTGCTCGACGCAGTGAACGGTCGCGGCACCGCCGTGAAGAAGCGTGAAGACACCCACAAGATGGCCGACGCCAACCGCGCGTTCAGCCATTACCGCTGGTAACCGAACACTCCGATAGAGGCCCATTTCAATGGCACGCGTATATCCCCTCCAACGCTACCGTAACTTCGGCATCATGGCTCACATCGATGCCGGTAAGACCACGACCACGGAGCGCATCCTCTACTACACCGGCCGGTCGCATAAGATCGGTGAGGTGCACGACGGTGCGGCCACCATGGACTGGATGGAGCAGGAGCAGGAGCGGGGGATCACGATCACCTCGGCTGCGACCACGACCTTCTGGCAGTGGCAGGAAGACCCGACCGAAGAAGGGACCGATGACACGAAGTTCCGCTTCAACATCATCGACACCCCCGGCCACGTGGACTTCACCATCGAAGTCGAGCGTTCGCTGGCCGTCCTCGACGGCGCTGTCGCGCTGCTCGACGGGAACGCCGGTGTCGAGCCGCAGACCGAAACCGTGTGGCGTCAGGCTGACCGCTACAAGGTTCCGCGTCTCGTGTTCGTCAACAAGATGGACAAGATCGGTGCCGACTTCTTCAACTGCGTCGAGATGATCAAAGACCGCACCGGTGCGACCCCGGTTCCGGTGAACTTCCCGATCGGTGCCGAAGACAAGCTCGAAGGCATCGTCGACCTGATCACGATGGAAGAGTGGGTCTGGCTGGGCGAAGACCTCGGTGCGTCGTGGGAACGTCGCCCGATCCGTGACGACCTCAAGGACACCGCCGACGAGTGGCGTTCGCACCTCATCGAAAACGCCGTCGAAATGGACGACGACGCGATGATGGAATACCTTGAAGGCAACGAGCCCGATATTCCGACGCTGCGCGCGCTGGTCCGTAAGGGCTGTCTCGACCTGAAATTCGTCCCGGTTCTCGGTGGTTCGGCGTTTAAGAACAAAGGCGTTCAGCCGCTGCTCAACGCGGTCGTCGACTTCCTGCCGAGCCCGCTCGACGTTGTCGATTACATGGGCTTTGCGCCGGATGACGAAACCGAAGAGCGTAACATCGCGCGTCGTGCAGACGACGAGATGCCGTTCTCGGCGCTGGCGTTCAAAATCATGAACGACCCGTTCGTCGGTTCGCTGACCTTCACCCGGATCTACTCGGGCGTCCTGAACAAGGGCGACAACATCATGAACTCGACCAAGGGCAAGAAAGAGCGCATCGGTCGTATGATGATGATGCACTCGAACGACCGGGAAGAGATCGAAGAAGCGTTTGCGGGCGACATCATCGCGCTGGCCGGTCTGAAAGAGACCACCACGGGCGACACGCTCTGCGCGACGAACGCTCAGGTCGTTCTCGAAACGATGACCTTCCCCGATCCGGTGATCGAGATCGCGGTCGAGCCGAAAACCAAGGCCGACCAAGAGAAGATGTCCCAGGGCCTCCAGCGTCTTGCTGCCGAGGACCCGTCCTTCCGCGTCGAAACCGACCTCGAGTCCGGTCAGACCATCATGAAGGGCATGGGCGAACTTCACCTCGACATCCTCGTGGATCGTCTGAAGCGCGAGTTCAAAGTGGAAGCCAACATCGGCGCGCCGCAGGTGGCTTACCGCGAGACCATCGGTCACGAGATCGAGCACACCTACACCCACAAGAAACAGTCGGGTGGTTCGGGTCAGTTCGCTGAAGTGAAGCTGGTCATCTCGCCGACCGAGCCGGGCGACGGTTATTCGTTCGAGTCGAAGATCGTCGGTGGTGCGGTTCCGAAGGAATACATCCCGGGTGTCGAAAAAGGCATCAAGTCGGTCATGGACTCCGGTCCGCTCGCCGGCTTCCCGGTCATCGACTTCAAGGTCGCGCTGCTGGACGGTAAGTTCCACGACGTCGACTCGTCGGTGCTCGCCTTCGAAATCGCGTCGCGGATGGCGATGCGTGAAGGTCTGCGCAAGGCCGGTGCGAAACTGCTCGAGCCGATGATGAAGGTCGAAGTTGTGACGCCGGAAGAATACACCGGCAACATCATCGGCGACCTCACCTCGCGTCGTGGTCAGGTGTCGGGCCAAGAGCCGCGCGGCAACGCCGTTGCGATCAACGCCTTCGTGCCGCTGGCCAACATGTTCGGCTACATCAACAACCTGCGTTCGATGTCCTCGGGCCGCGCGCAGTTCACGATGCAGTTCGACCACTACGAACCGGTTCCGGCGAACATCTCGGAAGAGATCCAGTCGAAGTACGCATAAGCAGCGGTGCGGGGTCAGCCCCGCACCCTACCACCCCGTAGGGTGCGCCTCGCGCGCACCGCCAATGATAAGGAGGCCATCATGGCTAAGGAAAAGTTTGCACGTAACAAACCGCACGTGAACGTGGGCACCATCGGCCACGTTGACCACGGCAAGACGACGCTGACGGCGGCGATCACGAAGTACTTCGGTGACTTCAAAGCCTACG
>JAYZLL010000020.1:0-57775 GCA_036154315.1 Pseudomonadota bacterium
CTCGCGCTAAACGTCCCGCGCGACCGACGCCTGCGACACCAGCCATACGTGCAGCCCCGCCCGGCTAAGGCCGGGCGGGGCTGCTGCGCTATTCAACTGTCTCTGGCCCCTCAGTCAGATGCATATAACATGAAGGTCGGTGGGGATCGGTCGCTGGTCATGACGGGCCCCTGCCGGCGGTTGCACCGCCGTCACCGCGCTCGCAGGTTCCGGCCGTGCCGGCCTCCACTCGGAACACGAGGCTTCTGGACGCGCTGAGAGGCATACCCCGGCGGCGGTCTCCTGGCGGAGCCAGCCGGCGGGGTTGCCCTCATGCGCACCAGAAACCCCGCGATCCGCCCGTCCGGGTGCAGATCGCTGGGGCGGGCGCATCGCAACAACCGCGCCGCCCGATGACGGCGACCCGTCCGGGCGGACAACCCTGCTGGCAGACCCGCGGCTGTATCACCGCTCCGGATCGCGAGACCGCGACCGGGAAGCCGAGTTTGAGGCTGAGGTTCACGGTCGTGCCGATCGGGCGCACGCGAACCATCCCGCCGCCGCGTTGGATGAGAGGGGCGCGGACCTGGTCAAGTCTGACATAACTCGACAGGACCGATGGCGGCTGAGGAGCGGGGTGCACATTTGGTTCTCTCCTCTTTGCTCATAGATGTGGATCGCACGGGGTCGGGCAGTCCGTGCCCTCCGCTCACGCTCCGGCAAACACAAGTACGGTTTCCACGCGCGGAGCGCGCGGACCCTCCGCATTTGTGTTTGCGGACCTCCCTTGCCCCCCGTGTCAGGTGATCCCCATCGCAAAAAGGAGAGACCCAAATGACCAACCACTACGTCGCCACCGTTCCCGTCAAGTTCACCGACACCGACGGCAATGAACGCACCCGGTTCCAGCGCGTCGGCGCGATGTTCCGCAACACCCGCAACGGGGACGGCTCGGAGTTCTTCAGCCTCAAGCTCGACTTCCCCGTCGCGGTCCAGGAGCTGGTGATGTTCCCGCCGAGCTCCAAGGAACCGCAGGAATAATCCTCTGACGAGGATGGGCCGCCCTAGGGGCGGCCCTTTCCCTGTTCCAGGGAAGGCTGCGCCAAGACCGGGGACCCCTGCCTTTGGCCGGGGACCCCGGGAGGGTGTCAGGACCGCGAGCGGTCCTGACGGGGCATATCAGAGATTGCCTGGAACAGGTCTGCCAGCCAGCCTCAAGGGGGCCATCCGGAATAACAGTCGGGCTGCGCCCGCCGGTTTTTCCGGCAGAGATTTGGCGGGCCAAATCTGGCCGCCCTTGACCCTGTCCGTCAGCCCCGTCGGTGAAGAGATGCGCCGCCCCTCGCTTCCGTCCGAACTCATGCGTGTTCGGCCGGAGCCTCGGGCGCGGGCATGACAACGGGCGGCCGAGGTGCGGTTGGAGATGGTCGGGTTTTCTGGGCCCTTCGGGCCGGGCCTCGCACCTGCGGTGCTCGGCTCGAAGCGGAATTCAAGGTCGCCTGGGGGCAATCTACAATAATATTGCATTGACCGTCACATATAGTTTCGTATGATGAGGGCGACCTTGAATGAAGGTGGCAGGAAATAGGGGGGCTTTCTTCGTATGAGCCGGACCAAGAGACTGACACAGACGGAGCGAGCGGAGATTATCCGTGAGGCCGGAGAAGGAGTGGGGACTTCAGTGCTCGCGGAGCGGTTCGGGGTCACGCCGCGGGCCATCCAGTACACGTTGAAGGCGGACGATGAACGCCAGCGGGATGCGGCCGTGGCGACGGCCGCGGTGACGGTGAAGCTGACACCAGAAGAGCTCACTGCGCTCGATGAGGTGCTGTCCGCGGCGGGGATCGAGACCCGCACGGAGGGGGTCCGGCGGCTGATCCAGGCGGCGGGCGGGACCTTCGTTCCGGACGCGCAGCTGGCGGCTGAGATGGCACGTTACCGGGCCTCCCTGCACGAGGTCGGTAACGGCGTCGTACAGGTCGCCAAGCAGATGATGAAAGCCAGCCGGGAGGGGCTGGGGGAAGGCTCCGCGCCGAACGCAGAGTTGTCCGAATTGCGCCTCGCGCAGATGCGTGGGCTGGCGCGGTTCATTCTTGATTCCGCTGACGAGATCGACCTGCTGCTGCGCGGTCGCCGGGGTGCGATGCAGCTCGCCGCGACCGCCGCTCTGAGGGAGTTTGCCCATGCGGCTGAATGATGCCGTCCATGACGTCACCGGAGAGATCTTCCGGGACGGTTGGAGCCGCATCCGGGGCTCGTCGCAGGGTCTGCAAGCTGGCCGTCAGAGGCAGCTCGTGCGGGCGGCGGCGGGGCATCGTGCGGCGGTGTTCAAGGCGATCCGAGGTGGGGGCACGCATACCAAATCCCAGCTCATGAACCAGCTCGATTACCTGACGACGAAGTCCTCGCATATCGTGGACAGCAGCGGCTTCCTGGACGGGAAGACGAAGCTCGAGGCATCCGAGATCAAGGACCTGACGGAGCGGTTCGCCAAGCGCTGGAGCGCGGGGTTCAAGCCCAAGCTCGGGCAGACGACGCATATGCTCATGTCCTACCCGATCGGCACCCGGGGCGAGGACGTGCGCGACATCACCGCCAATGTCGCGGAGCGGTTCTTTCAGTCCGACGAGGGGCATTTCGACTACATCATCGCAGTGCATGAGGATCGCGATCACCCCCACGCGCATATAGTATTGAACCGCCGGTCCCAGGAGGGCGAGTTCTTCTTCCTGGGCCGGGACCACCGGTTCAACTATGACGACTTCCGCCTCGCCATGGTCGAGGAGGCCGAGAAATTCGGCGTGCGTCTGGAGGCCATGCGGCGGCTCGACCGAGGTGTCGTGCACTACCCGCCGCGCACCCGCGAGGTCTATGCGGCCAAGGTTGAGGGGCGGGCCGCGGAACCACGGCCACGGGTCGGGGCAGACTTGGATCGCGCTCTCGAAGAGATCGCCAATACACAGATCATCTATCACGCGCTTGCAGCCGAGGCCTCCGCGGACAACCGCGAAGATATCGCCGATGCGCTGTTCCGCTCGGGAGAGCTTCTGGCGAAGGGCGGCAAACTCACATCGGAAGGAGGCGTCTACATGGCAGAGGAGCAATCGTTCGAGGATTTGCGCACCCGTTATGCCGATCAGGTCGCGCGCGTCCAGGGCATGATTGATGCGAAGCCGGAGGCCGAACGGCCGAGGCTCGAGCGCAGCCTCAACGAGATCCAGTCGCGGCTCGCGCATATGCAGCCCTTGGGGCTCCGCTCCGTGACACTGACCGAAAAGCCGTCCGACGGCGGGGTCTATTCCGAGACCAATATCGATGCGGCCCGGCTCGACCGGTTGCGCGACCCCGAGGTGCGGGCGCATGTCGACACCGCGCTGCGCGGAACCGGCATCAGTTCGTCCGTCGTCGTCGCGCGGATGGAGACGGGTGCGCAGAACGCGGCGCTCGAGCGGCAATGGATCGCTGACGATCTGGCGCGGGTGGCCGAGAGGGACGGTCTAAACCTCGAGCGCCGCGCGGATCTGGAGACGGCGCGCGAGACCCTCAACCAGGCCCATGTCCAGTTCGGCGTCGCACTCGAGCGGGCAGGGGTTCTGCGCGAAGACGGTGTCGTGGAAGATCGCACGGTGATGGAGAGGGTCCATTATCATCGGGACGCCGCTGAGGACATGGAGCGCGCGATCCGCCAGGACATGCGTTCGGAAGGCTTGACCGAGGACCAGATCGAGGCGCGGGAGTGGGAGATCGTCTCCCGCGCGGAGCGGCGTATCGAGGAGGAGCAGCGCGCCTATCTTGAGGCACATCACGAACTGCTCGCGCGCCCGGGCGACGTGATCGACCGGTCCGAGCCCTACCGGGAGCACATCACCGACGAGGATCGGGCCCGCGAGATCACCCGCGAGGTCGACCGGATCATGGAGGGGCGCGACGCGCGGACACCGGTTGCGGATGCCGTCACAGACGCGTTCCGCGCGCGCTATCCCGACATGCCGTCACATCTTGCCCGCGGGCTTGGCGCGACCTATGCGGCCGTCACCGAACTGCGTGACACCGAGGCCATCGACCAGGTTCGCCGCGAAAACGAATTGCAGGAGGTGGCGCTCGACCTGCGCGACGGGCGGCTTTCGGACGTGCGCGAGGTGGACGCTGTCGAGGGCGCGCCGATTGCCGATCCGGACATCCGGCGGGTCGTCGACCATGAACGGGCCGGCAATCTGCATGGGCCGTTCCAGGATGACGGTCAGCGACTGGCCTATCGCGCCGCGGTCGAGCGCGAGCTGGACTCGGCGCAGATCGACCGGCTGCGGGACGGTGATGTCGACGTGCTGAAGACCCAGATCGAAGACCGTCTCGACCGGCTCTACGCCGCCAAGACCTACCTGCAGTCGGATGCGGCCACCGCCAACAGCGAGGCGACCCGCGCCGTGGTCGAGGAGATCGCCGACCGCGAGTTCGAGATCCACCGCGCCGATCTTGTCGATGGTGAGACCGAGCGCGGGGAGACCCACTGATGGGAGGGATGGGGAAAGGCCGCCTCGCCCTCGGCGTGGTGCTGGTCACACTCGTCGCCATCGCGATCGGCTACGTCATCGCCTCGGCTGTCGTGACGTTCCGGGACCTGGGTTTCCAGGCCGAGATCGATTTCTTCTACATCGCGCAGAACTACCGGGCGATCGGTGCCGCCCGCCCCGATGATTTTCGCCTGATCAACCTGATCATGGGCGGGGCCGGGCTGGCGGGCCTCATGATGAGCCTGGCGATGTCGGGCTCGGCCCTCACCCGCTTCGGCTACACCCATTGGCAGACCCGCCGCGAGATGAAGCGGAACGGCTTCTTCGGCGCGCCCGGCACAGGTTTCGTGATCGGCAAGTTGGGCAAGCCCGGTTCCCGCGCGCCCTTTCTCTGCTCCCGGACCTTCCCACACGCGCTCATCGTGGCACCGACCGGGCGCGGCAAGACCACCGGCTTCGTCATCCCGAACCTGCTGACCTGGCAGGGATCGGCGGTCGTGCTGGACGTGAAGGGCGAATGCTTCGAGGCCTCGGCCCGCCACCGGGCGGCACAGGGCGACGAGGTGTTCCGGTTCGCGCCCACGGATTGGGAGGACCGGCGCACCCATCGCTACAATCCGCTCCTGCGCATCTACGAGCTCAAAGACCCGGCCCGCCAGCAGATGGAGATGCAGCTCCTGGCCACGCTCTTCCTTCAGAACGACAACGACCGCGTGCAGGGCCTCCTGAAGGGCGGGATCGATCTCTTCGTCGCGGCCGGGCTACTCGCGTTCCAACGCCGCAGGCCGACGCTCGGGGAGATCTACCGCATCGCCGCCTCGGGCGGGCAGAAGCAGAAAGAGTATCTCGCGCGCGCCCATGAGGTCCAGAACGCCGCGGCGCGGCTGATATTCACGCGGCTGGCCTCGACCAACAACGACACGCTGACCTCCTATGTCTCGCTCCTGATGACCTCGGGCCTCGATCAGTGGCAGAACCCGGCGATCGACGATGCGACGGCGGTATCGGATTTTGACTTCCGGACGATCCGCAAGACACCCTTCAGCGTCTATCTCGTCGTGCAGCCCCTCATGGTGAAACCGCTGGCGCCGCTGATCCGGCTCTTCTTCTCGGACCTGCTGTCGGCGCTTCAGGACAAGGAGCCGGGTCCGGACGAGCCCTGGCCGGTCATGATCATGCTCGACGAGTTCAACCGGCTCGGAAAGATGCCGATCGTGGCCGAGAGCATCGAGGTGCTGCGCGCCTATCGCGGGCATCTCGCTGTGGTTACCCAGACCATCCCTGCCATCGACGAGATTTATGGTGAGAATACCCGGCGCGCCTTGCAGGGCAATGCAGGCATCAAGCTCTACCTCACGCCCTCGGACGAAAAGACCGTCGAGGAGTTGAGCAAGGCCGTGGGCAAGACCACCAAGACCGTGGTCACACGTTCCCGCGCGGTCGGGAAGAACCCGTTCGAGGGTCGCAGCCAGTCTGAGCGGACGGAAGAAGTCGCGCTCCTGCCGGAAGACGAGGCGCGACGTCTGCCGCTTGATGAGATCGTGGTGGTCGTGGACGCGCAGATGCCGGTGCGGGCGAAACGTGTCGTCTATTACGAAGATCCATACTTCAAGGACATTCACGCGGCCCAAGAGGGGGAACTGCCCTTCCCCGAAGGGCCGGTCCCTCCGATGCCGCCGCCGCCGCTGAGCGTTCAGGCAATGCCAACAGCGCCGCGTGGATCAGGGCTGACAGAGCAAGACTTTGAGGCCAGGATGGGGCTGAGTGAACCCGTTGGAAATCCATCCCTTGATACCGGTCCGGCTCAAGCGCCTGCGCGCATCCGCGCCGCTGTCCTCGCGGACGACCAACGGCAGTTGGAGATGGAGTTCGGATGGCAGGCCGATCTGGAAGTAGATGCTCCGACCGACAAAGACGCCGCTCAGGTTCAGGACGCCGTAAGTGATCTCGAGCGGTTGGAGGCGGAGATCGCGATAGCGGAACAACGTGCAGATGAAGTGGACGACAAGTTTGATCTTAGCTAGCAAAGGTCTGACGCTTCAATAAGATTGGTTCGAAGTGCGCAGTATGCTGAAGAGTTGAACCCTTTCCGGCAGGCCAGATAGGTCACCATTTCCGCGAGGTGTAGTTCACGGACAGATCCCAGGAATCCCGCATGTCGTGCCACGCTTCTTGGCATGATACTTATGCAGGAGCCTGACACCGTGCAGCCATACATCGCGTGATATGACGGGACTTCCTGCACACGTAGCGGCCAGTGACTGCCAGACGTCAACCAGTTTTCCGCAAGCGTTCGATACGAGCAGCCAGATGCAAAGGCCGCGAGAGTTCGGATGCGTAGATCGGCAGGTGACCTGACCTCAGGATGGTCTGCTGGGAGCAAAAGAACCAACTCTTCGCAAAACAGCGGGGTCGTCTCTAAATCGGCCGCAAGCTCCCTTTCGTGATCGGACGGGAATGCGATCAGCGCGCAGTCGATTTGATGGATGCGAAGCAATTCCATTAGCTGCCTGCTCGATCCCGAGGTGAGCGAGATTTCTAGTCTCGGCCAGTCGCGACGGAACTTGGCGAGCGGTTCGGTGAGGCGGCTGGCAAGGGTGGCTTCCATAGACCCGACCCGGAACCTGCCGCTTGTTCCAGACCCTTTTAGGCGTTGCCGGGCTTCGTCAGCGAGGCTCAAGATGCGCTCTGCGTAGTCGAGGAAGACTTGTCCCTCCTCCGAAAGGATCATGCGCTTTCGGACGCGATCAAAGAGCTGCGTGCCAAGCTCAGTTTCGAGCTTCTGAATGCGGGTCGTGACGTTGGAAGGCGCCAGACTGAGCAGACTGGCCGCGCGGGTGACACCTCCTTCCCTTGCCACAGTGCGGAAGACTGAGAGTGTTTGAAGGTCCATGTGGGATCATCTCGAGACAACGCGACAATTGTTCTCAAATTTATAATAAAAGTCAATTATGGTTCTTAATAAGAGAACGATTCGAATGTTTCCAATGTTGCAAGAAAGGAAACCCGATGCTGGACAAATTGGGTTGCCGCCTTCCGATCCTTCAGGCCCCGATGGCCGGGGTCTCGACGCCACGGCTTGCAGCTGCAGTTTCGAACGCCGGTGGTCTCGGTGCGATAGGCGTAGGTGCAGCGGACGCTGAGGGCGCGCGCCGCATGATCGAGGAGACGCGGGAGGCAACGGATGGGCCATTCAATGTCAACGTCTTCGCCCATGAGACGCCGCGTGAATGCCCGGAGGATGAGAAGGCGTGGCTCAATGCGATGCGACCGCTCTTTGCGCAGTTCGACGCTCAGCCGCCAACGCGGCTGAACACGATCTACCAGAGCTTCAACGATAGCACTGACATTCTGGCAATCCTGCTGGAGCAGCGTCCCGCCGTTGTGAGCTGTCACTTCGGACTTCCCAAGCAGGCGGCGATTGCAGCCCTCAAAGACGCGGGGATCACGCTCTTGGCGACGGCCACCAACCTAGATGAGGCGAGGAGCGCGAAGAATGCCGGCATCGACGGAATTGTGGCTCAGGGCATCGAAGCCGGCGGGCACCGCGGGGTCTTTGATTGCGACGCGTATGATCCGCAGCTTGGAACCTTTGCTTTGATCAGGCTGCTTGTGGCTGAACTCAAACTGCCCGTCATCGCGGCGGGCGGCATCATGGATGGCGCGGGAATAGCTGCCGCGATGAATCTGGGTGCGGTTGGGGCGCAGCTTGGCACAGCTTTCATAGACTGCCCCGAAAGCAGCGCTTCAGAGTCCCACAGGCGCGCGCTCCATGGAGCGTCTGGGTACAGAACGCGTCTGACGTCGGCGATCTCGGGCCGGCCTGCGCGCGCGCTGGAAAACCTTTTCACACAAGCCGCAGATGGATCCCTTTCGGGTGCAGCACCAGCATACCCGATTGCCTACGACGCCGGGAAAGCTCTGGATGCTGCGGCCAAGGCAAAGGGCGAGTTTGGATATGGTGCGCACTGGGCGGGGCAGGGTGCGCCTCTCGCCCGATCGCTACCCGCTGCTCAGCTGGTTGCCGAGCTGGAAAGGGAGCGTCGCTTTGCGATGGCATAGCGGCCACGCCGATCCTCTTCACTCAAATGGGGGCATCCGAACGTTCCGGGTCTGCCCCGGCGCTTATCTGTTTTGGACCCGGTTGCGTCGCTATCAAGGGGCATGTCCGATCAAGGTAGCCCGTTCTTCGGACGGCCCGACAATTGGTAAGTCCAAAGGCTACCTGCGTAACCATTGGGGAAGCTTTTAAGTTACGCTCATTTATTAATGCCGTTTACAAAATGAAAGCCCACCACTAGGCTCCTCTCCGTATGGACCTCTGCAATGCAGAACCATTCAAGGGAGGATAAGATGAAGCTTCAACTTTGCCGGGCCGTAGCGGCCCTCGCTCTGTCGGTCGTCGCGACAGCGCATTCAGTACAAGCGGACGAACTGACCAAACTCACGGTGGGGGTGTCGCCCTCGACCATCGTTGTGCCTGTCTATCTCGCACAGCAACAAGGGATCTTCGCCAAGCATGGTCTGGACGTCGAGATGGGCGTACTTCAGTCCGGGGCCGAGGCCATTCCGCGTCTTCTGAACGGCTCTTGGGATATTGCCGTGGGCGACGCGGTGGGCACGATCAACGCCGTCAAGAATCGGGTGCCGCTGAAGGTCATCGGCATCAACTCCATCGGCGCGCCGAGCAGTGATCTCGATTATTCGGCGCTGGTCACGCGGTCAGACAGCATCAAGGGTTTTGACACGGCGATGGGCCACACCATCGCGGTCAATCAGGCCGGCGGCATTGCCGAGCTGACCGCGCGCGCCGCGATCGACAGGTCGGGAGGCGATTCCAGCAAGGTTCAGTTCGTCGAACTGCCGTTCCCGCAGATGATCGAAGCCGTGGCGCAGAGCCGAGTGGACGGCGCGATCCTGGTCGAGCCCTTCGTCTCCATGGCGCCCGGCGCCGGGCTTGAAATCGCGGGCCGTCCGCAGTCGACAGGCATCCCGGGCGTGCCGCCCGTGTTCTTCGTTGCCTCGGCCGCCGGGACCGAGGCAAAGGGTGACGCATTCCGCGCCTTTCTGGTGGCCATCAAAGAGGCCAACGAAGTGGCGCAGGCAGATGGCCAGCTCTCGCGCGAAGTCGCGGCAAGCTATTCTCCGATGACGGTCGAGCAGCTTCAGAACACCAGGCTTCCGGTCTTCCCCGAAGACCCAGCCGACATGACCGAGGTTCAGAGCCTTCTCGATCTCATGCTGAAATATAGCCTGATTGACCAAGCACCCGACATGGCGGACCTGGTTTGGGCAGACGCGACCCAGGCAAAATGAGCGGGGCTTCGGAGACATTGCCGCTTAGGCCGTCTCCGCGGCAACGGCGCAGATCAGCGGCCGGTCCCCGACCGCTGACCATCCGTCGCACCGTGGACCGCGTGGTCGCGTTGATCGTCTTTCTGCTGCTGTGGCAGGGCGTAAGCTTGTGGACCGGGGCAGGGGTCGTCCCCAGCGTCGACATGGTCGGCAAGGCCCTTGTCACCGCGCTTGGCACACAAGCCTTCTGGGCGGCGCTCAGTGCGACCCTGACCAGCACTTCATTGTCCGTCGTGATCGTGGTTCTGATCGGGGTGCCGCTTGGCGCGGTGCTTGGGATCAGCGCGTTCCTGAGGATAAGCGTGAACCTCGTGGTCGAGTTCATGCGCACTATCCCTCCAGTCGCAATCATCCCGCTGGCACTGCTTCTGTTTGGGCCAGTGCTGCAGATGAAACTTATGGTGATCGTGATCGGGGCAATCTGGCCCGTCCTTCTGCACGCGACATATGCGGTGCGTGACATCGCGCAGGTCCACCGAGATCTTGTGGCAAGTTTCCGGGTACCGCGCCTGATCGCGTGGCGACACGTCTTCGTGCCGTCAATGCTGCCGTCAATCGCGCTCGGCATACGCATCTCAGTGACGATCGCGCTTCTCATTTCCATCGCCTGCGAGGTGATCGGTGGTGCCCCCGGGCTTGGGGCAGGGCTTCTCACCGCGCAATATGCGGGCGATCTGTCAGAAACCTATGCCTATATCGTCATGGCGGCGTTCCTTGGCCTGATCCTAAATGCGATCACCAACGGCATTGTCGCGCGGCTCGTGGGGAAACGTGGGAGGCGGTCCGCATGAAACGCAGCACCGCAATCGTGTTACAGCTTTGGCTGCCCGTGTTGATCGTCGCTTTGTGGTGGGTGCTGACGATTGGCTCAACCTCACTATTCTTCCCGCCGCTGAGCGAGATCGTTGCGCATTTCGGCCATTGGTGGCTGGGCGAGGGGTTCGTGCGGGACTTTGTCCCGAGCCTGCGCAATCTGGCGCTGGGCTACACGCTGGCCGTGGTGCTGGGGATCGGGGGCGGTCTTGTCATTGGGTCGCTGCCCCGTCTGCGCGAGGCGATTGCACCGGAACTTGAATACGCCCGCGCCATCCCGGCGGTGGCGCTTCTGCCGGCCGCTGTCATCATCCTCGGCCTGGGCGATCTGATGCGTGTCAGCCTTATCGCGGTGGGCGCGGTCTGGCCGGTCCTTCTGGCCACCATCGCCGGAGTGCGCGAGACGATGGCCCGGCTTGGAGATGTCGAGACCAGCTTCAGGCTGCCGCTTCACGTTCGCGCATTGGTCCGCGTTCAGGGCGCGCTGCCCCGCATTCTTGCGGGTGCGCGCACCTCTATCGCCATCGCGGTTGTTCTGATCGTGGTCAGCGAAATGCAGGGCGGGGCGTATGGCATCGGCAACCGGCTTCTCAACTCCCAGCGCAACTACGCGATTTCCGAGATGTGGAGCGCGATGCTGCTGCTCGGCCTGCTTGGCTACACGGTGAATTCGCTGTTCCTGCTGGCTGAGCGGCGTCTCCTGCGCAGCTACCCGGAAAGCCAGAACACACGAAAGGTGAAGTCATGACACAGGCACAAAACACGGTGAGCGTGCAGGGTCTTAGCCTCTCCTATGGTCCGCGCAAGGTATTGGACGATATCACGTTCGACGTGGGGCGGGACGAGCTTGTCTGCATCGTCGGGCCCTCGGGTGTGGGCAAGACCTCGATGCTGCGCTGCCTCGCCGGACTTCAGACGCCGACGCATGGGGCGGTGACGTTCACCGGGGCGGAGCACGAGGCAGGGCATATCGGGCTGGTGTTCCAGGACTATGCCCAATCGCTTTTGCCATGGACCACGCTGCTGGAGAACGTGGCGCTGCCGCTTCGGGGCAAGGTGCTGCGCGCGGAGCGCCATCGCCGGGCATCGGCGGCACTGGCTCAGGTCGGCCTTGGTGGGCAGGACCAGTTGAAGCCGTGGCAATTGTCCGGCGGGATGCAGCAGCGGGTCGCGATCGCCCGCGCGATGGTAGGCGAACCTGACGTGCTTTTGATGGATGAGCCCTTCGCGTCCGTGGATGCCCAGACGCGCGCGGATCTTGAAGATCTCACGCTCAAGGTGCGGGCCGAGACCGGGAAGTCGGTCATTCTCATCACCCACGATATCGACGAGGCGGTTTATCTGGCCGACCGGGTGATCGTGCTGCTTGGCCGTCCTGCGAAAGGCGTGCCCGCGCATCTGGCCCATGACATCCGCGTGAACCTTGGCCGCGACCGGGACCAGATTTCCACGCGCTCGGCCCCGGAATTCGTGCGGCTTCGGACCGAGGTGCACAAGATCATCATGGACCAGTCGGTCCCCATGGTCGGCGCCTGAGCCGCCCCCGCCAACGTCTTGAGGAGGAGACAGACGATGACCAACACGATGCCCGCGCCGCCCGCCGGTATCCATCACCTGAAATTCCCGGTCAGCGACCTTGCCCGGTCGCTTGCCTGGTGGGAAAAGGTGTTCGGTGCCGAGCGCCAGCCGCATTGGGACCACCACCTGCCGGACGGGACGCTGTTTGGCTACATTATCACGATGCCGGGCGTGTCCTGCCCTATCGAACTGCGCCTGGCCAAGGGCTCGGCCGCGGCGCTGTCCGGGTTCGACCTGCTGACGCTGGCGGTCGAGACGCAGAAGGACCTCGAAGCCTGGGCCGCACATTTCGACGCGCAGGGATTTGAGAATTCCGGCGTGCTGCGCGGGCTTCTGGGCTGGGTGCTGGTCATCAAGGACCCCGACGGCACCTCGTTCCGGCTTTACACCAACGAAACCCATGACTGGGACGAGGCGAATGCCGATGTCTTCAACCCGTGGATTGCCGCGCTGGAGCGTGACGTGATCTGATCGATTGCCCCGGCCGCCCGCATGTGCCGCGGCCGGGGACGTGCATCAGGCCGTGGGGCCGATGGTGTTGCACAGCCTGCCCAGACCCGAAATTTCGATCTCGATGACATCGCCGGGGGTCAGGAACCGCTCCGGCATCGGAATGTCCGCATGGGCGGGCGAGCCGGTGATGAACATGTCGCCGGGTTCAAGTGTCATGAACTGGGAGAAGTGACTGACCAGCTTGGCGACGGAATGCACCATCGTCGCCGTGCCGCCATCCTGGAAAAGCCGACCGTTCACCCAGCAGCGGATGCTCAGCGCCTGGGGGTCCCCGATCTCGTCGCTGGTGACGAGATAGGGGCCGGCGGGCAACGTGCCCTCGACGTTCTTGCCGAGAAACAGGATGCCCTGGGCCATCTCGGCCATCTGCACCTCGCGCAGGCTGAGGTCGTTGGTGTTCATATAGCCCGCGATGGCGCTCATTGCCTCGTCCGGGGTGATGTTGCGGCAGGGTTTGCCGATCACCACGCCAAGCTCGGCCTCGAAGTCGAATTGTTCGGTGATCGCCGGGTATGCGATTTCGCCGCCATGCCCGATCTGGGTCGATGGCAGTTTCGCAAAGCCAACCGGCTTGGTGGCGCTGCGCAGGGTCTGGACGACGGGCGACTCCTCGCCCAGCTGGCGGGCCGCCTGCTCGATATGGTCGCGGTAGTTCACGCCGACGCCGATGATCTTGCCGGGGCGGGGGATCGGGGGAAGGAACCTAACGTCATCCGGCGACATCACCAGCCCGCGCGACCGTGCGCTGTCGAGGTCCGACGTGATCGCGGCCAGCCGATCCCGCAGCGCCGTCATCGCCTCGTCGCCTCCCGCAAGTAGCGACATCATGTCGAGCCCGCCCTTGTCCGGGGCCATGTCGGCAAGCCAGGTCTTTCCATCGGCTTCGAATGCAGCGGCCACAGTGGCGCTGCCGCCGGGCCGTTCGACGGTTGCAAGTTTCATGCTGGTCTCCTCCCTAGGTGTCTTCGCCGCGATGGGCGACCAGGCCGTCGATCAGGCAACGGGCCTGGAACTTGAAAACCTCGAGCTCCTCATGCCCGGCGCTTTCGTCAAAAGTCGCTTTCAGGGTCGCGTATTCGTCGTCGGGCGGCACCGCGCCCAGGAGCGCGAGTTGCGCTTCTTCCCGCGATTGCCCCGCCTCGGAGCGGAACTGGGCCAACCGTTCGCTCGCCGTAACCGAGACGAGCACGAAATTGGTGAGCGCCCTGAGCGCCCAGAGCGCCTTGAGCGGGGTGAACCCAGACCGGATCGCGATATCGACCGACAGTTTGTGGCGCCGCATAACCTCGGGATGGAGCGGCGAGCGGCCGATGGTGTATTCAGCAAGACCCGGAAAAGCCATGAAGAATTCTCGCAGAACTAGGGCGAGCTCAAATGCCCACTCGGCCCATTCCTCGCCCCCGTCCTCGGGGATGGGGTAGCGCTTGAGAAGCTCGTCGGTCGCCATCTCCACCAGATCGTCAAGCGCGTTGACATGCCGGTAGAGCGCGGGCGTCGTGACGCCCAGCTTGTCCGCGACAGGTTTGAGCTGCCGGCTTTGTACGCCGACCTCGATCATGGTTTCGACCAGCTTTTCCCGGCTGATGACGGCCGGGCGCCCGACTCTGCGCTGTTTTCCGGTTGTCGCCTTGGCGGCATCGCCGCCCGCGTCAGAGGTCTTCGGTCTGGCCATGATCCATCTCCTCAGGTCTGACCTATGAGTAAACCAATGATTTGTAAATGGGCATTAAAAATAATTTGTAAATGGTATTTACAAAAGGTTCGATGTTCGGCAAGACCGACGGCACGGGACTTGGAGGAGGACTGTAATGTCGCTGGACGAAGAAACCGTGGTGCGCATCGCCGCAGATATCGGGGGCACGTTCACCGACGCTGCCTCGATCGGGCCGGACGGGTATCTCTACATTGGCAAGACGCTGACCACGCCGGGGCGCGAGACGGATGGGATCATCGCGGCGGTCGGGGCCGCGGGTGTGCCGCCGGAGGCCGCCAAGCTGTTCGTTCACGGAACGACGATGGTGATCAACGCGCTGCTTGAACGGCGCGGTGTCAAGACGGCCATGATCACCACGCAGGGTTTTGCGGATATCCTGTCGCTCGGGCGGGGCAATCGCCCCGAGCCCTATAATCCGTTCTACATCCGCAATGCGCCGCTCATCCCGCGCGATCTGCGCTTTGAGGTGGTCGAGCGCATGGCGGCCAACGGCGCGGTGGTCGTGCCGCTGGAACGGGCCGATCTTGAGCGCGTGGCGGAGGAAATCCGCGCGGTCGGTGCCGAAGCCGTGGCGATCGGTTTTCTGAACTCCTACCGAAATCCCGGCCACGAACGGTTCGCCGCCGAGGTGCTGCGCGAATTGCTGCCGGACGCCTTTGTCACGACATCGTCTGAACTGGCGAGCCAATGGCGCGAGTATGAGCGCTTCACCACAGCTTCGGCCAATGCCTATGTCGGTCCGCTGGTGCGCCGCTATACCGAACGGCTGGTGGACGCGCTGACCGTGGCGGGGTTCGAAGGCGATGCGCTGTTTCTCGATGCCGGGGGCGGGGCGGTGGGACGCGAGACGATCCAGTCCGCGCCGATCCGGCTGATCGAATCCGGCCCTGTCGGCGGCGCCATCGGTGCCGCACATCTCGCGCGGGAAATCGGGCTCGACAAGGTTGTTACTCTTGATATTGGCGGCACCACGGCCAAGACCTGCTTGATCGAGGACGGGATGTTCGAGACGCTCGATGAGTTCTGGGTCGGCGGTTATACCAAGGGCCTTCCGGTTCAGGTCCCCGTGCTCGACATTCACGAGGTTGGCGCGGGCGGTGGGTCCATCGCCGGGGTCGCGCAGGACGGGCGGCTCACCGTTGGGCCGCGCTCGGCCGGGGCCGAACCCGGCCCGGCGGCCTATGGCAAGGGGGGGCAGCAGCCAACCGTGACCGATGCGCTCGTCTGGTGCGGCCTTCTGCACCCGAAATGTTTCCTGGCCGAGATCGACATTTCGCGCGATCTGGCGGCTGGGGCCATCGGGCGGCTCGCGTCCGAAACCGGGCTGGACGATACGCGCATGGCACTGGGAATCCTTGAGATCGCTTCAAACTCCATTGCCGCTGCCGTGCGCCAGCAGACGCTGGAACGCGGGCACGACCCTGAGCGCTTCTCCATGGTCATTTCGGGCGGGGCCGGCCCGGCGCTAGCGTGCAAGATCGCCGAACAGGTGGGCCTGAGCCGGGTGGTTTTCCCGCAATCGCCCGGCCATTTCTCGGCCATCGGGATGTTGCGGGCGAATCTTCGCTTCTCTAACCGCATCGTCGTGTCGCGAACGCTGGACGACATGAATGCCGAGGATCTCGCCCGCGATGCCAAGGCGTTGCAGGACAAGATCGCGGCCTCGATCAGCGACAGCACCAACCTTGCCGGCACGCAGCGGGTCGAGCATTACGCGACGCTGCGCTATCTGGGGCAGGATCATACCCTGCGGGTGCCTTTCGACCTGTCCGACCTGTCAACGGCGCTCGCGACCCTACGCGAGACGTTCATCGCGGCCTATACCCGGCGGTTTGCCTATTCCGACGCGAATTCGCCGCTGGAGATGGTCGAGATGGAGGTCGCGGTCAGCCGCGATCTGCCCAGTGACATTCGCTTCGGGGCGGCGGCGGACACGGACGGCGAAGCCGGCGACGTGGAGTGCCTGTTTTCCGAGGCGGATGGTTTCGTCGCCACCCAAACGCTGCTGCGGTCGAACATGGAGCCGGGTCAGACGGTCGCGGGTCCGGCGCTGATCTATGAGCCCGGCACGATCTGCGTGATCCCGCCCGGCTGGGAAGCGACCAAATCCGAAACCTGCCTTGTCGCGGAGGTGACACGATGACCGCCACGCCCGATATTCTGGAGCTTGAACTTTTCCGCCACGCCGTCACATCCATCGTGGACGAGCTTGAACTCAACCTGACGCGCACGGCCTATTCTCCGCTGATCTACGAGTACAAGGATTATTCGGTCGGTTTTCTCGACGCCGATTTCCGGCTGGTGGCGCAATCGCGCGGCAGCTTGCCGCTGTTCATCGCGGATATGGGAATCTCAGTCGCGGATGCTGTGTCGGTGATCGGCCAGGACCGGCTTGATCCCGGCGATATCTTCCTGACGAACTACGCGCCCGCGCTGGGTCAACACCTGAACAACGTGACGGTGGCGACGCCGGTGTTTCGCGGGGGCGAGACGATCCTGGGTTATCTGTGCATCAAGGCCCATTGGGCGGATGTGGGCGGTCTGACGCTTGGATCGGTCAGCTGGAACGCGCGCGACATCTTTCAGGAGGGGGTGCAGTATCGCGGTCTCAGGGTGCATCGGCAGGGCGAGCCGGTGCCTGAAGTGCTTGCGACCATCCAGGCGAATACCCGGATGCCCAAGTTCGTGATGGGCGATCTGTCGGCGCAGCTTGGCGCCTGCGTGCTTGGTCTGCGCAGGTGGGATGAACGGGTCGCTGAGCGCTGGTCAGATGCGCAGACAGCGGCGCTGACCCAGGGGCAGCGCGAAGCTGCCGCGAAAGCGATGGAGCGGCGGATCAGGGAGCGTCTGACCGCCGAGCGATACCACGCCGAATGCCTGCTGGACGATAGCGGGCTGGCAGGGACCGAGCCACTGAAGCTTCAGCTTTCATTCACGGTGAAGGACGGCGAGGTCGATGTCGATCTTTCGGGTATGCCGCCGCAGGTCCAGTATCCGCTGAACGCCGGATGGCCCGCCGCGATGTGCGCCGTGCGGGTCGGGTTCAAGAATATCCTCTTGCCCGAGGCTCCGGTGAACGAGGGGCATTTTGATGCGATCCGCGTCGATGCCCCGCCGGGCACGGTTGTCAGCGCCACCGGCGATGCGCCGATGAGCTTCTGGAACACCACCATGCCGACCTTGATCGAACTGGTATTCAAAGCGATCGGGGAGCAGCACCCCGAACTGGTCCCTGCGGGTCACCATGCCTCGATGAACGCTATTGCGCTGGCGGGCAAACGCGCGGACGGTTCGCGGTGGATGTTCATTGATACGGTTCACGGGGGCTATGGCGCCAGCCAGGAAGCGGATGGCGGCGGCCCGCACAAAACCTTTGCTCATGGCGATACCAAGGATATTCCGATCGAGCTGATGGAGGCGCGGTTCCCGCTGATCTGTGACGGATACCGGCTTATTCCTGACAGCGGCGGCAATGGTGCGCACCGTGGCGGCGATGGCACTGAGAAGCGATTCGAAGTACGTGCGGACGGCGTGAGGGCGGAGATGTTCGTCGAACGTACCTTGGACCCACCATGGGGCCTCAACGGCGGCGAACAGGGACGGCCGGGCGAAATCCGTGTGATGTTCCCGGGCGGTAACGACTGGAAGGCCTTCACGAAGGCAGGGCAATTGGACGTACCTAGCGGAACCCGTATTGTGGTCCGCACCAGCGGCGGTGGGGGATGGGGTCAATACTAGGCCATAGGCTCATTAGCCCGGATCCTGTGCTTGATCGACGACTTCAGCTGGGAATGCCTGGCGACCGTCGTCGACACCTCGCTCTCCGGTCACCGCGTCGCCCGGGAATTGGATAATATCGCCGAGGTCAGGGGACATCCCTATATGGTGGTCAGCGACAACGGGACGGAACTGACATCCAACGCCATCCTCAAATGGCAGGAGGATCGCCGGGTCGACTGGCATTACATCGCGCCCGGAAAACCGATGCAGAACGGCTTAGTCGAGAGCTTCGATGGCCGCCTCAAGGACGAGTGCCTCAACGAGCATCTGTTCTCTAACCTACGCCAAGCCCGCGGTCTGATCGCGGCGTGGAGGAACGACTACAACCATCACCGCCCCCACTCGAGCCTCGACGGGCTCACCCCGTGGGAGTATCACCAACGGTCGAAAGAGGACCAAACCCTGAACAGAGCTAACCTATAAGCGCGGACTCGAAGGGGAGCAGGTCAGCCGCCACGGTCATCTATTGGCTATGAGATGCTGTAACGGGGCCCGCGGCACGCACTGCCGTTGCCGCTTTCCAGATCCGCGTTGAGTTGTCGCCGTTCCCGTATCGAACCTACATGGTGGACGACGGGATGGAGTTGTTTATTGGATTGGATGTGTCGTTGGCGAAGACTGCAGTGTGTGTGGTCGGCGAACATTGACAAATCTTCAAAGAGGAGGAGACCGAAAGTGAACCCGAAGCTCTGGCGCGCTGGGTGGACGAAGTTGACGGTAGCATCGCAGCGATTGGCTTGGAAGCTGGGCCACTGTCGCAATGGCTGCATCGAGGTTTGACAGAAGCTGGTCTTGATGCGGTGCTCATGGAAACGCGACAGGTGAAAGGAGCGCTGAAGGCGATGCCCATCAAGACGGATCGGCGTGATGCGGAAGGGATTGCACGCCTTCTTCATCTCGGCTGGTTCCGGCCGGTCCATTGTAAATCCGTCTCTGATTAGGAATCCCGAGCGGTTCTCGGTGTTCGAAAGGCCAAACAAAACATAATCGCTCTGGAAATGTCGATTAGAGGCTTACTGCGAAACTTTGGCCTCAAGGTCGGTGGGACCTCCCGCGGTAGGTTTGAGACACGCATTCGGGAATTAGCATATGGCATTCCGATGCTCGAAACCGCGACAGAACCGATGCTGCGGGCCTGAGCGTCCCTACGACAGGAACTGGCCGGTCTCGAAAAACACGTGCGGCAGTTGGCCGGGAAGGATCCGGTATGCTGCCGCCTCATGACAATGCCAGGGATCGGTGCAATCGTCGCGCTGACTTTCCGCGCAGCTGTCAATGATCCGAGCCGCTTTCGGTCTTCGAAGAGGGTTGGTCCTTGGGTCGGCCTGACACCTACACGCAGCCAGTCCGGTGAAAGGGACGTGTCAGGAGGTATTACCAAAGCTGGTGACGTCAATCTAAGGCGAGCTTTATGTTAGGCTGCAACTGACATGATGAACCGCGGCCGATCGACATGTCGCGCAGCGGCGTGGTCGCAAAATCGCGAGGGTCGCTCTCGCACGCCGCATCGCTGTCATTCCCCATCGGATTTGGATCAATCGCAAAACCTTCCAAGCGGATGCCGCGCCGATCCTTGTCTAACCGGTTGCTAAGCCACCCGTTGCCTGCCTTAGCGCAGGCTGTCGAGGTCCCGCAGGGACGTGGTTCCGATGATGCCGAGGTCAGGACAGTCACTGACAACCGTCAAGTACGCCTATGAGATGGGCACATCGTAATTACATCGAACCCGCATATTGTTGGCAGCCGCCGCGCTGACCACGAACCGAAGCATGTACCCGAAGCACCTCAACCGATGACAGCCAGACAGCTAAGGCAAGCAATACCGATCCTAGCGAACCGCCCTGGGGGATCAAATTGACTGCGTGAAATCGCTTGACCGAGACGACCCCGTTACCGAAGTCCTGAGCCTAAGAAAAAGCAATGCGAAATCAAAAGTCCGTAAGGTTTCAAATCAGCTTTCAGCAACTTGTTGAGTTGAAAGAACGTCCTGTTCAGAAGGTAGGAAATGATCTGTTCTGACCTGCTCAGCGCTGGTCCCTATTTCTTTAAGAGAGTCTGCTGGGTGGGGCACGACTACTGGGTCGCATTCTAGCTTGGCAATCAGTGAGTGGGCGCAACCGGAACTCAGCAGAAATCATCCATGGGACACCAGTCTTGATTGGCTCATCGAGGGCCAAAGAAGAAATCTTGAAGGCTCGGGAGGAAGCTAGGCGACAGTCGCGCGCTGTATCTGGAATTGAATTTGACAGCGCGAATGCAAGTAGGCATGATTGTTCATAAATACGAATCAAGTTCACATATAGGAACAAATGCCTAAATCAGCTACGAGAACATTGGACCTCATCGAGTATCTTGCTAGCGCGGGGACATCGGTGACCCACACAGAACTCTCCAAGGTCCTGGACATTCCCAAAAGCAGCCTGAGCGCATTGATAAAGTCGCTGATGGCGCGGGGTTATGTGGTCGTCGATCAGGCAGACCGATACCGCATCGGGCCAAGGGTCTTAGTCTTAGCCAATGGCTTTCTCGATACTGCGGATGTCGTTTCGTTTGCCCAGCCGATCTTGGCTCGGATCGCTCAGACCGTTGATGAATCCGCCGCGCTCGCTCTCATTGAAGGTACAAAGGCGCTCGTAGTCGCACATGCGCCGTCAAAGCGCATCGTCCAGCGATCATTGTCCCTGGGCGGACAAGGCCCGTTGAGCACGACGTCGGCGGGAAAGGTCCTGTTGGCGTTCTGTGAGAACTCCGAAGAAGTGATCGACGGCCTGGAGTTGATTCAGACAGCCCGAAATTCCATCCTGGATCGGGACGTTCTTCGTAAGGAAATCGAAGAAATTCGCCGCTCCTTCGTGGCGTATAGTCGCGAGGAGTCCATCGACGGCATGATCGGCATCTCGATGCCTGTCTGGGATTCGATTGGTGCTGTCGTGGCGTCGATCAATGTCGCGATACCCGCGCACCGGTTCACCCCCGCCCATGAAGTTGAGGTCCAGAAGGCACTTAGATCAGGAGCGGCCGATATAACCGCATCATTGGGTGGACAGGTTCCACCGGGTTTTTTGATGCCCAGTTCGACGTCGGATCTCGAGCACGGGTGAATGCGGCTGAACACGAGATCGGCCAACCGGAGCCAATAACATCAGCGGGAGAAGCGTCGTCTAATTCGGCACGCCGCAACATCCAATCAAGATTGCAAAAAGTGAGGAAGGAAAACGATGACCTCGGAACGCAAGTCGCCCTATCTGGTCGAAATCGACACGATCGGCGAGACACCGATCGTCTATGACGAGAAGTACAACGACGGAAAGCTGGGCGCAAAAATTGCCTATGGCAAAGACGTCAGCCTAATGATCGCGGTTCGTCAACCCGGCTATCATTCAAAGCCACACAAGCATATCGCTGAGCAGCTTAACTACTTTTTAGCAGGTGAGGCATACGTCTTCATCGATGGCGAAGTCGTGCACGGCAAGAAGGGCGATGTGATACGTATCCCCAGTAACGCCATTCACTGGTCGTGGATTCAAGGTACCGAGCCGTGTGAGATCCTGGAGGTCCATACGCCCTCGCTCATTGGCGATCCCGGCGTTTTGGATCACGCGGTTTCGCTTCTGACCGAAGAGGAGAAGGCCGAAGGTTTTTCGTCCTGCGGGAACGAGTTCCTGGACGAGTTCGACCCTGCGCCAATCGAGAAAAAGCTTCTTGGCACCAATGCCTGAATGAAATGCGCGCTGTTCCGATAGCAGGGGTCCGGCCACATCCGGAACACAAATATAAAACGGCACCTGTTCGGAGACTTATCGCAGCTTGAAAAAGCTGGGTACGCGCATGTCGCGCGTGCCTTCATGAACTTGGCCTGGTTTGGCCTTGGATTTGCCGTCGTTGATGGGCGGCGACGCTAGGGAGGAAAAAACAATGTGCTTGAAATATATCAGGAATCTCGGCGCCAGTATGGTGCTTTTTGCATCTACGGTTGCGTCGATGGCAGTAGCAGAGCAAATAGAGCTGAAGGCCGCGCTGCCGACGCCGCCGGGCACGTCCCGGAACGTGATTGCCGACCTTTTCGCGGATGAGGTCGCGCGCCGCTCGGAGGGCGACATAACGGTGAAGGTGTTCCCGAGCGGGCAGCTTTACGACGATACGGGCGTACCGCAGGCCCTTGCGTCGGGCAGCCTCGACATGGCTTTCCCGAACCTTGCACACCTGTCGCGGTTCGAGCCGAACGCGGACATACTCAGCCTTCCGATGATGATCGGCACCGATGCCGATGTCGTCTATGCGCTGTTCGACGGCGAGATCGGCGAAGACATTCTTGCGCGGCTGGAAACCAAGCTGCGCTCGAAGGCCCTGAGCGGCGTCTTCGCACCCGGCCCGGCGGTCGATTACACGCGGGACAAGCATATCACGAAATTTTCCGACCTTGAGGGTCTGAACCTGCGGGTGCCGGGCAGCCCGGTGATGCAGGCCGTGGCCAAGGCGATGGGTCTTATCCCCGTGGCGATGTCGAGCAACGACATGATCATCTCGCTTGCTCAGGGTCGTCTGGACGGGCTTGTGACGACGGTGCAGGGCGGCAATTCCCTGAAACTGTGGGAAGCGGGCGTCAAATACATGTGGATGGACGGAAGCGACTGGACCGCCTATCTGCCGCTGATCTCCAACACGGTCTGGGACGAGCTGTCCGAAGAGCAGCAGACGCTCATCACCGAAGCATGGGCGGCCGTTCTGCCGGAAGCGCGCGAGGTCATGGCACAGGATCTGGCCGTATCCCGCGAGGCGCTTGAGGCCAATGGTGTCACGATCTCGTCGCCGACGGCGGAGGATATCGAAGCGAAGCGCGCCAGCTTGCTCGAAGAGCAGCCCGCCATCGTTGAAGAAGCTGGCATGGATGCGGACCTGATCGACCGCGCGCTGACCGCGCTCGATGACATCCGGGTCGGCGCTGAGTGAGCACGTCTATGACATCTGCAGAAAACGCGCCGGACCTGTCCTCCGGCGCCAGCGCGGAGGCTATTCCTACGCGCGTTCCCAACCGGCTGTTTCTGGCGTTGAACAGGTTCGACCGGGCCGCTGTCACGATCCTCGTGCTGGCTGGGCTTGTCCTTTATCTGACCGGAATCGTCCTGCGTAACCTGGCCCCCCACATGTCTGCCGAATGGACCGAGGAGCTGACCCTGTTCGCGATCAACTGGGCGATCCTGCTGACCGTTGGTCATCTGACCGTGCGCGGCGCCCATGTGACCACGACGGTGGTGCTTGATGTGTTCCGGGGCCGGTGGCGCCGGTGGCTTGCCGCCTGCGGGCTTGTGATGACGCTGATCTATTTCGGTGTCCTCCTTGTCGGAAGTTACAGCGTCATCGACCTGGCCCTTCTGATGGATGAACGCGGCATGAGTTCGCTTCGTCTGCCGATGGTCTGGTACTACGCCGCGCTGCCGCTCTCGATGGTCTATGCAATCGTTCGGGGGCTGCTGATCATTCCGGGTTTATTTCGCGGTGAGGGGTTTGTCGCATGATCGGTCCCGTTTCGCTCGTGGGCCTGTTGCTGGTCTTCGGCGCGCCCGTTTTCGTAATCATCGGTCTGACATCGGTTGTCCTTTTCCTGCAGGAAGGCATGCCGGTTGAAGCGACGGCGCAGCTTTTGTTGTCGAAATTCAACAGCCCGACCTTGCTTGCCGTTCCGTTCTTCATCCTCGCTGCGACGTTCATGCAGTCGGGTGGGATCATCAAGGCGCTGATCGGCGTGGCCGAGGCCTGGGTTGGTCGGCTGCGCGGCGGGCTTGCCCTGGTCTGCGTCGTGGCGACGACCCTGTTTGCCGCCATTTCCGGCTCATCCGTTGCGACCGCGATGGCCATGGGACATGCCCTGGTGCCGGTGATGAAGGACAGGGGCTATCCCGAAGCCTTTTCGGTCGGAACGATTGCCGCCGCCGGCACGCTCGGAGTTCTGATCCCGCCAAGTCTGGGCATGATCCTTTTCGCCTATATCGCCGAGGAATCCGTCCTGCGGCTGTTCTTGGCCGGGGTGGTTCCGGGATTGCTTCAGGCGGCGCTCTTCTGCGGCTACATTATCTGGCGCGCCGGGCGCGAAGGCTTTGCCCGGACCGACAAGATATCGGGGCGCGAATTTGCGGCGCGGCAGGTGCGCGGAATGCCTGCGCTGGCGATCCCGATCGTGATCTTCGTTGGCATTTTCGGGGGGCTCGTCTCGGTCGCTGAAGCGGCGGCGGTGTCGGCGACCCTGGCGATCACCTTCAGCATGCTGATCTACCACAACTTCTCGGTCAGGAATATGCCTGAGCATGTTCTGGGGTCCATCGCGTCAACGGCGGCCATCATGCTGATCGTGGCGTCGGCGTTCATGTTCAGTCACTGGCTTACCCATACCGGCGCGCCGGCCGATCTTATGCAATCCATCGTGGATGCCGGGCTGGAAGGTTGGCAGTTCCTGCTGATCCTCAATATCCTGATGCTTATCCTTGGCATGTTCCTTGACGCGAATTCGGTCATTCTGATCATCGTGCCGGTCGTCTCGGCGGTGCTGGAGCCGCTCGGCATCAGTAAGGCGCATTTCGCGGTTATCGTGATCGTGAACATGGAAATCGGCGCGCTCACACCCCCGATCGGTCTGAACCTGTTCGTCATGTCGCAGATTTCGGGCTTACCCTTGCCCAAGGTGATCCGGGGTGTGCTGCCCTATGCCGGATTGATGCTGATCCTGCTCGCGCTGGTGACCTACGTGCCGGAAATTTCCATGTGGTTGCCGGATTTGGTGCTGGGCGCGCAATAGTCAGAGAAGGGGCGGCGCCGACCATACGGCGCCGTCTCTGGCCCCGGCCAGACCAGCGCAGAACAACGAAAGAAACGACCATGAAGCATAGCAACAAAGTCATCATGAGTTGCGCCATCACGGGTTCGATACATACGCCGTCAATGTCGCCTTATCTGCCAATCACGCCCGATCAGATCGCGCGCGAGGCGGTGGCGGCAGTCAAGGCAGGTGCGGCCATCGTCCATCTTCACGCCCGCGACCCCCAGACCGGGCAGCCCACGCAGGATACCGAGATCTATCGGCAGTTCCTGCCCCGGATCGCGGACGAATGCGACGGTATCATCAACATCACGACCGGCGCCGGTCTGGGCATGAGCATGGGCGACCGGCTTGCCGCCGCCAAGTTCGTGGCGCCCGAGCTGGCCTCGATGAACATGGGGTCGCTGAACTTCAACATCTCCGGCGCAGCCGCGCGTATTCCAGAGTTCAGGTTCGACTGGGAGCGGCCCTATCTTGAGGGAACGACCGATTTCATCCTGTCCAACACTTTTTCGCAGATCGAACGCGGAATAACCGAGCTGTCGGCAGCAGGAACCCGGTTTGAGTTTGAATGCTACGATGTCGGGCATCTCTATAATCTCGCCCATTTCGTGGACCGCGGCCTGGTCAAGCCACCGTTCTTCACCCAGGCCATTTTCGGCATTCTCGGGGGCATCGGCCCCGATGCTGCGCATCTGATGCATATGAAGCAGACGGTCGACCGCCTATTTGGCGACGACTGCGTCTTTTCGGTTCTGGGGGCGGGCCGTCATCAGTTCAAGCTTACGACGATGGGGGCCATTCTGGGCGGCAATGTTCGGGTCGGACTTGAGGACAACCTCTATCTGGGGCGCGGCGAACTTGCGCAGAGCAATGCGGATCAGGTCACGAAAATTCGCCGGATTCTGGAAGACCTGTCTTTTGAGATCGCGACCCCCGATGAAGCCCGCGCCATCTTGGGGACCAAGGGCAAGGACAAGATCGGGCTCTGAGGCGAGGGCTGTTGTCAGCCCGCGCTGCGCCTGACCATGGCCGGGCCCTGTGCCAGGCCTCTGGGCAAGATCGTGCCCGATCAAGGGCCGCGATTTCGGATTGCATACCCTTTGTCGCAAGGAGCGGTGATCGCCCCGAACGGCCCATCGTTATAGCTCCTGTTTCAGCAATTTGCCTTCTCCTGGCTATCGGGCCGGCCTGCTATTCGGATTTCCCGTCATCACGTTCGGGGCGTTCACGGAAGACGGGCCGCGATGTTCGCCAAGGAAACGAGGGTAAGGGTATCGGCCGGCTTTCAGCGCAACAGGTGTGACGTGCGCAGAACCGCAGTCGGTAGACAATGGCGTCGTAGGAGGACCTGAATGAGCGGTTCAGATGATATTTTCATCGTCGGTGTAGGGATGACGAAGTTCGGGCTTTTCCCGGAACGCAGCATAAAGGCAATGGTTGCGGAATCGGTGAAGGCGTGCCTCGACGATGCGTCCGCGAGTGTCGAGGACGTGAAGGCGCTGTTCTTCAGCAATGTGGGTCAGGGTATCCTCGAGGGGCAATCCGGCACACCGGGGCAGATGGCGCTTCGACCGTTGGGCTTTGAAAGCGTGCCAACGGTCAATGTAGAAAACGCTTGTGCCTCCGGGTCGTCGGCTCTCTACCTTGCCTGGACGCATCTGAAGGCAGGGATGGCCGATTTCGCGATGGCGGTCGGGGCCGAGAAGCTGTCCATCGAGGATACCGATGTGCGCGATGGTCTGTTCGAGGGCGGGCTGGATGTGCACGACCGAGCGGCTGTTATCGACACGCTCAAAGAGCTTGCCGGGGACGAGGCGTTGCCGGATGTCGACGGGCACCGGTCGTTGTTCATGGATATCTATGGGTTCTGGACGCGGGCGCATATGAAGGAATTCGGCACCACGCAGGAGCAGCTTGCGGCGATCTCATCGAAGAACCACTACCATTCGTCCTTCAACCCGTTCTGCCAGTTCCAGCGCCAGTTCACGATTGAGGAAGTGCTTGCGGCCCGTCCGCTTGCCTATCCTCTGACCGTGCCGATGTGTTCGCCTTACTCCGATGGGTCGGCGGCGGTGCTCCTTGCGACTGGCGAAGGTGTCCGCAAGCTGGGGGCGCAGGCGACGTCAGTGAAGGTTTCGGCCCTGCAATTGGCCACCGGCACCGATCGTGATATTCGCGACTGGGACCATCACATCACCAAGCTGGCGGCCGATGCGGCCTATGAGATGGCTGGGCTGTCGCCGCAGGACATGGACGTGGCCGAGGTGCATGATGCAACTGCCTTCGGGGAGCTTCTGAACTCGGAAAATATCGGTCTGGTACCGCGCGGCGATGGTGGTCCAGCCGCCGCGCGCGGTGACACGACGCTTGGAGGACGCATTCCGATCAACGTATCCGGCGGTCTCGAGTCGCGCGGTCATCCGCTGGGCGCCACTGGGCTGGCCCAGGTTGCGGAATTAACGACCCAGCTTCGCGGACGGGCTGGAAAACGTCAGGTCGAAAATGCTAAGCGCGCGGTTTTGGAAAACGGCGGCGGGCTCCATGGTGTTGAAGAGGCGGCGGCCGTCATCGGAATTTTTGAAGCGGCCGGCGCATAGGGGAGGAACGCCAGATGTTGTATGCACATTACCTTGATCGCGGGGCAGAGCTTAACCCCGATGGTCCCTGTATCGCCGAGAAGGACAAGACCTGGAGCTATACGGAGGTTCAGGCTTTCACCTATAGGTTCGCAAACAAGCTGGACGCTCTTGGCTTTGGCCCCGGAAAGCACGGTGCCATCCTTGCGACGAACAGCGCGCTTGCCTTCAAATGCGTCCTTGGCTTTCACCGTGCCGGGCTGACGTATATTCCCGCGAACTCCAAAAGCGGGCTGGACGAAACCCACTATGCACTCGACCAGTTCGACTGTGATGTGTTGGTGTTCGAAAGCCAGTATGTCGACCGGGTTCGGGAGTTGAAAAAGCTGCTGCCCCGGCTACAGCTCCTGGTCTGTCTCGATCAGGATTTTGATGATTTTCCATCGGTCCAGACATGGCTTGCCGATGCGCCCGAAGATCCTTTTGCAGTTTATCAGGACCGTGATGCCCTTGCCATGCTGATGCCGACTGGTGGGACCACGGGACGGTCTAAAGGCGTGATGTTGACGCAGCGCAACCTGCACAACCTGATCGGCACCTATATGAGCTGCTTCAGCTACAGGGCGACGGAACGCCCGGTCGTGATGGTCGCGGCCCCGATCACCCACGCTGCCGGGCCGATGGCCATGCCGACATTGGGGCGCGGCGGTCTTGTCGTGATCCTGCCGGGGCCGGACGTGGCGCTGATGCTGGACACGATCGAAAAATTCCATGTGACAGAGTTCTTCCTGCCGCCAACGGTGGTCTACCGGATGCTCGACTTTCCCGGCATCGAGAGCCGGGATTTCAGCTCGCTCAAGTATTTCTCCTATGCCGCCGCGCCGATGTCGCTGGACAAGCTCAAGCGCGCGCTCAAGATTTTTGGCCCCTGCATGACGCAGTTCTTCGGGCAGACCGAAGCCCCGGCTGTCTGCACCTTTCTTGCGCCGGACGAGCATTGGTCGGGCGACGACATCGCCTCGGACGAGGTGCTGACGAGCTGCGGTTTTCCGACGCCGATGATCGAGCTCGAGATTCTGGACGAAAACAACCAGATCATGTCACGCGGCGAGCAGGGCGAGGTTTGTGTGCGTGGCGATCTTGTAATGGCTGGCTATTATAAGGACCCGCGCACGACCGCCGAAACCATCGTGGATGGCTGGCTTCATACCGGCGATATCGGCTGGCTTGACAGCGGCGGACGTCTGCACCTGTGCGACCGGAAGAAGGACATGATCATCTCCGGCGGGCTTAATGTCTATCCGCAGGAAGTCGAGCAGGTGATCTGGTCGCATTCGGCGGTTCAGGATTGCGCCGTCATCGGCATTCCGGACGAGGAATGGGGCGAGCTGATCACGGCGGTGATCGAGCTGAACCCCGGCGAAGACCTCACGGCGGACGAGGTGATTGCGCTGTGCAAGTCGAAGCTCGGCAGCGTGAAATGTCCCAAGCGCGTCGACTTCATCGACACTCTGCCGCGCAGCGCTGCTGGCAAGGTGCTGAAACGGGAATTGCGGGCCAAGTATTGGGCCGACAAGGACCGGATGATCAACTGATCGCCTGCCCGGCCCTTTCACCGGGCCGGGACCATGCCACCAAAGGGGACATCGCCGGGGCGGCGCCTGCGCCGCCGCGTTGCAAGCCCGCCATGTCCGCCACGTTCTGAGACCCAGGAAAGGACCCCCATGTCTGAAACAGCCAAAACGAAAGTGATCGTCGGTCTCGGCGGGACCTTTCGGCAGAATTCCTCCAGCGAACTGCTGGTCCGTGCGGTTCTGGCGGAGTGTGAAGCCCTTGGGGCTGAAACCGCGATGTTCGATGGTCTCAGCCTGTCCCGCCTGCCGCATTACAACCCCGGCAACGCCACCCGAACAGGGGACGAGCAGGCACTCGTCGATGCGGTACGACGGTGCGACGGGCTGGTCATCGGCAGCCCCGGCTACCATGGCGGCTATTCCGGCATGGTGAAGAACGCGATCGACCTTCTGGAAGATCTGCGTGAGGATGAGCGCAGCTATTTCGACGCGCTGCCGGTCGGTCTGGCCGTCTCGGCCGCTGGGTGGCAGGCTTGCGGCACGACCCTGTCGGCGCTGCGCGACGTGGTTCATGCGATGCGCGGCTGGCCGACGCCGGTCGGGATCGCCATGAACTCGATAGTGCAAAAGCCGTTCGACGGCGGCGAGCTGGTGGATCAGCAGATCGCCGCAGTGGTCAAGGCACAGGCGGCCCAGATTATGGGATTTGCAAGCGCGGCGACCTGAGCGCCGCTGCTCTGCACACCGCCTATCGCCTATTGAACGACGCGCGTTCGCGCGTCGTTGCGCGTTTCTATTTCCGCGAAACCGCCGCTCCCGTCCTCAGGACCGGGGCGCAGCGGCTTGGCGAAAAGCAAATCGGCGCGGTTTTGTCCTCAGTCACAGGGACGGCGCGCAAGCCCGGCTCTGCGTAGAACAGGATAGGGAGCATAGCGCATCGGCAAGCCCGCGCTCCGGCGGGGCCGGCTGCGAGAGCCTCGGCAAGACGTTTCGCGCATGACAGGAGGAGCATCTGGTGCAATCAGCAATACAACACCTATTCCTGGGGCCGCTCAAGCAGACCCGGCAAGCAGATTTTACCTGCATGTACGGCCCGACCGGGGCGACGAAATGACCCGCTCCACCGGACCCAAAACGGCGCTCGTCACCGGCGCATCGCAAGGTATTGGTGCGGCCATTGCCGAAGCCCTGGCCGCATCCGGCGCGCAGGTGGTGGTGAACTTTCCGTTCGCCTCCGAGGACGAGAAGGCCCAGCAGGTCGTCGGCCGGATCGAAAGCGCCGGGGGGCGGGCGGTTGCCGTCAAGGCCGACGTCACCAAGGCGGATGAGCTGGAGGCGCTGTTTGCCGCCGCCGAGGAACAGTTCGGCCAGCCCGATATTGTCGTCAGCAACGCGGGCGGGGATGCCCGGATCGTGCCCATCGTCGAGACGACCGAGGCCGATTACGACCGGACCACGAACTTGAACGCCAAAGCGGCGTTCTTCACGCTCCAGCACGCGGCGAAGCGGGTCCGGGACGGGGGCCGCATCATCGCGATTTCGTCCAGCACTCCGTCGATGCCCTATATCGGATGCGCGGTCTATGCGGGTGCTAAGGCGGCGACGGAGATCTACGCCAAGGTTTTGGCCAAGGAGTTGGGCCCGCGCGGCGTGACGGTCAACATCGTTTCGCCGGGGCCGACCGATACGGAAACTATGCGCAACACCACCCCCGAGGATGCCAAGTCGCGTGCCATCGGGATGACGCCGCTCGGGCGTCTTGGTGAGCCAACCGACATTGCCGATGTCGTCGCCTTCGTGGCGAGCGACGAAGCGCGTTGGCTGACTGCTCAGAACATACGCGCCTGCGGCGGCCTCGTTTCGTCGTGACGGCCGCGACGGACCCATTCGGGTCAAATGCACAATCATCCACTTAGGGAGGAGATACGAGATGATGAAGAAGTCTAAACTGAAAACGGCAGTCGCGCTGGCGGCACTTTCGGCCAGCAGCCTGCCAGCCTTTTCGCAGGAAACTATCCGGCTCACGATCGCGTCGGGCTTCCCGCCGGTTCTGCCGTTCGTGGCCGAAGCGGTCGAGACCTTCGTTCCGACCGTGAATGAAGAGCTGGCAAAGACCGGCAATTACGAAATCAAATGGACTGAGGCCCATGCGGGCTCTCTGGTCTCCAGCCCCGAAATCCTGCAGGCGACCACCGATGGGATCGTGGACATCGCCGTTATGGGGCATGTCTTCGAACCCGCGAAGCTGCCGCTGATGAATGTCGGTGGGGCGGTGCCCTTCGGCGCGACGGATATCGAGGTGGCGAGCGAGACGCTGATCAAGCTTAACCACGAATTGCCCGAGTTCGAGGCGGAATGGGACGCGGTCAACGCAGTCTATCTGACGGGCTGGGCGAACGGGAATTACTACCTCCTGTCAACCAAGCCGATTGAGACAGTCGAGGGGCTGAACGGAGTCAAGATCGGCGCGACCCCCGGCCAGTTTCCCTGGTTTACCGGCATCGGCGCGGTGGGTGTCACGGCCAGCTATGCCACGGCTTATAACGACCTCAGCTCGGGTATCTACGATGTGATCCTGACGGCGCTGGCCGGTGCGGTCGCCGCGAACCTTCACGAAGTGGCCCCTTACGTGATCGAGACCAATCTTGGCGCGGTCAACAGCGGCAGCATCGTGGTCAACAAGGACAAATGGGGCGAGCTTCCCGAAGAGGTGCAGAACGCGCTCAAGGTCGCGGCCGATGCCTGGCTTCAAGGCTATTACACCCGGATGGCTACACTCAACGAATCTGCGATGGATGCCTTGGAGGGAGGCAGTGCGACGCTGGTGGCATTCTCGGACGAAGAGCGTGCCAAATGGGCCGCGAGCCTGCCGCCGCTCGGCAAGGAGTGGGTCGCTCGGATGGAAGAGAATGGCCTGCCAGGGCAAAAAGTCCTGACGGCCTACATGGACTATCTTCGCGAGCATAGCGACGACGTCGTGCGCGACTGGGATAAAGAATAACCAGTAGCAGCGAGTGATCAGTACGCCAATCCGGTGCGGGCCTTCTGGCATCGTGCCGGATTGGCTCCACGCAGTGAATAGCCCCGACGCCAGTAGCCTCACCGAAACCGCCGGACAGAAGATCCGATCCCGGGGCTGATGTGTCGACATCGCCCGGCACCGAAAGAGTAAACTGATGAACACGCCTAGAAAGCATGACACTCAGACAGGCAGCCGGTTGCCAGGACCTGCCTCTCCAACCCGGTATTTCGGGTATCTGGTGAATGTCAGTGCGGTGATCGGAACGGCGTTGATAGCGGTAGTGATGTTTGTCTTAAACGCCGACATCGTCTCTCGCGCGCTGTTCTCGCGTGCCCTTCCAGGTGTGAGGGAGATCGTGACCGCCTCGCTGGCGCTGATCGTCTTTCTTCAATTGTCGTCGGCCCTGCGCAAGGGGCGTATGGTCAGGACCGACGGGATCGTCCCTGTCCTCAAGTCCAGAGCACCGGTTGCTGCGCGCGTCCTTGAAACAGTGCAGCTTCTGATCGGCGTCGGCATGTTCACGGTCCTGTCCTATGCAACATGGCGTCTCTTTCTCAGCGCATATGCCAGCAACGATCAGTTCGGCGTGCCCGGTGGGTTTTCCTTTGCGAAATGGCCGGTCCAGGCCGTGGTTTTCTTCGGCTGCGTAATGATGGCGCTGCAATACCTCACACTTGCAGTTGGCACCGCGATGGGTCGCGGCGCCGAGCCGCGGGATCAAGAAGGCGAGGGGGGACTGCACTGATGGATGCCGTCACGATCTGTCTTTTGGCGTTCTTGGCCCTAGGGATCCTGATCTATAGCGGGATGCATATCTCGACGGCCTTGTTCGTGACCGCCTTTGTGGGCCTGTGGTGGGACTACGGCAATCTTGAGCTCGTCGTCCGTCTTCTCGGCATCGCCGCAACCGGCGCGATTTCAAGTTATGAGTATGGCGTGATCCCGCTGTTCGTCCTCATGGGTTATCTCGTGCTCAAGGCCGGGATCGGCGCGGACACATATGCGATCGCCAACCGTGTCGTCGGCTGGGCACCGGGTGGGCTGGGCCACGCAACGGTTGTCGCCAATGCGCTATTCGCGGCGGTGACTGGCGTAAGCATTGCATCAGCGGTTCTGTTCACGAAAATCTCGGTCCCAGAAATGGTTTCGCGCGGGTATAGCAAGCGGTTCGCCGTGGGCGTTGTGGCCGGGTCCTCCATGCTTGGCATGTTGATCCCGCCCAGCGTCCTGATGGTCTTCTTCGCGATCCTGACCAACACGTCGATCGGCAGCCTTTTCATCGCCGGGATCGTGCCGGGCATCTTGCTGTCGCTGGGCTTCGTTGTCGTCATTCTGTTCATGGCGCTGCGCCACCCGGAGCGGTTCGGGCGCGGTCCTGACGTCCAGGCCGCCGCCAATGAGCCGTCGAGCGAGGGAAATCTTCTGTGGCGGGCCATTCCCGTTGCGCTTCTCATCGCGTTGGTGCTTGGCGGGATCTATGAGGGCTTCTTTACCCCGACCGAGGCGGGCGCCGTCGGTGCTGCGGGCGCGCTCATCGTGGCGCTGGTGCGCCGGGTGCTGTCGCCGCGGTCGCTGTGGGACGTGCTGTTGGACACCGCTTACACGACCGCCTCGCTAGTCATACTGATCATCTCGGCCAGCATGTTTTCGCGCTTCATCGCAACCGCCGGGCTGACAGTTGAACTGACCGAGTGGCTACATGCCAGCCAGCTTGGCGTGACCGGACTGATCCTCTGCTACGTCGCGCTGATCCTGGTGCTTGGTGCGGTGCTGGACAGCATCTCGATCATGCTGATCGTCGTTCCGATCTTCTCGGTCGTGTTCAAATCCTACGGCGTCGATCTGGTCTGGATCGGCATCATCACGACGCTGGCGATCGAGATCGGGCTTCTGACGCCACCCTTCGGCATGGCGGCCTTCGTCATCAAGGCGACGATGCCGCAGGATGATCCGGTTACAGCCAAGGACGTTTTCGTCGGCGCCGCCCCATTTGCGCTGATCGCGCTTGCGGTGATCGGGCTGTTGATCGCCTTCCCGACAATCGCGACGGGTTTGGTCAAATGAAGGCTAGTGTCTTGGGGTCGAACCGCGTTCAAGCTTTAGCTTGGAGATAAGCGGTAATGCGTGAGTACTCCCATATCATCGTCGGCGGCGGGGCCGCCGGAAGCGTGATGGCCAATCGCCTGTCCGCAAGCGGGGCCGAGACGGTGCTGGTTATCGAAGCGGGACCGGATGTGCCGCCCGATGATATCCCGCCGGACATCCGCTCGATCTATCCGCTGTCCTATTTCAACCAGGCCTATATGTGGCCCGATACGCGGGTCTACTGGCGCAAGAAGGACAATTCTCGGATGTCGTTTCTGCCGCAGGGGCGGGTGCTGGGCGGCAGTTCCCAGATCATGGGCATGTGGGCGCTGCGCGGTCATCCAAGCGATTACGACGATTGGGCCGAAATGGGCGCGCCCGATTGGAGCTGGGACAAGGTGAAACCCTATTTCCGGCGTCTGGAAACCGACATTGATTTTCCGGGCGGGGACCACGGCAGCGCGGGCCCGCTTGAAATCCGCAGGGGCGCGGCCGCCGAACGCGGGCCGGTTGCCGCCGCGCTTGCCCGGCTGTCACAGGCGCGCGGCTGGGACGAGATTGCCGACATGAATGTCGATTTCCGGGACGGGCATTGCGCCTTGCCGATTTCGCGGGGTGTGGACCGGCGGGGGTCGGCGGGCCTTAATTACCTTGATGCCGAGGCGCGGGCGCGCCCGAACCTTGAAGTGCTGACCCGCTGCCACGCCGAGCAGGTGATCTTTGAGAATGGCCGGGCGGCTGGCGTCCGCTACAGGGACGAGCAGGGCGGGCTTTCGCAGGTGCGCGGCGCGAACGTGATCCTGACCGCCGGTGCGCTGCGCAGCCCCCTGCTGCTGATGCGGTCGGGCATCGGCCCCGCCGATATGCTGAGGGCGGCTGGCATTGACGTGCAGCATGACCTTCCGGGCGTCGGGGCGGGTCTGCAGAACCATGCCGTGATCTACGTGACCGGCATGTTGACCCCGCAGGGTCAGGACCCCAAGGGCGTCAGGCCGCCCGGCTCCACGCTGATCCGATGGACCTCGGGCGGCGAAGGCGGCCAACCGGCAGACATGGCGATGTATATCCGCAGCGACCTGAGCTGGCATGCGCTTGGCCGCAAGATGGCGTCGCTTGCCCCCGCGCTCATGCGCCCGGCTTCGACCGGGTCGATCCGGCTCTCGCCCGAGGGCGAGCCGCTTATCGAGTTTGACATGTTCTCGGCCCCGAACGATCTGGAGCGGCTGAAGGATGGGGTCCGGCTTACGGTCGAATTGTTCAACAAGCTTCATGAGCAGGGGCTCAGCGGCAAACCCATGCTGATCGCGGATGCTGCGGGGCTGGGCCGTTACAACAACGTGACCCGCTGGAACGCCCTGCGCGCCTGGGCGGCGGCCACGCTTATCCGCGTTGCGCCAAGGATGGGTCAGGCGCTCGTCTCCAAGCTTGCCGATTTCGAGGATGCGAATGCGATTGTCGCGGATGACCGTGCCCTGACCGCGTTTGTCGAAGCGGCTGTTACGGGGACCGGGCATATATGCGGAACCTGCCGGATCGGCGGCGCCGACGATCCGCTTGCCGTGGTCGATCAGGCGGGGCATGTGCATGGGATCGAAGGGCTGATGGTGGCCGACGCATCGGTCATGCCGCGCGTGCCTGCGGCCAATACGCATATTCCCACGGTCATGGTTGCTGAAAAGGTCGCATCGGGTCTGGTAGGCGACTTTTCTGCGTGATCGCCGCTGCGGCGCCGGCACCTAGCCGGCCGGTTCACTGCGGCGCTCAAAAGTCATCGATAGGATCATCTCGATCAACTCGTCTGGCTTGACCCCGCCTTCGGGATCGTACCAGTTCATCGTCCAGTTGAGCATGCCATAAAACAGCATCGTGCGCGCCCGCGCTTCCTTAGGTCCCTTTACCAGATCGGGCCTTACGCCAACGATCAGGTTCTGCGCATGATCAAGAAACACCCTCTGCATATCAACAATCTTTGCGGACCGTTCGGTGGGGAGCTTCTGAAGATCGTTCAGAACGACCCTTTGCTGATCTCTTGCGCCTTGGAAGCGTGCGAGCGAGAGCCGCAGAAAAGCCCTTAGCCGATCCAGCTTTGAAATATGCGCGGCTGTTTCTTCAAAAGCTTCCATGTCCGCAAGAAAGCCAGTCATATAAGAATGAGCGATCTCATATAGTATATCCTCCTTGCTCTGGAAATAATGGTAGAGTGTGGACTTGGAAATCCTGCAGGCCCTGGTGATATCAGTAACCGATGTTCCGTCATAGCCATGCGTCGCGAACAGTTTCGCTGACGTCCGCAAGATCGACGATCTTTTTTCGTCGTAGTCCGGCAACTGTTTTCTGCCGTTGTAGATACGTCTGTCGATGGATTTTGGAGATGTCATGTCGCTCTCGCGATTGGAAACATGGATCTACTTCTGATTAACCGAATTGGTGTGGCTGGTCTACTCGCACGGACCAGTGGGCTGCGACTTTGTCGCTTGCCAGGGAGCTGCGGAGCCGATCGGTTACACGGCCGCCGACTTTGGAACGGGCGGAGATGATTTGAGGCTGAAAACGAGGCAAGCCGCGTGTGGCCCGGCAGCGGATTCGTCGGCGGTGCTTGGCCGCCCGGTGCGCAGTTGGCGGCATCCAAGCTGCTCGCTGCCGTACCTATTGCGCGCATCGTATTTCAATAAAACATAATAGTGTCAGCATCATGGGTGCAGCGCACTGAAGTTCACACCCCGCAAGCTTTTCCTTATTGAAAGCCATCTCTTGACTCAAAACGTCAGTCATGGAATCAATTGGACCGATCGGTCGAATTGATTTTCCACCTGATCATCTGTTTGTCGGGAGGGGAGGCCTGATGACGCAGTCCTGCTGTGAAATGCCACTTTTTCTTCGGAGCACTCTTGCGATGGGCACCGATGAATTTCCGCGCCACCTGATCAACGCGCTTCGCGCGACTGGGGGCGTGGATCACTTGCTGATCCATGCTTTTGACGGGTTCGGTAAGACAACTCTTTGTCTCAGTGCGGGGATGTTGGGGGAAACTGCATTCGCCTACAGTCGTCGGTACGTTCGGGGCATCTATACGATGGATCCGTTCTATCCCGAAATTTCCGCGCTGCGGCCCGGTGATTGCAGCGATTTGCTCAAGCTCGACGGTGACACAAGCTGGGTGTACAAGTCGCAACTGATGGAACCATGTGACATTGGCGACATTCTCGCTATTGGATTCGCCTTGTCGCAGGTCACGTTATCAATCCAGTTTTTCCGCACCGGCGGGCAAACTTTTAGCGGAAATCAGGCCGATGCCCTTCGGTCCTGTATTCGGCTGGTTGCCGAACTTATCAGCAAGCACTCGGCATTGAGCGCGCCACCGCCGGGCCTTGCCGATGTTAACGTCGAAGAACTGATTGAAGGATATACCGCGAGCGCCAATGTGTCAGGGCGCGAAGAGGAAATATGTAAGGGTATTATCGGGGGCTCGTCGTCGATCCAGATCGCGAGCGGGCTAAATATATCCGTGAACACGGTTCTGACCTATCGCAAGCGGCTGTATCAGCGGCTGGGTATCTCGACCCAGCATGAGCTGTTCGAGCGGGTCCTAAGCGACGTGCTCGACACCACGGCATTGGCGAGTTGAGGGCGCACCGGATGATCTTTCCGCCAACCCAGGACGGGCCGGGACCCATTCATGCCACGGACACATCCGGCGACATGACACTTTTCGCGCGACTTGTCGCGCATGTTGGTCTGGTGACGTTCGATGGACAGCTCTCGTCGGTTATGGCCGAGGTTTTCCCCGGAGCGCGATACATCGTCGAGGAAGTGCGCGATAGCCGCGATTCGGTCTGCATTCTCGATAGCCATCCGGGCGAGCGCCGGGGGCTTGCCGCCATGAAGTTGCAATTACGCGGCGCGCTTGCAGCCCATATGCGGGGCGGGACAGGCAAAACCTTTCGCGTTCTTCGGAGCGGGCGACAAGCGGCAATTCAAGGCGCGGCAGAGGGTGCTTCTGCCGATGGCATGGTGTTTACTACTTCGGCGGGCAAGATCGCCTATGCCGTCTGCCTTGCCCGGTCCGGCGCCGGCTTTTCGGCGGTTGAGCGGGATCGGTTCGCGGCCATGGCCGATTGGCTGGCGGCCTGCATCATCAAGGACAAAGAGAAGCGGGTAGTGGAATTTCGCTACGGCGAAGGTGTGGTCAACCGGATTGTCGGCATGTCCCCGCGGTTCAGCACGCTCAGTCCGAGGGAAAAGTCGGTCTGTGTCGGTATCCTGACGGGTCACACGACCGAGGCGATCGCCCTGCATCTTGAGGTGTCGGAGAACAGCGTTTTGACATTCCGCAGGCGACTTTACCAGAAACTCGGCATCAACGCACAGAACGAATTGTTCGCCAGCACGCTGGTTGCGGCCCGTGAAATGAGTCAGAGTTCGTCATTGGCAACAGCCCTGATGCCGCTCTGACCGAACGGACGCAGCGATATGAAATTCGGGATCTTAACGGGCGTTTACGCTGGGAACGCGACGCGCAAAACGGAGGCGACCCGAGCGCTTGACACGCTGGCCGAGTATGTCTGCGCAGCCGAGGAACTTGGGTTTCACAGCGTCTTTCTAGTCGAGCACCATTTCATCGGGAACAACCAGATTCCCTCGACATTGCCAGTTCTGGCCTATCTGGCGGCCAAGACATCGAAGATCCGGCTTGGCACCGGAGTTGCGGTGCTCAGCTGGCACAACCCCGCGCTGCTTGCCGAACAAATTGCGACCATCGACCAGATTTCCCAAGGTCGGCTCGATGTCGGCATCGGGCGGGGGTATCGGAGGAACGAATTCGAGAGCTTCGGACTGCCGATGGAAGAGGCGCGGGCGCGCAGCGAAGAGGCTTACGCTTTCCTGCGGCGAGCATGGACGACGCCCACTCGGTTCAATCACCGGGGCCGGTTCTGGACCTTCAACGATATCGTCATCGACCCGCCGGTCTTTCAGAAGCCCCATCCGCCGATGTGGATAGGGGCAAGTTCGATTCAATCGGTCATGCGGGCCGGGTATCAGGACCTCAACCTTCTTCTCGATCAGGTTGCGCCGCCTGAGCTTATCGGGGAGCGGATCGCAGCCTTCAAGCAAGCGCGCGAGGAAAGCGGACGCGCGTTCGACCCGGAATCGGTCTGTGTTAGCCGGGCCTATCGCGAGACATCGGATGAGAATGACCAACAACTGGCCTGGACTGCGCTGAGCGAAATGATCGTAGATTTCCGCCGCTCCGCCGACAGCGACGCTGCGCTGTTTCGGCACATGCTGCCGTCTTTCACCGATAGCAGGCTGACAGAACGCAGCGCCGCGCTGATCGGCGAGGCGTCGGAGATCCGGGAAAAGATCAGTAGGCTTCAATCCTACGGCACGGAATATATCATGCTCGCGGATCTCGACGGGACCGTCGAGGGGCTGAAAAACTTTATGGACCGCATCGGGTCGCATTTCATGTCGGGCGACAGCGCGCAGCGCGCGGCCAGCCTCTGAGCGCTACATCGCGGACATTCCGCCATCGAGCTTTAGCTCGGCCCCGGTGACGAAACGGCTTTCGTCCGAGGCCAGGTAAACGACCGCATTTGCAACATCCGCGGGTTCGCCGACCCGGCCGAGCGGGACCTGTCGCTCCAGCTTCGCCAAACTCGCTTCGGTGTCCGGTGTTGCCAGAAGACCGTCGAGGATCGGGGTGCGCACGAAGGTGGGGTGGATCGAATTGCAGCGGATATCCCAGCCCTGCCGGGCGCAATGGAGGGCAACCGATTTCGTTAGCATCCAGACCGCCGCCTTGCTGGCATTGTAATTGGCGAAGTTGTGTCCCGCGATCAGGCCGGAGATCGACGATATATTGACGATTGAAGCGGGCTGACTGGCGCGCAGAAGCGGCAGGGCCAGCTTGGTGCCCAGAAAGACGCTGTCCACGTTGACGGCGAACCCCGCCCGCCATTGATTAAGATCGAGGTCCTCGACCGATCCAACAGTTACGATCCCCGCATTGTTCACCAACACCGACAGGCTACCGAACTCGGCTTCGACCACTTGCAGGCTTGCTGCCCAGTCCGCCTCGCTTGTGACATCCTGCCGCGAGGAAATCGCGCGCCCGCCGTCCTGGGCCGCGATCTCATGCGCAACCTCTTCGGCCCCCGCGCAGTTAAGGTCGGTCAGCAGGACATTGCATCCGTGCCGCGCCAGCGTCCGCGCGGTTTCGGCGCCGAGCCCTTGCGCCGCGCCCGTCACCAGCGCGGTCTTTCCTTCCAGTCTATGCATGATCGCTTTCCAGTGTCCGCGCCGCGGCCAGCGCGCCATGGCGCGGCCCATCCCGGTTGTAGGAGTAATGGCATGGGCTGGAACCGTCAGTCACGTAATGCTGCGACGAACGGGATCGCTGCAAGGATCACAGGCGGGAAAGCCTGTCGCAATGGTTGGGGACCGCAGCGCCGGCGCGCATGACCTATACCTTCGCCATGACCGGACGGGTGCCGGGCGGCGCGGCTGCGCAGCCATGGTAGCATGCTGTCCAAACGTGCCACACGAGGATTCCCAACGATGACTTTCGCAGACAAATTCGTCCAAACGGATTTTGGGCGCATCCATTATATCGACGAAGGCGCGGGGGAGGTGATCCTTCTGACGCATTCCGGCGGTGCATCGCTGCATGAATTCGACGATGTGGTCGAGGATTTGTCCAAGCGGGCCCGCGTGATTGCGTGGGATGTGCCGGGTCACGGCGATTCCGCACCGGCCACGCAGCACTATTCGTTTCACGATTACGCCCGCGCTGCTGTCGGCCTGCTCGATGCGCTTGGCATTGAAAAGGCCCATGTTGCGGGGTGTTCGCTGGGCGGGATGCTTAGCATCACGCTTGCCGCGCATCATGCGGAGCGGCTGGGCAGGGCGGTGATCATCGACGCGCAGCTGCGCCGCAAAGAGTGGTGGGCAGAAAACTGGACCTGGATCGAGGATATGTTTGCCGAGACGGTTCAGCCCTGGGACAAGGTCGCGCCGCGCTTCCGCGCGCTGGATGAAAAGACCTTCCGACAGTGGAATATCGACCGGCAGAAGGCTGGTACCCACGCGATGATCGATGTGCTGTGGGCCGCGCGGGAGTATGACCTGCTGGATGACCTTGGCGCGATGAAAGTGCCGGTCATGATGATGGCGGGCGCGGTCGGGCCGACCATGGACAGTCTGGACGAGTTTCGCAGCCGCGTGCCTGGCGGACGAGTCGAGATTCTCGAGGAATGCGGGCATTTCTTGATGATCGACAAGCCGGCCGAGTTTCAGCAGGTCCTGCTCGATTTTCTGGAAATCTGACGTTGCGTTCCGGCTGGAGCCGACCACATCCCGTGCCCCATCGACAGGAAAAAACAGATGAGCAAAGTAATCGTAGAAAAGTTTGGCCGCGTGACGCTGATCAAGATCAACCGTCCGGAACGCATGAACGCGCTCGACATCGAGGCCAACGAGGCCATGAAGGCGGCGCTGAACGCGTTCAAGGCTGATGATGGTGCGCAGATCGCGGTCCTCACGGGGGCAGGGGACAAGGCGTTTTGCGCCGGGGCGGACCTGAAGGATTTCTCGCTCCAGATCGGCACCAAGCCCGCGCCGTGGTTTCGCGAGAATTACAACGACGCCCAGGGTTTTGGCGGCGTGACCCGCAATTTCGAGTGCAACAAGCCGATCCTGGCCGCGATCAACGGCTATTGCCTGTCGGGCGGGCTGGAAATCGCGCTGGCGACCGATATCCGCTTCTGTTCGGAAGAGGCCGAGTTTGGTCTTCAGGACGTCCAGTGGGGGTTTCATGCCGGGGATGGCGGCGGCATTCGGCTGCCGCTGGCTGTGGGTCTTGGCAACGCCTTCGACATCATGCTGTCGGGCGAGCGGATCGATGCGAAACATGCCCTGCGCATCGGGTTGGTGAACCGGATATATTCGGCGGCCGAGGTTCTCGAAAAGACGCTCGATTACGCGCAGATGCTGGCCACGCGCGCGCCGCTCGGCCAGCGCTTCGCGAAAGAGGTGATGCGCCGCACGGTTCACATGAACATGGACGATGCCTTGCGGTTTGAGGTCCGGTCGTTCCAGGACCTGTCCCAGACCGAGGACCTTGTCGAGGGCGTGACCGCTTTCGCCGAGAAGCGCACTCCGGTCTTCAAGGGGCGCTGAGCTCGAACGGGCCGCATCTTGATACCAGTGCCAGAAGAGTGGGGAGCAAGTCGTGATACCTGCGCCAACTGAACGATCTTCCGATATCGCCGACCGGGTCGAGGCGTTTGTGCGAAGTCAGATCATCCCCTATGAGCGGCACCCCCGCCGGGATGAGCACGATTGCCCCACCGACGCGCTCATGGCCGAGATGCGCGAAAAGGCGCGCGTGGCGGGCGTGCTGACGCCCCATATCCTTGAAGACGGCTCCCACCTGACCCAGCGCGAGACGGCGGCGGTGCTGGTCCGCTCCGGCCTGTCGCCACTGGGTCCGCTGGCCTGCAACACGGCCGCGCCCGACGAAGGCAACATGTTCCTGTTGGGCAAGGTCGGATCGCCAGAGCTGAACGAGCGGTTCCTTGCGCCGATTGTCGCGGGCAAGGCACGCTCGTCCTTCTTCATGACCGAACCCGCCGAGATGGGTGGCGCGGGGTCCGATCCGTCGATGATGCTGACCACCTGCCGGCCGGACGGCAACCATTGGGTCATCAACGGGCACAAGACCTTCATCACCGGGGCCGAAGGTGCCTCGGTCGGTATCGTCATGGCGAAGGCCGAGGAAGGCGCCTGCATGTTCCTTGTCGACCTGCCGGACCCCGCGATCCGGGTGAAGCGCGTGCTGCCGACGATCGATAGCTCCATGCCCGGCGGTCATGCGGTTATCGAGATCGACAACCTTCGTGTGCCCGCCGACCAGATGCTGGGCGAGGCGGGCGAGGGCTTTCGCTATGCCCAGTTGCGCCTTGCGCCCGCCCGACTGTCGCATTGTATGCGCTGGCTGGGGGCCTGTATCCGCGCGCAGGAGATCGCCGTGGACTATGCCAACCGCCGGATGGCGTTCGGCAAGACCCTGATCGACCATGAAGGCGTCGGGTTCATGCTGGCCGAGAACCGGATCGAGCTGCGCCAGGCGGCGCTTATGATCGACTGGTGCGCGGGCGTTCTGGACGAGGGCGGGTCCGGCACGCAGGAAAGCTCCATGACCAAGGTGGCCGTCAGCGAGGCGCTGATGCGCATTGCCGACCGCTGTGTCCAGGTGATGGGCGGCACCGGCGTGACCGGCGATACGATTGTCGAGCAGGTCTTTCGCGAGGTCCGGGCGTTCCGCATCTATGACGGCCCGACCGAGGTGCATAAATGGAGCCTTGCCAAGCGGATCAAGCGCGAATGGAAGGCTGCGCAGGAATGAGCGGCACCGACCAATCCGCGAATTCCGGAGCCGGTCCTGTCCGGGCAGGGATGGAATTCGATACCTCCGCGCTGACCGGGTGGATGAGCGCGCATGTCGATGGCTTTTCCGGCCCGATCCGCGTGACGCAGTTCAATGGCGGCCAGTCCAACCCGACCTACAAGATCGATGCGAACGGCAAATCCTATGTGCTGCGCCGTAAGCCGCTTGGTGTGACGCTGAAGGGTGCCCACGCGATCGAGCGCGAGGTGCGTGTGCTTGAGGCGCTGGGGCGCTCGGGCTTTCCGGTGCCGCATGTTCACGGGCTCTGCATGGACGATACCGTGCTGGGTAGCTGGTTTTACATCATGGACATGGTCGAAGGCCGCATCTTCTGGGATGCGACAATCCCCGGTGTGCGGACCGCTGAAAGACCGTCCTATTTCAATGCGCTGTGCGATACGATGGCCCGTCTTCATACCTTCGACCACGTTGCCGCCGGGCTTGCCGATTTCGGGCGCACCGGCAATTTCTTCGAACGGCAGATCAAGCGCTGGTCGAAGCAGTACCGCGACGATGCCGAGGCCGGGCAGGATCCGAACATGGACCTGTTGATCGAGGCGCTGGAAGCGCGAATTCCCGAGGATGACGAAACCTGTTTGGTCCACGGTGATTTCCGCTGCGATAACGTCATTTTCCATCCGACAGAGCCGCGTATTCTGGCGGTTCTCGACTGGGAACTGTCGACGCTGGGCAATCCGCTGGCCGATTTTGCCTATCACGCGCTGATGTACCGGATGCCCCCCAATATCGTGGCGGGGCTGGTGGGCGCGGATCTTGCCGCGCTGAACATCCCGACCGAAGGCGCATACCTTGCCGACTATTGTGCCAGAACCGGGCGCCAGGTCCCAGAGGATTGGGATTTCTATCTCGCGTTCAATTTCTTCCGTCTCGCCGCGATTTTCCACGGAATCAAGGGGCGTGTGATCCGGGGCACCGCCTCTTCCGCAAATGCAAGCGCCCGAGCCGAGAGCTTTCCGGTTCTCGCCCGGCTTGGGCGCGAGACGCTGGGAAACTGACGCGGGCCGCGGCCATGTCGCAATGCCATGGGAATGTGGGATCGCCCGTCGCCCGGTAAGGTTCTTGCAAACCGGGCCGGTCCCGGCCCGCGCCCTTGGCTTGGAGACACAGGATGAAAACCCATGATCGCCTTTTCGGGCTAAACCTCAGCGAAATCGGGCCCGGCGAATTTCCCACGGGATATTTTCCGCTGGGGCAGGGACGATGGAGTTCCAATGATGACCGCGCGGTGTCCGTTGCGTCAGCCGAGGAGATCATCGAAGAGGCGCGGCTGGGGCGGATGTTCATCCTCGTGGATGACGAGGACCGCGAGAACGAGGGGGACCTTGTGATCCCCGCTGATGCGGCAACGCCCGAGGCGGTCAACTTCATGGCGCGGTTCGGACGCGGGCTGATCTGCCTTGCGCTGACCGGCGCGCGCGTCGATCAGCTTGGATTGCCTATGATGGTTCGCCGGAGCGAAGACCCGCTGGGCACCGCCTTCACCGTGTCGATCGAGGCGCGGGAAGGCGTGACGACGGGCATTTCGGCTTTCGACCGGGCGCGCACCATCGAGGCTGCGATTGATCCCCAGAGCGGTGCAGCCGATATTGCCAGCCCCGGCCACATGTTCCCGCTGCGCGCCCGCGATGGCGGTGTTCTGGCGCGTCCGGGCCATACCGAGGCCGCCGTGGATGTGGCCCGCCTGGCGGGGCGCAACCCGTCCGGCGTGATCTGCGAGATCATGAATGACGACGGCACCATGGCGCGGCTCGACGATCTGATCCCCTTCGCGCGCGCCCACGGGCTCAAGATCGGGACGATCCGGGATCTGATCGCGCATATCGAGATGCAGACCCTGACCGAGCGTATTGCGCCTCGGTCCATCGTCGATCCTTATGTCGGCCTGATGGCTATCGGCGCCTGAGGGCGGCGCGGCAGGCATCCAGACGTGAAGAACCCCGGACAAGGCCGGGGTTCTTTTCGTTCGGGACAGGCGGTGTGACCGCGACGATCACTTTCCCTGGAATTGCGGCTCGCGCTTACCCTGAAAGGCACGGACGCCTTCCACGAAATCCTCGCTATGCGCGGTGTCGGAGAACGAGCGCAGCTCCAGCCGCAGCGCCTCGGTCAGGCTGAGCCCTCTGGCGCGGTAGGTCACGTCCTTCACGTATTTCTGCGCCAGCGGCCCGCGGGTGGCCAGATGCCTGGCATAGGCGATGGTCTCGGGCAGCAGCTTGTCCTGCGGGATGATCCGGTTCACCAGACCCATTTCCAGCGCCCGCTCGGCCCCAATCCGTTCGCCCGACAGGATGATCTCCATCGCGTTCCCCAGGCCGACGATCTTGGGCAGCCGGACACAGGCCCCGTCACAGGGATGCATGCCCCATAGCACATCCTGGCAGGCAAATTCCGCGTTGGGCGAGCAAAAGCGGATATCCATCGCAAGCGCTAGTTCAAACCCGCCGCCGATCGAATAGCCGTTGATGGCGCCGATGATCGGCTTGTTGATCTTCAGGTTGCGGGTGATCCCGCCAAACCCTTCGCCATTCACGAAATTGTCGCGGAAAAAGGGGGCGGGCTTGGTGGCATAGGCGAGCGAAAAGGTCTTCATGTCCGCGCCGGCGCTGAATGCCTGATCGCCTGCGCCTGTCACGACCAGAACGCGGGACTCGTCGTCCTCAGCATAACGACGAAACTGAGCTTTCAGCAGTTCATTCTCATCATAGTCGAGCGCGTTCATCTTGTCGGGGCGATTAAGTGTGATGATCGCGACGGGACCGTCTTTTTCGTATTCTACGGCAGCCATTAGAAGCCTTTCGTTTATCTGGTGCGGGGGCCGTGTTCGTCAAAGCCGCCCAGTTTGAAAAGAGAGCGCGCTATTTCCCAGAGAATTGCGGTGTGCGGCGTTCCTTGAAGGCGGTTACGCCTTCCTGCATGTCGGCCGAGTGTGCAAGGTCATAGAACGACCGCACCTCCATCCGAAGGGCCTCGTCCATATACATCCCGATTGAGCGGGTGACGTAATCTTTGGCAAAGCGCTGAGCCAGCGGCGCCCGTGTGGCGAGCTTTTCGGCGTAGGCGATGGCGCGGTCACGCAGCTCGCCCGTCGGGCAGATCTCGGTTACAAGCCCAATCCTGAGGGCATGTTCTGCATCGACGAGATCGCCCGACAGCAACATTTCCATCGCGTTGCCATGACCTACGATCAGCGGAAGGCGGATGCTGCCGCCATCGCTGCAGTGAAAGCCCCAGCGCACATCCTGAAAACCGAATTTCGCGGTGTCCGAGCACAGCCGGATATCGGCGGCGACGGCAATTTCCAGACCACCTGAAATGGCAAATCCGTTGACCGCGGCGACAATCGGCTTGGTGCCATAATAGTTCCGCGTGATCCCGCCGAACCCGATCCCATCGATATAGTTCATGCGAAATTCCGGCGCCGGAACGGTCGCGTTCTGAAGCGAGAAATCGACAAGATCCGCACCGGCGCAAAATGCCTTGTCGCCTGCACCCGTGACCACGGCAACGCGGGCCTCGGGGTCGGCGTCGAAATCCGCGAAAGCCTCGATCATTTTTGCGTTGGCTTCGTCGTCAAGGGCATTCATCCGCTCGGGCCGATTGATGGTTATCACCCGGACGGGTCCGAGCTGTTCAACGATCACCTTTTCCACTGTGTTCTCTTCCTTTGCCCTCGTGCTTTGGCGGACCGATGCCACACGGCATGATCAGGTCCCCCGCCCCGACTTCGCAGCGGTGACGTGGGGATCGAGCTGATCGGTCTCATGACCAGTCTAGCGCGCGCGCCGCCGCGGTTTCGGTCCCTGTCATTGACGACAAATCCGGCGCGCTTTCCCGGCGGGGGCGGCGTTCGTCACTTTTTGCCGTGACAGACGGCCATGGTTCGTCTGGGGCATGGTGCCTTCATGATTGAGATGTGACCCGGCAAATGTCCGGGCCCCGAGACCGCGAGGCAGCGGTTGTCACGGCCCCGGCTAGCGAGTCATTGAGACAGGGAAAGAAGTGGAGAAAAGAATGAGGTTTGGACTGTTTTCGGACGTTTCCGCCGGGCAAGCAGACGATTTCAAGGCCGGGCAAAAGGGGTTTGCATCGGCCCAGACCATCAACACGTTCGGCGACTACATCGTCGAAGCCGAGCGTCTGGGCTTTTACGGCCTGTTCCTGGTCGAACACCATTTCACCGGCAACGGCCAGGTGTCTTCGTCCCTGTCCGTTCTGTCCTACCTTGCTGGCCGGACCACGAAGATGCGGCTTGGAACCGGGGTGGTGGTGCTGCCCTGGCACAATCCGGTGCTTCTGGCCGAGCAGATCGCGACCATTGACCAACTGTCGCATGGGCGCTTCGACTTCGGTGTCGGCAAGGGTTACCGGCCGCATGAATTTGCGGGCTTCAACATGGAGCGCGAAGAAGCCTTTGAGCGTTACGAAGACGTGCTGGCCTTCTGCCGCAAGGCCTGGACGGCCGAGGACCGCTTTGATTTCCACGGCACGCACTGGAACTTCGAGAACATCGTGATCGACCCGCCGATCTATCAAAAGCCGACCCCGCCGGTCTGGATCGGGGCGACCAGCGAGGAATCGGTGATCCGGGCCGGGAAGGGCGGTTTCAACCTGCTGCTCGACCAGATCGCGGTCCCCAAGCTTCTGGGCGAGCGGATCGCGGCCTTCAAGGACGCTGCCGCTTCGGTCGGGCGCGAGCTTGGGCCGCAAAGCGTCTGCGTGACCCGCGCGATGCATATCGTGTCCAGCGACGAAGAACTCGACGAAGCCCGTGCGCACCGGGCCAAGATGTATGACGCGCTGGTCAAGCAGACCGGACCGAAATGGGATTCGTTCACCGCGCGGGAAAGCCTTCCGACGATGGCGGACACGACGCTGACGGACGATGAGGCCGCGCTGGTCGGCTATCCCGAACAGATCGTCGAAAAGGTGCAGATCCTGAAGGATGCGGGTGTCGATTATATCGGGATCGCGGATTTCAGCGCCTCGCAGGAATCGCTGCGCCGCTTCGCAAACGAAGTCATGCCGCATTTCGAGTGACGGCGACCGGGTGCCCGAGCGGCGCACCTGATCGGCGGCAGGATGGCGTCCACGTTTGAGCCGGGCGTTGCTGGTGAACGAGCGATCGTCACCGGCGGCGTCTGGCGACCTGTCGCAGAGCGATGGGACAGCGCAAAGGCAAAAACAAATCCATCGTTTCCACGAGAAGCGCGGGTCCATCTCAATCGAAAGGGCCTGTGACAATCGCGGGCAACGCGGCGGGTTTGAAACCCGCCCAGGGCCCCACGAATTTTGAGGAGGAAAGAATGCGAAACATGCTCAAGGCGACGGTTTTCGCCCTGGCCACCGGCTTTTTGACATGCCCGGCATCCGCGGCAGACGAGTTCAAGATCGGCGGTATCCTGGCGCTTAGCGGTCCGTTCGGATTGTGGGGCGAATCCATGCGCCAGGGGGCCGAACTGGCCGCCGAGATGCATGGCGGCGAAGTGCTTGGCAAACCCATCGTCTTCGAGTGGCAGGATTCCGAGACCAAGCCGCAGGTCGCCACGCAAAAGGCGGTGTCCCTGATCGCGAATGACGCCGATTTCCTGTTCGGTGCGGTCAGCTCCAGTTCGACGCTCGCGATCATGAAGCTGGCCGAGCGGCGGAAGATTCCGCTTATCTCGACGATTTCGGCGGCGCAGACGATCACCGGCGCGGATGGCAATCCGTGGACCTTCCGCACCTCGAATTCCGAAGAGATGGAAGCCCGGATGGTGCTGGAATTCGCCAAGGCGAACGACATCAAGCGGGTGCACGGTGTCCTGACCGATTATGCGCCGGGCCGCAATTTCTGGGACACGCTTGTGGCCCTGTTCGATGAAAACGGGATCGAGGTCGATGGCGTCGACTTCGTTCCGCTCGGGACGGTGGACTTTTCGGTGCTGATCGAAAAGCTGTCTAAGTCGGAGGCCGATGCGCTGATGACCGGGATCTTCGGGGCCGATGGTCTGACCTTTCTGAAACAGGCCGCGCCTGTCGGTCTGAAAGAGCAGAAGGTCATCTTCGGGTCGATCAACATGGATGAGCTGATCGGCGAGGCGGTCGAGGATGCCGGTCTTGGGGTCGCCTCGACCCTGCGTTATCACTTCTCGGCCGACAACGCGCGCAACCGGGCCTTCGTCGATGCCTTCGTTGAAAAATACGGCAGATACCCGGATCAATATGCCGGTGAAGCCTTCGACGGCATCGCATGGTTCCTTGAGGTGATCGACCGGAACGGGTCCGAGGATGCGGCGGACTGGATCGCCGAGATGAACGGCAGCGTCTTCGAGAACTCGATCGAAGGGGTCAAGACCATGCGCAGCTGTGACAACCAGGCAGAGCAGCCGGGGTTCATGGGCGTCGCCGTGACCGGGGAAGCGCCGCTGCCGGCCATCACCATGGACGTGACATACGAATTCCCGCCCGAAGCGCTTTTCCAGCCGTGCTGAACGATCCGGGGCAGGCGCCCAAGCGCGTCTGCCCCGGCACCATCTCTGCCCCGCGTGCCGGTGCACCGCTGGTCCGGGCCAGAGCATTGGAATGAGGAAAGTCCACGCATGACCGCAACGATCATTCTGGGTCTGAGCATTGCGATGCTCCTTTTTCTGCTGACATCCGGTCTCACGCTGATTTTCGGGATGCTCGGCGTCATCAACTTCGCGCATGGCGCGCTCTATATGCTGGGGGCGTATCTGGCCTACCAGATCGGCGAGAGCAGCGGCAGTTTCACCGTGGCCCTCGTGCTGACGCCCCTGGCGCTTGCCGTTGTCGGCTTCGGGATCGAGCGCTGGCTTCTGCGGCCGCTATATGCCCGCGACCATGTCGAACAATTTCTGATGACCTTCGGTCTGATCCTCGTGATCAACGAAGTGGTCCGTATCGTCTGGGGGTTCGGCTACGTGGATGCGTCGGAGCCCGCCTTCCTGTCGGGCGCGGTCGAGATCGCCGGAAGCCAGATCCCGGTCTATCGCTTCTTCCTTCTGGGCGTGGGGGTCGCGACCGGCGCGGCGCTTTGGTTCATGATCGACCGGACGCGGCTGGGGATCGTCCTGCGCGCCGCCATGACCCATCCGGAGATGGTGCGCTCGCTTGGCATCCAAGTCGACAAGGTGCGCACGCTGGTCTTTTGCATCGGTGCCGGTCTGGCCGGACTGGCCGGGGCTGTCGCCGCGCCCATCCTGCCGATCCAGCTGGGCATGGGCTTCTCGATCATCATCGACTGTTTCGTCGTGGTCATCCTGGGCGGGCTCGGGGATATCCGGGGCGCCTTTCTGGCGGCCATCCTGCTGGGCGCAATCCAAACGGTGGGCCAGCAATATTATCCCGAATGGACCGAGATCGGAAAATACGTGCTGCTCCTTCTGGTCCTGATGCTGCGTCCCGAGGGCATTTTTTCACGCGGCTCAGGGCGTCTGGCATGATGCATTCATCGGCAAGAACCCCTTCGGCGGGTCGTCTCCGTCGGCGTTCGGCGCCCTACCTGATGGCATTGGGCCTTGCGGCTTTGGCCTTTGTGCTGATCTGGCTCGGGAGCGCGCCGCTGGTCTATCTGGTGACGATCATCATGATCTGGGCCATTGCCACGACCGGGCTCGATCTGGTCTTCAGCGTGACCGGCATTCTGGTTCTGGGGCATGGGGCGTTGCTGGCGGCGGGGGCCTATGCCTTTGCGATCCTCACTATGGATTTCGGTATGGCGGGCTTGCCTGCGCTGCTGCTGGCCTGTGTGGCCGGTGCGCTCCTCGGGGCGCTGATGGGGGCGCCGTCCCTGCGCCTGTCGGGGCTGCACATGGCGCTCGCGACGCTGGCCGTTTCGCAAATCTTCTTCGTGCTGATCACGGTGAAGCTGCGCGGGATCACCGGCGGCACCGACGGCTTGCCCGGCGTGCCGCGCCCGGAATTGCCGCTGGTCGATATCTACGACGACAGGATCTTTGGCGTCTTCGTGGTCCTGATGTTCCTCTTGGCGCTGGTCGTCTATGCCCGGCTGAGGGAATCGCCGTTCGGGCAAATCCTGAAAGGCATCCGGCAAAACGAGATGCGCGTGCGCCAGCTGGGGGCCGATGTCAGGCTCTACAAGCTTGCCAGCTTCGCGGTTTCCGGCGCCTTCGCCGGTCTCGCCGGGGCGCTGCTCAGCGGGCAAAGCTATATCGTCGGGCCGGAGATCGCCACATGGATGGTGTCGGGTGAGCTGGTCATCATGATCGTGCTGGGCGGGCGCGGGGTCTTCATCGGACCTGTCGTCGGTGTCGCGATCTTCATGTTGCTGAAAGAAGTCGTCAGTCACCACACCCCTTATTGGGGCGGCATTCTGGGCATCGTCTTCATCCTGATAACGCTCTTCATGCCGGGCGGGCTGACCGGGCTTTTCGGCGGGCTCTTCCGGCGGCCAACCAAGGCGCGGCCTGCGGGTGAGGGGAGGGCGGCGTCATGAGCCATGACCTTGTCTGCCGGGGCGTGAACGTCCGCTTCGGCCAGTTCCATGCGCTCCGCGACATAAACGTCTCGTTCCAGCCGAACCGGGTGACGGCCCTGATCGGGCCGAACGGGGCGGGAAAGACCACGTTGATGAACGTGCTGTCGGGGCTTCAGAAGCACAGCGGTCAGGTCTTGCTGGGCGATCAGGACATTTCCGGCCTGCGCCCCGACCGCCGCGCCGGGCTGGGCATTTCGCGCTCGTTCCAGATCGTCGCCGTGTTTCCCGACATGACGGTTTTCGAGAACATGCGCCTGGCGCTCCAGCCCAATGCGCTGGCCTGGTCGATGCCATGGCGTTCGATCCACGGCTATCGCGATCTTGCCGCCGATGCCGCCGCGCGGCTTGAGACGTTCGGGCTGCATGATGTTGCGGACCGACCGGCCGCCGAATTGTCGCATGGGCAGCAAAAGCTGCTCGAACTGGCGCTGAGCCTTGCGAGCGATCCCAAGGTCCTGTTGCTCGATGAACCACTCGCGGGGGTCGGCCACGGCGATGCCAAGACATTCGTGCAGACGTTGGGCCGGATTTCCGAGGGGCGGACCACCGTATTGGTGGAACACAACATGGATGTCGTCCTCAACGTCGCCGATCACATCATCGTTCTGGCGGATGGCAGCCTGTTCGCGCAGGGCACGCCGGCCGAGATCCGGGCGGACCGCAAGGTGCGTGACGTTTTCCTGGGGCAGAGCGCATGACCCTTGAACTGAAACAGGCTGACGTCTTCTACGGACGGGCCCAGGCGCTTCATGATGTGTCGCTGGCCGTCGAGATGGGCGGTGTGGTCGGTCTGGCGGGGCGCAATGGCGCGGGCAAGACCACTGTGCTGCGGACCATGGCCGGACAGCTCAAGCCGCAATCGGGCGAGTTGCTGCTGGATGGCAAGGCCGTGAATGCCAGCCGCCCCGAGGAACTGAGCCGCGCTGGCATCGCCTATGTTCCGGCGGATCGGCAGGTCTTTCCGACCCTGACAGTTGATGAGAATCTCAGGATTGTCACGGTCGCTCATCAGCCGACGCATTGGCGCGAAAGCGACATCTTCCGCATCTTTCCTCGTCTGGCCGAACGGCGCGCCACGCTGGGCGGTGCCCTGTCGGGGGGCGAGCAGCAGATGCTGACCATTGCCCGCGCGATGCTGTGCGGGCCGCGCTACCTGCTGATCGACGAACCCTGCGAAGGTCTTTCGCCGATCATGGTGGAGGCTGTCGTCGCGGCGATGGGCGAAATCGCCAGCCGCGGGGTCGGTGTGGTGATCGTCGAGCAAAACCTGAAGGCGCTTGAGCCCTTGGTGACGCGGCTTCAGGTGCTCGATGTCGGGCGTACCGCTTGGATCGGTGACCTTGCCCGGCTGGAGCGGGAGCGGTCCGCCGTGGACGCCTTGCTAAGCGTATGAGGGCGGGGTCCAGAGCCGCGCAGAGAGACCGCGCCGCGCAGGGCGCACAACGACATGTATGTATGAGGAGGCCGGTATGGGCACAGAAGTCATAATTGCGTCGGGCGTTCGCACCGCCATTGGCGATTTCGGCGGGGCGCTGGCGGGGATCGCACCCTGCGAGCTTGCCGCCAACGTCGCGCGCGAGGCGATTGCAAGGTCCGGCCTTGCCGCCGAAGAGGTCGGGCAGACGGTCTTTGGAAACGTCATTCATACCGCGCCCGAAGACATGTATCTGGCCCGCGTTGCCGCCATTCGCGCGGGGGTGCCGGAGGGCGCGCCCGCGCTCACCCTGAACCGGCTTTGCGGGTCCGGGCTGCAGGCGGTGGTCAGCGCGGCCGAAGCGATCCTCTTGGGCAATGCCGAAATTGCGCTGGCGGGCGGCGCCGAGAACATGAGCCGTGCGGGCCATCTGATGTCCACGGGAAGGTTCGGACAGAAAATGGGCGATGTCTCCGCCACCGACATGATGATCGGTGCCCTGACCGACCCGTTCGGAAACGGGCATATGGGCATGACCGCCGAGAACGTCGCCGCGCAATACGGCATTGATCGCGACCAGCAAGACGGTTTCGCGGTCGAGTCCCACCGCCGGGCGGCACAGGCCATTGCCGAGGGGCGGTTCGATGAGCAGATCCTGCCGCTGACGGTCAGGAAAGGACGCGCGGAGGCCCAATTCAAGACCGACGAACATGTGCGGGCCGGGGCGACGCTGGACGACATGCGCAAGCTGCGGCCAGCCTTCGACCGCGAGGGGACGGTGACGGCCGGGAACGCCTCGGGCATCAACGACGGGGCCGCCGCTTTGGTTCTGATGGACGCCGCCATTGCGGCCGAGCGCGGCGTGACGCCTTTGGGCCGGATCGTGTCCTATGGACTTGGCGGGGTGGCACCCGGACTTATGGGGCTGGGGCCGATCCCGGCGGTCAAACAGGCGATGGAACGCGCCGGGTTGAGCGTTGCGGATATGGATGTGATCGAATCCAACGAAGCCTTCGCCGCTCAGGCCTGCGCCGTGGCCGCCGATCTCGGTTTTCCCGCAGACAAGACAAACCCCAATGGCGGCGCGGTGGCCCTGGGCCATCCGATTGGCGCGTCCGGGGCCATCCTTCTGGTCAAGCTGCTCTATGAACTGCGGCGGATCAATGGGCGGTTCGGGCTTGTGACCATGTGCATCGGCGGCGGGCAGGGCATTGCCATGATCGTCGAGAACACGGGGGCAAGCTGATGATCTCCAAGGTTGCGATTTGGGGCGCGGGCACGATGGGGACCGGGATCGCCATCGCCGCGCTGAACGCGGGGCATAAGGTCCAGCTGGTTGAGCGCGACGGGGCTGCGCGAAGTGCGGCGCGGCGGCGCATCGCCGCTTTCTTCGAACGGGCAGCGGCGAAGGGCAAGCTTTCACCCGAGACAGTGGCGGAGCGGATTGCGGGTCTGCAGGTGCTGGATGCTGACGGCCGCCTCGCCCCGGTCGATCTGGCGATCGAGGCGGTGTTCGAAGACCTTGACGTGAAGCGCAAGGTGCTTGCCATGATCGAGGAGGCCGTTCCCGCAACCGCGATCATCGCGACCAACACCAGCTGTCTGGACTTGGATGAGCTTGGGACCACGCTGAAAGTTGGCGAGAGGTTCTTGGGCTTGCATTTCTTTAGCCCGGCGGAGTTAAACCCCGTGGTCGAAACGGTTCGGTGTAGTTCGACGGGCGACAGCAGTTTCATGGATGCAGTCAATTGGGTGCATCAGATCGGAAAATCGCCGATAACCTGCCTCAACCGGCCAGGCTTTGCTATCAATCGCTTCTTCTGCCCCTACGCAAACGAGGCGGTCCGTTGTTACGAAGAGGGACTGGGCACCATTGGGCAAATTGATGATGTTGCTCGGACTGCGTTTGACGTGCCGTTTGGGCCCTTCGCAGTCATGAACATTACTAAGCCGGAAATCCTGTTTAGGGCGCAGTCTACTTTAGCAAAGCTTGGGCCGTTTTATACACCCTCTGGGTTGTTAAGTGACATGAGTGCTTCGCGCCAGCTTTGGGAGATCGAAGGCACCGTTGATGTCTTGCCACGTTCATTGGCGACGGTTGTCTCGGACCGCCTTATGGGCGCGGTCTTTAAGGCGGTTGGAGATGCGCTTGCTGAAGGCGTCGCTAGTCCTGAGGACATTGATACCGGTGCCGCTCTTGCACTGAGGTTTGGTCGCCCTCCCGTCAGTCTTATGAAAGCCTTGGGAGATGAAAAGACAGGAAGTTTGGTGCGTGCTGTGGCCGTGGGGCAGCTTCCGGAGGTTTTGCCAGGAGCATAGACACATTCTCTTCCGGCGTTACCCAAATACTGTAAATGTCTGTCAGACGGCCAGCGCAAAAAACTAGGAAAATCCTAGTTGGTAAGGTTCGCCCTCAATCTCCTCCTCCCTGAGGGCGAATGGCCGGCGGTGCCACTAGTTGTTGCCGCCGGCATCTAAACCGTTTCTGGCAATCGAGAAGGTCTAATGTGACCTTAGGCCCGCTACTTCTTCCAGTTTGAGGTAGAGGCCGCTTTAAGCTTGCAATTTTGATCGCCCCTACCGCCGCCCCAACCTTTTCAGTCGTGCAAGTTGCGCAAGCATTTTGGCTCCGGTGTTTGCCGAGCCCGTTGCGGCGGGGTCCAAGGCCATGCCGGGCCTGTGCGGCAGAGATTGCACCCCCATCATCTGCCTTGTGCGAAGCGCAGCGTATTCGGGGCCACTGGCCCCGCCGGTGAGATAGCGGTTGTAGGCTTGCGGGCTGCCAAGAAGGGCTCGTCCAAACCCGTAGGCGCCTCCGAGCCCTGCGGAGAGAGCGGGCATCATGATGTTTCCGGAGATCGAGCGGACGATGAATGGCGTGGCAAAGAGGAACCCTTTGGCCATCAAGATCATCATGAAGAACGGAATGAGCGCCCCGATGTTGGAGGCGCCATCCGGGTCGCCAAGTTCGCCTATGAGTGCGGTCGCGACGCCGGTGATGGTCGCGAACACGCCGGCGACCACAATCGGGTAAATCGCGAAAGAAATGAGAGCGGAGAGCCAGCGTGCAAAGTAATCCTTTGTAACCTCGAAGAGCGTGAGAAAGATCATGACGGGCGCGATGCCGATCAGGAGCGTTATCATGAGGCGAGAGGCCACGAGCACGAAGGCGGCCAGTCCGCCGAGGATTGACAGCAGAAGAACGCCAAGGACGTCCATGAGCGCACCTGCCATCCAATTGAGTTCCGATCCCGCCGCATTGAGATACTCACCGAGCTCCGCGATGAGCCGGTCGAACTCTTCAGCGAAGGTGCCGGAGGGGCCGGGCGTGCCGCCGCCGACCGAGGCCACGAGCGAGCCGGCGATACTGTCAATGCCGTGCAGGACGGCGGTGGAGACGGCGTTGAACTGCATCCAATTGGTTGCGAACACGCCAATCAGTGCGGTCTTTATGGCCAGCCAAAACGCGGTCCGTCCATCCATGGCGCGGTACTGATAGATCATGTTGATGCAGACCAACATAAAGACAAGCGTTGCGCCTAGGACGAGCACCGTGCCCACGGTCGCGGCGACGGCCCCGAACTGTGTCTCGGCGGCGGTGTCGAGGTAGCCTTGGGCTGTTTCTACGAAATAGGTGACAACGCTCATAACGGAGCTGCGCTACCAATTTCCGTCGGCGCGGCAGATATTCATGACCGCTGGCCGTAACTCGTTGGCGCGTTCGTTGAGCCCGCGTGACGCCTCAAGCATTTCCCAGCGGTCGGCGTCCTCAAACCGCTCCCGAAACTCCCGCTCCGCTGTAGCCCAGCTTGGAAACCGTACATCGCAAGGGCATGTGCCTCCTAGAGCGATTTGTTCGAATACTCGGGTACGGTAGATGTCCTGCACGAGAACACGAATGTAGGCGTCCTGCGCGGGTAAGTCTTTCAACCAGTCTGGCTCGTCCGGGCGATTCGGACAGATCGTGGCTTCGGCGGTATGTGGGATTTTCAAGTTCGTTTCCGCTGTGCTCGGAACGGCACTCATGATGATCAGGAAGACTGCAAGACACTGCCTCATAGTCCAGACCCGTCGTCATCTT
>JAYZLL010000021.1:0-64335 GCA_036154315.1 Pseudomonadota bacterium
TTCGGGGGGCTGGCCCCCCGACCGGGTCGACCGGGCGCAAGCCCGGGCGAAATCTATCCGCGCCGTGCCGCGCTCGCCTCCAGCGGAAAGACCTTGGCCGGGTTCAGGATCCACCCCGGATCGAACACGTCCTTCACCGCCATCTGCATGTCGAGATCCTCGGGCGTATACTGCACCCCCATCAGATCGCGCTTCTCGATCCCGACCCCGTGTTCGCCGGTCAGACAGCCGCCGACCTCGACGCAGAGTTTCAGAATATCCGCCCCCATCGCCTCGCATTTCTCGAGCTCGCCGGGGGTGTTGGCGTTATAAAGGATCAGCGGATGCATGTTGCCGTCGCCCGCATGAAACACGTTGCCGACCTTCAGCCCATATTGATCCGACAATTCCCCGATCCGGCCCAGCACATGGGGCAATTCGCTGACCGGGATCGTCCCGTCCAGACACATGTAATCGTTGATCTGCCCCATCGCGCCAAAGGCCGATTTGCGGCCAAGCCAGATCTTGGCGCTTTGTTCGGGCGAGGCCGACTGGCGGACCTCCACCGGATCGTGACGTTCGGCGATGGCGATGATGCGCGACAGTTGATCGTCGATCTCCGCCGCGCTGCCCTCGACCTCGATGATGAGGAGCGCCTCGCAATCAGGATAGCCCGCGCCGGTAAAAGCCTCGGTCGCTTCGATACAGGGGCGGTCCATGAATTCGATGGCGACCGGCACGATGCCCGTCTTGATGATGTCGGACACGCAGGCGCCCGCGACGACGTTGGAGTCGAAGCCGATCAGCACCGGTCGCGCACTTTCCGGCTTGGCGAGGATGCGCAGCGTCGCCTCGGTCACGACGCCCAACTGGCCCTCGGACCCGCAGACGAGGCCCAAAAGGTCAAGACCGCCCGCATCCAGATGCGCGCCGCCAATCTCGACCACCTCGCCATCGGCCATGACCATCGTGACCCCCATCAGGTTGTTGGTCGTAACCCCGTATTTCAGGCAATGCGCCCCGCCGGAGTTCATCGCGATATTGCCCGCGATGGCGCAGGCCAGCTGGCTCGACGGATCGGGGGCATAGAAAAACCCATCCGCCTCCACCGCGCCCGTCACCGACAGGTTGGTGCGCCCGGCTTCGACCCGGATGAACCGATTGGCGTAGTCGACCTCCAGCACTTCCGTCAGCCGCGCAACGCCAAGGATCACGCTGTCCGCCGTCGGCAGAGCCCCACCGGCGAGCGAGGTGCCGGACCCGCGCGGCACCACCGGAACGCCCTCGGCATGGCAGATCTTCATCACCGCGCTCACTTCTTCGGTCGAGGCGGGGAGGACCGCGCACATCGGCGGGCAGCGATAGGCCGAAAGCGCGTCGCATTCATAGGCCTTGAGCTCGATCCCGTCGTCGATCACGGCGTCGGCAGGCAGCACGTCACGCAGGCGCGCGACGATCCGGTCCTTCTTCGCGAGGATGTCCTCGCGCGGCTCTGGCATCTGCATATGATCCTCCCTGATCTGTCCCGTTCTAAGCCCCGGACCGCTTTGACGCAAACCCGCGCATCGCCCTTGCGCTCCCATCGCGAAACGGGTCATCTCGCACCATGACATGGGTCAAGATCATACACATCCTCTGCGTGATGGGCTGGATGACGTCGATTTTCGCCGTGCCACGCGCGATCATCTACTGGAAACGCGACTGGGACCGGCACACGGCGCAGGGGCCGATCGGCGACCTGACCTTCCGGCTTTACCGGTTCTCAGCGGGTCTCGGCGTGATCGCCGCAATCACCGGGCTTTGGATGGCGTGGGATCAGGGCTTTCCCGGCTGGGTCTGGCTGAAACTCGGCCTCGTCGCCCTGCTCGCCGTGCATTACGTCTGGACCGGGCGCCTTGTGATCAAGGCGCAGCGCGGGTCGTTCGAGCAATCCGACAAATACCTGCGCATCTTCAACGAACTCTCCGTCCTCGTGGTGATCGCCATTCTCTGGGCGGTCGTCGCCAAGCCTTTCTGACGCGATGTTCGCGGTGCCCGAGATCCTCGGTGCTTTCACATGGCTCGATGGCGTGGCCGTCGCGACGATCCTGATCGCATGGCTCGGCATCCGCTGGCTTATCGAGCACTCGCCGGACCATCGCCCATCGATGGGCCGCGTCATGCGCCAATACCGCCACGACTGGATGACGCAGTTCGTCACCCGCCAGCCGCGCATCTTCGACGCATCGGTGTTGTCGTCGCTCCGGCAAGGCACCAGCTTCTTCGCCTCCGCCTGCATGATCGCGATCGGCTCCGGCCTTGCGCTTCTGGGCAATGCCGACCGTCTGGGCACCGTGGCCGAAGACCTGATCGACGCCCAAGCGCCGCAGATCGTGTGGGAGATCAAGATCCTCTTCGTCCTCCTCTTCGTGACCTCCGGCTTTCTGGCCTTTGTCTGGTCGCATCGGCTCTTTGGTTACAACGCCATCGTCATGGCCAGCGTGCCCAACGACCCGAACGATCCCGACGCCTATCCGCGCGCCAAGAAGGCCGCCGAGATCAACATCAACGCCGCGCGCAGCTACAACCGGGGGCTCAGGGCCGTCTATTTCGCGATGGCGGCTCTGGCGTGGCTTTTGGGTCCTCTCGCACTCTTGATTGCAACCGGCGTCACCTTCGTGGTCCTCTGGCGGCGTGAGTTCGCATCGAATTCGCGCAAGACCCTGATGACCCCGGACCCGGAATGAAGACCGCCCTGATCCTTGCCCTTGCTCCCCTGCCCGTGCTGGCCGACGTGCCGGTGATCGAACGCGCATGGCTCGACGGGGACACGGTGAACGTGACGCTGAGCCACCCGGACGAAGGCTGGGATCATTACGCCGACGCGTGGGAAGTGTTCGGACCGGACGGAACCTCGCTCGGTATCCGGGAGCTTGTGCATCCCCATGTGGACGAACAGCCCTTTACCCGCAGCCTCACCCTGTCGGACCTGCCGGATGGCGCCCTGACCGTGCGCGCGCGGTGTCTGGTCGACGGCTGGGGCGATGCGCGCGTGCCCGTGGAACGCTAGGCCCCAAAACGAAAAACCCGGGCGCCTGGCCCGGGTTCTCCAACTCTTCGCACGTCGAAACTCAGTGGAGCTTGGCTTCCACTTCGCCGATCGACGCGTCGATAAGCTTGTTCGCTTCGGTCGCGGTCATCTGCTTGGCGATGACGTCCTTGGACGCACCGATCGCGGCGGCGATGGCCGTGTCGCGGATCTCCTTGATCGCGGCAGCCTCGGCCGATTTGATCTGATCTTCCGCACCGGCGAGACGGCGCTTGATCGACTCGGCGATCTGCACCTTCGCCTGTTCGGCAGCTTCAGCGGCTTCGGTCTTGGCGTGCTCGACGATCTGCGCGGCCTGTTCCTGCACTTCCTTCTGCTTACGCTCGTAGGAGGCGAGGATCGTCTGCGCTTCTTCCCGCAGGGCGCGGGCTTCTTCGAGTTCGGCCTTGATCGTGTCGGCCCGCTTGTCGAGCATCCCACCGACCATGCCGGGCACTTTGAAGTAGACCAGCACGAGAACGAACAGGATGAACGCCAGCAGCACGATGAAATCGGTGTTGCCGAGCGAGAAGAACGGGCCGGTCGCGGCGGCGGCGGGCGTCGCGGCGACGAGGGGGAGAAGGGCGAGAAGTTTCTTCATGTCCTTACCCCTTGATCCGTTCGGAAACCGCAGCGTCGACGGTCTTGGCATCAGCCTTGAAGCCCATCGCGGCGAGGATTTCCTTGGTCGTGTCCTTGGCCACCTGCGTTGCGCTTTCGACGGCGCCCGCACGGATTTCCGAGATCGCTTTCTCGGATTCGGCGGTCTTGGCGGCGATTTCCGCATCGGCCTTGGCCTGTGCCGCGTCGAGGTCCGACTGGATCTCGGCTTTGGCTTCGGCGACGATCTTGTTCGCCTCGGCACGGGCATCAGCCAGTGCTTTCTTATAGGCCTCTTCGGCGTCCACGGCCTTTTGCTTCAGCTCTTCGGCTGCGGCGAGGTCGTTCGTGATCGTGCCCTGACGCTCGGCCAGAACCCCCGCGATGCGCGGCAGCGCGATCTTGGAGAGCACGAAGAAGATGATGACGAGCGCGACGACGAGCCAGAAGATCTGGTTCCCGAACGTCTCGAACGCGAGCTGCGGCATACCCGCGCCACCCGCGTCGTGCGGCGTCCCCAGCGCTACTTCCGCAGCGCTTGCGGCTTCTTCAGCAGCATGAGTTTCTGTTGCCATCGTGTCCTCCTGGAACCCTGAATACTTCGGTGGGATCGGCTAGCGCCAACCCCACCGGTCGTAAGGATGGTTCGGCAGGATTAGACGGCGAACATCAGCAGAAGCGCGACGAGGAACGAGAAGATCCCCAGGGCTTCCGCAAAGGCGATGCCGATGAAGAGCGTGGCGGTCTGGCCGCCAGCTGCCGACGGGTTGCGCAGAGCGCCGGCGAGGAAGTTACCAGCCACGTGGCCCACGCCGATAGCGGCAGCGCCCGAACCGATGCCGGCAAGGCCAGCGCCGATGAATTGACCGAGTTGTGCGATATCGCCTTCCATGATGTTTCTCCTTACGATGGAATTCGAGTTGATATTCTTGGGTTAAGCGGGTCTGACCGCCCGTCTCCTTGGATTAGTGCGACGGGTGCAGCGCGTCTTTCAGGTACACGCAGGTCAGGATCGTGAAGACGTAGGCCTGAACACCGGCCACGAGCACTTCGAGCCCGTAGATGGCGGTGATCGACACCACGGCGAAGGGCGAGATGGCCGCGACGGCAGCGAAGCCCGCGAACACTTTCATAACCGCGTGGCCGGCCATGATGTTGCCGCCCAGACGAATGGAGTGGCTGACGGGGCGCACGAAGTACGAGATCAGCTCGATGATCGCGAGGATCGGACGCAGCGCGAGCGGCGCGGACGAGACCCAGAAGAGACCGAGGAACTTGGTCCCGTTTTTGACGAAACCGACGATGGTCACGGTCAGGAACACGGCCAGGGCGAGCACGGCGGTCACAGCGATGTGCGAGGTGGTCGCGAACGACATCGGCAGCAGGCCAAGGTAGTTCGCGAACAGGATGAACATGAACAGGGTCATGATATACGGGAAGAACTTCACCGCATCCTTGCCCGCCACGTCCTCGACCATCTTGTAGGTGAAGCCGTAAAGGATCTCGCCGATCGACTGGGTGCGGGTCGGCACGATGGCCCGGCCGCGCGAGCCGAAGACGAAAAGGGCGACGATGGCGATGACGGCCAGAGCCATCCACAGGGTCACGTTGGTGATCGTGTACCAATGAACCGCGTCACCCGCCTCACCGAACAGCGGTTTAACGATGAACTGGTCCAGCGGATGGAATACCAGGCCGCCTTCTTCACCATGTGCTTCAGTCGCCACGAGCGTCTTCCTTACCATCTGCGGCCTTGGCCGCTTGTTTTTCCCCAAGCTCCCGGGCCGAGATCAGCATCGTCTTGATGCCGGCTGCCAGCCCGAGCAGCGTGAATATGACGAGGAACAGGGGCAGAGTGCCGAACAGGTAATCCAACCCGTATCCCATCCCGAAACCGATCCCCAGACCGGCCACCAATTCGATCACCATGCGCCAGGCGTGGTTCGCCATCGCATAGTCCTTCTTCTGGTGGGGGCTGTCCTCGGCCTTCGGCTTTCGCGATGCGATCCGGTCCTCGAGCGCCTTGAGGCGGTCTTTCGGAAGATCGTCCAGCGGGTTCGCCAAGTCGGAATTGCCCCCTTCGAAGAGTTGCCGGATTGCTACTTTGAGGGGGGAAGGGAGTCAACAGCTTTGCCGCAGGTCGAAAACCACCTCAATCCATTGAAAAGAAAAGGTTATCTCACCCGCTCTCACGCTCACGCAGAGCAACCTAGGCGCGATCACGGCGGAATCCGGGCCCAGCGCCTTATTCAACTCAAAGGTTGAGTAACGATCCCCGGCGCCCTAGGCTCAGGTTATTGGTCACGCACTCCCGCACCGATCCGACCGGTCAGGGTTGCACCCGCAAGACATTGAATGCGCCATGCCTTTGAGCCGTTTCACAACCGCTACCGCCGTTTCGCTGACCAGCGTTCTGTCCGGGTGTCTGGGAACCGCTCCAAGGAAGTTTCGATCCAACTGGTCCGGCCGTCAGTTGCAGGCCAGAAACCCAATGGTCCCCCTCGCCCTCGCCCTCCCCCTCGTGAGCGCCTGCGCGATGCCCGCCAGCGACGAACAGACCTCCACCGACACGACAAACACACCCGCCGAGATCAGCGAGGCTTTCCGGTTCGATGGCACTCCCGTCGATCCGGCCCGGCTCGACGCGGTGATCTCGGATTTCGCCGCCATCTCGGGGGTCGGTTATTTGACCCGGACCGGCACGGTCCCCACGTCGGGCAACGCCCATTACGAAGGCATCGGAACCGTAGCGGCCCGCGTCGGGCAGCGGGCGTCGACCGACGGCTCAAGCCCCGAGAACATCTTCAACTACTATGCGGGACACGCAGACCTCGACGCCAGCTTCAGAGCAAGTGGCCCCGCCATCGACGGCACGGTGTCTGATTTCATCGCCGCACAACTGACCGGTGCTGTCATCAACGAATTCTATTACGATCTCGAACGCGCGGGCAGCGACGAGCCCAGCATACGTCGTGTTTTCGGCTGGTACATCGACGACCCCGAACAGGTCGATGGCACCCTGACCCTGTCCTCGCAATCGGGCGATGCGACGGTCGCGGTGGTGGGTCGGCTGACTCATGGCAGCCATACGGCGGATGTGTCCGGCGCGCTCCGCCCCCAATTCCATGGTTCGAGCGCCGAAGCCGTGCAGCTTTATTATCGCTCGGACGACAATGTGCCCGCCCCCAGCCTCATCTATGACGGCGATCCACGCAACGCATCCATTGCAGTGGTGGCAAAATGAACCTGAACAGCATCCGGCTCTGGCCCGTACCATTTTGCCTTACACTCTTGAGCGCTTGCACCGCACCGGAAGTAAGCTCCGACCCGGGCTGTCTCGGCATCACGGATCACTGCGTTCAACCTGTGGACGGTCCGACCTCACCTTTCGACCTGGCCGAGAAGGCAGTTAATGATTATGGCCAAGGCCTTTACCGCGTCCAAGGCTATGCGATCCCGGATCGCGTTGCCCCCAATGATCCCGACATCATATTACCGACAACAGGCTCGGGCCATTTCTATGGCTTCACGCAAATTGCCATCCCACATGGCAATGGCAGCTCCGACTATCTCGTCGGGACATCGAACATGACCGCCCGGTTCAACGGTCCGTCGTTCACGATAAAGGGCAGCAACAGAGATTTTGCCTTCATCGAGAACCTGAGTGACTCCGACTACGCCGCTCTCATGACCGATGTCTCGGCAGCATCAACCGCACAGGAGGCCAGTGTGATTGTCGCCTCTCATCTCGGTGTGCGCGAATACGCGGACGGCGTGTTCGGCATCGCGTCGATCGTTACGTCGGACCCCGTCAATATCGCCTTCGCCGTGAACGGCGCCGCGACCGTGGGCACCACGGTCTATGAACTCGGTGGATGGGCGATGGGCGGGCTGTCGGATTCCAACCTGACCTTCCTTGTCGTGCAGGGCGACACCGACGAGGGCCTGACCCTGACCCGCAATGGCTCATCGATCGACGCCACCATGACAATGGCACATCGGGGAGGTTACCACCCCCTCTGATAAAACAGCGGCGCACGAGCCGCCAGTATCTGTCGCCGCGCTTGACCGGAACCCGGCCTCGGCCTACCGCTCATATCCATGAGCGACCGCCTCGATCTCACCTTCGCCGCGCTGGCCGATCCCACGCGCCGGGCGATCCTGACCATGCTCCTCGAGGACGACATGGCGGTGACGGACGTGGCCGAACCCTTCGACATGTCGCTTGCCGCGATCTCCAAACACCTGCGCATCCTGACCGCCGCCGGGCTCATCAGTCAGGAAAAGCAGGGGCGTGTGACGTGGTGCAAACTCGAGCCGGGCGCGCTCAAGGCCGCGAGCGTCTGGATGCAGGGATTCGGCCAGTTCGAGCCCGTGAACCTCGACGATTTCGAGCGTTACCTCGCCGAAACGCTGAAAATCTGAGGAAATTCGCACCTCAGGCACGTTTTTCTTGGCCTGCCACAAGTAAGTGAGTCTAAGCTTTCCTCATATTGCAGGGGGAATTGCTATGAAGATCGGTTTCGCCGCGGCGCTTGTGCCCGCCGTCATGACAGTCTTGGGCGGGTGTACGGCGCCCGGCACGGTCGCCATACAATTGGGCGATACGATCATCCTCGAAGAGACCATCGGTTCATACGAATCCGCGCGAAACAGCAGCCCGTTTTCCGCGCCCGTCCCGATCACCGCGACCGGCGGCACAGCCACCTACTCGGGCGGCGCGCTGTTCGACCTGACGCAAAGCGGGGGCGACGGCGACATGATCTTCATGGGTCTCAATCTCACCGCGACCTTCGGGGCAACATCGGCGCAGGTCGAGGGGACAATGGGCAATGCCGTGCGGGCCTCCATGTCCTCGGCGACGCATGACGCCTTGAACGACGCGATCACCGCGACCGGTCAGACCGCCGACGATGCCGTTGCAGCGGCGACGGCGCTGATCGGCGATTTCACGAGCACCGAAGCCCTGTCGGGCACCGTCGCCATCGCATCGCGGCCGGTCAGCAATGCCGACCCGCAATGGACCGCCCCGATCACCGGCACCCTCACCGGTGCGACGAGCGAGATCGAGGTGAACGCGACCGCCGCAGGTATCCTCTACGAACCGACGGGCGAGGCGATCCGCATCACCGGGACCAATTTCGGCAATGTCGAACTTGGCGTGAACGGCACACCCACGACCGCCTATCTCAACGGTTTCGCGATCAAGCAATGACGCGTGGGCACGGCACTCCGACACGTCCAATTCCTCGAACCGGAGGGCGACACATGACGACACTCAGGTTTCTGGCTCTGACCTCATCCACCGCGCTCGCGCTGTCTGCCTGTACGAACGGGATCACGGCGAACGGCGTGGGGCTGAAAGAAAGCTTCGACGCCTATCTCGCCGCGCTGGCCGCCAATGCCGATTTCGTCACCTCCGATCCTTCGGTGCTCCCCACCTCGGGCACGGCGACCTATGAGGGCGGGGCGTATTTCGACCTGACCCCGAACGGCTCGACCCAAGGTGACCTGATCGCCTCGCGCATGACGGCCAACGTCACCTATACGACGAACGACTGGGGTCTGACCGCGCAATTGACCGACGCCTCGCGCTTCGGTCTGGCCGAGGACGAGTACGAAGGCTTCGGTGACGCCATCGCAGGGCGCAGCGACATCGACACGTTCGAACTGTTCGCGGACTCGTTTCGGGATGTCGAACCGCTCGAAGGTGACGTCACCCTGAGCGTCCAAGACGTCCCTGTCGGCACGGCCGATTTCACCACCCAGATGCGCGGCACGCTGACCGGCCCGACCTCGACCGTCGAGATCGACGCCCCGGTCTATGGCTTCTTTGTAGGCCCGGATGCCGAGGGGCTTCGGATGACGGGCACGAATTTCGGCAACCTCGAGCTTGAGGTGAACGGCCAGGACTACTCGGCCTATTTCGACGCGCGCGGCGTGCGTCAGGACTGATCGAACGACCCCGGAAACGGTCTATCCGTCTAAAGTGCGACACGTGCCCGATTGCTTTTCGGGCCGCGTATCATAGGGTCGGCGTATCAATTCTTAACTTTTTGCGTTTTCAGAGGATCGCCATGTCTTTTCAGCCCCACCTTGCCCTTCCCTTCGTCTCCCTCCTCGCGCTCGCGGGTTGCCTGTCGCCCGATCAACGCGTCGACGACTTCGTTGGCTCGTTCGACACCATCGCATCGCAGGTGAGCGGCATCGGCACAACGCCTGCCGCGAATATGCCAACCAGCAGCAGCGCCACGTACGACGGCTTCTCCACCCTGATGGTCTATGGGTCCTCGAGTGCGCAGCCGGTCGATTACTTCGTAGGCCGGTCCGAAATGACGGCGAACTTCACTGCTGCGGGCGGGACGGTAGAAGGGCGTCTGGACGATTTCGCCGTCAGTCAGATGTCCGCCTCGGAAAACGGTACGCTGCGCACGATCGTGGCGTCGCTGGACAACAGCGACGCGTCCCTGCAGACGCTCAAAGACGGCATGACCGACCCGCAAATCGCCTCTGGCGCGCTCGACATTGCAGGCGACATCAGCGGCTCGGGATACACGGGCACGATTTCCGGCAACCTGACGCATGGCGACACCGTCACGGCCGTCGGTGGGTCTATGGGCGGTAGCTTTGGCGGCCCGACCGCCTCTGCCATCACGATCGAGGGCACGACCGCCACGGGTATGGGCGCAACGCAGAACGGCGAGGCGCGCAACGTCTACATGCTCGGCGTCGGCGCCCGCTGACCCTGACGCTCACCTCTCGTTTGCAACCGCTCGCCAAGACGGGCATTGAGGGCGTGAACGGTGGGAGGGTCCGGGGATGTTCGAAATTCTGTTGCTGGTGGTCGCCGGGTTCGCGGCAGGCATGCTGAACGCCGTCGCGGGCGGCGGCACCTTCCTGAGCTTTCCGGCGCTCATCTACATCGGCATCCCGCCGATCATGGCGAACGCCACCGCGACGCTCGCGGCCATGCCCGGCTATCTGAGCAGCGCCGTGGCGTTCCGCAAGGACATCGCCGCCGAGGGCACCCTGAGTCTGCGCGCTATCATCGGTGTCGCCGCCGTGGGCAGCGTGATCGGGGCGCTCCTGCTCATCGTCACGCCCGGCGACACCTTCATGACCCTCGTTCCGTGGCTCTTGCTTCTGGCCACCGTCCTCTTCGCGGCAGGCCCTGCCCTGCTGAAAGCGGTGCGGGCACGCGGCGGGCGTGACGCGGGGCCGTTCTTGTCGAGCGCGGCCATCCTCGCCGTGTCGATCTACGGCGGCTATTTCAACGGCGGCCTCGGGATCATGCTCCTGGCCACCTTCGGCCTGATCGGCTTTGTGAACCTGCACGGCATGAACGGGCTCAAGGTGCTCTTGTCCGCGATCCTGTCGGTGATCTCCGCCGTCACGTTCGTGGTGGCCGGGCTCATCGCGTGGAAACCCGCGCTCATCATGATGCTCGCGACCGCCGCCGGTGGCTTCGTCGGCGCGCGCATCAGCCGGGTCGTGCGCACGGATTACCTGCGCTACTTCGTGATCGCCGTCGGCGTCGTCATGACCGTGATCTTTGCCGTCCGGGTCTACGGCTGACGCTCAGACCCCGAGCGCCAGTGCCACAAGGGCGAGCGCGGCAGGCACCGACTGGATCACGAGGATCCGTTTGCTGACGGTCAGGCCACCGTACAGCCCTGCGACCAGCACGAAGACCAGAAACAGCGCCATGATCTCAACGTCCGAGCGCACCATGCCATAGATCAGGCCGGCTGCGAGGAACCCGTTGTAGAGCCCCTGATTGGCGGCGAGCGTCTTGCTCTCTTCGGCAAAGGCCTCGGTCGTGCCAAAGGCCTTGCGCCCGCGCGGTTGGGTCCAGAGCACCATTTCGAGATAGACGATGTAGATGTGAATGAGGGCGACAAGCCCCGTAAGAACATATGCGATCAAGATTGTCCCCTCCGGCCTGAAATTGGCCCCTCCATGACAACCCGATTCTGCCCGGCGCGTCTATCGGCCCCGTGCAGGAGGTAGGGCGATCCGGGACTGAGGGGATCGGCTCGTCCGTGTTATCATGGCCCCATATCCCATTTCTGGATTTCGCCATGAAACCTATTCTGCCCCTCGCCCTTCTGAGCCTCTTCCCCCTCTCCGCCTGCGATCAGACCGAACAGCTCATCGCGTTCAACGTCGAAAACTACGCGGTGCTGTTTCCCGCCGCCCGTGGGTCGACCACCGCCACGACGATGCCGACGAACGGCGGCGCGGACTATGTCGGCTATGCGAATATGGAGGTGTCGGACCCCGTCGCGCGCGCCAGCGATCACTACGCCGGGCGCTCCACGTTCAGCGCCGAATTCACCTCGTCCGGCGGCACGGTCGAGGGCACGCTCGACAACTTCGTCGTGCGGCGCGCGGTCCCATGGACCGAGGCCGACGTTGCCTATCTGGCGTTTGACGCCGCCACCACCGATGCCGAACGCGAAGCGGCGCGGCGATCCTTGCTGGAGGGCGCGGTGATCGCCGAGGGCGCAGTGGCGATCCCTTCGACCACGATCACCGGCCGCGACTTCACCGCCACCTTCGACGGCACGGTCAGCGAGGGCGGCTCCAGCCTCAACGTGGCAGGCACCGGGGTCGGCCGGTTCTGGGGGACGGATGCGGACGGGGTCTCGGTGCTGGGCCGCACCGCCACCACCGGCCTGCTTTTGACCCAAGACGGCACCGCGCGGGGCGGCGCGGTCGAAGCGGTCGGTCGCGCCGACTAACCGGGCGCTATTCGGGCAGTTCGGCGCTCGGGATGATCGGAAAGAACGTGCCCTGCGAGCGCAGGCCGAACCAGCTTTCGCCCTCGTGCTCAGCATGCTCGCCGATCTCGACGAGACGGTAAAAGCTCTTACGGTCGATCAGCGCTTCAAGGTTGCGGCGGATGTTCACATAGGGCGACGGCTCGCCGGTCTCGGGGTCGCGCACCACGCGGATCGGATGCTCCGGTCCTGCAAGCACCTCGTCCTCGACATTGGTCACAAAGCGCAGCCCGTCGCCGTCGCGGGTGAAATCCACCGCCACGAACGGCGCGTCATCCACCTTGATCCCGACCTTTTCGACGGGGGTGACGAGGAAGTAGTCCTCACCGTCCTTGCGCAGGATCGACGAGAACAGCTTGACCAGTTCATGCCGACCAATGGGCGTGCCGAGGTAGAACCACGTCCCGTCCCGCGCGATCCGCATGTCGAGATCGCCGCAGAAGTCGGGGTTCCACTTGTCGACCGGAGGCAGGCCGCCCTTGGCCGCCTTCTTCGCCGACGAGGCGAGGCTTTCGGCGCTGATCCCCACCTGCCCGGTTTCCGTCGTCTTGGTCATGCCTGCTCCTCCGTCGTTCCACCCGAACACCTAACACCGGGCCCGCGTTCCGTGAACCTCGCCCGGCACGCGAGCGGTCATGCCAGATACGACATCGCGTCTCGAATGGACTATTGCGCGAAAGCGCGTGCGCGATAATCTCTCACCGTTGCTTACTGCATATTAACTGGGGGTTTCTTCATGCGCATACTCACTGCGGCACTTTTCGTGCCCGCGTCTTTCGCCCTGTCGGGCTGTCTCGTTTCGACCCAAGATCTCATCGGCGCCTCGTTCAGCGCGTCCGACTCGATTGCCGGGTTCGACAGCGGGGCGATGTCGGGCACGCTGCCTGCGACCGGCACGGCGACCTACAGCGGGTTCAGCCGCATCATCTCCTACAGCACCAACAACGGAAACGTGGCCGACGTGTTTCTCGGGACCGCCTCGCTGACCGCCAGCGTGGATGCCTCGGGCGCGGACCTCGACGGCACGTTGACGGATTTCGCGGTGGCCGAAGACCTGCCCTATTCGGATTACACGGATTTCCAGAACCGTTATTCGCCCAACAACACCGTCGCCGAGCGCAACGCTCTGATCGACGATGTGGCCGCGGTGTCCGGTGTCGCCACGGGGTCGATCGCCGTCACCGCGAGCAATCAGACGAATGCCGACAACATGACCGCCCGCTTCTCGGGCGAGCTCGATCATGGCGGCAACACCACCAGAATCGGCGGCTTCGGCGCTGCCGGGTTCTTCGGTGCCAACCACGAGTACATCAGCGCCTATGGCGACACGTCCTCGCAACTGACCGTCAGCCGAAATGGCGTTGCACGGTCCGGGTCGGCCGAGTTCATCGTCGGCAAATGATGCGCCAAAAGGCGTAGGACCCGCATTCACGAACCGCCGCCGCCCGACCACGGGCGGCGGAATCCCGCCTCGCAAATCGGCACAGACGGGCAAAGCCACGACGACACGGCCCCGTGAACGGGTTTTGTCGCATCTGTCATTTGCTTCCCATCTTCCCATGCCCTTTACTGATCGTGACGAACAGATCGGAGACGTGTCATGGACGAAGCAGAAGACCTCGTAGCGGAAATCGAAGCGCTCGGGGGCCGGCTGGCCGAGGCGCGCAGTATGGTCGCCAAGCGGATCATTGGTCAGGAAACCGTGGTCGAACAGGTGATGGCGGCGATGCTCGCAGGTGGCCATGCCCTGCTGATCGGTCTCCCCGGTCTGGGCAAGACCCGCCTCGTCGAAACGCTCTCGACCGTGATGGGCCTTTCCGGGGGGCGCATCCAGTTCACCCCCGACCTCATGCCTGCCGACATCCTCGGCTCCGAGGTGCTCGAAGAAGGCGCCGATGGCGCGCGGTCGTTCCGGTTCATCCAAGGTCCGATCTTCTGCCAGCTTCTGCTCGCCGACGAAATCAACCGCGCCTCGCCGCGCACCCAGTCCGCGCTGCTCCAAGCCATGCAGGAACGCGCCGTGACCGTGGCGGGCCATGAACACAAGCTCGACCGCCCGTTCCACGTCCTCGCCACGCAGAACCCGCTGGAGCAGGAGGGCACCTATCCTCTGCCCGAAGCTCAGCTCGACCGCTTCCTTCTGCAGGTCGACGTGGAATACCCCGACCGCGACGCCGAGCGCGACATCATCCTCGCCACCACTGGCGCCGAGGAAGACACGGCGAGCGCCGTGTTCGACACCGAGCAACTGATCGCCGCGCAGCACCTTCTGCGCCGGATGCCCGTGGGCGAGAACATCGTCGAGATGATCCTCGACCTCGTGCGCGCCTGCCGCCCGGACGACGTGTCGTCCCCCGACACGGTGCGCGAATCCGTGGCTTGGGGCCCCGGCCCCCGTGCCGCGCAGGCGCTCATGCTCCTCACCCGCGCCCGCGCGCTGATGGACGGGCGGCTTGCCCCCGGACCGGACGACGTGCGCGCGCTCGCCAAGCCCGTGCTCATCCACCGGATGGCCCTCAGCTATGCCGCCCGCGCCCGTGGCGAATCGCTCGCCGGGATCATCGACGGGGTGGTCGAGGGCCTGAGCCGGACCGAGGCCGCCGCTTGACCCTGCCCCTGCGCCCAAGGGCCGAGGCGCTTGCCGCGCCGCTCCCACCGCTCCTTGCCGAAGCCAGCCAGCTGGCCCGTGGGGTGGTGCTCGGCGAGCACGGACGGCGCAGGCCCGGCATGGGCGATGCGTTCTGGCAATACCGCACGGCACAGCCCGGCGACCCGGCCCGGTCCATCGACTGGCGCCGCTCGGCCCGCTCCGACACGCATTTCGTGGCCGAAAAAGAATGGCAGGCCGCGCAATCTGTCGTGTTCTGGGTCGACCGGGGCCAGTCCATGCAGTTCTCCTCGGAAAAGAACCTCGTGACCAAGGCCGACCGCGCCGCGCTCCTATCGCTCGCGACCGCCGTTCTGCTGGTGCAATCGGGCGAGCGCGTGGGCCTGACCGACATGGGCATCCGCCCGATGCGGGGCGAGGTGCAACTTGGCCGCGTGGCCGAACACCTCGCCGACAAGACCCAGCAGGATTACGGCGTGCCTGACGTGTCGATCCTGCCGCGCCATTCCCGCGCCGTGTTCATCTCGGATTTCATGGCCGACCCCGGCCCGGTGGAAGAGGCGCTTGCGACCGCCGCCGACCGGGGCGTCCAGGGCGTGCTCCTGCAAATCCTCGACCCCTCGGAAGAGGCGTTCCCCTTCGACGGGCGCACCGTGTTCCATTCGATGGGCAACACGCTCGAATTCGAGACGCGCAAGGCGGGCGAGTTGCGCGACCGCTATCTCGCCCGGCTCGCGCGCCGCAAGGAGCGGCTGACCGCGATGGCGGGGCTGACCGGCTGGCGCTTTCACACACACCACACCAATGACAGCCCGTCCTCGGCGCTGCTCTGGATGTATCAGGCCCTGGAGGGCCGTGCCTGATGTTCACTCTCGGCCCCATCGGCTTCGTCACCCCGTGGCTTCTGATCGCTTTGGCCGCACTGCCGGTGCTCTGGCTGATCCTGCGCGCGATCCCGCCCGCCCCGATCCGCCGTGCCTTTCCGGGCGTCGCGCTGCTTCTGGGGCTCGAAGACGAAGACAGCGAGGCCGACCGGACGCCGTGGTGGCTCCTCCTCCTTCGGATGATCGCCATAGCCGCGATGATCTTTGGCTTCTCCGGCCCGATCCTGAACCCGCAGCCGGTGGAAACCGGGTCCGGCCCGCTTCTGGTGCTGGTCGATGACAGCTATGCCGCCGCCCCCGACTGGCGCCCGCGCCTCGAAGCCGCCGACCGGCGGTTGGAGGCCGCCGCTTCGACCGGGCGTCGTGTCGCCGTGGTCGCGCTGAACGCCCTGCCTGCCGAGGGCGGCCTGCCCCTTCGCTCGGCTTCGGACGCGCAGGCCCGGCTTGATGGTCTTCTCCCGAAAGCGTGGCCCGTGGATCATGCCCCGGCGCTCGACTGGCTCGACGGTGTCGAGGGGGGCTTCGACACGCTCTGGCTGTCGGACGGCCTTGCAGGTGACGACCGCGCCGCGCTGGCCCGTGAACTGCAATCGCGTGGCGCACTCACGGTGATGGAGCCGCCCGCGCCCCGCATCGGCCTTCAGCCCGCCCGGATCGCCGATGGCATGGTGCGCCTGTCCGCCACCCGCTCCACCTCCGAGGCCGCACAAAGCATCGAAGTCACCGGGCAAGGCCCCGACCCCGCAGGCATCGAGCGCGAGCTGGCCCGCGCCACGCTCACCTTCGAGCAAGGCGCGACCGAGGCCGTCACCGAAATTTCCCTGCCCCCCGAACTGCGCAACCGGATCGCCCGGTTCGAGGTCGAGGGCATGCGCTCGGCAGGCACCGTGACGCTCGCCGACGACACGCTGCGGCGTCGCAAGGTCGCGCTCATCGGGGGCGAAAGCGAAGAGGGTCTCGAACTGCTCTCACCGCTCCACTACCTGCGCGAAGCGCTCGTGCCGACCGCCGACGTGCTGGAGGGATCGCTGAGCGATCTCATCGCTGCCAGCCCGGATGTCTTCATCCTCGCCGATGTCGCGGCGCTCGCCCCGAACGACAAAGAAGCGCTTGAGGAATGGGTGGCCGAGGGCGGCCTGCTCCTGCGTTTCGCCGGTCCGCGCCTTGCCGCCGCCGACACGGGCCGCGCCGAAGAAGACCCGCTCCTCCCCGTCCGCCTGCGCGTGGGTGGGCGCGAAGTGGGCGGCGCGATGAGTTGGGGGGAACCGCGCACGCTCGCGCCCTTCCCCGAGGACAGCCCGTTCTACGGTCTCGCAATTCCCGGCGACATCGAAGTCACCAGTCAGGTGCTCGCCGAACCCGGCCCGATGCTGGCCGAACGCACCATCGCGGAACTGGTCGACGGCACGCCGCTCGTCACACGCAAGACGCTGGCCGACGGTCAGGTCGTGTTGATCCACGTTTCGGCCAATGCCGAATGGTCGTCCCTGCCGCTCTCTGGCCTGTTCGTCCAGATGCTCGAACGCCTCGCCGTCTCGACCCGCACCGGCACGCCGGACGCGGGCGAACTCGAAGGCACCACATGGGTTCCCGAAACCCTGCTCGACGGTTTCGGCGCACTCGATGACGCGGGCGAACGCCCCGGCGTGCCGGGTGAAGAACTAACCCAAGGCGTCGGCCCCGACCTGCCCCCCGGTCTTTATGCCGACGAGGATCGCCGCGTCGCGGTCAATGTGATCGGCGAAGACACCGTGCTGCGCCCGGCCTCGTGGCCCGCAAGCGTCGTGCCCGAATGGCAGGGCGAGCGCGAGGAAACCGACCTCTCCGGCTGGCTCCTCCTTCTGGCACTCGCCGCTGTCGCCATCGACGTGATCGCCTCGCTCATCCTCACCGGTCGCCTGACCGGCAAGCGGGGCAAGGCCGTGGCTACTGCCGCCCTCATCGGCGTGGCCCTGATGATCGCGCCGCAGAACGCACGGGCACAGGACGAGACCACCGCGCAGGACGACGCCGCCCTGCTCGCCGCCACCGCCGAGGTCACGCTGGCCTACGTGCGCACCGGCAACACCCAACTCGACCGCGTGTCGGCGGCGGGGCTTCTGGGCCTTAGCCAACAGCTTTTCGCCCGCACCTCGGTTGAACCGGACCAACCCGTGGGCGTCGACATCGAAACCGACGAACTTGGCGTCTATCCCCTGCTCTACTGGCCGGTGGAGGAACAACAGGCCGCGCCCTCGTCCGAAGCCTATGCCAAGCTCAACGCCTATCTGCGCGGCGGCGGCATGATCGTGTTCGACACCCGCGACGGCGATGTGGCCGGGTTCGGCTCCAGCGCGACCGCCGAGAGCACCCGCCTGCGCACGCTGGCCCGCCCGCTCGACATTCCGCCGCTGGAACCGATCCCCAACGATCACGTCCTGACCCGCACCTTCTATCTGCTCGCCGATTTCCCGGGCCGCTACTTCGGCCAGTCGGTCTGGGTCGAAAGCTCGCCGCCCGATGCCGAACGCGCCGAGGGCATGCCGTTCCGCAACCTCAACGACGGGGTCACCCCCGTCCTGATCGGCGGAAACGACTGGGCGTCGGCCTGGGCGATCAATGAGAACGGCGCACCGATGTTTCCCGTCGGGCGCGGGTTCGCGGGCGAACGGCAACGCGAGATGGCCTATCGCTTCGGCGTGAACCTCGTGATGCATGTGCTCACTGGCAACTACAAGTCGGATCAGGTCCATGTGCCTGCTCTGCTGGAAAGGCTCGGCCAATGAACGCCTCGTCCGTCATCTTCGACCCGGCCTTCGACTGGCCCGTCCTCTGGGTCGCAGGCGCGCTCATCGCCGCGATCCTGATCTTTGCGGTCTGGCGCGGGCTCAAGGGCTGGGCGCTCAGGATGCTGGGCGCGGCGGCGCTGCTCTTGGCCCTCGCCGGCCCCTCGCTCCAGATGGAAGAGCGCGCGCCCGAGGGCGACATCATGCTCGCCATCGTGGACGAAAGCGCCTCGCAGGGCCTGTCGGACCGGGGCGATCAGACCGAAGCCGCGCTCGACGCCCTCACCGCCCGCGTGGCGGCGACCGAGGGGCTGGAACTGCGCATCACCCGGATGAGCGACGGCGAGGACAATCGCGGCTCGCTCCTCATGACCACCTTGACCGAGGCGCTGGCCGAAGTGCCGCGCGACCGCGTCGCCGGGATGGTTCTGATTTCCGACGGCCGCCTGCATGACCTCGAGGCCGCGCCGGACCTCCCCGCCCCCCTGCACCTTCTGCGCACGGGCCGCGAAGAGGATTGGGATCGCCGCATCGTCGTCACGAACGCGCCCGCCTTCGGCATCCTCGACGAGGAGCAGCAGATCGGCCTGCGCATCGACAATTTGGGCGCAGCCCCCGAGGACGGCATGGTCGATCTGACCATCTCGGTCGACGGCGGCGAGCCCGAGGTGGTTCAGGTTCCCACGGGCCGCGAGCTGACCGTGCCGATCACGCTGACCCACGGCGGTCAGAACGTGATCCAGTTCACCACGCCCACGCTCGACGGCGAACTCACCGACCGAAACAACACCGCCGTTGTGACCATGAACGGCGTGCGCGACCGCCTGCGGGTTCTGCTGGTGTCGGGCGAGCCGCATCCCGGCACGCGCACGTGGCGCAACCTCCTGAAGTCCGACAGTGCGGTGGACCTTGTCCATTTCACCATCCTGCGGCCGCCCGAAAAGCAGGACGGCGTGCCGGTGTCGGAACTGTCGCTCATCGCCTTCCCGACGCAGGAACTGTTCATGGAGAAGATCGACGAGTTCGACCTCATCATCTTCGACCGCTACAAACTGCGTGGCATCCTGCCCGCCAGTTACCTCCTGTCCGTGCGCAACTACATCGAACAGGGCGGTGCCGTGCTGGTCGCAGCTGGCCCCGACCTCGCCTCAGCCCAAAGTCTCGCGCGCTCACCGCTGGGTCAGGTGCTCCCCGGCGAACCCACCGCGCGGGTCATCGAAGAAGGCTTCTCGCCCCAGATCTCCGAGTTAGGTCAACGCCACCCGGTGACGCGCGGGCTGGAAGATTTCGCGCCCGAGGGCGGCTGGGGCCGCTGGATGCGCCTTGTCGAGCTTGAGGAAACCGCAGGCATGACCGTCATGCAGGGCGCAGGCGACCGCCCGCTCCTGACACTGGACCGCGTCGGCGAGGGCCGTGTCGCGCTCCTCGCCTCAGACCACGCGTGGCTCTGGGATCGCGGCTTCGAAGGCGGCGGCCCGCAGCTTGAACTGCTGCGCCGCCTCGCCCACTGGATGATGAAGGAGCCGGAACTCGAAGAAGAGGCGCTGACCGCCGAGGCCACCGGCAATCAGGTCACGATCACCCGGCGCACGATGAGCGAGGGCGCACGCTCCGTCACCGTCACCCGCCCGGACGGGACCGAGGAAGAGGTCCAGATGGAAGAGGTCGCACCCGGCCTCTACCGCTCGGAATTCGCCTCGGCCCAGATCGGCCTCTTCCGGCTCGAAGAGGGCGACGAGACGTCCGTGGTCGCGGTCGGCCCCGCCTCGCCCAAGGAGTTCGAGGAAACCATCGCCAGCGGCGAACCCCTCGCCCCCGTGATGGCGGCGATGCGCGGCGGCACGGCTTTGATCGAAGAGGGCAACCCCCAGCTTCGTTCGGTGAACGAAGGCCGCGCCGCCATCGGTCGCGGCTGGATCGGCTACACCCCGCGTGGCGCCTATGTGGTCGAAAACCTGCGCGTCATGCCGCTTGCCCCGCCGTGGCTCATGCTGCTGATCGCGGCGGGCCTGATCGTCGCGGCTTGGCTGTGGGAAGGCCGCGCGCGCACCCGCAAGATCACCTGACCCAGCTCAGCGCCCGTGGCTGCGATCGTAGCCATTGGGCGCGGGCGGGGTCCAGTCGCCCAACGCACCGGCCTCAGGCGTGAACACCTCGACCAGCAGCGGATAGCAGGCCGCCGTATCCGACGAATGCTCGGCCGAGCAATCGCCCCCCGGACAGGCGGACAGTGCGCCGAGCAGATCAATCTCCGCGAAGAACTCCAGATAATCGCCGGGCCGCACCGGCGAAGCCTTCATGAAATACTGCCCGGTGTCGCGCGTGAACCCGGTACACATAAAGACGTTCAGCACGTCATGCACATGCGGCTCGGCCTCGGCCAGACTGACCCCAAGGTGATCCGCCAGCGCCCGCGTCAGGTTCGAGTGGCAGCAATGGTGATACTGCCCGCCTAACAGAAGGTTATTGGTATAAGGGTCGCAGCGCGTGCCGATCACGTCATGGACCGAGCCCCCGAAGCTGTCGATCCCATACCAGCCGAGCGTATCATGGGTGATCGTCGCCATCGGCCGCAGGCCCGGAAAGCTCGTCCACATCCGCTCGCCCGTCGTCAGATGCGTGCCGTGCAACGCACGGGTCTTGCCGGAATAGAACCGCTCCGTCAGGTCGTTCGCGTTCCACAGGTTGAGATCGCCCACCTGCGGCCCCTCGACGCTCGTGATCCGAAAGAACGACCCCGCCGGAACCGTGAAACTCGCCGCATCCCGCGCAGGCACCGTCACCTCGGCGACCTTGCGCGCACCCTTTCGCGCGGACTGGTACAGCGCGAGATCCGGCGCAGGCAGCGTGTCGGTCGGATAGCAGATCACAGGCGCGACGGCGCGGCGCGCCTCGGCATCGGCGGGGGGAAGGGCAGAAGGCGTGGTCATATCCCGCAGTACCACGGGCGCGGTTTGTCGCGCCAGATGGTGAAAATTCTAACAGCCCGGATGCATCTTAAGTGTTTGGAAATGAGGGGCTGCGACAAGACGGCATGTTCTGGAATGCCCTGTCCGGCGCCCTGCGCGCCCTGCCCCTGTTGTTTCTGACCCTCGGCGCGGTCCTCGCGGGTCCGGCCGTGGTCATCGCCTCCGCCGACCCGGCCCGGGATGGCGTGCTCCTGGTGGTGTCGCGCTGGGGCGACGAGGCTGAGCGCGTCATCACGGCGGCAGGCGGGCAGACCGTGGGCCCGGTGCGCGCACGTTTCGGCGTCTTCGCCACCTCTCAGGACCCTGATTTCTCCGATAGGCTGCGCGACCGGGGCGCGTGGGCCGTCATCAATGGCGATGTGCTCGCCGCGCTCTGCAGGATCGAAACATGACCGACATCCAGCCAAACACCGCCACGCCCTCGCGCATGGGCCTGACCATCGCGCTGCTCGCCTTGTTGTGGGTGCCAGTCAACGCGCTCGCCGCATGGTGGGCGGGCACGGCCATCGTCGTGGTCGTTGGCGCGACGGCCGCTTTCGTCGTGCTGGGCGCTGTGGGCGCGATGACCACGCCGAAATACGCCAGTGTCAGCGCCTCGCTTGGCTGGGTCGGGAGTGTCGCGGTCCTGAACGCCGCGATGGCGGGCCACGGCTGGCAGATCGACACCCACATGGTCTATTTCGCCGTTCTCGCGGCCACGATGATCTTTGCCGACCTGCGCGCCACCCTCGCCGCCACGGTCCTGATCGCCATCCACCACCTGACCCTGACGGTTCTGATGCCGTCCCTCGTTTATCCCTCGACCAACCTTGCCGAAAATCTGCCCCGCACCGTGTTCCACGCTGTCGTCGTGGTTCTGGAAACCGCAGCGCTCGTCTATGCCATCGCCGTGCGTCAAAAGATGATGGCCCGGCAAGCGGCTCAGGCCGCGGAACTGCGTATTTCGATGGGCGAGGCGGAGGCAGCCAAGGCCAAGGCCGAGGCTGCACTGGCCGAAGCCGAACAGGCGAAACGGCAGTCCGACGCAGCCCGGAAAGAGGCCGAGGATGCGCTCAAGCAAGCCGAACGAGAAAGCGAGCGTGCGCGCGCCTCTGACACCCGCGCGGCCGAGAACTCCGAACGCGACGCAGCGCGCATTCAACTGGTCGCCAATCAGCAGACCGCGGTGGTCGACGCCCTGCGCAAGGGCCTGCGCGCCCTGCGCAACGCGGACCTCCGGCTGGGGCTGCAAGGCGAGGTGGCGGACGACTACCGCGACCTGAAAGAAGATTTCGACGCGGCGGTGTCCGAACTGCGCGAGATGATCCGCACGGTTCAGGGCAATGCCGACCAGATCGGGGCGGAGGCAAAGGGGCTGCTCGACGCCTCGGCCGCCATGTCCCGCCGCACCGAGGATCAGGCCCACCGACTTGCCGAAGTCTCCTCGACCATCTCGCAGCTGAACCAGACCGTGCGCGAAACCGCGTCCAACGCCACCGCCGCCAAGACACAGGCCGACCAGACCCGCGGCGAAGCTCAGAACAGCGCCGACCTCGTTCGTCGCGCCGTTCATGCGATGGGCGCGATCGAGGCATCATCCCAGCAGATCCAGAACATCGTGGGCGTGATCGACGACATCTCCTTCCAGACCAACCTGCTGGCCCTCAACGCCGGTGTCGAAGCCGCGCGGGCGGGCGAAAGCGGCCGGGGCTTCGCCGTAGTGGCAAGCGAAGTGCGGGCGCTGGCGCAACGAAGCTCCGACGCAGCCCGCGAGATCAAGACCCTGATCGAGGCGAGCGATGCGCAGGTCAACGAGGGCGTCGGGCTGGTCCGCCAATCCGGCGACGCGAACGACAAGGTCGTCGGCGCCGTCAACGACATCGCCGACCGGATCATCGAGATTTCGGAAAGTGCGGCAGGTCAGGCCAAAGGGCTGGAAACGGTGACGAGTGTCCTGTCTGACCTCGACCGGACGACGCAACAGAACGCGGCCATGTTCGAGCAATCGACCGCAGCCGGTCAGGCCCTCGCCCACGGCACCGAACAACTGATCTCGGCCGTCGCGATCTTCAAAACCGAAAGTTCCGCCAAAGCGCTCGCCACGGGCATGAACGAAGCCTCCGCCGCGTGAACCCCATCGCATGCCCTCCGCTTACATGCGCCGAGCGGCAATGAAACAAGGTGCATAACCGACCGCCCGGACGGCCATAGTTCCGCATTGCAAACGGACGTTTCACATTGTTGACCTCCCTCTCCCGCTGGACTACGGTTCCAGCGTCGGGCGCCAAGACCCGGGGGGAGACGCAATGGACCGAATCCACGAACTGACCCGCGGGCATGCGGCCGATGCCCTCGCGATCATCGACCACGACGGGGCGCGCTACACCTTCGGCGATGTCGAGCGGATGGCCGATAGCATGGCCGACACGCTTACCTCAGCAGGCGTCGGTGCGGGCGACCGGGTCATGATCGTGTCGGAAAATTCAGCCACCTACGGCATTGCCCTTCTGGCCGCGAGCCGCCTTGGCGCATGGTCAATGCCCATCAACGCGCGCATGTCGGCTGACGAACTGGACGCGCTGCGCCGCCACGCCGGCGCGCGTTTCGCGCTCTTCACCCCCGAAGCCTCGCCTCCCGCCCGCGCCCACGCCACCCGGATGGAGGCCACGTCGCGCGGGACACTCGACTGCGGCGACATCCTGCTCGCGGGCCCCCTACCCGGCCCCGACACCGCGCCCGAACCGGCGGCCGCCACTGCGCGCGACGACATCGCCGCGCTGATCTACACGACCGGCACCACATCGGCCCCGAAGGGCGTGATGCTGAGCCACGGCAACCTGATCTGGAACGCTGAAATCTCGGCCCGCCTGCGCCACATGGCCCCCGGCGACATCGTGGTCGGCGTCCTGCCGGGCACGCATATCTTCGGCTTCGCCTCGGTCTTTCTCGCCTCCCTTGCAGGCGGCAGTGCGATCCGGTTTCTCCCCCGGTTCTCTGCCCCCGCCGTGCTCGACGCCTTCGCCGAGGGCGGCAGCGTCATGCCCGCCGTACCCCAGATGTATCAGGCGATCCTCGCCGAACTCGCCCGCCGCGGCACCCCGCCGGACGCGCCCAAGCTCAGATACATCTCATCGGGCGGCGCCCCGCTCGACCCCGAATGGAAGGAAAAGATCGAGGCGACGTTCGGCATCCCCCTGCAAAACGGCTACGGCCTCACCGAAACCTCGCCCGGCGTCTCAGGCACCCGGCTGGACGACCCGCGCGATGACGTCTCGGTCGGCCAGATCCTCGATGATGTCGACTGCCTCATCGACGAGCCGGACGCCACCGGGGTCGGCGAGCTGTTGATCCGCGGCCCCAACATCATGCAGGGATACTACCGCAACGCCGAGGCCACCGCGCAGGCGATCCGCCCCGACGGCTACTTCCGCTCCGGCGACCTTGCCAAGATCGACCCGGATGGCACGCTCTGGATCATGGGCCGCAAAAAAGAGCTCATCATCCGCTCCGGCTTCAACATCTATCCGCCCGAGGTCGAGGCGATGCTGACCCGCCATCCCGGTGTCTACCAGACCGCCGTGATCGGGCGGCGCGTGCCGGGCAACGAAGAGGTGCTGGCCTTCGTCACCGCCAAACCGGACGTCACCGAAGAGGCGCTAAAGGCCTTTCTTCTCGCGCATCTCGTGCCATACAAGGTGCCGCAACATATCTTCATCATCGACCAGTTTCCCGCTGCGGCGACCGGCAAGATCCTGAAACACAAGCTGACCGACGCCTTCGCGCATCTGCTCGACGCGCGCGACGCCGTCACCACGACCTGACAGAGGACAGAGCAATCCATGAGTGAGACCACCAATATCAACGACGTCATGACCCTCGAACGCGTGGGCAAAGTCGGGCTGATCTGCATCGACAACCCGCCCGTCAACGCCTCCGGTCAGGCCGTGCGTCAGGGGCTGGTGGACGCGGTCGCCGCCGCCAACGCGGATGCCGAGATCGAGGTGCTTGCCATCTACGCCGCAGGCCGCACCTTCGTCGCGGGCGCGGACATCAAGGAATTCGGCAAAACCCCGTTGGAACCCTCGCTCCCCGACACGATCAACGCGATCGAGGCGAGCGAAAAGCCCGTGATCTCGGCCCCGCATGGCACCGCGCTTGGCGGTGGGCTGGAAATCTGCATGGGCACGCATGCACGCGTCGGGGTCAAAGGCCTGCGCGTCGGGCTGCCCGAAGTGAACCTTGGCCTTCTCCCCGGCGCATCCGGCACCCAGCGCGGCCCGCGCCTGATGGGCATGAAGAACACGCTCGATATGGCCCTGTCGGGGCGTCAGGTGTCGGGGGACGAGGCGCTTTCGATGGGCCTGATCGACGGGCTCGAGGCGGGTGAACCACGCGACGTCGCACTTGCTGCCGCCCAAGATGTGCTCGCAGGCAAGCTCAAGACCCGCCGCACCAGCGAGCTTAGCGTCGAAATGGACGAAGCCGCGCTGGACGAGGCGCGCGCGATGGTCGCCAAGAAGATGAAGCATCACCCCACCGCCAAGAACACGATCGAAGCCGTCAAGATGTCGACCGGCCCGATGGCAGAGGGCATGGCCTATGAACGCAAGAGCTTCGTCGATGGCCTTAAAGACCCGGCCTCGCAGGGCATGCGCCACGCGTTTTTTGCCGAACGCGCCGTGTCGAAAATTCCCGAGGGCAAGGCCACGCCGCGCGAGATCAAGAAGATCGGCGTGATCGGCGGCGGCACGATGGGGTCGGGCATCGCGACTGCGGCGCTGACCTCGGGCTTTGCCGTGCGGATCATCGAGATTTCGCAGGAGGGGCTCGACAAGGGCGTCGGCTTCATCACCAAAAATTTCGACGGCGCGGTGAAGCGCGGCAAGATGACCGAAGCCAAGCGGGATGAGGCGCTGGCGCGGCTCGAACCCTCGACCGAGATGGCCTCGCTGTCGGACGTGGACGTGGTGATCGAAGCCGTGTTCGAAAACATGGACGTCAAGAAAGACATCTTCGGCAAGCTCGACACGATCTGCAAACCGGGCGCCGTTCTCGCCTCCAACACCTCCTACCTCGACGTAAACGAGATCGCCTCGGCCACGTCGCGGCCCGAGGATGTGATCGGCCTGCACTTCTTCTCGCCCGCGAACCTGATGCGCCTGCTCGAAGTCGTGGTCGCCGACAAGACCGCGCCCGAAGTGGTCGCCACCGGTTTTGCGCTGGCCAAGAAGATGAAGAAGGTCGGCGTGCGCGCGGGCGTCTGCGACGGCTTCATCGGCAACCGCATCCTCGCCTATTACGGCAAGACTGCCGGTTATCTGGTCGAAGACGGGGCGAGCCCGCAGCAGGTGGACGACGCACTCGAAGCCTTCGGGTTCGCGATGGGTCCGTTCAAGGTCGGCGACCTCGCAGGCCTCGACATCGGCTGGGCCAACCGCAAGCGTATGGCGCCGAACCGCCCCGCCGACGAACGCTACGTACGCATCCACGACAAGATCTGCGAAGAGGGCATGTACGGCCGCAAGACCGGATCGGGCTTCTACATCTACGACGACGAGGGCATCCGCCCGAACCCCCGCGCGCTCGAAATCATCGACGAAGAACGCGCGGCCAAAGGGATCACGCCGCAAGATTTCACCGACGAAGAAATTGTCGAACGCTACATGACCGCCATGATCTCGGAAGCCGCGCGTGTGGTCGAAGAGGGCATCGCGCTGCGCCCGATCGACGTCGATGCGGTGTTCCTGTTCGGCTACGGCTTCCCGCGCTTCCGCGGCGGCCCGCTCCACTATGCCGACACCATCGGCGCAAAGGAACTCGTCGCGCGGATTGAACGCTATGTCGAAGATGATGCGTATTACTGGAAAGTGCCCGCGATCCTGCGGCGCATGGCAGACGACGGCACGACCTTTGCCGATCTGAACAAGGAGGGGTGAGATGGACCTGAGCTTCACCAAGGAGGAGGAGGCGTTCCGCGATGACGTGCGGGCGTTCCTTGACGAGAAGCTGCCCGAGGATCTGGCCGAAAAGGTGCGGATCGGCGGCGAGCTGGACAAGGCCGACATGGAGCGCTGGCATGCGATCCTGAACGAAAAGGGCTGGCTCGCCTATGGCTGGCCCGTCTAATTCGGCGGCACGGGCTGGTCCCCGGTCGAAAAGCACATTTTCGAGGAAGAGGCCGCCCGCGCCAACGCGCCGCGCATCGTGCCCTTCGGCCTCGCCATGCTGGGGCCAGTGCTTCAGAAATTCGGCTCCAAGGAACAGCAGGACCACTACCTGCCGCGCATCCTCGACGGCACCGACTGGTGGTGTCAGGGCTATTCCGAACCGGGCGCAGGATCGGACCTTGCCAGCCTCAAGACCCGCGCGGTGCGCGAGGGTGACGAATACGTCATCAACGGCCAAAAGACCTGGACCACGCTCGGCCAGCACGCCGACTGGATCTTTTGCCTCGTGCGCACCAAGACCGACGGCAAGCCGCAGGAGGGGATCAGCTTCATCCTCGTCGACCTCGCCACACCGGGGATCGAAATGCGCCCGATCAAGCTGATCGAAGGCGGCCACGAGGTGAACGAGGTGTTCTTCACTGACGTGCGTGTGCCCGCCGCGAACCTCGTGGGCGAAGAGAACATGGGCTGGACCATCGCCAAGTTCCTTCTGGGTCACGAGCGCACCAATATCGCGGGCGTCGGTTTTTCGATGCAGGCGCTGGAAGAGGTCAAGGCGCTGGCCCGCCGCACCAAGCGAAACGGCAAGCCGCTGATCGAAAACCCGCTCTTCGCCGCGCGGATTGCGGATGTCGAGATCGAGCTCGAGGCGATGAAGATCACCAACCTGCGTATGCTCTACACCGCCCAGACGCAGGGCGCACCGGGACCGGAAACCTCGATCCTCAAGATCAAGGGCACCGTGATCCGGCAGGCGCTGAACGATCTCAGCCGCCGCGCGCTGGGTCCGGCCGCAGCCCCCTTCCCGTCCGAGGCGATGTTCGGCAACGCAGCCCTCGTCGAAGCGGGCGACGTGAACAACGCCGCCGATTATTTCAACAACCGCAAACTGTCGATTTTCGGGGGGTCGAACGAGATCCAGCGAAACATCCTAACCAAGGCGATGCTGGAGCTCTGACATGGACTTTTCCCTGACCGAAGACCGCCGGATGCTGTCGGATTCGCTGAACCGCTTCATCTCGGACAAATACGGCTACGACCACCGCGTGAAAGTGGCCTATGACGCGCCGTTCCACGATGCAGCCCTCTGGGCCGAAATGTGCGAACTGGGCGTGCTCTATGCCCTCGCGCCCGAGGATGCCGGCGGGTTCGGTGGCGCAGGTTTCGACATAACCAACGTGTTCGAGGCGCTCGGGCGCGGCATCTGCCCTGCCCCAGTTCTGGGCTCGCTCTTGGCCTCGAAACTCCTGACCGCCGCCGGTGCCGACCAGACCTCGCTGCTCGACGGCTCGGTGCGCTACGCTGTGGCCATCGGCGAACTCGACGCGCCCTACGACCTCGACGCGATCGAGGCACAAGCGAAAGACGGCAAGCTCACGGGCCGCAAAGCCGTGGTCTATGGCGGCGCAGATGCCGAGGTGTTCCTCGTCGCGGCGAAAACCGGCGGCACCCTCGGGGTCTTTGAGGTCAAGGCCTCGGACGCGCAGGTGACCGGCTACGCCATGATCGACGGCGGCGGCGCGGCTGAACTGTTCCTCGACGCGACCCCCGGCACCGAAGTGCTCGCCGACGCCACCGCCGCACTCGAAGACGCGCTGGACGCTGGCCGCCTCGCCCTGTGTGCCGAGGCCGTGGGCGCGATGGATGCGACCAACGAAATCCTGCTCGACTACCTGCGCACGCGAAAGCAGTTCGGCGTGGCCATCGGCAAGTTTCAGGCCCTACAACACCGCGCCGTCGATCTCGTGACGGAAATCGAACAGGCCCGTTCCATCACCATCCTTGCGGCGAGCAAGATGGGCACCGACGAGCAGGCTAAGTTCGTCGCGATGGCCAAGACCCTGATCGGGCGCGCCGCGCGGCTCGTGGCCGAGGAAGCGATCCAGATGCACGGCGGCATCGCGATGACGTGGGAGGCCGCGGTCAGCCACTATGCCAAACGGCTCGTCATGATCGACGCGCAACTGGGCGACGTGGACTATCACCTCGAACGGGTGATCGCGACCTACGCGGCCTGATCCTGAAGGATCATCTTGCGAATTCTGATGCGGGGCGAGGGCCCCGCATTAACTATTTCGCAGCGCCGAACGGCACCGAGAATCTCGCAAATAACTGATTTCAAAAGACAATAATCTCTCTCAAGAGACGCCTAGGATACTAGAATCCTAGTATCCTAATATTGCGCACAGGCACCGATCGCGCCCCCATGCACATGCGGCAAACTCGAAAAGTCAGGTGGTGCGATACCGGAAAACACCCGTCCCGGTCGCGACTTTGACGCCGGTGTCGTCGGTGATCGTGGCTTCGGCGAAGAAACTCTTGCGCCCCCCGCCCGTCCGTCGCCCTTCGGCAATCAGGACCGTGCCCTTGGCCTGCGCCAGATAGTTCACGTTCAAAGACAGCGTCATCGCCAGCCGCCGCGCATCGGGGTCGCCGGTGTAGCAGGCGGCAAAGCCCATCACCGTGTCGATCAGGGTCGCATAGACGCCGCCGTGCGGGATGCCGTATCGGTTGCCCAGCTTGTCGGTGATCGGCAGCCTGAACCGGGCGTAATCCTCGGACCAGTCCACGATCTCGAACCCCAGAAGCTTCTGAAATTCATACGGGTCTTCGATGAGCGACGGGTCGACGCTCACGCGGCCGGTTTCCCCGGCGCGCCCGACGACAGGTTCTGCGCCGCGCGTTTGACCCGCTCGGCGTAGTGCTCGAGCAACTCGTCCGGCTCGACAAAGAACGACGGGCCACCCACGTTCAGCCCGTAAATCCGGTCGCCGTTCAGCGAAAACACCGGCACCGCCAGCCCGTTCACATCCTTGCGCCACTCGCCGAACCCGGTGCACAGCCCGTGCTCTTCATAGTCGCGCAACCCGTTCTCGACCGCCGCAATGATCCGCTCCCGCTCGTCGGGCAGTTGGGCGAGTCCCTGATCCACCAGCGCGGTGCGCTGTTTTTCCGGCATGCCGACCAAGATCGCGCGCCCGATGGCAGAGTAAAACAGCGGCAGACGCGCCCCCACGTTGATCGTCAGCGCAATCGCCTCTTTCGAGCGATGCACCGTGGTATAGACCGCGCGCAGCCGGTGCTGCTCGGCCAGCGCCGAGGTGATATGCTGGTTCGGCCCCTCGTTGCACAGCGCCGCCAGTTCCTCGCGCGCCCGGTCGGTCATCTCGATCGACGACAGCACGCCAAAACCCAGCGCCAGCACGCCCGCGCCCAGCCGATAGGTGCCGGTGCGTTCGGAATAGACGAGGTAGTCGAGCTTGCGCAGCGTATGGGTCAGCCGCGAAATCGTCGGCTTCGGCAGGCCGGTGCGCTGCGCGATCTCTTGGTTGGTCAGGTTCGTCTCATAGGGCCGGAAACATCTGAGCACGTCGAGACCCCGCGCCAGCGCGGTCACGAATTTGCGGTCGCCATCCGCGTCAATGTCGTCGATCAGATCATCCTTGCCCATGATCAGTCCCCTTATACGGCGGTCAGGCCCCCATCAATCGAAATGGATTGGCCTGTCATGAATGTGTTGGCGTCCGAGACGATCCAGAGCATGGCCTGCACCACCTCCATCGGGTCCGCGACCCGGCGCATGGGCACACGGCTCGCGATGACTCCATAGGCATCCTCCCGGCTGATCCCGTGGCGCTCGCCCATCGTGTCGCCCATCGCCTCGACCATCGGGGTCGATGCGAAGCTGGGGCAGATCGCATTCACCCGAATCCCCTTGCGCGCAACCTCGTCGGCGGCAGCCTTGGTCATACCGATCACCGCATGTTTCGACGCGGCATAGGCCGCAAGCTGACCCGAGCCGACCAGCCCCGCAGCCGATGCCGTGTTCAGGATCGACCCTGCCCCCTGCTTCAGCATGACGGGCAGTTGGTGCCGCATCCCGATGAACACGCCGCGCGCGTTGATCTCCATGATCCGGTCGTAATCCTCGAGCGGGATTTCATGCAGCCGGCACAGCCCGCCGCCGATCCCCGCGTTGTTCAACGCAATATCAAGCCGCCCGAACTGCGCCACGCCTTTGGCGATATGCGCCTGCATCGCGGCATCGTCGGCCACCGACAGCGCATCGGCCACCACCTCGGCCCCAAGGCTTTCGAGATTGCGCGCCACCTCGTCCAGCCCGTCGCCGTTGATATCGGACAGCAGCAGCTTTGCCCCCGCCCGCGCGAACTCCGTCGCCGCCATCGCGCCAAAGCCCGAGGCCGCGCCGGTGATCTGCACCACTTTTCCGTCAAACTCAGCCATGCGCCGCCTTCAGCCCCCCTGCCGCGAATTGTGGAACCGCCTTGCCCAGCCGCATCGCCCGCTCCGGGTTCGACGCATTGCCATCGAGCGCGCGTTTATAGACGCCCTGAATGATCGCCCCCATGCGGAAGAACGCGAAGGCGATGTAGAAATTCATGCCCGGAATGCCCGTGAGCCCCCGCGCCTGACAGTACATCGCCACGAATTCCTCGTCGGTGGGAATGCCAAGGCTCGCCCGATCCACACCGGCCAGCCCCCTCCCCTCGGCCCCCGGCGGCATCTGCCACTGCATGAGGAGCGAGGCGAGATCGGCATAAGGGTGCCCGATGGTGGAGAGTTCCCAATCCAGCACGGCGGCGCAGCGCGGCCCGTCCGTCTCAAAGAGCATGTTGTCGATGCGGTAATCACCATGCACCAACCGCCGCTGATCGTCGTCCGGGATATTCTCCGGCAACCAGTCGATGAGCGCATCCATATCCGCCACGCTCTCGGTCTCAGACGCGCGGTATTGCTTGGTCCAGCGCCCGATCTGGCGCTCGAAATAGTTTCCCGGCGGGCCATAGTCCGACAGACCGACAGCCTCGATATCGACCTCATGGATCGCGGCGAGCACCCGGCACATCTCGGCATAGATCGCGGTGCGTTCTTCGTTCGAGACGTCCGGGATACGCGGGTCGTCGATGTTGCGGCCCTGAACCGCCTCCATCACGTAGAAATCCGAGCCGATCACGTCGGGGTCTTCGCAGAGCACATGCATCTTGGCGACAGGCACGTCCGTATCTGCCAACGCCGATTGCACCCGGAACTCCCGATCCACCGCATGGGCCGATTTCAAAAGCTGCCCCGGCGGCTTGCGGCGCAGAACATACGGACCCGCAGGGGCATCCAACCGAAAAGTCGGGTTCGACTGACCGACGTTGAACTTCTCGGCCGCGATCGGCCCCTGAAAGCCCTCCATATGGGCCTCCAGCCATTTGGCGACGGCATCGGTGTCGAGCTGTTGGGTGTCTGTCATCGCGCCCTCAGCTATAGGTCAGCATCTCGTCCGCGTTGGACGCGTCGATATGCGGGGTTTCGTTGAAGCCATGCAGATAGGCACCGTTGCGCCCCTGCACGATCTTGTTCACGGCGCAGTTCTTCATCTGAAGCTGGAGCAGGATCTGCTGCTCGGCGGGCGCGTCCATAACCAGCCGCACCATCTGACTGATCGCCCCACCGGACGAGACCATGAGCGTATCGCCCTCGGCCGCGGCCATCGCGTCCTGAACCCGTCCGACGAAAGCCGCGAAGCTTTCCGGCGGGTTCTCGATCTCATCCGCCTGCCACGCCAGCACGGTCGCCTTGAGCTGCCGGAAATGCGCCGCCCGGTCGCCCTTGGTGTGCTCGGGCAGCGCGTCGTTTTTCTTGTGCGCTTCCAAAAGCGCCGAGAAATCGAACTCGTTCAGACCCGGTTGCACCTCGGGCGAGACGCTGACGCCATAGCCCTTGGCGATCCCCTCCAGCGTCTCCCGATGACGCACCTGCGCCCCGATGACGACGCGCTCGGGCCAGACCCAGCCCTGACGTTTGAGTGCCACGCCCAGCGCCTCGGACTGGCGATGACCAAGCTCGGACAGCTTGTCGTAATTCGCCGCCCCGAACGAGGCCTGCGCGTGACGTATGACCGTGAGCAGACCCATTCAGAGCTTCTCATTCGTGTACTTGCGCAACTCGGCCCGCGCGACCTGACGACGGTGGACCGCATCGGGACCATCGGCAAAGCGCAGGGTGCGCAAGTTGGTGTACATCCGCGCGAGCGGCTGATCCTGACTGATCCCTTCGCCGCCATGCATCTGCATCGCCTCGTCCACCACCTTGGTGGCCATGAGCGGCGCCACGACCTTGATCTTGGAAATCCACGGCTGCGCCTCGCGCACACCCACGGTGTCCATCATGTAAGCCGCCTTGAGGCACAACAGCCGCGCCATCTCGATCTCCATCCGCGCATTGGCGATGATGTCGTAGTTGGCGCCGAGCGTGGCGATCTTCTTGCCGAACGCCTCACGGCTCAGACCGCGCTGGCACATCAGTTCCAGCGCCCGCTCCGCCTGACCGATGGCGCGCATGCAGTGATGGATGCGCCCCGGTCCAAGCCGCCCTTGCGCCACTTCGAACCCGCGCCCTTCGCCAAGGATCAGCGCATCGCCGGGAATGCGCACGTCGGTAAAGCGCATGTGCATGTGACCGTGGGGCGCATCGTCGTTGCCAAAGACCTGCATCGGGCGCAGCATCTCGACACCGGGCGTATCGGCATCCATCACGAACATCGAATGGCGCGAATGCTTGGCGGCGTCGGGGTCGGTGCAGGCCATCACGATATAGACCTTGCAGCGCGGATCGCCTGCGCCCGAAATCCACCATTTCTCGCCGTTCAGCACCCATTCGTCCCCATCCCGCTTGGCCGAAAACTCAAGCTGCGTGGGATCGGACGACCCGACGCCGGGCTCCGTCATGACATAGGCCGACCGGATCTCGCCGGCCAAAAGCGGCTTCAGCCAGCGTTCCTTGTGGGCCTCGGTGCAATAGCGCTCCAGCACCTCCATGTTGCCGGTGTCGGGCGCGGAACAGTTGAACGTCTCGGCCCCCAAGGGCGCCTTGCCCATCTCTTCGGCAAGATAGGCATATTCCACCGTGGTCAGCCCATAGCCCGCGTCGCTGTCGGTCAGCCAGAAATTCCAAAGCCCGCGCTTTTTCGCCTCGGACTTCAGCTCGTCGAGGATTTCAAGCTGCCGGTCGTTCAGGACAAAGCGGTCCTTCTGCGGGTTGTTCCCGATCTCGTGCTCGTATTCCTCGCTCAGGTCGACGATCTTGTCGGCCATCATCTTGCGCACCGCCTCGATCAGCGGTTTGACCTTTTCGGTCACTCCCAGATCCATCTTTGTCCTCCCGTCCCGACTTTTGCCGGCTCATGTCAATTGAACACAACTGTTCAATAATCTTCAAATTCGTTCAAGTCACAGAACTTCGAAAAGCCCCGCCGCGCCCATGCCGCCGCCGACGCACATGGTGCAGACCACATACTTCGCGCCGCGCCGTTTGCCTTCGATCAGAGCGTGACCGACCATCCGCGCGCCGGACATGCCGTAAGGGTGGCCCACCGAAATCGCGCCGCCGTTCACGTTCAGGATTTCGTTCGGAATGCCCAGCACCCGCGCGGAATGAAGCACCTGGCAGGCGAAGGCCTCGTTCAACTCCCACAGCCCGATGTCATCCATCTTGAGCCCATGTGCTTCGAGCAGTTTCGGCACCGCATAGATTGGCCCGATCCCCATCTCGTCGGGGTCGAGGCCAGCGACCATCACACCCACATAACGCCCAAGCGGTTGCAGCCCGCGCTTCTCGGCTTCCTTGGCCTCCATGATGACGCTGGCCGAGGCCCCGTCCGACAACTGGCTCGCATTGCCCGCCGTGATGAACTTGCCCTCCTGCACGACCTGCCCATCGCGAAACACCGGCGAAAGCGATTGCAGGTTTTCGAGCGTGGTCGAGGGCCGGTTCCCCTCATCGCGCTCCAGCGTCACTTCGGCGTAGGACACCTCTTTCGTCTCACGGTCGATGATCGCCTGCGTCGAGGTCAGCGGCACGATCTCGTCATCGAACTTGCCTGCCGCCTGCGCCGCCGCCGTGCGCTGCTGGCTTTGCAGCGCGTATTCGTCCTGATCCTCGCGGGTGACGCCGTATCGGTCCGCGACGATCTCGGCGGTTTCCAGCATCGACATGTAAAGCGATGGCATGTTCTCCATCACCCACGGGTCACGCAGATGGTCGGTGCGCATGTTCTGGTTCTGCACGAGGCTGATCGACTCGACCCCGCCGCCGATGGCGACCTGCATCCCGTCATGCACAACCTGCTTGGCCGCGGTCGCGATCGCCATCATGCCCGACGCGCATTGCCGGTCCATGCTCATGCCTGCAACGCTGGTCGGCAGACCGGCCCGAATGACCGCCTGCCGACCGATGTTGCCCCCGGTCGATCCCTGCTGGATCGCGGTGCCGATCACGCAGTCCTGCACTTCGCCGCCTTCAAGCCCGGCCCGGTCCACCGCATGGCGCACCGCATGGCCGATCAGCTCCTGCGCGTGGGTGTTGTTGAACGCACCGCGATAGGCCTTGCCGATCGGGGTGCGGGCGGTCGAGACGATGACGGCGTCGCGCATGATGATTCCTCCTATTCGTCCCAGGGGAGCGGCAGGCCACGGGCCGCAGCCCCCATCCGGGCGTATTTGCGTGTCTGTGTGAAAGCGTTGTCCATGACGGCGGCGCCCTCGGGGTCGCGGATGCGTTCCATCGCGGCCACGACGCCGTCGACATCCAGATCGTCCCCTACAAGGGCCACACCCTGCGTCTCGGTGATGCGGATTTCCGCGAAACACCCGCCGCCCGCGCCCAACACCATCTTGGTCGGCGCATCCTCGGCCACCAGCGCCAAAAGCCCCGGCGTGATCGTCTCGGGCTGAAGCAGTTCCAGCGTCTCGGGCGTGAGCAGCGCCTCGGTCATCCGGGTCGCCGCAGTGGGGGCGAGCGTGTTGACCTTGATGTTCTTCTTCGCGCCCTCGATGGCGAGCGTGTTCATCAGACCCACGACCCCGGCCTTGGCGGCACCGTAGTTCGACTGACCGAAATTCCCGTACATGCCCGAGCAGGAGGTCGTCACCACGATCCGCCCGTATTCGCGCGCGACCATGTGCGACCACACCGCCTTGCAGCAGTTCACCGACCCCATGAGGTGCACGTCGAGCACCTTGGCAAAATCCGTCAAGTCCATCTTGGCAAAGCTCTTGTCGCGCAGGATGCCCGCGTTGTTGACCAGAATGTCGACATGCCCGAACTCGGCAATGGCCTCATCGACCATCGCGCGCGTGTCCTCGGCGCTGGTCACATCGGCCCCGTTCGCGATGGCATGACCGCCTGCGGCCCGGATTTCCTCGACCACCGCGCGCGCGGCGTCCGACCCGGACCCGCTGCCATCGGTCGCCACGCCCAGATCGTTGACCACGACCCTGGCCCCGCGCTCGGCCAGACCCAAAGCATGGCACCGACCCAGACCGGCCCCGGCCCCCGTCACGATGGCCACGCGGCCCTCGAAAGATACGCTCATTCGTTCGTCTCCAGATATCTGCGCCCGATCCACTCGGCGACGAGGGCGGGCTTGTCCTCCCCGTCGATCTCGACGGTCACATCGGTGATAGTCGTGATCTCGCCGGGGCGCGAGGTGTCGCAGGACGTAAGCACAAAGCGCGCGCGGATGCGGCTGCCCACCTTCACGGGCGACAGAAAGCGCAGTTTGTTGAACCCATAATTCACCGCCATCACCGTCCCGTCGATCACCGGCACACCGTCATAGGTCATGGCCGACAGCATCGAGACCGTGAGGAATCCGTGCGCGATGGTCCCACCGAAGGGCGACGCCGCCGCTGCCTCCGGGTCCGTATGGATATACTGATGATCCTCGGTCACATCGGCGAAGGCGTCGATCCGGTCCTGCGTGATCTCGAACCAGCGCGACACGCCCATCTCCTGCCCTTGAAGCGCGAGGAAGTCGTCCAGCGTCATCCTCTCACTCCGCGAACAGCGAGCCACCGGCGTGGCAGTTGATGCCGCCGGAGATCGGAATGATGGCACCGGTGACATAGGACCCGCCCCGCCCGCAGAGAAACTGCAACGTCGCCGCGACGTCCGAGGGTCGGCCCAGTCGGCGCAGCGGCACGCCTTCGGCGGTCTTTTCGGCGCGCTCCGTATCGGCCAGCGCAAAGGCGGTCATCTTCGACTCGAACGGCCCCGGCGCCAGTGCGTTCACCGTTATGTGCCGGTCCGCCAGCTCATTGCCCAGAATGCGGGTCATGTGATGCACCCCGGCCTTGGACACGGAATAGGAATAGGCCCCGTCACCCTTGGGCACCTCGCCCATCACCGACCCCACGTTCACGATCCGCGCCGGATCGTCGAAGTCGGACGAGCCCTCGAGCAGCGGGAGCAGCGCCTGCGTGAGCTGGAACATGCCCGTCAGGTTCAGCGCGTTGACCTTGTCCCAGCCGTCCCACGGGAAGTCGCCAAGCGGCGCGCCCCATGTCCGGCCCGCGTTGTTCATCAGGATGTGCAGCTTGTCCGTGCGCTTGGCGACCTCGGCGGCCAGCGCATCGACGCCCGCCTGCGAGGACACGTCGCCCGCGAACCCGTCCACGACGCCCGGATAATCCATCGCGTTCAACTCGGCCGCCACGGCCTCACACGCGTCGCCCTTGCGGCTGGCGATCATCACGCGCGCGCCTGCCGCGCTCAGCCCCTCGGCGGCCATGCGACCGATCCCCGTCGCGCCGCCCGTGACCAGCGCGACCTTGCCCGTCAGGTCGAAATGGCTCGAAGGTGTCAGGCTCATGCCGCCATCCCCCGCGCCTTAGCCACCACCGCTGCGTGATAGCCGTAGTCGCCCAGCCACTCCGCCGCGACCCGCGCGCGTTTCATGTAAAAGCCCATGTCGTATTCGTCGGTCATGCCGATCCCCCCATGCATCTGCACCCCCTCGCGCACGGCGAGGTTGGCGGTCTCCGTCGCCCGCGCCTTGGCGAGCGAGACCGCAAGGTCGGCCTCATCCGGGGTGGCGTCAAGCACACGGCCCGCGTTCAGGATGGTCGAGGCCGTCACCTCGATCTCGCACCACAGATGCGCGGCCCGATGCTGGAGCGCCTGAAAGCTGCCGATGTGACGGCCGAACTGCTTGCGCTCCTTGAGGTAGGCGGCGGTCATGCCAAAGGCCCCCGCCGACAGGCCGGTCAACTCGGCAGCCAGCGCCGCCTGCCCGGCCCTGAGCGCCGGGGCCAGCGCAGCCAGACCCTGCCCGACCTCGCCCACCACATCCTCGCCCGTGGCCTGTACGTTGTCGAAGGTGAGGGCGGCATGATCGCGACTGTCGACCAGCGCCAGCGCCTCACGGGTCAACCCCGCGCGGTCCGCCTCGATGTCAAAGAGCGTGAGACCCGCCTCGGCCTTGGCCAGCACCAGAATGCGCGTGGCGCTGCTGCCCTCACCCACAAAGGTTTTGGCGCCCGACAACCGGAACCCGTTGCCTTCGGCGGTGGCCAGCATCGCAGTAGCGGCAGGCGCAAACTTCGGCCCCTCATCGACGGCGAGCGCATAGGTCGCATCGCCCGACGCAATCGCGCCAGCCGAACGGCCCGCCGCCCTCAGCGCACTGGCCGCGATCACGGCAGAGGACAGGAACGGTGACGCAACCAGCGTGCGCCCCATCTCTTCGGCCAGAATGTTGGCCGCGGCGAACCCCATGTCCGAGCCGCCCTCACCCTCGCCCACGAGCACCCCGGCCCAGCCCATCTTGACCATCTCGGACCACACCTCAGGGTCATAGGCGCGGCCTTGATCCCGGTTCGCCCGCAGGTTCGCCACCGGCGCGGCATCGTCCAGAAACCCGCGCGCGGCGTCGCGCAGCATGGTTTCATCCTCGGTCGGTATCAGCATCGCCATCCCGTCACTCCCCCGGCAGTTCGAGAACGCGTTTGGCGAGAATGTCGAGCATCACCTCGGACGTCCCGCCCTCGATCGAATTGGCCTTGGTGCGCAGCCATTCCGGCGCGAGCGTGCCATAGGCCCCCTCCCACGCCAGCGCATCCGACCCGCCAGCAGCCATCAAGAGCTCGAACCGCGCCTTGTTCAGCTCGGTCCCGTAATACTTGAGCATGGCCGAGGCATTGCCGACTCCGCCGTGCTTGGCCATGTCCTTGTAGCGATCCAGCGTCAGGTCCATCGCAAGCTCGTCGACGGCCAGCTTCATCGCGCGGCCCATGATGACCGGGTCGTCCTGCCCCTCATCCGACAGCACGCTCGCCACGCTGCGCCCGCCGGTCAGGCCCGAGCCACCGCCGCCGATCATTTCGCGCTCGTGGGTCAGCAGGTGCTTGGCCACGTCCCAGCCCCGGTTCTGTTCACCGACGATGGCAGGCAAGCTCTCGCCATAACTCTTGGGCACCCGCACGTTGTCAAAGAAGGTCTCGCAGAACGGCGACTTGCCCGAGATCAGCCGGATCGGCTTGGTCGTAACGCCTTCGCTCTCCATATCGATCAGCATGAAACTGATGCCGCGATGCTTGGGCGCGTCCCGGTCGGTGCGCACCAGCGCGAAAATCCAGTCGGCCTGATCGGCGTAAGAGGTCCAGATCTTGGAGCCGTTCACCAGCCAATGGTCGCCCATGTCCTCGGCCCGCGTCTGCACGCTGGCAAGGTCCGATCCCGCGCCCGGCTCGGAATAGCCCTGACACCACCGGATTTCGCCCCGTGTAATCTGCGGCAGGAAGTGGCGCTTCTGGTCCTCGGTCCCGAACGCCAGCAGCGCGGGGCCGAGCATCCACAGGCCGAAACTGTCCAACGGCTTCTTCACCCTGAGCCGGTCCATCTCTTCCTTGAAGATCTTGTCTTGGGCCCGGCCGTACCCTGCGCCACCGTATGCTTCAGGCCATGTCGGCGCAGTCAGCCCGCGTTCGGCACAGGCATCGAGCCACGCTTTCTGGTCGCCCGAGGCAAAGACCCAGCGCTTGCCCCCCCAACAAATGTCGTCTTCACTGAACGCGCGATCCCTGAGCGACGCCGGAGCGGTCCGGTCGATCCAGTCCGCGATCTCTGCCCGAAAGTCGGCAAGACTTTCCTGACCCATATCCGGCATGGGTGATTCTCCTCCCGTTTTCCTCATACCTCCATAAAGCCCGTTTGTTTTGCAATGCAAAACTGTGTTTCACAAATTCCTTGACTTGGATGAAACATCGTTTTTCACTGCGAAACATAGAAAGCGCCCGGAGGAGGGGTGTTTTCGACAAAAGGGAGGAATCAATGACATTCAGAAAAACCGCCATTCTGGCGGCGGCGACGTCCGTTCTGGCGATGGGTGCGGCCAATGCCGACACCATCAAGATGGCTTTCATCGACCCGCTTTCGGGCCCGATGGGACCGTCGGGCGAAGCGGCCTATACCAGTTTCCAGCTCGCAGCCGAGCACATCAACGAGGCCGGTGGCGTAAACGGCGACATGATCGAGGTGACCGGCTACGACAACAAGGTGAACCCGAAGGAATCTCTGGTTCAGCTTCAGAAAGCCATCGACGACGGTGCGCGCTATATCTTCCAGGGCAACGGCTCGTCCGTGGCCGCCGCGCTGATCGACGCCATCGACAAGCACAACTCGCGCAATCCGGGCGAAGAGGTGGTGTTCTTCAACTACGCCGCCGTGACGCCCGCCTTCACCAACGAGCTGTGCAGCTTCTGGCATTTCCGCTTCGACGCGCATGCCGACATGAAGATGGCCGCGATCACCGACTGGATCGCCGAGCATGACGAGATCAAATCGGTCTATCTGATCGGTCAGGACTATGTCTTTGGCGAAGCCGTCGTGGCGGCCGCCGAGTCGATGCTGACGGAAAAGCGCCCCGACATCGAGATCGTCGGGAACGAGCTTCACCCGCTCGCCAAGGTCAAGGACTTCACCCCCTACATCCAAAAGATCATCTCGTCGGGCGCCGACGCGGTCATCACCGGGAACTGGGGCGCCGACATGCAGCTTCTGATGAAAGCGGCAGCCGAAAGCGGGTCGGACATTCCGTACCTGACCTTCTATGGCGGCTCCAAGGGGGCCGTGTCCTCGCTCGGCGAAGGCGCGATCGACCGTCTCTATCAGGTGACCGAGGGCATCACGAACCTCGACGCCTCCGATGAGCAGTATGCGCTGATCGAAGAGTACAAGGAACGCTTCCCGGATTACGACTACTACTATCACCGGGCGTTCAACGCGATGAACATGTTCGTCGCCGCCGCCGAAGCCGCCGGGTCCGCCGATCCGATCCCGGTCGCCAAGGCGCTCGAAGGTCTGTCGATCGAACATGCCTACGGCACCGCGACGATGCGGGCCGAGGATCACCAGATCCAACAGCCGCTGTTCATCTCGACCGTGTCGAACGACGTGAAATACGGCGTGGACAACATCGAGCTGGGCTGGACGCTGGTCGATGCGGGCACGATCCCGCTCGAAGCCGCCGAGCAGCCCACGACCTGTGAAATGGAGCGCCCGGAGTAATCCCGCGCGCCCGTATCCGGGCTTGAAACTGGCTTGATATGGGGCGCCGTGCGGCAGCGTACGGCGCCCTTCGTCCCCTTACGAGGTCCCCATGGAAACGATCGTCTTCGGGCTATTGAACGGTGTGAGCTATGGTCTGCTCCTGTTCATGCTGTCCTCCGGCCTCACGCTCATCTTCTCGATGATGGGCGTGCTGAACTTCGCGCATGCGAGCTTTTACATGCTCGGCGCCTATTTCGCCTTCACCATCACCGGCTCGACCAGCTTTTGGATCGCGCTGTTCATCGCGCCGGTCCTCGTGGGCCTCGTCGGCGCGGTGGTCGAACGCTACGGTCTGCGCAAGGTGCATGCCAACGGCCACGTCGCGGAACTCCTGTTCACCTTCGGGCTCGCCTATCTGATCGAAGAGGTGGTCAAGATCATCTACGGCAAGACCGCCGTGGATTACCGCGTGCCGGACCTTTTGAACTTCGCCGCGTTCGAGATCTACGGCGCCACCTTCCCGGCCTACCGCATCTTCGTGATCTTCATCGCCATCGCCATGCTGGTGGGTCTTTGGTTTCTGCTCAAACGCACCCGCGCGGGGCTTATCATTCAGGCCGCGCTCACCCATCCGCATATGGTCGGCCACTTGGGCCACAACGTGCCCTTCATCTTCATGACCGTGTTCGGCATCGGCTGTGCACTCGCCGGTCTCGCCGGTCTCATGGCGGGCAACATCTTCGTCACCGACCCGGCAATGGCCGTCCAGATGGGCCCCATCGTCTTCGTGGTCGTCGTGGTGGGCGGCATCGGATCGCTCGAGGGCGCCTTCCTCGCCTCGATCCTCATCGGCCTGCTTCAGAACTTCGCCGTGGGCATCAACGCGAGCTTTGCTGACCTCTTCGGCTTCATCGGCCTGACTGAAATGTCCGAGGTCGGGTCGATCACCGTCTCGTCGCTCGCCCCGGTGCTGCCGTTCCTCCTGCTGGTCCTGATGCTGATCTTCCGCCCGCAGGGCTTGATGGGGGAGCAGGAGCTATGAGCGACACGACCCAGACATTCCAGAACCTCGCGCCCAGCGCGGGGGCCAAGTTTCGCCAGCGCACCCTGCCGATCCTGATCTTCGCCGCGATCCTGTTCGCGATCCCGATGACGGGACCGAGCCGGACGTTCTACACCATCGCCCACCAGATGGGCATCAACATCGTCTTCGCGCTGTCTTACAACATGATCCTCGGCAAGGGCGGTCTCCTGTCCTTCGGGCATGCGGTCTATTTCGGGCTCGGCGGCTACCTCGCCATGCACGCGATGAACTGGATCGAGGCGGGCAGCGGCATCTGGGGCGCGGTCCCGGTGTTCTTCCTCCCCCTCGTCGGTTTCGCAGGCGGCGCGCTCGCGGGCGCAATCATCGGCTGGCCGTCCTGTCGAAAGGCGGGCACGACCTTCGCGATGATCTCGCTCGGCGTGGCGGAACTGATCTTTGCGGCGGCCTTCATGTTCGACAGCTTCTTTGGCGGCGAACAGGGCATCTCGGGCGACCGGATGAACGGGTACGAGATGTTCAACCTCTCACTCGGCCCCATAGACGAGGTCTACTGGTTCATCGCTTTCTGGACGGTCGTGGGCGTCATCGGCATGTGGGCCTTCACCCGCACGCCATTGGGCAAACTGTCCGAGGCGACGCGCGACAACGCCCAGCGCGTGCAGTTCATCGGCTACAACCCCCAGCGCGTGCGCTATCTGGTGTTCATCTTCGCAGGCGGCTTTGCGGGCCTCGCCGGCGGCATGGCGGCGGTGAACTATGAAATCTTCACCCCTGACGCGCTGAGCCTCGTACCCTCGGGCTTCGTGCTCATCATGGCCTACGTGGGCGGCATCACCTATTTCGTCGGGCCGATCTTCGGGGCCATCCTGCTCACCTACATGCAGTCGATGCTGTCGGACTTCACCGAGGCGTGGCTCCTCTATCTGGGCGTCCTCTTCATCGCCATCGTGATGTTCGCCCCGCGCGGCATCGCGGGCATCGTCTTTGGCTTCTTCGACGGGCTGCGAGGCGACAATCCGGGGCGCTTCCTCGGCCGCTGGCTGATGCGGCTCGCAGGCATCCTCCTGATGCTCACGGGTCTCATCGTTCTGGTCGAAATATCGGTGCGCTGGTCCAACGGCTATGGCGAGGTCTACGAACCCTTCGGCCTGCATCTCGACATCACCAGCGTGCTGAGTTGGGTGCTCGTCATCCTGCCCGCCGTGGCCGGGGTCTGGCTCACCCGCTTCGCATCGAAAGAGGAGGACGGCCAATGACATCCGCCCTGTCGCTCAAGGGACTGAACAAAAGCTTCGGTCCCGCGAGCATCATCAACGACGTATCGCTCGACATCGCGCCGGGCGAGCGTCACGCCATCATCGGGCCGAACGGCGCGGGCAAGTCCACGCTGTTCAACCTGATCTCGGGTCTCTACACGCCGACCTCCGGTACCGTGTCGCTGAATGACGAGGTGATCTCGGGCCTGCCTGCGCATGAGATCAACAAAAAGGGTCTGAGCCGCTCGTTTCAGGTCTCGAACATCTTCACCAACATGACGGTGCGCGAAAACGTGCGTTGCGGCGTGCTCCACTCGCTCGGTCAGGGCTACGCGTTCTGGAAGAACATCGGGTCCAACAAGGCAGTGCAGGAAAAGACGTGGGAGGTGCTGGAGCATTGCGCGCTGACCGACAAGGCCAACGTGCCCGCCGCCCTCCTGCCCTATGCCGACCAGCGCGCACTGGAAATCGCGATCACCATCGCGGGCGGGGCCGACGTGATCCTGCTGGATGAACCCACGGCGGGCATGTCCAACACCGAAACCGCGCGCGCGGTCGATCTGATCCGGCGCGCGACGGAAGGAAAGACGCTCCTGATCGTCGAGCATGACATGGGCGTGATCTTCGACCTTGCCGACCGCATTTCGGTGCTGGTCTATGGCGAGATCATCGCGACCGACAAACCCGAGGGCATTCGCGGCAACGCCGCTGTGCGCGAGGCTTATCTGGGCGACGAAGCCCTGCCGGAGGAAGTGGCATGACACAGGCAATGCTTCAGGTGCGCGACCTGCACGCCTATTACGGCAAGTCCCACGTCCTGCGCGGCGTGGATATGGAGATCATGCCGGGGGAGGTCATCGCCCTTCTGGGCCGCAACGGCGTGGGGCGCTCGACCACCGCCAAGGCGATCATGGGCGAGGTCGCGCCGCGCGGCGAGATCCTGTTCAAAGGTCAGCCCATCGCCGGGCTGGAAAGCCACAAGATCGCGCGGCTGGGTCTGGGCTACGTTCCCGAAAGCCGCGACATTTTCCCGGCCATGACCGTGCGCCAGAACCTCGTCCTCGGGGTCAAGGACATGCGCCATCCGGGCAAATACTCGATCGACGAAATGCTCGACATGTTCCCCAACCTGCGCGAACGCGCCGACAACCTCGCGGGCGTTCTGTCGGGCGGCGAGAAACAGATGCTGACCATGTGCCGGACCCTGATGGGCGACCCGGAACTCATCATCATCGATGAGCCGACCGAAGGGCTCGCCCCCAAGATCGTCCAGCAGATCGGTGACATGATCGCCGAGATCGCCAAGACCGGGGTGGCCATCCTGCTGGTGGAGCAAAAGCTCTCCATCGCGCTTCGGATCGCGCACCGGGTCTATGTGATGGGGCACGGCGAAATCGTCTATTCCGGCACGCCCGCCGAGTTCGCGGAACGCGACGACGTGCGCTCGGAGTGGCTCGAAGTCTAAATCCCCTGCCGGGCGTTCAGGCGTCCGGCGGCGGACCATAGGCGTTGACCTTGGAATCGCCCGGCAGCGCCAGCCACCAGAAGAACCACAGACAGATCGGGGCCGCGATGACGAACACCGGCACCAGCGCCTCGTAGCCTTCGGTGATCAGCCGCCGCTCGGTCACGCTCACCAGCATCACCGCCGCCGTCGGCACCAGCGTCCACGCCGCCTGCCGCCCGGTGTCCTGCAACCTGCGCGCCACGACCGCCGCCATCGGCACGATCATCACCCAGAAGAAAAGCCACGACAGCACCGTGACCGCTTGGGCCAGCCCCGCTACATCGCTCCGCAGAGCGAGCTTGGTGGCATTCACCAGCAGGAAATTCCCCACAATGAAGAACGCAAGGAAAAGCCACGCCGCGCGCCTCGCCGTCCGTCCGCGAAACACCGCGTAGTGACGAAGCGCCTGCGCGACGGCCCGGATCATTCGGTGGGCGCAGCGCCGCCCAGAGGGTCGCGGCCATAATCGTTCGGCCCCTCGGTGCCCTTCTGCACCGCCCAGAACACGATGACAAGGAACCCGATCACCGGGAGCAGCAGCAAGAGCTGCCACCAGCCCGACCGGCCCACGTCATGCAGACGCCGCGCGGTGACGGCGATGGCCGGGATCAGCGTGATCAGCGTAAAGATCGCCGACAGCGGGCCGATGTCCTGCAACACGCCCTCGAACAGCGCCATGTCGATCAGCGACAGCACCACCGACACCACGAAGATGAACAGCACGAACCACCAGAATTCGGCCCTCCGCGCGCGCCCATTGAATTCCACATATTTCTCGCGCAGCACCGTCTCGACGGCGGATTTCATGTTCATCAGTCTGGCTCCCCTTCGTGGACTGCCCCGAACCCCGTGAAAAAGGGTGGCGTCACCGCCACCCTCACTCGTTTTAACCCTGTTCTCAGACCTTGGGAATGGACGTATCGCGATAGCTGTCCTCGGGCGGCGGCGGCGGTGCGCCGTCCCCGCTGATCGGATCGGCCCCGAACCGGTTCGGCCCCGCATCCCCCGCCTTGGCGAACCAGACGATGAGGACGATGATCCCCACCAGCGGGATAAGCGAGATCAGCAGCCACCAGCCCTTGCGGTCGATGTCGTGCATGCGCCGCACCCCGAGCGCGAGGTTCGGGATCAGCGTCGCCAGCGCGAACAGCCCCGACAGGATCGGCGTATCGGTCTGCGCCGAGAAGCTGCCCGGCGATGTGGTCGTCGTGCCGAACACCACCGCGTCGATCATGCCCAGCACGAAATAGACGATCAGATAGAACAGATAGAACCACCAGAACTCCGCCCGGCGCGAACGCCCGGAGAACGTGAAGTAGTTGGAATAGACGGATTTGACCGCCTGCATCATGTTCATGACGCGTCCTCCCCTGACTGGACCGGACTAGACGCGCGGCACCGAGGTCGGGGCATAGCTGTCGCCCCCGTCCCCGCTACTGCCGTCGATCGGATCGGGACCGAACCGGTTGCCGCCTTTGTCGCCACCGGTGGCAAACCAGACGATCAGGACGATCGCACCGATCAGCGGGATGAACCCGATCAAAATCCACCAGCCGACCCGGTTGACGTCATGCATCCGCCGGACGCTGACCGCCAGATAGGGAATGATCGTCGCGAGCCAGAAAATGCCCGACAGGATCGGCGTATCGGTCGAGGCCGAAAAGCCGGTATCGGTCGTCGTGGTGGTCCCGAACAGGAACGAATCCACGATGCTCAGAACGAGGTTTACGATGATGTAGAAGAGAACGAACCACCAGAACTCGGACCGGCGCGCGCGACCCGAAAACGTCGCATATTTGGAAAAGACGGTCTGCACCGCCTGCATCATGTTCATTGTCCCAAACTCCCTGTTCTCGGAAATGTTATCGGTTCAGTTTGCCTGATCGCGGCCGAAAATCAACGTTCTGGAAAGTGCCCGCTCACGTATTCACGGTTTCGCTTTCATCTGCGTGACCTTGTAGGGCGCGCCGTCCTTGTCATAGGTCGTCCACTCTCCGACCTGAACGCCCAGATCGAAGTGGCCCGACCGCAGGCGCGTGCCATCCTTTCGGAAGAACTCCCAATACCCGTGCTGCGCGCCATCGCGCAGGGTGCCCTTGGCCCAGAGCGACCCGTCCTTGTGAAAGTGCTCGAACGGCTCATCCGTCATTTCTTGCCGATCCGGCTTTCGGTCCCGGCAAGGATACGCGCGATATTCTGGTGGTGACGGATGTAGATCAGCACCGTCAGTGCGATCAGCAGCGCGATGGTCGTCGGATACCCCAGCACCCAGGCCCAGAGCGGCGTCAGCAGCGCGGCTATCAGCGCTGCGAGCGACGAGATGCGGAAAAGCCCGGCGGTCGCGAGCCATGTGAGCGCAGCAGCGATCCCCACCGGCCAGGCGAGCGCAAAGAGCGTGCCAAGCCATGTCGCCACGCCTTTGCCGCCCTTGAACCCGAGGTAGATCGGAAAGCAGTGGCCCAGAAAGGTCGCGAACCCTGCGATCTGCCCCGCATCCTCGGCAAAGAGCGCCCGCGCGATCAGCACGGCGAAACCGCCCTTGCCCGCGTCCAGCACCAGCGTCAGGAACGCGGCCAGCTTGTTGCCCGTGCGCAGCACATTGGTGGCCCCGATGTTGCCCGAGCCGATCTTGCGCAGATCGCCCAATCCAAAGAGCCGCGCCATGACGATCCCGAACGGGATCGACCCGGCGAGATAGGCAAGAACTGCCGTAACGGCAAGGAGCGGGATTGACGTGACGATCTCGGGCATTCTCGGCCTCTACAGTTGATATTCCATGCGCGGCAGCATCCGGTCGGGCCATGTGGCCGAGGGCACTTCGCCCACCTGCACGCAGCCCATCTTCTCATAAAACGGCGTAGCAAAGGGATCGGCGTCGAGCCCCAGCCGCTTGGCCCCTTCACCGCGCGCATACTCGCGCGCCCAGTCGAAAAGGTCACGCCCGACACCCTGCCCCATCGCCTCCGGCGCGACGAACAGCAGGTAAAGCTCGGCCACCTCCCCCGCCATGACCACATGGGCCACGGCTCGCGGTACCTCGTCCTCCCACGTCATCAGACCGGGGCCGAGGTCGGCGGCGGTGGGCGACAATTCCTCGCGGCAGGCCTCAAGGAAATCGGCGTCATAGCCCCAATGCGCCTTGGACCGCATCGCGACATCCCCGAGCGTGGCGAGGTCGTCAGGCCGCGCGGGCCGGATCACCCGAACACCCGCTGCCCGCCAACCCACGTGCCCAGCACCTTGCCCTGCATCCGCGCCTCGTCGAACGGCGTGTTCTTGGATTTGCTCTCCAGCGTGAAACGGTTGAGCACGAAGGGCGCGTCGGGATCGAACAGCACGAGGTCCGCGCGCCGCCCGTTGGCCAGCGAGCCGCCGGGCAGGCCAAAACGCCTCGCCGGATTGGTGGACAGCGCGCGCCACAGGGTCGGCATGTCCATCGACCCATCATGGATCAGGCGCATCGCGGCGGGCAGGATGGTCTGCAGACCCACCGCACCACTTGCGGCTTCCTCGAACGGCAGGCGTTTCGATTCCTCGTCCTGCGGCGTGTGCATCGAACAGACGATGTCGATCAGGCCCGAGGCCACGGCCTCCACCATCGCCTTGCGGTCATCCTCGGACCTAAGCGGCGGCTTCAGCTTAAAGAAGGTGCGGTAATCGCCCACGTCCAGCTCGTTCAGCGTCAGATGGTGAATGTTCACCCCGGCGGTCACGTCCAGACCCGCCGCCTTGGCCCGTTCCAGCGCGGGCAGCGCGGCAGCGGTCGACAGATTGTCGGCGTGGTACCGCACCTCGGTCATCTCGACGAGCGCCATGTCCCGCTCCAGCCCCAACCGCTCGGCCATCGGCGACACCGCAGGCAGACCACGCAGCGACGCGAATTTGCCCGAGGTCACGGCGGACCCTGCCGTCAGCGACGGGTCCTGCGGATGCGCCATGATGAGCGCGCCCACCGAACGGGCATAGGTCATCGCGCGGGAAAACACCTTGTTGTCCCCGATCACATGGTCGCAGTCGGTGAACGCCACCGCGCCCGCGTCCATCAGGAACCCCATCTCGACCATCTCGCGCCCCTCGCGCCCTTTGGTCAGCGCGGCCATCGGATGCACCCGCACCGGCGCACGTTCCCGCGCCCGGCGTTTCACGAAATCCAGCGTCTCGGGCGTGTCGATGGCGGGCGTCGTGTCAGGCCGCGTGACCATCGTGGTCACCCCGCCCGCCGCCGCCGCACGGCCCGCCGTGCGGAAGCCCTCCTTATGACGCTCGCCCGGCTCGCCGATCTTGACGCCGATGTCGATGATCCCCGGCGCCAGACACTTACCGTTGCAGTCGATCACCTCGCCCGCAGGCCGCCCGTCACGCGCGATGATCGCCCCGTCCTCGATGGTCAGCGACCCGATCCCATCGGTCCCCGCCTCGGGGTCGATCAGCCGGGCGTTGATGAAGGTGCGAATGGTCATTCTGAGCCTCCGTCCGCCGCCATGATCTTGGTAAGTTGAGAAACGGGCGGACGAAACACCTCGTTGAACCGTATTAAGTTGTCAACAATCCAAGAATGCTGGCGATCCCAGTCTGTCCGATCGTGAACGTCGCACTCGAGTGTGACACATATCCGGCAGTCGTTGCCTTCCGGTCTCTCTTGCCAGTCAAGACCATCAAGTGACCGGTCAATTTCTGCTCTTCGGTTGATAAGTTGTTGGAAGAAATTCTTTGCTTGGCTCCCAGTGAGGTAGATTTCCACACGGACTTGGTTCTCACGGACAAGCAGCACAGAGTTAAGGCTCACGCCAGACTTACCGATGCTATGCGTCACGTAGGGATATGCTGGTGGCTTGGCCGGATTGATTTTTGATTGCACCCGAGACAACAAATTTTCGACTCCAGTCCAATACTCAAGCTGCAATTGCCGCGTAGGTGAAAGATCACCTTCCTCAATTGCTGTCTTGCCCTTTGCCGAAGATCGGGACCAATCGTTTGGGCTACTCACCACGTTGAATTTAGGGGCTGCGGGACTCGCCCCGATTTTCCAAAGTTCGACTTCGAGCGCGAAAAACCGGACGCCACTCTCCGTTATTTCGTTCAGCCAATCCATTGCCGCACGATGTTCGTCGGCGATCTTCGCCGCGATCCATACGATGGTAACCGCGTCCAGGCCCGCAGCATAAGTCATCAACTGACCCAGATGGGTGTGATCTGTGCGTTCCAACTGGTTTTCGACTAGAACCCATTTGTTGGTTTGAAGGTCTTTGCACAAAATGTCCGCGCGAAATGGGCCAACGTTTCGCTCAACGGCCTCCAACTCTAGGTCAATTCCCAACGTCTCGGACAACAGTGTGAGGTTCTCCTCGCCGGCTAGCCACGGTGTAAAATCCTGCGCCTCCGTCCGCCAGATATCGCGTAATTCTACACGCTCCAATCGACCAAGTTCAGTCATGCGTGCTCCCGGATCATCGTCTCGTCCACTTCCTGCGCGCGACGAACCTGACGCATCACCTCGTCGCCGTTTTCGAGCCGCTCGAACCCGATCTTGACTTTGTAGCTGCCGCCCTTGCTGCCGCGCTTCCATTCCTCGGCGAAATGGATCGTGGCCGGGTTGCCCTGCTTATAGTCGATCACCGTGGTCGGCCCGATCGGATAGCTCTTGAGGGTGCGGCCCTTGAACGGCAGGTCCGTCGCGATGAACGCCCGCCGGTCCGTCAGCGTGTACCAGCTATGTCGCCGCTTCCACGTCGGCCCGACGATGGAGCCGACCGACAGCGCCAGACCCACGCAGAAATGGATCAGCCCGAACATCCAGAAATTCCCCGGCGCGTCCTGCGCCATGACCATCCAGAACACCGCGAAACCCGTGAAGAACAGGCCAAAGATCCCGGCCATGACGCTGCCGCCGCTGACGTGGAACTCTTGTCCGGGCCGCCCCTGCCACAGGATTTCCTCGCCGTCGTACAGAATACCTTCCCATCCGGTCGGTGTGCTCATGCGCGCGCTCCCTCGATGGTGGCGGCGGTGGCCGCAGGGTCGGACTGGTATTTCAGCATGTACTTGTCGCCCGCGCGGGTGATGACCTGGGCGGCGGAAAAGATCGTGCGCACCTTGGCGATCTCGGCGCGCGGAATACGCACGCCAGCCGGCGATACCAGCGTCGTGGGCGTCAGCACCCAGCTCTGCCCGATCTGCTCAGAGGCGACATAGACGCCGCGCACCGCAATCGCCGCCACCGCGCCGACCACGCCGGTCCACGCATGTTCGTTGCCCATCGCCATCAGCACGCCCACCGCCGCGACCGACCCGATGGCCGCCAGCATGACATGCTCCTTGATGTAGGTGGTCCGATCCCCGGTGAAGGTCGCGAGCGTCTCTTCGGTCATGCGATCCCCATGATGATGGCGGCGATCAGGATGATCGCGGCAGCCGAAATCAACAGCACGCCCCAAGGCATCCGGCTCGGCGCCTTGCCGGGCGTCGATCCGCCCGAGATCATGCCGCGCGTCGCCTCGAGGCTCGCAGGCGTCGAGGCCACCGTCAGGCTCTGCGCCTCGGAGTAGCGCCCCACGAACTCGGCCTCGTTGCGCGGCGCGAATGCGCCCTCGCCCGACACCGCCTTGTTGTGGACGAGCACGATGACACCGCGCAGCGACGACAGCATCTTGGCATCCGCCGCCACGCTCTCCACGCTCATGCCGCTGGCATCCGTCAGATAGCGCGTCAGCCCGAATTCCCTGATCTGGCTTACGGGAAAGACCTCGACATGGGCCGGGTCCAGCTTCTTCACGCCCAGCGCATATTCCAGATACATATCGCCCGCCTCGTCGGGCTTCGACCACGCCTCGACCTCGCTCGGGTCGATGTCGAGCTTGAAGACAAAGATCGTGCGCGGCGCGTTCGGACCGGGAAAGCTCAGATCGGCGCTCATACCATCACGCCCTCATCTTCGGCCTCTTCGCGCAGATTGCGGGCCAAAAGGTCCATCGCCGCCATGCGCACGGCAACCCCCATCTCGACCTGTTCCTGAATGACCGAGCGGTTGATGTCGTCGGCGATCGTCCCGTCGATCTCGACCCCCCGGTTCATCGGGCCGGGGTGCATGACAATGGCGTCGTCCTTGGCCAGCGCCAGCTTTTCGGCGTCCAGCCCGTAGCGGTGATAATACTCCCGCTCCGAGGGGATGAACCCACCATCCATCCGCTCTTTCTGGAGCCTGAGCATCATGACCACATCGGCGCCGTCCAGCCCGGCCTTCATGTCGTCATAGACCTCGACCCCGAACTCTTCGATCTTCGAGGGCATGAGCGTGGGCGGCCCGACCAGCCGCACCCGGTTCTCCATCTTGCCCAGCAGGATCAGGTTCGACCGCGCAACGCGGCTGTGCGCGATGTCGCCGCAGATCGCGATGGTCAGACGATGCAGCCGCCCTTTCGCCCGCCGGATCGTCAGCGCGTCGAGCAGCGCCTGCGTCGGATGCTCGTGCTTGCCGTCGCCCGCGTTCAGCACCGCGCAGTTCACCTTTTCGGCCAGCAGGTTCACCGCCCCCGAATGCGGATGGCGCACGACCAGCAGATCGGGGTGCATCGCATTCAGCGTCAGCGCCGTGTCGATCAGGGTCTCGCCCTTTTTGATCGACGAGGCCTGCATCGCCATGTTCATCACATCGGCACCCAACCGCTTGCCCGCAATCTCGAAACTCGCCTGCGTGCGCGTCGAGTTCTCGAAGAACATGTTGATCTGGGTCAGCCCCGACAGAACCTCGCGCCGTTTGTGCGGCGATTTGTTCAGGTCGACATAGGTATCGGCCAGATCGAGGAGCGTCGTAATTTCCGTGGGATGAAGCGGTTCGATCCCCAGAAGGTGACGGTGGCGGAATGTCATCGGCGGCCCCTTTCGCCCCCGCTTATAGAAAGGGGGCCGGAGCCTCGCAATCCCCGGAGACAGGGGGGCGGCGCGTGCGGCATGGACGGCCCTCGCGCCGGGGCTTAGGTTCACCGGCATGGAATCGGCTCTGGATTGGCATCAGGCGAAAGCGCTGCTCGAATGGTATGTCGAGCTCGGGGTGACCGATGCGGTCGCCGAAGCGCCCATCGACCGGTATGAGTTGAAGCCGGAACCCCCGAAAGCCCCCGCCGCACCCTCTGGCTCCGGCGCGTCGCCTATGGCCGCGCCCACCGGCCCGACGCCGATCCGCGAGGTGCCCAAGACCGATTGGGTCGCCGTGGCCAAGGAGCTTGCCGCGACCGCAGGCAGCCTCGAGGCACTCGCCGAGGTCATGCAGGGCTATGACGGCTCGCCGCTCAAGAAAGGCGCGCGCTCTTTCGTCTTTGCCGACGGCACCCCCGCCGCACGCGTCATGATCGTGGGCGAAGGTCCGGGTCAGGAAGAGGACCGCGAGGGCAAGCCCTTCGTCGGGCGCGCGGGTCACCTGCTCGACCAGATGTTCGCGGCCATCGGCCTCGCCCGCGCGACGCCCGACACCGAGAACGCACTCTACATCACCAATGTCGTGCCCTACCGCCCGCCGGGGAACCGCAACCCGACGCCGGAAGAAATCGCGATGTTCACGCCCTTCCTGCTGCGTCACATCGAACTGGCCGATCCCGACATCATCGTGCCGATGGGCAACATCGCCCTCACCGCCCTTTTGGACCGTCAGGGGATCACCAAGCTGCGCGGCCAGTGGACCGAGGTGCTGGGCAAACCCGCCCTTCCCATGTTCCACCCGTCCTACCTGCTCAGAAATCCGATCTCCAAGCGCGAGGCCTGGGCGGACCTTCTCGACATCCAAGCCAAGCTGAGGGCCAAGACATGAGCCGCATCGACACGTCGAAAGAGTTCATTCCGGTCCGCATCGCGGTCATGACCGTCTCCGACACCCGCACAGTCGAAGATGACCGCTCCGGCGACACTCTGGTGGGTCGGATCGAAGCGGCGGGCCATGTGCTTGCCGATCGCATCATCGTGAAGGACGAGCGCGAAGTCATCGCGGCCAAACTCCGCGACTGGTGCGCCAATCCCGAGATCGACGTGATCCTTTCCACCGGCGGCACCGGCCTTACGGGCCGTGACGTGACGGTCGAGGCGCATCGCGACGTCTACGAGAAAGAGATCGAAGCCTTCGCGACCGTGTTCACGATGGTCTCGATGCAGAAAATCGGCACTTCGGCGGTGCAAAGCCGCGCCACGGGCGGCGTGTCGAACGGCACCTACCTTTTTGCGCTCCCCGGCTCGACGGGCGCCTGCAAGGACGCATGGGACGACATCCTCGCCTACCAGCTCGACTACCGCCATTCCCCCTGCAACTTCGTTGAAATTTTTCCGCGCCTCGACGAACATAAGCGACGGAAATAGGCCCGCCGCGCGTTTGACCTCGTAACGGCCTTGTCAGCCACGCCCGATTGCATCGCAACTTCGGGTGCAGCCAAGGTATGATGTCGCAAACGATGCAGGACCTATTATGCGCTTTCTCCGCCGCTCCCTGACCGGGCTTTTCCTCGTCGCGCTCACTGTCGCGGGGCTGGGGCTGGCCGTGTTCATCGTGCGCGACGCGGTGCAGGACCGGATGGCGCGCAACTCAGGCTCGATGCCCGCGCGCGAACGGGTCTATTCCGTGACCCTCCTCCCGGTCGCTGCCCAGACCGTCGCCCCCACGCTCGAAGCCTTTGGCGAAGTCGTCTCGCGCCGCACGCTGGAACTGCGCGCGCGGGCGGGCGGCACGGTGGTCGAGCTTGGCGAAAACTTCGTCGAAGGCGGCCGGGTTCAGGCGGGCCAGATGCTCGTTCGGATCGACCCCTCGGACCTCGAAGACGCCGTGGCGCTTGCGCGCGCCGACCTTGCCGATGCCGAAGCCGAAGTGTCCGATGCCGAGGCCGCGCTGATCCTCGAAGGCGACGACCTCGCCTCGGCCCAGCGCCAATACGAACTGCGCCAGACCGCGGCCACCCGCCAGCAGGACCTGCTCGACCGGGGCGTGGGCCTTGCCGCCGATCTGGAAACCGCGCGACTGGCCGAAAGCTCTGCCGAACAAGCCGTGCTCTCCGCCCGCTCCAACGTCAACGCCGCCCGCGCCCGCGTCTCCTCTGCCGAGATCGCGCTGAGCCGCGCCGAGATTGCCGCGAACGAGGCGCAGCGACGTCTGGACGAGGCGACGATCACCGCCGATTTCACCGGCGCACTGGCCGATGTGGCCGCGGTCGAGGGGCGTCTCGTCACCGCGAACGAACAGATCGCCACGCTGGTGGACCCCGACGCGCTTGAGGTGAGTTTTCGCCTCTCCACCGCGCAATACACCCGGCTTCTCGATGAGGCGGGCGACCTCGTCGCCGCCGAGGTGAACGTCAGCCTCGACCTTTCCGGCATCGACCTCATCACCACCGGCACCATCGCGCGCGAAAGCGCCGCCGTGGGCGAGGGCCAGACCGGCCGCCTGATCTTCGCCACCCTCGCCCGCGCCACCGGCTTTCGCCCCGGCGACTTCGTGACCGTCACCATCCGCGAGCCGGAAATCGAGGGCGTGGTCGAGCTTCCGGCGACCGCCCTGTCCTCCTCCGGCAGCGTGTTGGTGCTGGGCGACGAGAACCGGCTTGAGGAAATCCCCGTCACCGTCGCGCGCCGTCAGGGCGACACCGTGCTGATCCAAGCCGACCCGATCGAGGGGCGCGAAGTGGTGCGCGAACGCACCCCCACGCTGGGCGCAGGTATCCGCGTCGATCCCCAACGACCCGCCGAAGCGCGCGATGACGGCCAGACCGCCTCCGCCGCGCCCGCGATGGTCGCGCTGGACGATGAACGGCGCACCCGCCTCATCTCGTTCGTCGAGGGCAACGAACGCATGCCCGCCGAGATGAAGACCCGCCTCCTCGCCCAGCTGCGCGAACCCGAAGTGCCCGCGAGCATGATCGAACGCATCGAATCCCGGATGGGGGGCTGATCCGTGGCGGGCCGCAGTTCCGGGGGCATCCTCTCCTATTTCACGCGCCACGCCACCGTGGCGAACCTCCTGTTCGTGCTCCTCATGGTCGCGGGCCTCGCCGCCGTGCCGAACATGCGCGCACAGTTCTTCCCGGACGTGATCGTCGACGACATCCGCGTCACGGTGTCGTGGAGCGGCGCGGGCGCCGAAGACGTGGACGCGGGCATCATTCAGGTGCTCGAACCCACGCTTCTGGCCGTGGACGGCGTCGACGAAAGCTCGTCCCGCGCCCGCGAAGGCTCGGCCTACATCCGGCTCGAGTTCGAACCCAACTGGAACATGGCGCAGGCCCTCGACGATGTGCAGGCCGCCGTGGACAGCGTGACCAACCTGCCCGATTCCGCAGACGATCCCCGCGTCTCCGGCGGCGGCTGGCGCGATCAGGTGACCGACGTGGTCATCACCGGCCCCGTGGGCATCGACCAGCTCGCCCGCTTCTCGGACGAGATGACCGCGCGGCTCTTTCAAGAGGGCGTGACCCGCACCACCATCAACGGCGTCGTGGCCCCCCAGACCGTGGTCGAGGTCACGACCGCCAGCCTCGTGCGCAACGATGTGACAATGTCGCAGATTTCGCAGGCCATCGCGAACGAGGCGCAGACCCGCCCGGCGGGCGACGTGGGCGGCGGCACAGCCCGCATCCGTGCAGGTGTCGAACGGCGCTCGGCCGAGGATATCGAAGCCATCACCCTGCGCTCCGACCTCGAAGGCAACGCGCTCACCGTGGGCGACGTGGCCCAAGTCCGGGTCGAGGGCGTGGACCGGGCCCGCACCTTTTTCGTCGGCCCGAATCCGGCAGTGGTGATCCGGGTCGACCGCAACGCCGCAGGCGACGCCATCGGCATCCAGCGCACGGTCGAAGAGGTCGCCGCCGAGATGCTGACCACCCTGCCCGAGGGCGTCTCGATCGACCTCATCCGCACCCGGGCCGAACTCATCACCGGGCGCCTCAACATCCTGATGGAAAACGGCGCGGCGGGCCTCGTCCTCGTGCTGGTTACGCTGTTTCTGTTCCTGAACGCGCGCACCGCGCTCTGGGTGGCCGCCGGCATCCCGGTGTCGATGCTGGCCGCCGTGGCCGCGATGTACATGCTCGGCCTCACGATCAACATGATCTCGCTCTTCGCCCTCATCATCACGCTGGGCATCGTCGTGGACGACGCCATCGTCGTGGGCGAACACGCCGATTTCCGGGCGCGCAGGCGTGGCGAAGGCCCGGTCGAAGCCGCCGAGAACGCCGCGCGGCGCATGTTCTCGCCGGTGTTCTCCTCGACCCTCACCACGATCATCGCCTTTTTCGGCCTGACCATGATCGGCGGCCGGTTCGGCGAGTTCATTCAGGACGTGCCCCTGACCGTGATCGCGGTCCTCGCCGCGTCGCTCATCGAATGCTTCCTGATCCTACCCAACCATATGTCCCACGCGCTGGCCCATGCTGCGAAAGAGCACTGGTACGACTGGCCCTCGCGGCAGGTGAACCGGGGCTTTCGCTGGTTCCGCGACCGGATGTTCCGCCCGCTCATGGGCTGGGTGGTGACGGCGCGCTACGCCGTCTTTGCAGGCGCCGTGCTGCTGCTCGCCACGCAGGCCGCGCTGTATATTCGGGGCGAGGTGCCGTTTCGCTTCTTCAATGCGCCCGAACAGGGCACCGTCACCGGCAGCTTCGCGATGCTGAACGGCGCCACGCGCGCCGACACGATGGATTTCCTCGCCGACCTTCAGGCCGCCGTGGACGAAACCGGCGAGCGGCTCGAAGCCGAACACGGTCGCAACCCGATCACCTACGTGCTGTCCGAAATCGGCGGCTCGTCCGGCCGGGGGCTCGCCAGCGCCGAGGACAAGGACGAAGACCTCCTAGGCGCGATCACCATCGAGATGATCGACGCCGACCTGCGCCCCTTCTCGTCCTTCGAATTTATCTCGATCATTCAGGACGCCGTGCCGCAGCACCCGATGCTCGAAGAGTTCTCGTTCCGCGGTGGCCGCTTCGGCCCCGGCGGCGATGCGATCTCGGTCGAACTGACCGGCGCGGACACCGAAACGCTCAAGGCCGCCGCCGAGGCGCTCAAGACCGCGCTGGGGGAATATCCCGAGATTTCCGCGCTCGAAGACAGCCTCGCCTACGACAAAGAAGAGCTGGTGCTCGAACTGACGCCGCAGGGTCAGGCGCTCGGCTTCACCATCGACGAGGTCGGGCAGGTCCTGCGCAACCGCCTCTCGGGGATCGAGGCCGCAACCTATCCGGACGGCATGCGCTCGGCCGCGATCCGCGTCGAACTGCCCGAAGAGGAGCTTTCGCTCGCCTTCCTCGAACGCTCGCAACTGCGCACCAGCGAAGGCGCCTATGTCAGCCTCTCCGACATCGTCCGCGTCTCGTCGCGCACCGGGTTTGCCAGCGTGAACCGCGAAAACGGCCTGCGCGTGGTCGAGGTCATGGGGGACATGGACGAGGGCGACGGCGACCGCGCCTCGGAAATACAAATGGCGATGGAGGAAACCATCCTCCCCACCCTGGCCGCCGATTACGGCATCGACTACCGCTTGGGCGGGCTGTCCGAGCAGGAGGACGAGTTTGTCTCCGACGCCATGATCGGCCTCATCATGTGCCTCATCGGCATCTACATCGTGCTCGCCTGGATATTCTCGAGCTGGACCCGCCCGCTCGTCGTCATGGCCGTGATCCCCTTCGGCCTGATCGGCGCGATCTACGGCCACCACGCGTGGAACCTGCCCCTGTCGATGTTCTCGATCGTGGGCCTGATCGGCATGGTCGGGATCATCATCAACGACTCGATCGTGCTGGTCTCGACCGTCGACGAATACGCCGCCGACCGGGGTGTGCGCCCGGCGATCATCGACGCCGTGTCGGACCGCCTGCGCCCGGTGTTCCTGACCACCGCGACCACGGTTCTGGGCCTCCTGCCGCTCATGTTCGAGGGGTCGGAACAGGCGCAGTTCCTCAAACCCACCGTGGTCACGCTGGTCTACGGGCTGGGCTTCGGCTTCATCCTCGTGCTGCTGGTCGTGCCCGCGATCCTCGCCATGCAGGAAGACGTGCATCGCCAGATGGCCGCCCTGCGCCACGGGCTGAGACTCGGGCGTCGTGCCCCGTGGGCCGCGCGCATCCTGACCGTCTCGGCGGCGCTGATCGCTGTGATCTTTGCGGTGACGATGGGCTGGGTGCTGGTGACCGGCGCACTGCCGGGCGGATCGGGGTCGATCCTGCTGGCCACTGCGCTGTTTCTCGCAGGCGCCGCGCTGGTCGCCATCGGCGCCTATGTCACGGCACTGATGGTCAGGCCGAAATCAGTCTGAGAGTGTGCAGCCGGGGATATCGACCGCGCGCCCGGCCCCGATGACGGTCAGGCGCACGTCGCCCCCGGCCAGATCGAAGGGCCGCGCATCCGGCGGCACGAAATCCGCCTGCGCCACGATGGCCCCAGCAGGCCCGTGGTCCATGATCGATTCCGACACCCAGATCGCCGGGTTCGCCGCTTCCATCACCACCACCTCGTCCCCGCCGAGCGAGGGCATCTCGATCTCGGCCGTCAGGCGCACGCCGTCCGACAGGTCCTCGCGCGTGCAGTCGGCACCGGCCACACCCGCCTCGGCAGCGGTATCGGGTCGCATCGCCAGCGCGCGTTCGATCACCGGGTCCGGCGCGGTCACGTCGACCGGCAGAACGGTGTCGAACCCGGCCTCCAGCGGCACGCAGATTTCCTCGCAGATCCCGACCAGCACGTCAGCGTCGATATGCATCGGCTCACCCGCACGCGCCGGGATCAGTTCGACGGGCAGCACAAGATCGTGCTTATAACCGATGGTCGTCATCCCGCCGCTGCTGATCACCTCGGGCACCGGCCAGTGAAACCGGACACCCGCGACGTTGGACGATTGTGACCAGTCGATCTCAGGCGGTATGCCGCCCTCGCCGGGCGCACGCCAATAGGTTTTCCACCCGTCCGACAAGTCGATGGACAGCGCAGCCATGTGATGACCGTTCTCCATCCGCCAACCGGGGAGGAGCGTGACATTGGCCGGATCGGGCTCGGCCACGGCAGGCAAGGCGAGCATCAGCGAAACGGCGAAAAGAGGGGCGGTTCGAAATTTCATGCATCCGATATAGACAGCATCGCGTGAAGCAAAAGTCACATTCCTGCCAGCCCGCCGCGATCCGCGTCTGGCCCTTGCAAACCAGTGACACCCATGCCCATCTTTGTCCGATGAAGACGCCTGTGAATTTCAGCGACCTGACGGGCAAGCTGCTCGTCGCCATGCCCGGCATGGGTGACCCCCGATTCGAAACCAGCGTGGTGTTCCTCTGCGCCTATTCGGACGAGGGCGCGATGGGTCTGATCGTGAACAAGACGGTGCCGGACATCGTGCTCGACGACGTGCTCGACCAGTTGGAGATCGGGCGCGGTCAGGGCAGCGCGGGCATCCACGTTCATTTTGGCGGCCCCGTAGAGGGCGGGCGCGGCTTCGTCCTGCACTCCGGCGATTACGAGGGCAGCGGCGGCACGCTTACGGTCGACGACGACTTCGGCATGACCGCGACCAAGGACATCCTCGTCGACATCGCCAACGGCGAAGGACCGGACAAAGCGCTCACCGCTCTGGGCTACGCGGGCTGGGGCCCCGGCCAGCTGGAGGGCGAGTTGCAGGAGAACGCCTGGCTCATGGTCGACGCCGACGCGGCCATCGTGTTCGACGGCGACAACGGATCGAAATGGTCCCGCGCCCTGCGCAAGCTGGGGATCGACCCCTCGGTCCTGTCCGCAGACGGCGGTCGCGCCTGAAAACCCATGTGAGCGGGGCGTAACCCGCTTGCCCTCATCGCCCCCTCATGGTCTGGTCCCCGCGACCACGAACAAGGGGACCGCCCATGGAAATCAAATCCGAGAACGCCTGTTTCGGTGGGGTGCAGGGTGTCTATTCCCACGCCTCCAAGGCGACCAACACAGACATGACCTTTGGCCTGTTCCTACCCGAAGAGGCGCGCGAGGGGCCGGTGCCGCTTTTGTGGTATCTGTCGGGCCTGACCTGCACCCACGAGAACGCGATGACCAAGGCCGGCGCGCAGAACTGGGCTGCGGAACAGGGCATCGCTCTGGTGTTTCCCGATACTTCGCCACGCGGGCCGGGCGTCGCCGATGACGAAGCTTACGATCTGGGTCAGGGCGCAGGCTTTTACGTGAACGCGACCGAGCCGCCGTGGTCCCAGCATTTCCGCATGTGGGACTACATCACCGAAGATCTGCCGGAGCTTCTGTTCAACGAATTCGCCCTCGACCCCGAGCGGCAGTCGATCACCGGCCACTCGATGGGCGGACACGGCGCGCTCACCATCGCGATGACCCTGCCCGAACGGTTCTGCTCGGTCTCGGCCTTTTCGCCCATCTGCCACCCGACCGCGTCGGACTGGGGGCAAAAGCAGCTCACCGCCTATCTCGGCGACGATCAGGACGCGTGGGAGGCACATGATGCCGTGTTCCTGATGCGCGAGCGCGGCTTTGACGGGCCGATGCTGATCGACACCGGCACCAAAGACCAGTTCATCGACCTGCTCATGCCCGAAACCCTGATGCAGGAGATTGGGCAAAAGCGGCAGCAGTCGGTGATGCGGCTCCAGCCGGGCTACGACCATTCGTATTTCTTCGTTCAGAGCTTCATGGAAGAGCACGTCGCCTTCCACGCCGAGGCGCTGTATCGGTGATCTACGTTGATGCCGACGCCTGCCCGGTCAAGGCCGAAGCGGAAGCGGTGACGACACGCCATAAGGTCAGGCTGGCCTTGGTGTGCAACGGGGGCCTCAGGCCCTCGTCCAACCCTCTGATCGACGTCGTCTATGTGCCGGACGGGCCGGACGAAGCCGACAAGTGGATCGCCGAGCGCGCCGGGCCCGGCGACGTGGTGGTGACGGGGGACATCCCGCTCGCCTCGAAATGCGTCGAGGCCGGGGCGCAGGTCGTGAAACATGACGGCGAGGCGCTGACGGTCGCCAATATCGGTCAGGTCCTCGCGACCCGCGATCTGATGGCCGATCTGCGCGCGGCCGACCCGTTCCGGCAGGGCGGCGGCAAAGCGTTCTCCAAGGCAGATCGGTCGCGGTTTCGCGACGGGCTGGAGCGGGCGATCAGACGCGCTGCCGGGGCGGCGCGTTAAGAACTTCGTTAACGCTGGTGGTGTGAGGGGCGCGTAAGTCCCTGAATAGACTGACGTTAAGGATCCTAGAATCCTAGTATTCTAGGATTCTGGTCGCAAAAAGACACCCGTCCCCAAACGCCCATCGACGTGAGCAAACCCGCAGCTTCGCCGTCCCCCGAACCGCGCAACGGCCCCCTTAGCCGACCTCGTCCTCCCACCGCTTCTGCATCTCCGCCCCGGTCAGAACCTCCTTCACCGTGGCCAGCATCCAGCGATGTCCGAACGGGTCCATCAGCGTGGCCGTGCGTTCCCCGAAACTCTGATCCGCAGGCGCACGCAACACCATCGCACCGGCTTTTTCAGCCTTCGCGACCACCGCGTCCACGTCCTCGACCTGCAGATACAGCGTGACCGCCGTGCCCCCGATCGTGTCGGGCGAGTTCGCGCCGAAATCCGGCCATTCGTCCGCCAGCATCAACCGCGCGCCACCGATCTCGAGCTCCGCGTGACCAAGCTTGCCGGAGCCGGGCTCGGTCATCCGAAAATCCTCGACCGCACCAAAGGCCGCCACATAAAAATCGATGGCCGCAGGCGCGTCCCGGCAGACGATATAGGGAATGAGTTTCATGTGAGCGCCTCCTTGCCTGACTCGCATAATTACGTTACGTATCGTAATGAAATGAGTCAAGACGCTCCCAAACCCCGCGGCCGACCGCCTTCCAAAGCCGCCCGTGACAAGGCACTCGCCGCGGCACGCGACATCCTGTTCGATCAGGGCTTCGGGCGCCTGTCGGTCGAGGCCGTCTCGGCCCGCTCCGGCGTGGGCAAGCCGACGATCTATCGCCATTGGGCCAATGCGTCCGAGCTTGCGATGGCCGCTCTCATGGCAGGCTTTCCCGAGGGCGAGGCCAAGGGGGCGACGCTGAAACAAGCCCTCTCCCGGCAACTCACCGACCTCGTGCGTGCCTTCGCGACGACGCGTGGCCGGCAGATCGCGATGGCGCTGGCCACCGCCGACCCGGACAGCGAACTGACCCGCGCGTTCCGCAACCGCGTGATCCTGTCCTCGCGTGAGGCGGGGCGCACCATGATCGCCACCGCCGCCGACCGGGGCGAGATCGACGCGCCCAACCGGATCGAGGTCACGCTCGACATGATCTACGGCCCGGTGCTCTACCGCCTGCTCGCCGGGCACCAGCCGCTCGACGACACCTTTGCCGCCGCGCTGGTCGATGGCGCGCTCAAACTGCTCGGCCCCGCGAAATAACGCCGTTCCGTCACG